>NZ_CP093443.1:0-693277 GCF_026168515.1 Brevibacterium spongiae | reverse complement strand
GCTTCATTTGACGTGTGGAAGAGATGGGCTCCATATCGATGTACCTCGATCCCTGTCGTCGGTTCGATCTCACTGTACGCGTTGCCTCCGATGTGGGAACGACGCTCAATGACAGTCACTTTTCTGCCGGCATGAGCTGCCCGCTCGGCAATAGTGAGACCGAAGAAACCAGAACCAACTACAAGAAGATCAGACATGCTGAACATCTTCTCATACCGATAGTTCGGAAGCTCTTTCACTTGAACCCGACTGATTGGGGCGCATCGCTGCATCCGTCTGCAATAGCGGCGTGATTCCCTTTGGCTGCATCACGGCGACGATCAATTCTTCACGCAAAGTTCACAATCGAGCGGTCACTCCGCTCGAGCCAGCAACCACACAGGAAGGGCACTGAGGTAATCTGATGTGGCGTTGTAGCCTGAATCTTTATGAGTCGTTTTCAGGCGGCCGCGCTATTCTCCACAACGACCAATTGAGGTATGCCCAACTGTGACGATGACTACCACCATAGATTCCGCGTCGAGAAATCATCAGCCTTCGGTCTCCATCGTCATGGCAGTTCACAATGACACAGAGTTTGTCCGCAGAGCGATCGACAGTGCACTGTCACAGACAGAAGCGAACATCGAAGTCATCTGCGTTGATGACGCGTCGACAGATGACACCGTTACAGTCGTTCACAATATGACCAGCGACCCTCGGCTCAAACTCATCGGGTTGGAGGCCAATTGTTCCGCCTACCAAGCTCGACGTGTAGGCATTGCTGCTGCGAGTGCACCCTATGTTCTGTTCCTCGACGGCGATGACGAACTGGCCCCCAACGCTGCGGAAGTCACGTTAGCCAAAGCTCGAGATTCATCGGCGGATGTCGTCGGATTCGGCGTAGAGATGGTCATGCCCGCAGGCCAAGGAACACCTCGCTTCGAACGCTCCCTTCAGCCCAAACACGCTGAGCTCGTCGGCGAGCAGATTGTCCCCGCGCTATTTCCACCCGGTCAACCCGCACAGGGTCACCTGTGGAAGTACCTGTTCGACCGAGAACTCCTCCGCGACGCATATAGGCAAGCCGACGAGTCATTTCAGTTCTATCGAGCAAATGACATTCCAGTTTCGTTCCTCGCTCTGTCAGCTGCACGCAGATATGTGTCGACTTCGAATCGTCTGTACCGCTATTTCTTCCGTCGAGGCACGAGCGGGCAATCGATCGATACTCTCGACCAGTTCAAGTTCTACCTGAGCGCAGTCGATTCGATGGAGTCGATCGATGGCCAGGTCCCCATTCATGCCCACGCGTCATATCAATCGGCTCGACGATCACTCATCAGTAATCTGGTCCGCGATTGTTTGGAGCGAACTTCGGGAGACTTGCAAGCTCAATGCTTCGATCTCCTGCTAGATCGTGTAGGAGCGCTGGATATCGTTCTGGCATCGGCTGACTTCTGCAGAGAAGCACTTCCGATGCTCGTGAAGCGACTCGGTCATCTCGAGGTCCCACGGGTCCACCTCGCACGAAGCGTTGTCGTGACAACATCGCACCTAAAGACAGGTGGCCTCCAAGGAGTTGTCGCCTCCCAGTCGCACATCCTGGCGGGCGAAGGCATCGACGTGACCGTCGCTCTTCACCAGAATCAAGACATCGACCATCCGATCACGCCCGACGCCAGAAATGCGGCCGTCGTCGGCAGCAGTTGGGCCGAAAAGATCCAGTGCTTCCTCGATATCTGTACTGGGGTCAAAGCAGATGCTGTATTCGACCACCATCTCCTCTACAACGAGTACTGGCCGTTCTACGCTCTTGCAGCAAGAACGGTAGGGATCGGGACGATCGGTTGGGTGCACAACTTCGCCCTTCGGGCGATGTTCAACGGCTCGACCAGGACGTCATTCATTGCTGCCAATCTCTCTACCTTGGAAGACGTCGTAGTGCTGTCTCCGACGGATGTAGCCTTTTGGAGCATGAATGGTGTCGACAACGCCGTCTACCTCCCGAATCCGCCATCGCCCATTCTCATCGAGCAGGGAACGGTCTCACAGCCCAAGAAGCTCGAATCTGCCCCCATCGAACTCGTGTGGTGGGGTCGCCTCCAGCAATCAACAAAACAAGTAGCTGAATTGTTGAAGGTTGCCGCGCACCTCAGGGACCATGGAACCGAATTCCATATGTCCATCATCGGGCCAGACGGTCCCGATCTGACGCGAACCGCTCTGATCAGGGAAGTACAGCACAATGAACTCGAGGAATCTGTTGCCGTCCTCGGCCCCTTACATGGGGAGGAGCTGGCCTCGGCACTTCGGCACGCCGACTTGAGTCTCATGACCAGCTCCATCGAGGGATTCCCCTTGACTCTGGTCGAAGGGCAGGCATTGGGGCTACCTGTTGTCATGTATGACATCCCGTGGCTGGCTTATCTCGAAGGAAACGACGGAATCAGAACTGTTCCGCAGAAAGACGCCAATCAGATGGCGCTCGCGATCGCCGCCTTCGCGGAGGACCCACAGTCCTATCAGGCCGCATCTGCTGCTGCGCTCGACTCGGCACGTCGAGTTCTCGACCTGGATTTTGGATCACTCTATCGCCAACTCGTCGAGAAGCAGCTGGATACAAACCGCCGTCCGTCACCCACTCCGGAAGCTTCCCAATTGCTACTTCGACTTAGCGTTGAGTACTCCGAACGGACGGCACGTGCTCTGGCTAAATCTCGAGCCGAAGCCACGTCCTTGAAAAACAAGCTCGCCGCCGCACCGTTCACGCCGACTAGTTCGAATGTCACTGTGCCTGGCATCGAGAACTTTCAACAGTACCGAAAGAATCGCAGTTCACTGTTGCGGAAGTTCATTGCAAAGGTTCTGCCGAGCACCTGGAAGCAAGCGAATTTCATCGCCGAACGCAATGCCAAATGGAACCATACGGCTCTCAAATCGATCGCGCGACAACAACAGGAAATTGTGCGTTCGCTCAACGGGTTGCAGCAGGCGACGAAAGAATCTGCCGTAAGAACGGCAGCAATGGAGAGGTATCTACGTTCCAACCGGGACGAACTCAGAGACCAATAGCATCACCGTTCGCTCCGCCCGGGTGCAGACTCTCGATTCGGGTCTCGTCAATTATCTGCAACAACTTCGTGATCGCAGTGCTGCTTCCATCGGCGACTCGTCTGCAGGCAAGTGCCTCAATGAGTGCGGTCCTCGTGTCGGCGGACACTATGTTGCGCATCTCGATGTTCAGCTCTGCTACAGAGCGCGCTACGAGTCCCAATCCCGAGTCTGCGACGAGCTCGGCCCTTGCGGTCTGATTGTCGGTCACAGCTTCAGTATTCGGGACGTAGACCGCGGGCAGTCCCACAGCAAGATTCTCGTGCACTGAGTTGTATCCGGCAGAACACACCGCAAATTCGAACGCTTTCAAGTACGGGGCCAGCGGGTACCTACCGTGGACAACCACTGCCCCTGGGATGTCAGGTTCGTGGTTAGCCACTGGCGAAACCAGTACAACCGGGGTCAGTTCGGTACTTAACGAGTTCAGACTTTCGATGCTCGCTGTCACAGCAGAACGACTATCCAGCTGTGCACTGCCAACTTGGATGAGTGCGTACTGCTTAGCTGTGTCGAGACCGAGTGCACTTTTTGCAGCCTCGCTATCCAGAATCTCCAACTGGCTCGCTTGAGATACTGGTCCAACATAGGAAACCTCGCTCTGATCATGAGGAGCTTCCCCAGTCACCTCGCCGGGAACGATGACAAAGTCAGCTACGTCGAACGGCCGGTCATATTGAACCCTGGTGACGTCATCTTTCCACATTCCACGACGCAACCAGACCAGAGGAATTTCCAGCCGACGGCTCACCTGAGTGACACCCCGATAAACAGCGGTGCCATCGAAGACAATGACATCGGGACGATCAGTGCTGAGGCGCCGATGGAGAAAGCGGGCGAACGATCGGTTCCATGTCGAAAGGGTCCACGGAGAGGCAGTCGAACTTGGGTGGTACATGACCGGATACCCCCACTCACGCACGACTCCGTACGCCGTCGACAAAGTGAGAACTGCGGTACGGCACCCGGCACGTTCAGCTTCCGAGGCGACAGCTAGACACCGAGAGAGATGGCCCATTCCCGACCCATTGCTCGTGACAAAGAGAACTCTCGGTCCGTCAGGTTCGCCACCGTGCCATGGTGTCGGAGTCAGCTCCGGTACCACCTCGGCAGCACGAAGTGAATCAACATCCCCGAGCAGAGTAGTAGCGCTTGCATCGATACGGTCGAGCAGTAGTTCCTGCTTGAACTCGTGTCGTGACTGCTTGACGCGGTTGTCGCGGACCTCAGCGATGACGTCCTGATTGTTCTTCGCCGCGAGCTCCCGGCGGAGAGTCAACAGCGTTCGAGTCGTTCTCCGGTCCAAGTACACTACGACCGCGCACAGTACTGCAAGAATCCAGGTGCCGAAAACAGCTGCCCACACAGCCAGGGCTGATGATCGGGTGTCCGGCGCGGAGGCGAGAACCGTAATTGGTCCCGCTACGGCCAGCAATCCCGTTGCGACTCCCGCACCCACTAGCGCAGATTTGAACCGTTTCCCCACCGTGCAAGCTCCTTTTCCGCTGCCTCAGCCGACAGCTCCTCAGCGAGATTAGTCGGCACCTCGCCGATCACACCATTCTATTCGCGTAGCATTCTTGTTGAAGTTCGGATCGTCGACGCCAAGGCGAAATTTCGCTAGCGCATCGACATATCAGAAAGAGTCCCAAATGAATATCGTCATCGCTGGTACCGGGTACGTCGGACTGTCGAATGCAGTTGTGCTCGCACAGCACCATCACGTTACGGCTGTCGATCTATCCGAAGAGAAGGTCGATCTCATCAGCCGCGGAGTCTCGCCGATCATCGACCCGGAGATCTCCGATTTCCTCGCGAACAAGAAACTCGACCTCACTGCGACCACTTCTGGCGACGAAGCCTATGCATCCGCAGACGTCGTCATCATCGCAACCCCTACCAACTACGACGAAGACTCAAACTTTTTCGACACGACGACTGTCGAATCAGTGCTCGACCAAGTACTTGCAGTGAACGACGGTGCACTGATCGTCATCAAGTCCACCGTCCCTGTGGGTTTCACACAGCGTCTCCGCAGCGAGCGTCCAAACGAACGAATCGTGTTCTCTCCTGAATTCTTGCGTGAGGGCAAAGCGCTCTACGACAACCTGCACCCCTCACGAATCGTGGTGGGTGATACTGGACCCGACGGTCAGCTGTTCGCTGAACTGCTTGTGGAGGGTGCGCTCGACGAAGATGTGCCGGTCCTCCTCACCGATGCGACCGAAGCCGAGGCCATCAAACTGTTCGCGAACACCTTCCTCGCAATCCGCGTCGCCTACTTCAACGAACTCGATACTTATGCCGCAACGCATGGGCTGGACACCACTCAGATCATTGAAGGCGTCGGTCTCGACCCGCGGATCGGCAATCACTACAACAATCCGTCGTTCGGGTACGGAGGCTATTGCCTGCCGAAAGATACCAAACAACTGCTCGCCAACTATCAGGAAGTCCCGCAGAACCTCATCCAAGCGGTCGTATCATCAAACACGACTCGAAAGGACTTCGTCGCCTCGGACGTCCTCTCACTTCATCCTTCTGTGGTCGGGGTCTACCGACTCGTCATGAAGGCCGGATCTGACAATTTCCGGGAATCTGCGATCCAGGGAATCATGAAGCGCATCAAGGCCAAAGGAATCGAGGTCATCGTCTACGAGCCCGAGCTCGAGGAAGTGGAATTCTTCCATTCGGAAGTTGTCCGCGACCTCGATGAGTTCAAGAGACGGTCAGATGTCATTCTCACCAACCGCAAGGCTTCAGCGCTTTCCGATGTCGCAGAGAAGATCTATACGCGCGATATCTACGAACGAGACTGATGTGAAGCGCAGAGAATAGTCGCGCTCGGTCGTCGGCGTCGGGGCCAGCCCGGGGCGAGTGGAGTTGTGCTAGTCAGTTCTCGGAGACTGTAAAGTCCTCGAGACGTTTCCCAACCCCGAACAGCTCCTCTATAGCGGCAACTGACCTCGCGGCGGCCAGCCCATCGCCGTATGGATTGACGGCTTTGGCCATGGCCCGATATGCATTTGCGTCGTCGAGAAGGATCGAGATTTCGTCGACGAGTCGTCTCGTATCTGTACCGACGAGCGAAACCGATCCGGCGTCGACCGCCTCGGGGCGTTCAGTGTTGTCCCTCATGACGAGCACAGGTTTGCCGAGGCTCGGTGCCTCTTCTTGGATACCTCCGGAGTCGGTGAGAACAATGTCCGAAGCTGCCATCACCGTAGTGAACTCGCCGTACGAAAGCGGCTCCGTGACTAGCACATTTTCGAAATTCCTGACACGAGGCAACACAGCCTCACGAACGAGAGGATTGCGGTGGGCTGGAAGAAGGATGGTCAGTCCGGGTCGAGCTTCGGCGAGCGTTGCCAAGGCATCTCCGATACGCTCCATCGAAGATCCGAGGTTTTCGCGGCGATGCGTCGTCACCAACAGCTTCGGTCGATCGGCTGCGACATATTCAGCAACAGCACCATCAGCTGGAGTGACGTTCATATCGACAGCGATGTGAAGGGCATCGATGACGGTATTCCCTGTCACCACGATATTGGACGGGGCTACCCCCTCAGCCAGCAGGTTGTCACGGGATCGAGTCGTCGGTGCAAGGTGAAGCGCTGAGATCTGGCTGGTCAGTTTCCGGTTGGCTTCCTCAGGAAAAGGACTGGAGAGGTCCCCTGATCGAAGCCCGGCTTCAAGATGGACCACAGGAATCCTCCTGTTGAAAGCAGCGATCGCAGCCCCCATCACTGTAGTGGTGTCACCCTGAACAAGGACCGCGTCTGGCCGCTCTTCGTCAAGAACACTGTCGAGTTCACCGATCACACGTGAGGCTATCCCGTTGAGCGTCTGTCCTCGCGCCATGATGTTGAGATCAATATCGGGAACGATGCCGAAGAGTTCGTTGACCTGGTCGAGCATCTCGCGATGCTGGGCTGTGACCAGGGTTCGCGACCGTAACACCGCACTCGATTCGATCGCGCGAACGAGGGGTGCCACTTTGATGGCTTCCGGTCTGGTACCGAAGATAGTGAGAATTGAGGGAGTCACACATACGCTCCTGTTTTGGAGAAGGCTGCCGACATTTCAAGGGCAGGGTTCTCGCAGCTCTTTCTGATGTTTCCACAATCATAGGTGTGATCATTCGATGCCCCTGCAAAACCACGTATGCGCGTGCTCAGGTAACATCAGAATCCGGTCAGCCCTACTTTGGAGAACCCCACTGATGCCCAACACCTCTGCCCCCGTCCGTCCTTCTGTCGCCGTCATCGGCTTGGGGTACATCGGCCTTCCGACCGCAGCTGTCCTGGCCAGTTCGGGCGCAGAGGTTGTCGGGGTCGATATCAACGCCGACGCAGTGGCCACGATCAACGCCGGCCAAGTTCCCTTTGTCGAACCTGACATGGCAACCACGGTGGCCGGCGTCGTTTCGCAGGGGTATCTTCGAGCAACGACTGAGACTCCGCACGCGGATACCTACATCGTCGCTGTGCCGACGCCCTTCAAAGACGGGCACAAACCGGACCTGTCGTACATTGAGACAGCAGGCCGGCAGATCGCTCCGCTGCTCGAGGGCAACGAGCTCATCATTCTTGAATCGACGTCGCCTCCGGGAGCAACGGAGTTCCTGGCGGAAACGATCATCAAGGAACGCCCGGACCTCACGCTCAACCCTGGCAGCGCACAGACTGTCTACTTCGCACACTGCCCTGAACGTGTGCTGCCCGGCCGGATCATGATCGAGTTGCGCACCAATGATCGCATCATCGGCACTCTCAATGGCAATGCCGGTGAGCGCGCTCGCGACCTGTACGAGCTCTTCTGCGAGGGCGAGTTCCTCATGACAGATGCGCGTACCGCAGAGATGGCGAAGCTGACCGAGAACGCCTACCGCGATGTCAACATCGCCTTTGCGAACGAACTGTCGGTGATCTCCGACGGTCTCGACATCAATGTGTGGGAGCTCATCGAACTCGCGAACCACCACCCTCGAGTCAACATCCTGCAGCCTGGACCAGGTGTGGGCGGCCACTGCATCGCCGTTGACCCATGGTTCATCGTCTCAACCGCGCCAGAGCAGTCCTCACTGATCCGAACTGCACGCGAGGTCAACGACTCGAAGCCCGGTTATGTGCTCGACAAGCTCCTCCCTCAAGCCCGTCGCATCCAAGATGTGCAGATTGCGGCGCTCGGCCTGGCGTTCAAGCCGAACATCGACGATCTGCGCGAAAGTCCGGCCCGCCAAATCGTCGGAAAGCTCGCCGAAGAACTCCCCGAGGCAACTATCATGGCTGTCGAACCGAACATCGATGTGCTTCCGGCCGAGCTTGAAAACCGCAGCAACGTCGCTTTGACCTCGCTCAACGAGGCTATTGGCGCTGCAGATATTGTCCTGCTGCTCGTCGATCACAACGAGTTCAGTCGCCTTGATAGGTCCTTGCTGGCTCAGAAGATCGTGCATGACACTCGGGGAATATGGAGCTGAAGAGAATCAGCGCAGTCCGGTTCAGCTTGAAGCGCCTAAATCGCAATCATGCTCAATTAATAGCACAATAACTTTTCGGCAACAGCTTATTGACGAACAGCCCGATTGGGATGATTTGGCAAAGACTACCCTAGACGTTCGATAGAATTCAGCGCATGAATGTTGAACAAGTCAATAGAGTGCGCAAGGCCGTGATCCCCGTCGCCGGCCTGGGAACTCGGTTCCTCCCCGCGACCAAGGCCACCCCCAAAGAGATGCTCCCCGTCGTCGACAAACCGGCGATCCAGTACGTCGTCGAAGAGGCGACAGAAGCTGGTCTACGCGACGTCGTTATGATCACTGGGCGCAACAAGCGCCCATTAGAGGATCACTTCGACCGGGTTGACGGACTTGAGGTAGCGCTGGCGAAAAAGGGTGACCAAAAGAAGCTCGCCGCGGTTCAGCATTCGACGGACCTTGCCGATATCCACTACGTCCGACAGGGAGACCCCAAGGGGCTCGGCCACGCCGTTCTCAAGGGACGTCAACACGTGGGAAACGAACACTTTGCCGTGCTCCTTGGCGATGACCTCATCGACGAACGCAACCCGATCCTGCCGAAAATGATCGAGGTCGCGGAGAAGACCGGCGGCAGCGTCGTTGCCCTCATGGAGGTCCCACCCGAGTCTATCCATCTCTACGGCTGCGCGGCTGTCGAGACCACGGCTGACGGCGAAGTCGTCAAGATCACCGGGCTCATCGAAAAGCCCGCCACCGAGGACGCTCCCTCAAATCTCGCGATCATCGGCCGCTACGTTTTGGCTCCGGAGATCTTCGACGTCCTCGAAACCACGAAGCCGGGACGGGGCAACGAAATCCAGCTCACCGACGCACTCCAGGAACTCACCGGAGATACGGGCGGGCACGGCGTCTACGGAGTCGTGTTCAAGGGTGCCCGCTATGACACCGGCGACAAACTCGACTACCTCAAAGCCGTCGTGCAGATCGCGTGCGACCGTGACGATCTCGGCGAATACCTCAAGGGCTGGCTGCGCGACTACGTGCCGACCCTGGCTTAGCCAGAGACGCTCCACACACGAATGCCGTGGGCCGGCCTGCAATCTGCGGGCCGGCCCACGGCATTCGGTTTTCAGTCAGCGAACCGTACCTCCGGTTCTCCGACCGCCGTTCATGGTGTGAACGGCGGCTGGAGGACGACCGTCAGGCGCGCTTCCGGCGGGTGGTGTAGAAGTACACACCAGCACCCAAGGCGATCAGTGCGAGGCCCGCAACCAGTGCACCCCATGGAGACAGACCAGTTCGCGGCAGGAAACCGTCGCCGCCACCGGGCTTGCCAGCGTCACCAGGATTGCCTGAGCCACCGGGCGTGCCTGAGTCACCAGGCTTGCCCGGGTCACCTGCATCGTTCGGCACCTCATCGGCGTCGATCGAGTTCGTCAGAGTCACCTCGACAGTGGTGTTCTCACCGATCGTCACCGTGTCCTCACTGAACTCGTGATCGGTCCACTCACCACCCGCGATCGCGACCGGGGCAGCTTCCTTGAGGGTCAGTTCCGCACCGTACGGCAGAGCATCGCTGGTTGCGACCGTACCATCGGCGTGCACCGTCAGCTCACCCTTGCCGGCTTCGAAACCGTCACCGGCCGGGTAGGAGTACTCGACCACGAACTCGGTAGTCGGGTTCACCAGGTCTGCTCCCGATCCTTCAAGAGCCTTGACCACGGAGAAGTGACCCGCACCCCGCTCATTCTCATTCGTGAGCAGGACGTCCACCGTCGTGCCGTCACCGATCGTGAGCGTATCCGTGCTGAACTCGAAGTTCACCCACGTACCACCCTCGATCTTCACGGGTTCGACCTCGGTCAGAGCTACCTCGGCGCCATAGGGCAGAGGATCGCTCTTCACGGTTTCACCGTCAGCCTTGACCACGAGCTCACCCTTGCCGGCCTCGAAACCGTTCCCGGCCGGGTAGGAGTATTCGACGGTGAACTCGGTGTCTTCGGGTACGAGCCCCTTACCGGTTCCTTCGACGGCCTTCGTCACGGAGAAGAATCCGTCGTTGAGACCGATCGTGTTCGTCAGCGTGACCTCAGCCGTCGTGCCATCTCCGATGGTGACGGTGTCCGGGCTGAACTCGTGGCTGATCCACTCGCCGCCTTCGGGCGCCTCGGGGGCAACCTCGGACAGCTTGACCTCCGCACCGTACGGCAGCGCTTCACTGGTGGCGACTGTTCCGTCGGCCTTCACCACGAGCTCACCCTCGCCGGCCTCGAAACCGTTGCCGGCCGGGTACGAGTACTCGACGGTGAACTCGGTGTCATCAGACACCAGTCCGGCGCCGGATCCCTCCAGTGCCTTGACGACGGAGAAGTGACCCGAGTTGAGGTCATGCTCGTTCGTCAGGAGGACATCGACCGTCGTGCCGTCGCCGATCGTGAACGTGTCCGTGCTGAACTTGAAGTCCACCCACGTACCGCCCTCGACCTTGACGGGCTCGACCTCGGCCAGAGTCACCTCGGCGCCATAGGGCAGAGGATCACTCTTCACGGTCTGACCATCGGCCTTGACCACGAGCTCACCCTTACCGGCTTCGAAACCGTTGCCAGCTGGGTACGAGTACTCAACGGTGAACTCGGTGTCTTCAGGCACGAGACCCTTGCCGGATCCCTCCACGGCCTTCGTCACGGAGAAGTAGCCTTCGTTGAGGCCGTAGGTGTTCGTCAGAAGCACCTCGGCGGTGGTGCCGTCACCGATCGTCACGGTCGACGGGCTGAACTCGTAGCCTTCCCACGTCGCGCCTTCGATGTTGATCGGCTCCGCCTCGGTCAGGTGCACCTTGGCGCCGTACGGCAGCTGTTCGCTGGTGACGGGTGTGCCGTCTGCGGACACCTCGAACTGGCCCTCACCGGCGTCGAAGCCCTTGCCTGCCTCGTACTCGTAGTGCACGACGAAGCTGGCGTCATCCGGCAGCAGACCGGAGCCTTCACCGTCGAGCCCCTTGGCCACGGAGAAGTCGCCGGTGTTGAGCTCGATGGCGTTGTCCAGGACGACCGCAGTGGTCTCATCCTTGCCGATCGTCACGACGTTGCCCTCGGTCCACGAAACATCCGTCCAAGTACCGCCCTCAGGGTTCTTCGGAGCGACCTCTTCGAGAGTCACCTGCGCACCAGCAGGCAGGTCCTTGATGACCACCGGTTCGCCGCCGGGAGTCACCGTGATCTCACCCTTGCCGGCGTCGAAGTTCGGGCCTTCAGGGTAGGAGTACTTCACCGTGAACTCGGCGTCGTCGGCCACGAGGTGGTCACCGGTGCCACTGACCTTCTTTTCAACGCTGAAAGCACCGAGATCGAGTTCGATCGTATTCGTGAGCGTGACACCGAAAGTGGTCTCGTCACCGATCTTGAACGTCGAGTGGTCGAAGGTCGAGCCCGTCCACGTCGCTGCCGCGATCGGTCCGGGCTGGACCTCGGAGAGTGTCACCTGCGTGTCATACGGCAACGGATCGCTGGTGACAGCCTTTCCGTCATTGAGGACGGTCAGAGTGCCTGCTCCGGTGTCGTTCTCTGCACCGAGGGCTTCCGGCAGCTCGTAGGTGTAGTCGACCGTGAAGGCGACATCGTCATCGACGAGGTGCGAAGCATCGCCCTCGACGACCTTCTGCACGGAAAAGTCGCCGTTGTTCCACGTGATCGGGTTGTCCAGATCGATGGTGATGACCTGGTCCTTGGTCACGGTGAACTCGGACTCGCTGAACTCGGGCACGCCCCAGCTTCCGCCCTCGGGGTCGACCGGAGTCATCTCCTCAAGGGTGACGGTGGCACCGGCCGGAATCTTTGGGCTGGCCTCTGAGGTCTCACCGGCCGCGACCGTGAGCTCTCCTGAGCCGCCCTCGAAGCCGTTGGTTCCCTCAAAGCTGTACTTCACGATGAACTCAGTGCCCTCCGGGATGAGCTCCTGCCCATCGCCGGAGGTCGACTTCTTCACCTGGAACTGTCCGAGGTCCTGAGTGATCGTGTTCGTCACATCGACCGTCACGGTCTTGTCCTCACCGATGGTGAGCGTATCGTGCGAAAGCTTCGGATCGTCCCAGGTCGCACCGGGCACGTTCGGCAGGCCGATCTCCTTGAGCGTCAGTTTTGCGCCGACGGGGAGGTCGCCGCTTTCGACGGCGTCGCCGTTGGCCGGAAGCTTCAGCTCACCGGAGCCTGCGGGGATGCCCTTCGCGGAGTCTGCCGGATAGCTGTAGGCCAGAGTGTATTCGGCGTCGTCCGGCAGCGAGACCCCATCGGGATTCTCGATGGTCTTCTGCGCCTTGAACGTGCCCTTGTTGAGGACCGCACGGTTCTTCAGCGTCAGCTTCGTGACTTTGCCGAGGTTGCCGTTGTCCGCACTGAAGGTCAGCTCCGTGATCTCGTTGCCGTCGGCGTCGACGATCACCGGGTCATCCCATGTGACGTTGGCTGGATCGGTGGGCTTGATCTCGTTGATCGAGACAGTAGTGCCACGCCAGATCTCCGGGCTGGAGAGTGAACCGCCCGCATGGAACTTTCCAGTCCGCTCCTGCGGCTCCTGCCCCTCTTCGTGGTAGGTGTATTTGACCTCGAATTCCGGGTACAGCGTCGTGTCGCCCGTGAGTTCCTTCTCGATCTGGAATTTGCCGAAGTTGCGTCCGACGACGTTGCCCCCGCCAGAGCGGCGAGTGGTGCTCGACCGTTCGATCTTCTTGGTCTCGCCGGCGACGGTCCACTCAGCACCGTTGTAGAAGACACGGTCGCCATTGGGCCTGAGCTCTCCGGGAGTGTTGACGTCGACCTTCCACTGGACCTGGTAGAACGCCCCGTCGATGCCGCGGGTGCAGGGAACGTCTTCGCCCTTGTTGGTCGTGCATTCTCCTGCCGAGTAGTCCGAGCCCAGCCCTGCCTCGGTAGTGAACGACGCAGTGAGGTTGCCGTTGCTCCACTTCACTTTGTCGGTCGGGACTGTTGCGTAGTTCAGCGACTCACGGCCCCAGCTGTTGTAGCTGATCGATTTGGCTGCCAGGACGCGAGGGTAGGTTCCGTCTTTGACCAGTGTGTAGTCGTCGGTGTCCATGACATCGGTGACAGAGACCTTCTCGCCGATGCCCATTCCCTGCTTGCCCGCGGGGACGTTGACCGTCCAGATGATCTGGTCGTTGATGTTGTCGTACCAGCCGTACTTGCCCTGGCCCTGCGAGCCGTACTCGCAGTTGCTGTCGCACCAGTTGGCGTTGCGGGTAATGACGACTTCGTTCTGGAATTCGCCGAAGTCGTACGTGTGCTCGATCGTCTCAATATTGCGGAACGTCGACTGCACGGTGAGGAAGAACGATCCGGATACGTCGTAGGGATTGTTCTCGATGAAGTCTTCGTCTGCGGTGCACGTGATCGTGTTGTTCTGCACGAGGCATTCGCCAGCAGATTCGCCATCCGGTCCAGTCAGGGCGAACCGGTCGTTGGAGGCGTTGAGCTCTTCGGGCATGTCCAGCGACACCGTCACTGGGTTCTGTGCCTTGCCGTCGATCTTCCACGAGACGTTCAGACGCTGGTTGGTTCCACTGGGGAACTCCTCCTTTTCGAAGCTGATGTCGGTGAACACGATCGGGCTGCCCTCAGCGGGAGCCTGGGTATTCGCGCTCGCTGCCTGCGGCAGCATCATCGCTGAGCTGAGCGCCACGAGGAGTGTCAGCAGATAGATGGTGAAGCGCATCAACCGGTTTGGCGGCGCCTCGAGACTGTCAAGCATTCTTGTCCTTCTGGTAGCAGGTGAACTGTCCGCTCGCCTCCCCAGAGGCAGGGCGGACGATCGCAAACGCGCACGAAACCACGCGCTGCAGACGTCCTGTCGACCCTATGAAGAAGTGACAGTAGACTGAGAGGAAACTGAGAATATTGAAGCGATTTCACCCTCGAATTCACCCCCTTCGACGCTACGATGTCCGTTTTCTGATCGGAGAGAGATCGAACAGGTGCGTTTGAGTGAAGTGCGGCCTGAATGATCACGGAAGGAACCAGCCCGCCTTGTTCGTGCGTCACGCAGCTCCCAAACTCCTCACGAGGATCGATCATCCTGCGTGGACGCGCTTCTCCACCGGCCTCACGGGGACAGAAACCGTCCTCCTCATCTCAGCGCCGGCCGGACTGGGCCGAGGGTGGTTCGCACGGTCGTGGCCCGGAGACCAAGATGTCCTCACCGTTCACGTCGGCAATGATGCGAAATTCTCAAACCCTGGCGAGGCGAACACCGCGAGCTCCCTCGCCGAGGCATTTGAAAAGTTGCGCACAGACGGGCTGACCCGGCCAGGCAGCCAGCGTCGGGCGGCAATCGTCCTCGACTCCCCCATCATCGACTGGACTGTTCTGGCAACTCACGGCTATGGCCTGGCGCGGGTGCCGGATCTGCTGCTCAGTGTCGACGAGATCACCGCGCTCAGTGAGAACTCCGATGCTGCTCCTCCTCGCTCTGAGAACGACCATGACCACCGCACAGCTGCAGAAGAGCTCCACAGGCTCACCGGCGGCTGGCTCGAACCAACCCTTCTCCTGCTGAGTGAGCCGTCTGCCCTTGATCGCGCTCACGAGGCGCTACTCCCATTCCTGTCGCACTGGATCGACTCGCAGCACAACGGCTGGGAGATGGCGAAATCAGCATTCCTTGACCCGCTGACCACGCAGACACTGTCCGTATTCTTCAGTGAGATCCATGGTGATCCGCCGCTCGTCGAGGACCTCATAACAGCGGGATTCCTCGTTCCGGGTGAGGACGGTACGCCGTTCATGCCGGATTTGATCCGACGGGCTCTGAAGACTCTTGTCCGGCAGAACGATCCTGCGCTCGCGGACGATCTGATTGCCGTGGCAATCGATGCTGTTGCAGAATCCGCCGACCTCGTCACAGCTGTGCAGCATGCTGCAGCCCACAGACACTGGCGGGCGTTGGGTACGGTCCTCGTCGAACGAGGAATGGAACTCTTTGTTTCAGATGCTCGCATCATCCGCAGGCTTCTCGCTCTCACACCCGAAACGTTTGTGGATCAGTGGCTGGGCGATTTCAGCGGCGCAGCCATTCGCCTTCTCAAAGGTGCCAGGACGGATGGAATGTCGTTCGTCCTTCCCGACGGCAGACTGGAGTACGAGCGGGACGGCCTGGCCTCACGGATGCGGACCCATACGATACGCCTCTACCGAAACCCGGGGGCGCAGGCGCTTGTCTTCGGGCTCATCGAAGTCGGCTACCTGCGTATTGCCGGCCACGACACACAAGCTGCGACTGCAGCCAGTCGACTGATCACGGCGCTGCACACTGTGGAGTCCCGAAGCCAGTTACGTCCCGCACTGGCCAGTGTGGTCAGTCTGCACGCCGGTGTGGCGCTCGAGATCGGCGGAGATACTGCCACAGCGTACTCGAGCTACCTCGCAGCGTTCTACCACGTCGAGGAGACTGACCACGCCTTCCTGCTGAGCGACACCACGTCCAAGCTCGCGCTCCACACCGCACTGCGCGGTGATACCCACGCAGCGCGCGAGTGGATCGCGGAACACGATCAATGGATCGGAAAGGTCGACTGGGGTCTCCCGACGGTCGCACGCAATGCTCAACTTGCGCGCGTCCTTGTGGCTCTGGCAGACCTTGACCTCGAAGAGATGAACGATGCGCTCAGTGTCCTTCCGGCAGCACCGGATCAGAATGAGACTTGGCAGGTCCATGCCTACCTCCTCGCCATGTTCAACCTCCTTGAGTGTGACAGTCTGAAATGGCCCCACTTGGAGCAAAAATGATCCTCTGATTTGGCCCCACCCCCGACCTACCAGCCGTACCGTTCGTGATGTCGACCAAGACGTTCACGAAGAGGTGGGGCATATGAAGGAGATGTCGAGAGTGGAGCAATTCGAGAATATCCGACGAGACCACAGAGACCATGAGATGTCGATTCGACAGTTAGCCCAAAAGTACAAGGTCCACCGCAGGACGGTACGTCAGGCGTTGGCGGATGCGGTACCACCGCGGCGGAAGACTCCGGAGAGGGTAGCACCAGTCCTCGGTGAGCACGTTGCCACCGTCCGGGCTTGGTTAGTTGCTGACAAAGAGGTCCCTCGGAAGCAGCGTCATACCGCCCGGCGGGTCTGGCAGCGCCTCGTCGAGGAGGAAGGAGTCGAGGTTGCGGAGTCGAGTGTGCGAACCCTGGTCGCGAAGCTGCGCCGGGACATTTTCGATCAGTCGTTGGAGGTCAAGGTTCCTCAAACCCATGCCCCGGCGGCTGAAGCCGAGGTCGACTTCGGGGAGTTCTACGCCCTCATCGGTGGGGTGTGGTTGAAGCTGTGGATGTTCATTCTGCGCCTATCGCATTCGGGTAAAGCCGTGCACATTGCTTACGCCAACCAGGCTCAGGAGTCGTTTCTCGACGGTCATGTGAAGGCCTTCGACCGGCTCGGTGGAGTCCCGACGGGCATGATCCGGTATGACAACCTGACTCCGGCGGTGGTGCGGGTGCTGCTGGGTCGGGAACGGGAGGAGAATCCCCGGTTTGTCGCCCTGAGGTCGCATTACGGGTTCGATAGCTTCTTCTGCCAGCCCGGGATCAAGGGTGCTCATGAGAAGGGTGGCGTCGAGGGGGAGGTCGGTCGGTTCCGGCGCCGTCATCTGGTGCCGGTGCCCGAGTTCGCCTCCTTAGCCGAGCTCAACGCTTTCATGGTCGCTGCCGATGCTGGTGATGACGACCGAAAGATCACCGGCCGGGTCGAGACGGTCGGGGCCGCGGCGGCCCGGGAGCTGCCTGGCCTGCGGGGTTTGCCCGATGAGGTCTTCGATGCCGCGCAGACCCTGTCGTGTCGGGTCGATGCGAGAGCCAGAGTGTGCGTACGTCAGTCCTATTACTCGGTGCCGGCCCGGTTGGCTGGCAGACGCCTCCAGGTGCGTTTGGGGGCCACGACGGTGACCGTGATCGCTGAGTCGGGGGTGGTCGCTGTCCATACCCGGTCGCTGCATAAGTACACCGAAGATTTGGTCCTCGATCACTACCTGGAAGTCCTCATACGCAAGCCCGGAGCATTCGCCGGGGCCACCGCGCTGGCGGCTGCCCGGAAGTCCGGGATGTTCACGAACGCTCATCAACGGTTCTGGGATGCTGCGCGTGGGCAACTCGGCGACACGGCCGGGACCCGGGCGCTCATCGGTGTGCTGCTACTGCACCGCAGCCTGCCCAACGGTGACATTGTCACCGCATTGACAACCGCGACCGGGTTGGGATGCTTCGATGCTGATGTGGTCGCGGTCGAGGCCCGCCGGGCCGGTCAGGCGATGACTGCGCCACCGGCGGTGGTCGTCCCGGCCCACGTCGGACCAGTCGGGGAGAGGCCGGTGCCGGGCCTGGGCGCCTATGACGAACTGGTCTCGGTGGTGGGAGCATGAACGCGAAAACCATCCCGGCATCGACGCCGGCAGTGACTGCTCTGGGTGATCAGGCGGCTGAGGCCGCGATCGCCACGGCTTGTCGGACCCTGTTCATGCCCACGATCCGTGACCAGGCCTCACCGATGGCCGAGGCAGCAGCCCGAGAACGGCTCTCGCACAAGGCCTACCTGGCTGAGGTGTTGGCCGCGGAGTGTGATGATCGTGATGCCCGCCGTCGGATCCGGCGGATCAAGGAAGCGAAGTTTCCTCGCACCAAGCACCTGTCCGACTTCGATACCGCCGCCATCGAGGATTTGCCGCCGGCCCGGTTGGCGACTCTGGCCACCGGAGCGTGGATCGATGCCGGTGAGCCGTTGGTGCTACTCGGTGATTCCGGGACAGGGAAGACGCATCTGCTGATCGGTCTGGGGACCGCCGCGGCCGAGCAGGGCCGCAGAGTCCGCTACGTCACGACGGCGGCCCTGGTCAACGAGCTCACCGAGGCCGCCGATGCCAAGCAGCTCTCCCGGGTAGTGGGCCGCTATGCTCGCCTGGACCTGCTGTGCCTGGATGAGTTGGGGTATGTCAGCCTCGATTCTCGTGGAGCTGAGTTACTCTTCCAGATCATCACCGAACGTGAGGAACGAGCCTCGATTGCGACAGCCTCGAACGCCTCGTTCAGCGAGTGGGGGCAGACATTCACCGACCCGCGGCTGGCCGCGGCCGTTGTCGATCGGTTGACGTTTAACGCCCACATCATCAACACCGGCACCAGCTCTTACCGGCTGCGCACCACCCGGGCCAGGAGCGAAGAGGCCACTTTGCAGGAAGGAGATCAACCATGATCACCACCGAGGATCAGGAACCAGCCAGCGGAAATGCCATCGATGCCACCGAGGACTGGGTCGCCTACATCAGCCAACGCCTCAATGACGCCCAGGATCTCCTGGACGGGATCAGTGTCACCATCGAGTCTGTTCAGCCCAGTGGCCGCGAGCATGCCGCCGATCTGATCGATTCGGCTATTGAGGACCTTCAGCGACTGCGTCGCCGATTCGGACCAACCGAACCCGACTACGGCCCTGGCGATCCGCCGTTCTGACCACACTGGAACCTGAGAGGCCCGGCCACTCCTGTGGCCGGAGAAAGGCTCGCAACACAACACCGCCCGACCCCGCTGGGCCGCGACTGTTACCAACGCGCGGCGAGCACGACCACACATGCTGGGGTGGGGCCAAATCAAAGCATCACAGTGGGGCCAAATGGGGTTGACACACTCACCTCCTTGCAGGTCGGCCCAGAAAGGCCCTCGACGTCACGAGCAGCATGCGCTTCCAGCGCCCTCACCCGTCGAAGACACCGCTGGCGCAGAGCCTCTTTGCGATTGCTGATCGTGCGGCCCACGCAGCGAATCCGTCCGGATCACCCTCGTCCGAAAATGCGGCCGCACCGCCTCAGGCTCCGGAGCTTCTGCTCCTCGACGCCTGTTACGCCGTGGCAACCGGTGATCTGGAACGTGCTTCTCTTCTTGTCACTCGCGCCCGGGCTGATGTGACGGGCGCTCGGTGGCTGAACCTCGCAACGCAGCTGGACATCATCACGAACGGCCAGGACCCCGAGCACATGGTTGACCAGATCATCGATGACGTTGTGTCCGGGCATGGGGAGCTGAGCGATTTGGTTCTGCTGCGGCGTCATGCGGTTCTGACGGACTCCCACTTGCGGCGTCTGCCTGAATCGGCACGCGCGCGGATCATGTCTATCCCGGAGGTTCGTACTGACGAGAGAATTCGTCCGACTCTCACCCCACGTGAGAACGAAGTGCTCGATGGCCTTCGCGAAGGGCTGACCCGTCGACAGATCGCCGAGAAGCAGTTCCGATCGGAGAACACTGTGCGGTCGCAGGTGAGGAGCCTTTACCAGAAGCTCGGCGCTGCGACTCTGGACGAGGCCCTGGAAGCGGCGCGACGCTGGGGGCTGTGAGCCGATGTCACTCTCATTGCGGCGAACGAGGCGATTCGTGCTACCGATATCGGACTGCTGCTCGTCGGCCACATTGAGTTCACCCGCATCGACCGGACGTTGCTCACGCAGAAGATCGTCCACGACACGCGTGACGTGTGGGGCTGAAGCTGCACACACCTTCTTACCGACTGCGCCGCTGAGATTTCTCAGCGGCGCAGTTGCGTTCTGCGACGCAGCGTCAAAGTGAGTCCTGTGGGGCTACTCTGTCAGGTCGTCAATCAGCAGGGCGTAGAGCTCTTTCATTTCGGCAGATCGGCAGAGATGGGCAAGAATCGCGGCTGGACTCTCCATAGGAGGGTTGCGTCGCCGGCGGTACAGAGTGAGCACGGCCATCACCGCTTTGTCGCGATGCGCATACGCAGTGTTTGTGATGAACTCGTCTCCGGTGAGGATTTCGATTGAAGCCTCACGAACGATGTCCGAATCGAGCAAACCAGCTCGCTGGTCATCAGTGACTATCGCATCCGCTCCGCTCATGAGCGCTGCGTGCAAGACATGTTCGTCATCAGGGTCCCGCAGTCCGTACCCGTACTCCCGATCACGCGGAGCTTGGATCTCAGCTCCCGGGAACGCCGCACTCATCCGGCGTAAAAGGACCGCGCGCCTTTCCCCATTCGTAGAACGGTTTTTCTTCACGTCGATTCGGTTGAGTACATCGATCAACTCGTTGAGGACACCGGAGCTCCAATGGGGTGCATAGGCGCTTTCTGCCGCAAGCTGCAGGAGGAAGTCCCTCTGCATACCCGGGACGAGTACACAAGTGTCTAAGACAGCTTTGTACACGCGAGCGTCCTCTCAGCTCAGATGATTCCTGCGTTCTTCTCGAAGCTCGGACAGGGCTTCCGCACTCTCCTCTACGTCGACGTCTTGATACTCGTAGGAGCTCTCAGCGATGAAATCCGATCGCTCGATATGAAGCTTGTCCCGGTAAGCCACAACATCAGCCAACCGCAATTTGCGTCGAACCGAACCAGGAACGTTGGCTTCGAGGTCGCCTGTATCGATGAGTTTGACGATAGTAGGACGACTGAGCCCAAGCAGATCAGCTGCCTGCTGAGTAGTGATCTCCTGATCACGGCGGAGCAGGCTGACCGATTGCCCTTTACGAAGCCCTTCTGCAGCCCGCTTCAGCACGTCGAACAGCTCCTCTGTCAGCTCCACCCGGTCAGCCCCGTCAGCTCCGGACAAGTAATAGCGAGCCGAAGAACCGTCTGTGCGCCGCTGCTTATGCGCAATGAAATCAACAACGGCAGCCAACTTGTCGGATTCGGCACTGTCTTCAGCTGGCACTGAAATGGCATCCGCTTCGATCATGACCGTTCTTTCCCTCCACCAGATGCTCCTATTTTAGTTACGAAAGTTACGAAACACAATAGGATCGGCGACAGAGGTCTGGTGCACACGGCAGGCACTGCGCCGGAAAAGCAATTGCATCCGTTCAGCAGGGCAGTCAAGCGTATGGTGGACTCAACGTCTCCACTGCAGACTGAGTGCATCTCATTCGTGCTGGTGGAGACCACTTTCATTGCCGCTCACTGCTGTGCTGAGGAGAATCCTTGACCGCTGAACCGATCTGGCTTCCCGACCCTGACCAGACCCCGCGTCCGCAGATCGCTGACTTCACCGAATTCGCCAACCAACGCACCGGCCAGACCATGGCCGGCTTTGATGAACTGTGGCAGTGGTCGGTGAACGACCTCGACGGGTTCTGGGGTGCGGTCTGGGACTTCTTCGACGTCATCGCCGACGAGCCCTATACCGAAGTGCTTGCTGATCGGTCCATGCCCGGCGCCACCTGGTTCCCCGGCACCCGCCTCAACTACGCCGAACACGCCCTGCGGGCCGGCCTCGATGACAAGCTCGCCGACGAACCAGCGATCATCACCATCACCGAAGACGGGCACCGCACCGAGATCACCTGGCGCGAGCTGCGCCGCCAAGTCGGATCCCTCGCCGCCTGGCTGCGCGGCCAAGGAGTCGAACAGGGCGACCGCGTCGTCGGCTACCTGCCGAATACCCACCACACTCTCATCGCCTTCCTCGCCTCCGCCTCGCTCGGTGCCATCTGGTCCGCCTGTGCCCAGGACTACGCCGCCGAAGGTGCCGCGACGAAGCTCGGCCAGCTCGAGCCGAAGGTGCTCTTCGCCGCTGACGGCTACCTGTGGAACGGCACGTCCTTCGACCGCCGCGACCAGGTCGCGGATTTGGCCCACCGGATGCCGAGTCTGCGGGCCGTGGTCGGGGTGGGCAACCTCGGCGAGGAATTCATCGATGATCAGGATCAGATCACGAACCTTGTCACCTGGGCCGATGTCACCTCTGGGGATGCGGTACCTGAGTTCGCGCGCGTCGATTTCGATACCCCGCTGTGGGTGCTGTACTCCTCGGGCACGACGGGGATTCCCAAGGGGATCGTGCACAGCCACGGCGGAGTCGTCATCGATCACCTGCGTCTGCTGGGTCTCCACCTCGATCTGCGTCCGGGTGATCGGTTCTTCTGGTACACGAATACGAACTGGATGATGTGGAATCTCGTCGCCTCGGCGCTGGTGGCCGGCGCGACCACGGTGTGCTTCGACGGCAGTCCCCTCTATCCGGGGCCCGGCCGGCTGTGGGAGATCGCCGCGGATACCAAGGCCAACGTGCTCGGGGTCAGTCCCGGGATCTTCCTGGCCGGGATGAAGGCCGGACTCGAACCCGGGCGGGAGCACGATCTCTCCGCGCTGCGCACGATCGGGGCTACCGGTGCCCCGGTGCCTGCTCACTGCTTCCCGTGGGTGCGTGACGCCGTCGGCGAGCGCGTGCAGCTGGCCTCGACGTCCGGCGGCACAGACGTTGTCAGCGGTTTCGCCGGCTCCGCCCCGAACTGCCCGGTGTGGGCCGGAGAACTGTCGCGACCTATCCTCGGCGTGGCCCTGGAGTCGTGGGATGACTCTGGTCAGCCGTTGGTCGATGAGGTCGGGGAGATGGTCATCACCGCACCGATGCCGTCGATGCCGGTGAAGTTCTGGAACGATCCCGACGGGCAGCGCTACCGCGACACCTACTTCTCGATGTTCCCCGGAGTGTGGCGCCACGGTGACTGGATCACCATCACCGACCACGGCAGCGTCATCATCTCCGGCCGCTCGGACGCCACCCTCAACCGGCAGGGTGTGCGCCTGGGAAGCGCCGACATCTACGACGTCGTCGACGGCATCCCCGAGGTGGCCGAGTCCCTGGTCATCGGTGCCGAGCAACCGGATGGCGGGTACTGGATGCCGCTGTTCGTTGTGTTGGCGTCGGGGGTTTCGTTGGATTCTGCTTTGCGGTCGCGGATTGCTGGGGATCTGCGGTCGAAGGCGTCGCCGCGGCATGTGCCCGATGACATCATCGCCGTGCCCGCGATTCCGCACACTCGCACGGGCAAGAAGCTCGAAGTCCCGGTCAAGCGGCTCATCCAGGGGCATGCGCTGGATCGCGTGGCCAATGCGGATGCTGTGGATTCGTTCGAGGCGCTTGAGTACTTCGCGCGGTTTGCTGAGGGTGGGGCTGGGTCAAGGTGAGTTTCTTCTGGCGGCGGTCGGAACCACGGGCCGGGTTGGCTGACATTTGGCTTTATGGTTGGCCGCGTATAGTGGGCGTACTCAAGTAGTCGATCGCTGAAGGTGGGTGAACGCGATGACAACATCAGTCCAAGTACTTCAGTACATCAAGTCCGAGATGCCTCACGTCACCAGTACCCAGGCGATGAAGCTTCTCTATTACACCCAAGCCTGGTCACTTGTATGGACAGGCAGACAAGCATTCTCCGATCCAGTGATCGCCTGGCAGTATGGTCCGGCGACTCTGGACGCGTACCAAGCTTTCCAGAATCAGGCCCGACCTCGGCGGGACCTGATCGGAGACGATTTGAAGTCGGTGGTGGATGCAGTCATCGTTCACTACGGTCAAATGACTGCAGGGCAGCTGAGGGACATGACCCACAGTGAACGTCCGTGGCGCAACGTATACTACGCAGCAGATGGCGGGCACGAAGCCAGGAGAGCAATTTCTCTTACGGATATGAAAAAGGAGTACACGATGCAGGCGCTCAAGGGCAAGGGACCAACCAAGCCCCAGCTTCATTCTGCGGTCGTGGACCAAGTTGCGTTTGAAGCACTCCTCGATCGTGTTCGAGCTGAGGACCGGGAAGCGCTGGACATCCTCGCTTCCCGGTGATCTATTACTTGAGCGTGGATCAAGTCATCCAGATCCACGACGCTGAAACTACAGCGCCGCTTCTGGACTACAACGCCCTCGCATCTGCCGTTCATTCACCCATGGCCGGATTCGGTGATTTCGAACCGTACCCGACTCTCTTTGAGAAGGCCGCGGTTCTCCTCGCGCACTTGGCGAACAATCATGCGTTCCACGATGGAAACAAGCGTTGCGCTTGGATCTCGTGCAGGGTGTTTCTCTTGATGAATGGGATCTCAATCGAACCAACGACCGAAGAGATCGTTCAGTTCGTCGAAGAATGCGTAGTCCGTGATAAATGGGGCAACAGGGACATCGCTGTCTGGCTCAACGAGCATCAGGCATAACTCGCAGCGAGACTCTGGTCAGTGTGCCGGAGGTCGACGAAAGACCCGATCCGTGTGCTCACCACCGGTAGAGTTCGGCGGCGTTGCCGCCCATGATCGTCTCGACGACGTCGGGATCGATCGCCGCGGTGCGGACGTAGTCGAATGCACGGACATACTTCTCCCCTGGAAGTAGGGGTGGTCGGATCCTGCCATGACCGTGCCGTGGCCATAGGCTTCGAGAGCCAGCCGCAGTGCCGGTTCATAGAAGTTCGCCGCGTCGAACCACATCGACCGCAGAGCCGTCTGCGGTGAGGACGGGAAGGCATCCCAGTCCGCGAAGTTGTCCTCGATGCGTTGGAACAGGACCGCCAAGTCACCGCCGAGGTGAGCGATGTGAAAGCGGATGTGCGGGAACCTCCTGGGCACATCAGCCTTGAGCAGGTGCAGGACCGCCGTGGCGTCCTCGACGGGCGCCCCATTCACCCACGCCAGACCGGCATCGGCGAACACGCGCCCTGCCCGGTCGGATGCACATTGACGACCGTTGCCTGCCGATCGAGTTCGGCCCAGATCTCATCGAGACCCGGATCCGACAGAGGAGTCCCGTCCGGGAAGACCGTGGGAACAGAGACCCCGAGGAAGCCTGGAGCCGAGAGGATCCTACGCGCCTCGGCGATGGACTCATCCACGTGCGGCAGAGGCAGGTGGGCGTAGGCGAAGAAGCGTCCGGGATAGTCCTCCAGCAGCCGCGCGTACGTGTCGTTGACCGACGCGGCGGCCGCGGCGACAGGGCCGGCATCGGGGCCGAACGCTCCCCGCGGCATGACGGAGAGAACCTGAGCATCGACCCCGGCCCGGTCCATCCATTCCAGTCGTTCAGCCATGTCGTGGGCGTCGGAATCCGCGTGCATGCCGCGAGCGATCTTCGTGCTCGCCGGGTCAACGCCCAATGATTCGATCGCATCGAGATGCTTCGTGGGGTAGACGTGCGCGTGTGTATCGATGACTCGACCCATTTCCTCATCCTTCATTTCTGCACACGCACCTCACCGCGGGCCAGGCCCGCGCAGACGACCGTCGCAAGACCGCCGACTCCTGCGACCACGCTGATCGTCGCGAAGGCTGCGACCGACGGCACAGGAACTCCTTCCACCGACACTGCCATGATCGAACCGATGGCGGCAACGCCCGCGCTGGCGATCGACGTGCCGATCGCGCGAACCAGAGCATTGACGCCATTGGCCTCCCCGATCTGCGGCCCCGGTGCGCAGCGGACGATGAGCATCGGCAGCGCGGCATACCCGATGCCCACGCCGATCCCGATCACGGTGGCCCAGACGATGACCATGGCACCGCTCGGTGAGCCGACCAGGCGCAGGAGATACCCGATGGCCGTGACGATGCCGCCCAGCGCGAGGACGAGCCGCGGTCCCCAGTGCTCGGCGATCCACGCGGTCAGCGGCGCCACTCCGAACATCGCCGCCGCGTTCGGCAGCATGGCAAGGCCCGCAGCCGCCGCAGACCAGCCGAAGCCGCCGGCCGCCGTCGGTGACTGGAGCTGTTCCGTGGTCAGCAGCAGGTTGGCGAACATGAGCATGCCGAGGATCAACGAGGCGAGGTTCGTGAACAGCAGAGGAGCTGAAGCGGTGGCGCGTAGGTCGACGATCGGGTTGCCGCTGGCCAGCTGCTGTCTGCCCCAGGCGAGGAGGACGACGAGCGCCACGGCGAAGGAGACCAGAGTCGGTGCGCTGGCCCATCCCCAGATGTTGCCCTGGGAGATGCCCACGAGCAGAGCCGAGAGGCCGACCGTGAGCAGTCCTGCGCCGAGGAGGTCGAACCGTCCCTGCGTTCGTGCGGTCGCTGCCGGCATGACGAGGACGATGAGCACGATCGATGCCGCCGACAGCGCGGCCGAGGTCCAGAACAGCGACTGCCAGTCGAAGACATCGAGGATGAGACCGCCCAGCGGGATGCCGATTCCTCCGCCTACACCCAGCGTCGCCGAGAGGATCGCCAGGGACGACGAGACCCTGTGTGCTGGCAGACTGTCACGCATCTGCGCCATCGCCACGGGCACGAGCGCCGTTCCCAGCCCCTGCAGGGCACGCCCGGTGATGAGGGTGCCGAGTCCGCCGAGCGGGGCGATGACCGACCCGATGAGGACGAAGACCATCGACAGGATGAGCATCCGCTTGCGACCGAACATATCGGACAGTCGCGCGATGATCGGTGTGGCCACAGCACCGGTGAGCAGGGTCGCGGTGACGAGCCAGGACACAGCCACGGGTGAGACGCTGAGGAGGTCAGGAAGGACGGGCACCGCCGGGACCACGAGGGTCTGTTGGAGTGCGACGACGAGGCAGGAGAACCCTGCCACGACGATGAGCCCGGTGCCCGAACTCGATGACTTCTTGGCTCTGACCGCGTCGGTCGCGGAGGTCGTGGATAATGTTCTCATATGCCCTTCCCATGATGTGGTCCGCCTCGACCACCGGCGGGCGCCGGTGAGCGCGGAGGCGGAATCTCGCTTCTCGATCATGAGACCAGGGAAAGCATGCGATCGTGTTCCTCGTGCAACAGTTTTCAGAATTGGGCGCCGTCAGCGATGATATGTTGAGGTTCTGTGTTGCTCCCTGCAACAGGTAGACGGTGAGGAGAGGGATCGTGGAGTCTCAGCCGATCATCGTCGACGAGCTGGATCGACGGATCCTCCTCGCCCTCATCGCTCAGCCGCTCGTCCCCTTCTCGCAGCTCGCGGACCGCCTCGGCGCGAGCACGGCGACCATCGCCGCCAGGTACAAACGCCTGCACCGTCAGGGACTCGTCCGCATCACCGGGCGCACCCTGCCCGGCTTCGGGGGCCGCCACGCCTACCTCGTCCGGGCAGGCTCGAGGCCCGATCACGTCGCCCATCTGGCGTCCTCCGTCGCCGCCTATGACAACAGTCGGTGGGTGCGGATTTCAAAGGACGGGACAGAGCTGATGTGCGGCCTCGTCACCGACTCCCCCGCCCACGACCCGATCCTCACCCTGCTGCCGTCGGAGGCTCTGCGCAGCCTCGACGTTCATGAGCTGCTCCACGTCTGGGGAGTCGGCAGCAGCCTCAGCACACACCCGCCCGGGTCGATCGATCACCTCGATGAGGCACTGATCGCGCACCTGGCCGCCGACGGGCGTGCGTCTCTGCGAGACCTGGCGAGGTCACTTCAGGTGAACGCGAGCACCGTGTCCCGGCGCCGGCAGCATCTCATCGATTCCGGTGTGCTCTACTTCGAAGCCGACGTCCATCCGGAAGCGCTCGGTGGGACCGGCGACGCCATGGTGTGGATGAGCCTGCCACCCGGTCGGATTCGTGCGGCCGGTCAGAGGCTGCGCGCCGATTCCCGCGTGCGCTTCACGGCAGCGACGAGCGGTTCGAGCGACCTCGTCGCCCATGTCCATGTCATGGACAATCAGACTCTTCTGGCATTCGTCGATGAGACCTTGGCCGACCTCGAGGTCGCCTCGACGACGGTGATCCCCATGGGGCGTGTTCTCAAACGCAATGCGGTATGAACAGACTCTGCAGCGCCACACTGTGCGCCCGCAGGGTCACCGGCTAGGGCGGGCTGCGATCAGTCCTGGCACTTGCGATGTTGCCTCAATGAGTGAATGCAGATCACGGTCCAGCATCGCTTGATCTATCCTGGAGGGGAAGTCCCCGGCATACGCCTCTGTCGAACCTGAGTCGGCATGCAGCCGGGGTTTTTCTTTTGATCCGTGCCTTAGCTGCTCGTTATCCGACACAACGAACCCGACCCCGTACTCCACTGTCGTGGATGTACGGGGTCGGGCCGCCTCGGCGAGGGTTTCAGTCCTTCACATCGACTGGGTCGACGGGATCACTCTCCGTCGATGTGTTCGGCGCTGGTCTCCTTGGTGTTCTCGACGTTGGCGACCACTTCATGCGACTTCAGGCGGGTCTTGATGCCGACGCAGAAGACGATGGCGGTGAAGATGGCGCAGATCAGCTCGCCCCATCCGAACGTGAGCACGCCCATCGCACCTTCGCCATAGTTGCTCAGCAGGCTGAGCACGGCCAGACCGCCGAGCCACAGGACCATCCACCAGCCGGACTTGAACTGCAGCGGCGGGATCTTGCTGCGGTCGCTGAAGACGTAGTGCAGTCCCAGGACCACGTAGCCCAGCGCCATCGCGAGGAACAGCTTCCAGTTCGTGTCCCACCCGGTCCAGAAGACGATGAGGTTCGCGGCGAGGAACCCGAGGAACGGCAGGATGTCTCCGCCGGGCAGACGGAACGGACGCTCCTGATCGGGCAGCTGACGGCGCAGCGCCGCCACCGTGACCGGGCCGGAGCCGAAGGAGATGACTGTGCCCGAGGTGATGAACCCGACCATCTTCGCCCACGAAGGAAACGGGAAGAACAGGAAGCAGGCGACGATGAACGTGATGAGCAGCCCGAACCACGGGATGCCCTTCTTGTTCAGCTTCGTCATCGCACTCGGGGCATTGCCCACGCGAGCCTGCGAGTACGACAGGCGCGGGGTGAGCGCGGTGAAGATCAGACCGGTGTCGGCGGGAGAGACGACGGCGTCGATGTAGAGGATGATCGCCAGCCACATCGCGCCGAGCATGATCGCGATCTCCGCCCACGGTCCCGCCGAGTTCGAGAACGACAGTCCGCCCCAGCCGTCCTTGAGCAGGTCGGTGGGGATGGCCCCGATGAACGCGACCTGGAGGAGGATGTAGATGATGCCGGTGAGCACGATCGAACCGATGACGGCGAAGGGCACGTTCTTCTGCGGGTTCTTCGTCTCGCCGGCGAACTCCACGCCCTGGCGGAAGCCGAGGTAGGAGAACACGATGCCCGCCGCCGGCAGAGAGGCGAAGATCGGTGCGATGCCGTTGGGGGCGAAGCCGCCGAACTCGGCCATGTGGAAGTGTCCCGGGTTGAACGCCAGCATGGCGAGGCCGACGAACACGAGGACGATGACGAGCAGCTTCCACCACACGAGCACGTTGTTGAACTGGGCGAAGAACTTCACACCGAACATGTTGATGACGCAGAAGACTGCGACCATCGCGATGCTCACGAAGATGCCCGGAACCGTGAGGACCAGGACGCCTTCCTTCGATTCCATCAGCCACGGCATGTAGCTCGACGCGTACTGGACGGCGGCGAGGACCTCGATGCCGACGGTTCCTGCTGCCGACAGCCACGTGATCCACCCGCTGGTGTAGCTCGCGAACGAACCGAACGCATAATGCGGGTAGCGCACGACACCGCCGGCGACGGGGAACATGACGCCGAGCTCGGAGTAGTTCAGGGCCACGAAGATGATGAGGATCGCGCCGAGGGCCCAGGACAGGATCGCGGCCGGGCCTGCCATGCTCGCGGCGTCGAAGGCTCCGAAGAGCCAGCCGGAGCCGATGATCGAACCGACTCCGGTGAAGAGCAGCCCGGTCTTGCCGATATCGCGTTTGAGGCCTTTGTCATGGACGACGGTCACGCTCGTGGGCGAGCCCGATGACTGTGGGGATTGCGAGGGCACCTTTGCCTCCCAGGGTAGACGGCAGCATTTCACGATTCTCGGCGGCCAGTTTTCTCCTGTCGATGCGTGATGTCAATTACATAGCCGAGTTATAGGGCCAGGTCATGGACGCAGACGACCCCGAACATGGCTTTTGCGTGTTCGGGGTCGGATGGTGGAACGTTTCGGGTCACTATGTGAGGTTTGCGGCGGTGAGGTGGGCGCGCCTCGGCGAGCATGGCCTCGCGGGTTGCGCCCCTTCCCCTACCTCTCAGCCCCGCAAGCTGAGCCGGGAGAGAACTTGCCTTTTGGGCGGCTCGGCGATTGTAACTTTGCATATTTGAAACGATAGTCAAAAATTCTTGTACTCGAGCCCGTGACACTAGACGAATGGCGCACACCGCCGACCAGACGATTAATTCAGGCAGTACATCAACAAAGTTGAGACTTATACTTATACTTGCAAACTTACAATTACAAGTATAAGTTTGAAACATGGAATTGACTGCAGACAATCTCGATGCCGTCCTGGCTGACATGCGGAAGCATCGAGGCGACACGACTGATGTCGAAGTCAAACGTGCAGCTGGAGGTCTGCCTCAAAGCATCGGAACGACGATCAGTGCATTTGCGAATATGCCCGACGGCGGACTGATCGTCTTGGGAGTCAATGAAGCCGAGGGGTTTTCCATCAATGGTGTATCCGATCCTGCTGGCCTTGAAGCTGGCGTAGTCTCTGTAGCTCGAAACTCGGTGGAACCGCCTCCTTACATCGAGACAACGACGATCGACTATGAAGGACTCTCAGTAGTTCTTGCTCGAGTCGAGGGACTCCCTCCACGCGAAAAGCCGTCGCGCTATAGAGGAAAGGCCTACTTACGACAGGCGGACGGGGACTATGTCATGAGTTCGTCCGATCTGCACATGCTGGAAGTCGCTAAACTCAACGCGACTGAAAGAATCAACGGCGACACACAACAAGTGCAGGGCACTACGCTCCAAGACTTAGATCAGGAATTGGTCTCGGCATTTCTCAGGCAGATCCGATCGCAATCATCGAGGTTGCGTGACCAAGACGATAAAGCCGTGCTGCGCCAGCTTGGAGTCATCACACCAGACGAATCCCTCACCGTGGCAGGCATCTATGCTCTGGGAAACTTTCCGCAAGGACTCTTGCCTGCGCTCCAAGTGACGGCAGCTGTTCAACTCCCCCGAGATGGCGGAAGCGCCCGAACTCAAAACCTCAGGCATTTCGATGGCCCTTTGCCGGTACTGCTGGACGGCCTCATGGACTGGGTGACAGCAAACCTGACCACGCGCCAGCAGTATCAACCGAACGGCCATCTCCGTAACACTCTGGAAATTCCCCCCAGGGCCGTCAGAGAAGCCCTCGCCAATGCGCTTGTTCACCGCGATCTGAGTCCAGATACCCTCGGTCTCGGCAAGTCGGTCCAAGTGAGAATCAATAACCGAGTTCTGACCATCACAAATCCAGGCGGTTTGCGAGGACTGACTCTGTCTCAGATCACGAGCAATTCACCTGCACAGGCAGCGGTCAACCAACGACTCTATGGCATTGCGAAGTATCTTCGTACCAGTGACGGAGAAAACGTCATCGAGGGCGAAGGCGGCGGCGTCAAGGAAATTCTGCGTGCGACTGTGGAATCCGATCTGCATCGCCCTCAGCTAGTCGACACCGGAGTCCAATTCACGGCGAACCTTTGGCGTGGCTCAGCATTTTCGCCCGAGGACTCTGCCTGGCTGGCAAGAAACTCGAGTGGACATGAGCTCACACACCTGCAGAAACAAGTGTTGCTGAAAGCTCGCGACGGAGAATATTGGGACATCAACACCCTGCGCCAAGAGTTCTCACCTCTGTCCTCAGTTGAAGCAGAAGAACAGCTCAGCGACCTCGTCCGTTGGGGGCTTGTCGAAACCAGCTTCGAACAGAGCAACTCCCCCGACTTCGCCGACGAGAGCGCGCCTGAAGGCTCGAAGTTACCGCAGAAAAGAGTCCCCAGAAGCAGTCCGTCGCCCAATGTCTCCGAAGTCCCGTCGGTGAAACCGCCTATCGCAGACTCATCGGCCAAGGAGCGAAAACTGTCGAAGAATGCCCCCCAGGTGTTGGCAGCAATTGAGCGAGGCAACGCAACTATTCCGCAGATCGCGGAGGCTGTCGGCCTAAACCACAATCAGGTGAGGTACGCCCTGAAGAACCTCGAGGCCCATGGTCGAGTCTTCATGGACGGCGGCCAGGGCAGAAAAGATACCCGATACACGTTGCTCTAAAGCTCAATGACGGAGAGTGCTAGAAGGCGGTCCGATCGGAGCCTATCCACGTGTGGAAATCCGATCGGCCCGCCCGCCAATTTCGTGGCCCTCAGCCCGCGTTCGCGTCCGCGGTGAGGTGGGCGCGCGCCTCGGCGAGCATGGCCTCACGCGTCGCGATCTTCACCCGCTCGCGTCCCTCGGCCTCACCGAGGGCCTTCTCCGCGGCCTCGAGACGGTGGTAGCCCTCCCAGTCCGCGAAGTCGACGCCCTTGGACTCGAGCAGCTCGACGATCGACTCCTCCCCTGCATACAGGGGCTCGGTGAGCGCACCAGCGGCCTGATCGTCGAGGATGTGCCCGATCGTCTCCAGGGCATCACCCTTCGTGTGCCCGATGAGCCCGACGGGGCCGCGCTTGATCCACCCGGTCGTGTACACGCCGGGGATGACGTCCGCCTCGGCGGCCTGTGACTGATCGTCCGTGTCGACGACACGGCCCTCATGATTGGGGATGACCCGCTTGGCCTCGTCGAAGGGCAGCTGCGGCAGCTGCGTGCCCGCATACCCGACCGCCCGGTAGACGGCGTCGATGTCCCAGTCGTGGAACTGCCCCGTCCCCGTGACCCCGCCGGACCCGTCGAGTTCCTGACGTTCCGTGCGCAGCCCGGTCACCCGATCCTCGCCGAGGATCGCCACCGGTGCATGGAGGAAGTGCAGGTGCAGCCGGCGCTTGGCCCCGGTCTCCTCGCGCATCGCGAAGTCCGTGAGCGTCTTCGTCACCTGCTTGACCTGGTTGGACGACTCGATCGCGTCGAGCGACCCCTGATCGAACTCGTAGTCCTCGGGGTAGACGATGATGTCGACGTCTTTGACCTGTCCGAGTTCGCGCAGCTCCAGCGGAGTGAACTTCGCCTGCGCGGGACCCCTGCGGCCGAACACGTGCACGTCGGTGACCTTCGAGGACTTCAGGCCCTCGTAGACGTGGTCGGGGATCTCCGTGGTGTGCAGGTCATCGGCCTGCTTCGCGAGCACTCGGGCCACGTCGAGGGCGACGTTGCCGTTGCCGAGCACCGCAACCTTCTCCGCCTCCAGCGGCCACGTCTGCGGAACATCGGGGTGGGCGTCGTACCAGTTGACGAAGTCCGCGGCCCCGTAGGAGCCGGGCAGGTCGATACCCGGCAGGTCCAACTGCGCATCGACGAAGCAGCCGGTGGAGAAGATCACCGCATCGTAGCGGTCGGTGAGCTCGCCGAGGTTGATGTCGGCCCCGTATTCGACGTTGGAGAACAGTCGGATGTCCCCGCAGTCGAGGACCTTGATGAGCGCATTGATGATGCCCTTGATCCGCGGGTGGTCGGGGGCGACCCCGTAGCGGACGAGCCCGAAGGGTGAGGGCAGACGGTCAAACAGGTCGATGCTCAGTTCAAGATCGTGTTCGGCCTTCGTCAGCAGGTCCGCGGCGTAGATGCCGGCAGGTCCGGCGCCGATGATGGCGACGCGAAACGGTGTGGTGGTCATAGGTGTCCTCGTTCAGTCGTCGGTGTTCTGCGGGGGCAGGCCCGCGATGAATGGGTGGTCTCTGTCGATGACTCCGTGGGCGGCGGCCCCGCCCGGGGAGCCGATGTCGTCGAAGAAGTCGACGTTCGCCTTGTAGTAGGCCTCCCACTCATCGGGGACATCGTCTTCGTAGAAGATCGCCTCGACGGGGCAGACGGGTTCGCAGGCTCCGCAGTCGACGCATTCGTCGGGGTGGATGTAGAGGGAGCGGGTGCCTTCGTAGATGCAGTCGACCGGGCATTCTTCGATGCAGGCGCGGTCCTTCACGTCCACGCAGGGCTGCGCGATGATGTAGGTCATGGGTTCCTCAGCAGTTCGGCCGTCTGCGCGGCGGGTTCGATCGCCGAGGTGAACGCACCGTCGGCGTAGGGGCTCAAGGTCACGACATCGCCTGCGACGATGATCGCCGGCGAGCGCACGCCTCGGCGGGCGGCATGGAAGGCGATCGTGCCGAGCGTCCCGATCGTCACCCGCTGCCGGTCACCGAATCCGTCCTCGATGATCGCCACGGGGCAGTCGGTTCCGCGCTCACCTGCGGCGAGCACCCCGGCCGAGTGGATGAGGGTGCCCACGCCCATGAGTACGACGACGGTGTGGTCGCGTCCTCCGCCGATCTCTGAGAGCTGGTCGTGTCCGGTTGCGACCGTGTATGAGGTGGCGACACCGCGGTGGGTGAGCGGGATCCCGGCGAGCGCGGGAACGGAGTTCGCGCTCGTCACACCGGGGACGACGCGCACGTCGATGCCCGCGTCCCGGCAGTGGGCGAGCTCCTCTCCCCCACGTCCGAAGACGAAGGGGTCCCCGCCCTTGAGGCGGACGACGCGCAGACCCCGCTTCGCCTGTTCGACGAGGATCTCATTGATCCTGTTCTGCGGCACCGGATGATGACCCGACTGTTTGCCGACATCGATGATCTCGGCATCCAGGGGTGCACCGCGTTCGGCTTCGAGCTGGTCGATGACGGAACGCGCGCCGAGGCGGTCGGCCACGATGACCTCGGCCCTCTCCAGGGCGCGCAGACCGGCGACGGTGAGCAGTCCGAGGTCTCCGGGTCCGGCCCCGATGAGCAGCACGCTGCCCCGGGCCTGCGGTGGGAAGTGCGTCATGCGGACGGCTCCTGGGCGCGGGGCTGGCCGTCTGCGGCGGCTGCTTCGGGGGTGTGGATTCCCGCGGCCAGGGTGTTTCCGGACTGTGCGTCGATGATGACGAACGCTCCGGCCGAACCGTGCGCGCGGAAGTCAGGGACCGGCAGGGCTGCCGAGAGCTTCACCTCGGCCAGGCCGATGTCGTTGCCGGCGAGCGCCTCGGCGGGTTCGATCTGCGAGGTCTCGAGGTTGCGGCGGGCGGTGACGGTGACGATGGCCTTCACGGTCGTCGTGCCCGTCTTCACGAGCACCCGCTGTCCCGTGCGCAGACCGTCGGCGGTGAAGGGGAACACCTCGGAGGCCAGCTCGCGGCGCGGTTCGGGCAGGGATCCTGCTGCGGCGATGACGCTGCCGCGCGCCGTGTCGACGTCGTCGGCCAGGCGCAGCGCCACCGACAGTGGTGCGCTCGCGGTCTCCAGGGGACCGTCGGCAGTGTCGATGCCGATGACCGTGGACGTCACCCCGGCCGGGTGGATCTCGATCTCATCGCCGAGGCGGACCTGTCCTGACGTGATCTGTCCGGCCACCGCCCGGTAGTCGCGGTAGTAATCAGGGTCGAGTCCCGGTGCCAGTCCCCCTTGGGGGCGCAGCACCGTCTGCACGTCGAGGCGGAAGGCCTCAAGGTCCGCGGTGTCAGCATCGCTGCTCGGCAGGGTCTCGAGCAGATCGAGCAGTGCCGGACCCTGATACCAGGGGGTGTTGTCCGAGGTGGTGGCGATGTTGTCTCCGGCCAGGGCGGAGATCGGGATGAGGTGCGGGGCGTCGAGGCCGATCTCGGCGGCGAGGTCCTTCACATCATTCTCGACCGTCTCGATCGCCTGCTGGTCGAAGTCGAGCAGGTCGATCTTGTTGATCGCGATGATGACGTGGCGGATGTTCAGCCGGGAGACGACGGTCAGGTGCCGGCGGGTCTGTTCGGTTGCGCCGGTGCGGGCGTCGATGAGGACGACGACGGCGTCGGCGGTGGAGGCGCCGGTGACCATGTTCCGGGTGTACTGCACGTGTCCGGGGCAGTCGGCGAGGATGAACGAGCGCTTGTCCGTGGCGAAGTACCGGTAGGCGACGTCGATGGTGATGCCCTGTTCGCGTTCGGCCCGCAGACCGTCGGTGAGCAGCGCGAAGTCGAACTCTCCGCCGAGGAATCCGCGTTCCCGGCTGGTGGCAGTGACGGCGGCGAGCTGGTCGGCGAGGATCGCCTTCGCATCATGGAGGAGCCGACCGACGAGCGTGGACTTGCCGTCGTCGACGGACCCGGCGGTGGCGAAGCGCAGCAGCGTCTTCGTCGCAGGGTTCGTCGCGGCTGTCGTCGCAGGGCTTGTTGCCGCCTCCGGTGCGGTGGTCTGCGCCGGTGTGGTCGTGGTCTGGGATGTCGTCATCAGAAGTACCCGTCTTTCTTCCGGTCTTCCATGGCCGCGGCCGAGATCCGGTCGTCGGCGCGGGTGGCACCGCGCTCGGTCACAGTGGTGGCGGCCACCTCGGCGAGGATGGATTCGAGGTCATCGGCACTCGATTCCACGGCTCCGGTGCAGCTCATGTCCCCGACGGTGCGGTAGCGGACCGTCTTGCGGGTGACGGTTTCGCCGCCCTGCGGGGTGGAGAATTCGCCGGTCGCCCACCACATGTCGTCGCGGTTGAAGACCTCGCGTTCGTGGGCGAAGTAGAGCTCGGGCAGGGCGATGCCCTCGCGGGCGATGTAGCTCCACACGTCGAGTTCGGTGAAGTTCGAGATCGGGAACACGCGCACGTGTTCGCCGGGCAGGTGGCGACCGTTGTAGATGTTCCACAGCTCGGGGCGCTGGCTGCTGGGATTCCAGCCGCCGAATTCGTCGCGCAGCGACAGGATCCGCTCCTTCGCCCGTGCCTTGTCCTCATCCCGGCGGGCCCCACCGAACACCGCGTCGAAACCGCCGTCGGCGATCGCGTCGAGCAGCGGCTGGGTCTGCAGGGTGTTGCGTGTCCCGTCGGGACGTTCGCGCAGTCGGCCGTCGTCGATGTAGTCCTGGACCTTCGCGACTTTCAGGTCGAGGCCGAAGCGCTCTGCGGTCTCGTCACGGAAGCGGATGATCTCGGGGAAGTTGTGGCCGGTGTCGACGTGGAGGAGCCCGAACGGGATCTTCGCCGGCCAGAACGCCTTCGCCGCGAGGTGAAGGACGGTCACGGAGTCCTTGCCGCCGGAGAACAGCAGCACGGGGTTGTCGAACTCGGCGGCGACCTCACGGATGATGTGGATCGCCTCGGATTCGAGGATGTCGAGGGTGGACAGGGTTCCCGTGGGTGCCCCTGTGGCGGTCGAGGTGGTGGAGAGGGTGTCGATGCTCATGTGTGGAGTCCGCATTCTGTCTTGTTCGAGCCGGACCAGCGGCCGGCACGGGGGTCTTCGCCTTCGGCGACGGGGCGGGTGCAGGGCTGGCAGCCGATCGACGGGTAGCCCTGCGACAGCAGAGGATTGACCGGCACGTCGAAGGCGCGCGCATAGTCGGTGAGGTCATCGAAGGACCAGGCCGCCAACGGGTTGACCTTGACCAGGCCGTTCTTCTCATCGAAGGTGATCAGCGGGGTGTTCGTCCGGGTCGGGGCCTCATCGCGGCGGACCCCGGTAAACCAGAGTTCGTAGCCCTTCAGCGACTTACTTAGAGGTGCGACCTTGCGGCGGGCGCAGCACAGGCCGGGGTCGCGGGCGAAGAGGTCCTTGCCGAATTCGGCGTCCTGCTGGGCCACGGTCTGCTCCGGGAGGACGTCGACGATGTTGACATCGACCTTCCGAGCCACCTCGTCGCGGGTCGTGTAGGTCTCCGCGAAGTGGTAGCCGGTGTCGAGGAAGAGCACGTCCACGCCGGGCAGGTACTGGGCGACGTAGTGCGGCAGGGCCGCATCGGCCATCGAACACGCCACGGCGCACGCGGCGGTGTCGAAGTGCTGGGAGACCCAGCGGATGACGTCGGCGGGGTTGGCCTCGTCAACCCCGTTCTCGGGGTCACCGGCGAGGTCACGGGCCCCCGCCTCGGCGAGGGATTTCAGTTCCTCGATGGGGCGCGTCATACCAGCTCCTCCTCATCGACGCGGTGGGACCATTCGGAGAACGTCTCGGTCTCTTCTCGTCCGGCGAGGAACCGGCGGACGAGCTTCTCGACGTAGTCGTTGAGGCCGTCGACGGTGACCTTGAGCCCGCGGACGGTACGGCCGAGGCCGGCCTCATCGCGGTCCTTCGAGGCGAGGCCGCCGCCGACGTGGACCTGGAATCCGGCGACCTGCTCGCCGTCGTCGGTGGTCACGATCTGGCCCTTGAGGCCGATGTCGGCGGTCTGGATGCGGGCGCAGGAGTTCGGGCAGCCGTTGATGTGGAGGCTGATCGGGTGGGGCAGCTCGTCGATGTCGGCGAGGCGCTCCTCGAGGCGGGTGACGGCGTCGATGGCTGTCTGCTTGGTCTCGACGATGGCGAGTTTGCAGAATTCGATGCCGGTGCACGCCATCACGGAGCGGCGGAAGAGGTCCTTGCGGCTCGAGAGTCCGATTGTGTCGAGCTCGGCGACGACGTCATCGACCTCGGTCTCGGCGATGTCGAGCAGGAGGATCTTCTGGTGCGGGGTGAGGCGGATCCGGTCGGTGCCGAACTTCTCAGCGATGTCGGCGATCTGGTGGAGCAGTGTGCCGGAGGCGCGGCCGGCGATGAGGCTCGTGCCGATGTAGAAGCGGCCGTCCTTCTGCCGGTGGACGCCGACGTGGTCGCCGGCGACCTCGGGCTTCTTCGGGGCCGGACCGTCGGCGAGCTTGTAGCCGAGGTATTCGGTTTCGAGGACCTCGCGGAACTTCTCCGGGCCCCAGTCGGCGAGGAGGAACTTCATGCGCGCCTTGTTCCGCAGTCGCCGGTAGCCGTAGTCGCGGAAGATCTCGGTGACGCCGAGCCAGACGTCGACGGCCTGGTCGGGGGCGACCCAGGCGCCGAGACGTTCGGCGAAGCGGGGGACGACGGACAGGGCGCCGCCGACCCAGAGGTCGTAGCCGATGCCGTGTTCGGGGTGCTCGACGGCGACGAGCGAGCAGTCGTTGATCTCGTGGAGCACGTCCTGGCTGGGGTGTCCAGTGATCGCGGTCTTGTATTTCCGCGGCAGGTTGGACAGGCTCGGGTCACCGATGTAGCGGCTGGTGATCTCTTTGATCGTCGGTGTCGGGTCGATGAGCTCATCGGCGGCGATGCCGGCCACGGGGGATCCGAGGAAGCCGCGGGGGACGTCGCCGCAGGCCTCGGTGGTCTGCATGTCGACGGCTTCGAGGCGGCGCCAGATCTCCGGGACGTTTTCGATCTCGACCCAGTGGAGCTGGATGTTCTGCCGGTCGGTGAGATCGGCGGAGCCGCGAGCGAAGTCGTTCGAGATGTCCGCGATGGTGCGCAGCTGTGCCAGGCTGAGCTGTCCGCCGTCGGTGCGGATGCGCATCATGAAGTATTCGTCCTCGAGCTCGTGCGGTTCGAGTTTCGCGGTGCGGCCGCCGTCGATGCCGGGTTTGCGCTGCGTGTACAGGCCCCACCAGCGGAAGCGACCGTGCAGGTCATCGGAGTCGATCGAGGAGAATCCGCCCTTGGCGTAGACGGTCTCGATGCGTTCACGGACGTTGAGGCCGTTGTCTTCGGCCTTGTCGATCTCGTTCTTGTTCAGCGGCTCTTGACCGTCGACCTTCCACTGCCCGTTGGACTTCTTCGGCCGGGCGGGCTTCTTCGCACGGGCCAAGGTGCTCGGGGTCGATCCGGCCGGGTTCGATCCGGTCGCGGCCGGGGTGCCTGCGGCCGATCCGCTCGGGGTGTTCGAGTGCTCTTCCACCTGAGTGGACATGGATGTCTCCAAACGCTGATGGGAACCAGTGGTGAGTCACGCTACAAGAACTTCGATTGCTCAACAACTTTGGTTCGACGAATAGTTTCACACGGCGACATATCCCGTCACAGAACCCTATATTCTGCTGGGAATTCGCCGAGGCGGGGCTTGAGTCGGGCTTGCCGCGTTTCGTGGGTGCGGGGCTCGGGATCGATGGGAGGGCGTGCTGTCAGGTCGGCGGTCAGGCGGGCGGCCGTATGGGCGTCTGCGTCGGGTCTGCCTCAGAGAACCGCGAGGAAGCGGTCGCGGACGATGTCGACGAGCAGGTTCGGAACACTGCCACCTGGGATGATGTCCGACTCTGAAATTGCTGAGCCAGGATCGGGCTGCGCGGAGGAGGAGCTCACCGGGGGCTGCTCCTCGGACTGCCGGGTCAGCAGCGGCGGAGCAAGGACGCTGCCGGTGTCTGCGATGAGTCCTCTTCCGAGGTCATCGAAGAAGCCGGGGGCGAGCAGATAATTCGCCAGAACGAGCCATTCTCCACGCTCTTCGTCTTGGCTGAATTTCTGCTCAACAATGCCTTTGAGTTTCACTCCCCCGCCGGCATGGAATCCGACTGCGACGGGACGGCCGATTTCGTGGGACAACATCTGGCCCATCTCGCGACAGGACTCGTTGGCACGTTCGTCGCTGGAGCCTGCTGCGGCAAGCACCACCTCGTCGCCGTCGCGCAGCGGCGGGAGACGGTCGGCGAGGATCGTCGCCAGCCGTGGATCCGGGCCCAAGGTCGGGGCGAGGCGGATGTCGCGGGCGGGCGCATCTGCTCCGTCCGTACGGGCGGCCTGGGCGACCGCACTCGGCGCGCTCGGCGCCACTGAGCCTCCTGCACTCGCAGCACTCGCGGTGGCAGTGTCGCCTGCACTCGGCGCATTCGGGGCGGCGGGACCGCCGGCCTGGGCGACCGCCTCGGCGAGGTCGACGTGGACGTGATACCCCGGCGAGAGCAGAAGCGGCACGAGTACGACGGGACGATCATGCGGCAGCCGATCGAGCACCTCGGCGACATCGGGCTGCTGTACGTCGACATGACCGAGCATCACCTCACCGACGAGCCCGCGAGTGCGCAGGTCATCGGCGACCGCGGCCGCGAGGGCTTCGATGAGCGCCTGCCCCTCGGGCGATGAGGTGCCGTGGGAGATGAGGCCAAGAGAGGGCAACGCCGTCATCTCACCTCCCTGTCGATGAATTGCTCAACGAATGAGCGGGCAGAGTCTGCGATTGTCGCAGCGGCAGCTGTCATGCGGTCAGCGTAGCCGATCGGCCACAGTGCGCCAAACACTGATGTCATCTGCGTCAACACTGGGCTGGCGTCATCTTTCGACTTAAACCGTACGAGTTCGCCGCGAACCCCGCATTCGCATTGTTCTGCTCAACACATTGGGTAGTGTTTGCGTTCGAAACCTCTTCGCATCGACTACGAAAGGCCGCACTCATGCGTCAGCTCATCGTCCTCGGGATCGTCGGACTCATCGCTCAGCTCATCGACGGATCCCTGGGCATGGCCTACGGGGTCACCTCAACCACGCTGCTGCTGGCGGCGGGTACGGCACCTGCGGCCGCCTCGGCGGCGGTGCATTTCTCCGAGTTGGGGACGACATTGGTGTCGGGGATCTCGCACCACAAGTTCGGCAATGTCGACTGGCGGACTGTGGCGATTCTGGCCGGTCCGGGGTTCGTCGGGGCGATCGCAGGGTCGACGTTCCTTGCGAGCCTGGACGGGGATGCGGCGACCCCGTGGATCTCGGGGATCCTGTTGGCGCTCGGCGTCTATGTGGTCTGGCGGTTCCTCGCACTCGGCGGTGCGCGTCCGACATTCAAGTCACGGCCGAGCGCGAAGATGCTCGTCCCGATCGGGCTCGTCGGCGGAACGCTCGATGCGGTCGGCGGAGGCGGCTGGGGGCCGGTCGGGACGACGACGCTGCTCTCCTCAGGACGTTTGGAGCCGCGGAAGGTTGTCGGGTCGATCGATACGAGTGAGTTCGTCGTGGCCGTCGGCGGTTCGCTGGGCTTCCTCATCGCGCTCGGGTCGCAGGGCATCGACTGGAAGATCGTGGGCGCACTGCTCGTCGGCGGTGTCATCGCCGCGCCGTTCGCCGCATGGCTGGTGAAGCTGCTGCCCGCAAAGGTGCTGGCCGTCGCCGCGGGCGGAATCATCATCCTCACGAACGTCCGCACCATTCTGCTCGCCTTCGGGGTGGAAGCGTCGACTGTGTGGCTCGCTGTCGGCGTCCTCGCGGTCATCTGGGTCGCGCTGCTCACCCACGTCGCCCGCCTCGAACGGATCGCGGCGAAGACCCGCAAGGCTGAGGAGGCCGCGGAAGAGGTGCCGGTCGGCAGCTGAGGTTCCTCAGGTCACGCGATACGGCAACGGACCCGACTCTGCACCTCGGCAGGGTCGGGTCCGTTGCATGACGGGCGCATCCGCGGGTGTGCGCCGTACGGATCGGCTCACTCACAAATCTGCACCCTGTGACGCCGGTACATCAGCATCCGCGGGTTCGAAGTGTGGGCGCATACCCCAAAGGGTGTGCGCCCACACTTCGAACCCGCGGGTGCAAGGGCACCACGACGGCGGGGGCGGGTCCGCGGGGACGGTGGGCCGCCTCGGCGAGGGCGAACTGGGCGGTCAGCGCTGCTTGTACACCTTCCGTGCGACGATGACGCCGATGAGGGAGAGCAGGGACAGTCCCGCGTAGTAGAAGCCGGGCACGGTCAGCAGACCCGTCGCGCCGAGCAGTGCGGTGAGGATGAGCGGGGCGAAGCCGCCGAAGATCGCGACACCGAAGCTGTAGGCGATGGTCATGCCGGAGCTGCGGACCTTGACGGGGAACAGCTCGGAGAGCAGGGCCGGCATCGGGCCGAAGTAGAAGACCATGAACAGGCCGACGATCGCCTCGCACAGGGTGAGGACGGGAATCGTAGGGTTAGCTTCCAGAAGGATGAACATCGGCCAGCCAGCGATGATGCCGACGATCGCCGTTGGGATCATCACGGTCGTCGGGCCCACTCGGTCGGCCAGGCGGCCGGCGAACGGGGCGCCGATGAGAGTGATGAGGCCGGCGACGACGGCGCCCGGGAACGCCGCCCAGGCGTCGAGGCCAAGGTTAGTGACGGCGAACTGCGGCAGGTACGTGATGAGGTAGACCGAGATCGTGGCCATCGCGATGATGAGGAACGCGGCGAAGAGGCGGCCGAAGTGCTCACCGAGGAGGACGCGCAGCGGGTTGTCGGTCTTCTCGGCGGCCTTGAACTCAGGGGTGTCGTCCATCTTCGAGCGGATGTACCAGCCGACGGGCCCGATGAGCAGACCGATGGCGAAGGCCACGCGCCAGCCCCAGGAGTGCAGAGCCTCTTCGCTCAGGGTCGAGCTGAAGATCCAGGAGACTCCGGCGGCGAGGAACATCGAGATGCCCTGCGTCGCGGTCTGGAAGGAGGCGTAGTAGGCCTTGCCGCGTTTGGCGTTCTCGGTGAGGAAGGCGGTGGCCGAACCGAATTCGCCGCCAGCGGAGATGCCCTGGATGATGCGAGCGATGATGAGGCCGATCGACGCCCAAATGCCGATGGTGGCCTCGCCGGGCAGGACGACGATGATGAACACACCGAGCGTCATCAGCCCGATCGTCAGCGACAGCGCGGACTTGCGACCGTGCTTGTCGGCATAGCGGCCGATGAGCACAGCGCCGAGGGGTCGGACGACGAAGGTGATCGCGAACGTCGCCCAGGTCATCAGCTGCGCGGACAGGCCCTCGCCGGGGTAGAAGACCGCGGTGATGGATGTGGCCATGAACCCGAACAGGATGATGTCATACCACTCGAGCGCATTGCCCAGACCGGCCGCGACTACGGCCTTCCTTGCCCGCGACTTCTCTTCGCGGGACTCGACGGGTGTCTCAGTCATCGTGTGCCTCTTCTGGTTGGCTTGGTGGATCGGTTGGAGGCGCCTTTGCTTCTCAGCAGATGAGTCTAATGAGATGGTTCTGGGAAGTCATTGGTTGTCTCAATGGGCGGCCGTGTCGTTAAGCCGACAACGCAGTGATCGGAACGACATTCACACCGTCTGGCCTCCGCCCTGCGCTGCCAGTTGAGGTAATGACGATGAGTGCCTCTGGCTTCCCCTGCTTTCCGGTTTCTACGCGGACGGACTGCTGAACTGAACACTTTGCAGAACTCAAACTGAACAGATTGCAGAAACTGAACTGAACACTTTGCAGAGTTTGAAATGAACACTTTGCAGAGTTTCGGTTGGACTGAATGCGGGCGCTCCCGTTACCTCGGCGAGTTTCGAACATATGATGGCCCCGATGCTTCGGGCCTCAGACCTCATGCGTCGGATTCTGCGTCAGTGCCGGTTGTTACGATCACGATATGTCGACCCAAGCACAGCATCTCTCCCCTGCCGCATCCCCTGCAGCAGCGGTCGAAGTCCGTGGCGCGCGCGTCCATAATCTCCGCGAGATCGACATCGACGTTCCGCTGAATACCCTCGTCGCCATCGCCGGAGTCTCCGGATCCGGCAAGTCCTCGCTGGCCATGGGCGTCCTCTACGCCGAGGGCTCCCGCCGCTACATCGAAGCCCTATCCACCTACACCCGCCGACGCATGGGACAGGCCGCCCGCGCCGACGTCGACTCGGTCCGCCACATCCCCGCAGCGCTGGCTCTGCGGCAGCGGCCCGGCGTGCCCGGAGTCCGTTCGACCTTCGGCACCTCGACCGAGCTGCTCAACGTCATCCGGCTGATGTTCTCCCGGCTGGCCTCCCACGTCTGCCCGAACGGGCACCGGCAGGAACCGACGCTCGACGTCGCCGCCGAAGAACCCTTCGCCTGCCCGGAATGCGGTGAGACCGTTGAAGCTCCCGGCGCCGAGGCGCTGGCCTTCAATTCCGGTGGAGCGTGTCCCCGCTGTGAGGGCATCGGCACGATCAGTGAGGTCGATGACGACTCCCTCATCCGCGACCCGAACAAGTCCATCGACGACGGCACCGTCATTCCCTGGCAGATGTTCGGCTTCAACGTCCAGCCCCAGATCGCCCGCGAATTCGGCGTCCGCACCGATGTGCCCTGGAGCGAGCTCGAGGACTGGGAACGCGACATCGTCTTCGCCGGCCCCGAAGAGAAGAAGCACATCACCGTCACCTCGAAGAAGGGACTGCACGACCTCGACTTCACCTTCCGCAACGCCCGCCTGACGGTGACCGAAGAACTCAAACGCGCCGACACTGAGAAGCGGTTCGCCCGCGTCAGCCGGTTCCTCTCCGAACAGGTCTGCCCCGACTGCGAAGGCACGCGTCTCTCCCCGGCAGCCCGGGCACCGCGCATCGGCGATCTCGGGCTGGCCGATGCGACTGCGATGACCCTGGACGAAGTCGTCGATTGGGCGGCAGGCGTTCCAGGCACTCTCCCCACGCCCATGCAGCCGATGGCTCGGTCGCTGGTGGACGCACTCCTCGGCATGGCTCGCAGGCTGCTCGACCTCGGCCTCGGATACCTCGGCCTCGACCGGGCCGGTTCGTCTCTGTCGACCGGTGAACGCCAACGAGTCCAACTCTCTCGTGCCGTCCGGAATGAGACCACCGGCGTCCTCTACGTCCTCGACGAACCCTCGATCGGCCTCCACCCCTCGAACATCAAAGGCCTGCAGGGTGTGATCGCTGACCTCCTCGAGGAGGGGAACTCCGTGGTCATGGTCGACCACGACCCGCTCGTCCTCCGCGAAGCCGACCATCTCATCGAAATCGGCCCCGGCTCCGGCAAGGACGGCGGCTCGGTCGTGGCCGAAGGCAGCGTCGCCGAACTCGACGCACACCCGGACTCCCGCATCGGTCCCTACCTCACCGGCCGCGCCGACGCCCTCGTACGCACTCCCGCACCCGAAGCCGAGATCGTCGACCACGGTCGCATCCGACTGCTCACCTCACCGATCCACACCGTCCACGCCCTGGAGACCGAGATCCCACGCAAGCGGCTCACCGTCGTGACCGGAGTCTCAGGATCGGGCAAGAGCACGCTTGTCCTCGACAGTCTCGTCCCCGCGCTCAAGGCCGAGGCCGCCGGGGACGAGCGTGCGATGCCGTCTCATGTGCGTGAACTCGAAGCCGGCGGGATCGAACGGGTCAACGTCGTCGACGCCACCCCGATCGGCATCAACGTCCGCTCCACCGTGGCGACCTATTCCGGCGTGCTCGATGACCTTCGCCGCGCCTATGCTCGACTCGATTCCGCGAAGGATGCCGGGCTGACGGCCGGGGACTTCTCCTACAACACGGGCTCGCTGCGCTGCCCGAAATGCGAAGGCACCGGCGAGATCACGCTCGATGTCCAGTTCCTCCCCGACGTCGACATTCCCTGTCCTGAGTGCGAAGGGCGACGCTACAGTCCCGACGCGGACGAGTACTGCCGCCCTTCGGATGCCGATGGTCAGCTGCAGTCGCTGCCGGAGCTGTTGGCGCTCACCGTCACCGAGGCGCTCCCCCACCTCACCGCGATGCGCAAGGTCCATGCCCGGCTGGAAGCATTGGAGGACGTGGGGCTCGGGTATCTCACTCTTCACGAGGCCACTCCGGCTCTGTCCGGCGGTGAGGCCCAGCGACTCAAGCTCGCCACCGAACTCGGGAAATCGCAGAAGCACACGCTCTTCGTCTTCGACGAACCGACGGTGGGGCTGCATCCTGACGACGTCCGTGTCCTCGTCGGAGTCTTCCAGCAGCTGCTCGATCAGGGCGGGACGGTGCTCGTCATCGAACACGACCTCGACATGATCGCCAATGCCGATTGGATCATCGACCTCGGACCCGGCGGAGGCCAGGACGGAGGGCAGATCGTGGCGACAGGAACCCCTGGGCACGTCGCGGAAACCTCAGACAGCGTGACAGGTGAGTACCTCAGAGGTCATCTGGCTGAGACGAGGTGACGGAAACGGCCCCGTCCTCAGCGGAGAACGGGGCCGGTTTCGGCGAGAGCCGAAAGGGCCGAGAAGAAACTCAGCCCGGCTCTTCTTCGGTTTCCTTCGCTTTCACTTCCTTGGTGAAGGCCTGGTACTTGCGAATGACTTCGAGCGCCGGACCGTCGGCGAGCAGCTCCCCCTTCTCGATCCACAGGGCGCGATTGCACGTGTCCTTGATCGTACGCATCGAGTGCGAGACGAGGAAGACGGTACCGGCATTCTCACGGATGGCACGGATACGGCCCTCGGAACGGTCACGGAACTTCTTGTCACCGACGTTGAGCGCCTCGTCGACGATGAGGATCTCGTGTTGCACCGAGGTCGCAATCGCGAACTTCAGACGCTGGGACATACCCGAGGAGTACGTGCGCATCGGCAGGTCGATGAAGTCCTCGAGCCCGGTGAACTCGACGATGTCATCGAACTTCGCGTCGATCTCATCACGGGTGAGCCCGAGAGCCAGGGACCCGAGAATGATGTTGCGAGCACCGGAGAGATCCGGAATCAGTGCGGCACCGACACCGAGGAGGTTCGGCCGTGACGTCGCATAGATCGCGCCCTCGGAAGTCGGGGTCAACCCGGTGATCGACCGCATGAGCGTGGACTTGCCGGAGCCGTTGCTGCCGATGATGCCGATGGATTCGTTCTTGTGCGCGACGAAGCTGATGCCCTTGAGGGCGTGAACCTCTCGCAGCTCCCGCTTCCGCCCCATCACGTTCTTACTGCCGAGCTTGAGCTTCTTGCCCGTGGCCAGGGTCTTGTAGCGGACGTGGACGTTGTCGCAGACGACGACGGGTGGGTTGTTCCTGGTCACCTCGGGGAGGCTGCCGGTGTCGAACGAATTCTCGTCACTCATCACGACCAAACCTTTCCTCGGCCTGCCAGAAGAACACGAAGCCGATGATGAAGATGCCGAATGCCCAGATAGCAAGGTGCCAGAAGTAGTCGTAGGGAACGACACCGTCCTTCATGAGGATGCCGCGAGCAATGGACAGCACGTTGTTGATGGGCTGCCAATCAGCGAACGGCTGCAGGGACGGGTTGATCTTGTCGACCATGACCTTGAGGTCGAAGAAGACACCCGAGGTGTAGAAGATCATTCGGGAGATGAACGGGGTGACCTGCGACAGGTCCCGGAAGTGGACCGTTGCGCGAGCGAAGATGAACGCCACACCCTGGTTGAAGACCCAGAACAGGAACACCAGCGGGATGAAGAGGAACCAATCCCAATCAGGTCGTGCACCGAAGAGGATGACGATGAGCGCCATGAAGATGAGGGTGGGGATGAAGTCGAGGAGGTTCTGGAACACCTTGGCGATGGGCAGAACAATGCGCGGGAACGGCAGCGATTGGACGAGCGACGCATTCGAGATGATCGACTTCGCACCGCCGTTCATCGAGCTGTTGAAGAACTCGAGGATGAAGACGCCGATGATGACGAAGGGAGCGAAGTCGTCGGGTCGCGCGGTGGCGCCCTTCATGATGACGCCGAAGACAGTGCCGTAGATCAGAGCTGAGAACGACGGGCGCAGCAGCACCCAGAGCATGCCGAGGCGGTTGCGCTCGTTCTCGGACTGCATCCGGTACTTCGCAAGCGTGTACGTGAAGTCGCTTCGGTTGAGAAGCTGTTTGACGTACTGGGGCAGAGACGGCCGTCCACCCACTCTCTCGAGTCCGTGCTCGGCAGCAAGCCTGGCCATATCCATGAACAGAAAATTCTCTCGTCGGCGACTGGGGATAGAACAGAAAGAGTCTACGGGATGAGACTAGCGCAGACTCACAGTCGGCTGTGAGCCTTGAAGTCGAAGTCGGGGTCGTCCAATTGGGCCCTCGTCGGAATATTATTACCGCCGAGTACTCGCCTGGCGGCGGCCTGCATGGGCGGCCAGTTGAAGGTCTCGACACCAATGAGCTTCGCCTCGGGATCGGCCCCGTCGAAGTGGAAGACCTGGAACTTGGCTCCGGACGGGTCACGGCGAATGATCGTATCGGTGGCGTCGGGGCTGATCAGCCCGGCCGTGAACACCTTCTCCGGGCCTTGGAAGCTCCAGTGCCAGGGGACTTCTGACCAGATCCTCGCGCTAGTCTCGGTCGACTCCGTCTCGCTGTCGGTCGCGTTCGCACCGCCGTCGGGCACGTTCGCACCGGCGTCGGTCGGGGTTTCACCGGCGTCGGCCGGGGCTTCAGCCGGGGCATCGGCGAGGAGTTCAGCGAGGAACTTCCCGTGGCTTTCTGCCACCGGTTCGCACGCCCAGGGATGGTCGAGAGCATAGGGTCCTGCGGTGACGGTCGCGCAGTCTCCGGCGGCGAAGATTCCGGGATGCGATGTTGCCAAACTCTCATCCACTTTCCACGCCGAGGCGGGTGTGTCGCCGTCGATCGGAATGACTCGCGGTGTGGCTCCGACACTGGTGATGAACAGGTCGTGAATATCTGCGGGGATGTCGTCGGGGCTTGAGGTGTGGGCGACGAATCGGACTCCGGCGGCCTTGTGCGCTTCGAACAGCGCGTGCCGCACCGGCTCCGACAGCTGCTTGCGCAGCGGTTCGTCCCCGCGCAGGTAGACCGTGGCTTCGTGGCCTGCCGCCACCGCCGAGGTGGCCACCTCAATCCCCAGGAAACCGGAGCCGAGCACGCCGACGTTCAACGTTGAGGTGGCTCGCTCGACGCGGTCGAGGACCCATTCAGCATCGCTGAGGTCATAGACCGGCAGTGCGTCGGGATAGTTCGGGATCTGCGGCCGGTTCGCTTCCATCCCGGTGGCGAGGATGCAGTGGGTGAAGTCGATGGACTCCCCCGAGGCCAGGTGCACGGTCCCGGCGGTGGCATGGTGGTCTGCCAACGGACCGGGGTGCCGCTGGGTCTCGGCGGTGTAGCGGGAGGTGGCAGCCTCCTCGGCGAGGGTGATCTCCTCTGCCCGGTCACGAACGAAGGTGATGTGCTCGGTCGAGTCGAGGTGGTAGGGCAGGTGATGGCGGGACCCGTCGAAGAGGTGCTTCGACAGGGGCGGCCGCTCGGAGGTCTCGCCTGCCTTCGGGTCGATCAGCGTGACCGCCTGCCCCCGCGCGTTCAGCTCCCGGGCCGCGGTGGTTCCAGCCAGTCCCGCGCCGATGATGACGATCCGCTTGCTCATGTCTCCATGCTAATCCTCGCCGAGGCGGTCCGCCGCGACTTCGTTGATGGCGCGGATTCCGCGCACTGGCGAAAGAGCCACCGGGACCGTGGCCAGCGCCATGAGTGCGGCTCCGGAGACGGCGGCTCCGACCGGTCCGATGAGTGTGATCAGGGTGCCGCCGAGGATCGCACCGATGGAGAGTGCGCCCCAGGACACGAGTCGGTAGCCGGCGTTGACACGTCCGCGGAATTCAGCGGGCAGAGCGAGCTGGCGGATGCTCGTCGATTGTGAGTCGGCGACACCGCTGCCAAGCCCTGAGAGGAGGAAGGCGACAGCCAGGCCCGGGACGAGGACGGCGGGAATGAACGCAACGATGACCATCCCGATCAGCGGGGCCGTGTTGCCGACAATGAGGCTGACCAGCAGAGAGCGGCCGTATCCGAAGCGCCTCGTGAGGCGGGGACTGAGCAGGCTGCCGACGAGAGCGCCGATGCCACCGCAGGTCACCACCGCGCCGAAGATGAGAGGGCCGGCGGGCAGTCCGGCGAGCATCTGGACGGCGAGGGCGAGCATGAGGATCTCGTGGCCGAAGTTCCACAGGGATGCCTCTGCTGCCAGGGCACGCAGGATCGGGTGGCGGATGAGCACCTTGAGACCGTCGCGCGCCTCGGCAATGGCCGAGCGTTCGGCAACGGTCGAGGGTGAAGCGGCGGGTCTGTCAGCCGTTTCGGCCGTGGCCGGTTCAGGTGGGGGTTCGGTCACGCGCAGGCGCCCGATGAGCAGTGCGGAGGCCAGATACCCTACCGCATTGACCGCGATCGCGACCGGTGCGGTGACGGCCTGGACAATGAGTCCGCCGACGCCGGAACCGGCGGTCTCGATGGCGGACTCCGTGGCTGTGATCTTGGAATTTGCGTCGACGAGGGCGTCCTCAGGCACGAACTGCGGCAGGAACGAGAAGTCCGCGAGCTGGTAGAGCACGGTCATCGTGCCGATCGCGAAAGCGGCCCCGACGGCGACGGGAATCGTCAGCGTGTTCGTCAGAGCAAGGACGCATACAGCAGCGAGGAGGATACCCCGCACCCAATCGGCGAGGATCATAAGCGGTCGTCTGGGGCGGCGGTCGACGACGACTCCGAACCAGAGCGTGACGGCGAGGAACGGGGCGACGAGTGCCGTGCGCACCCAGGAAGCCTCCATCGCGGTCGCGCCGAGGGTGATGAGGGTGAGGGCGGGCAGGGCGATCTCCCCAACCTCTGCTCCGAGTCGAGAGAGCGCTCCAGCGCTCCAGAAGAGGCGAAAACTAGGAACCGTCCACGCTGACGTAACTGTTGTCATGGAAATGCAGGTTATCTTAGTAACCATGTAAATATCAATAGTGGTTACAATGGAGTTATGCCTGAGATCGTTCCTCCCGCAGCTGCTCCCGGCGAGCTGGAGTTCGTCCGCGCCTTCGTCAACACCCGCGATATCGACCTGGGAACCGATCGCCTCGCCGATCCGGCCGGTTGGTCGGAGTGGGCGCACGAGCAGGGAATCGATCGCCGGGCCGGCAGCGGTCGCCTCGGCGAGGACGGCGAAGCCGACCATGTGACGGAGGCGGATCTGCGCCGAGCGCGCGAACTGCGGGAAATTCTGCGCTGCGGGCTCCTAGCCAATCATTCGAAGGCGGGCACGCCCGACACGGTCATCGACGCACTCACCGAGGCGGCCCGGCGCACGACCCAGGTCGTCATCACCGACCGCGGCGCCGAGCTCGTCACGGCCGGCACCGGTATCGATGCAGCGATCGGTCGGGTGGTGAGCGCGGCGACCGCGGCACTCGGGGACGGGACATGGGCCAGGCTGAAGGCGTGCGAATACGACAGCTGCCAGTGGGCGTTCTTTGATCACTCACGCTCTCGCACGGGACGCTGGTGCTCGATGGAGCTGTGCGGCAATCGGGCGAAGCAGGCCCGGTGGCGGGCCAAACAAGCGAATCAGTGAGGGCGAGGGCGCCAGAGAGGGGCGGTGCCCTCTCTGCTTTCCCCGCCGTCCGGACGGTCGGACCACTCGTGCCGGTGGTGGTCGAGATGCGCGATCATCAGCCTGCGAACTTCGTCGCCGTCGCCTCGGAAGACGGCATCGACAAGAGCATGATGTTCACGATTTCCCGAGACCATGTTCGTCTCACGGGTGACGCGTCCAATTCGAGCGCTGTCACGAAGTCGCCCGATCATCTCTGTCAGCTTCGGCATCGCAAGCTCTGCGACGAGCCCTAAATGGAATGTTCGGGACGCCGCTAGGTATCGCTGATAGTCCTCGGCTTGGCCCGCCTGCTCCATTTCGTCGATGAGGCGCTCGTATACTTCGCGTCGGTCCGGGTCGATTCGAGACGATACTTCCACCAGCGCCTCAACCTCCAGCAGGCGCCGCATAAAGAGGTTCTCTTCCAGAGCCTCCGTGTCCATCTCCACCACCCGGAAACCGCGATTCCTCACAATCTCGAGTGCGCCCTCACCGGACAATCGCTGAACGGCTTCGCGAACCGGGGTCGGAGACACATCTAGTTCGTCTGCGAGACTGCGAATCGTATAGGTCGGCCCTGGTACCAAGGCTCCGGCGACTAGACGATCGCGAATGATCTCTTCAGTCCGATCGCGCAGGCTGTGCACGGTCAGCTTGGGAAGTTCCAACGACACCTCACCGAGGCGCTCGGTAGCATCGGCCATATTTTCCACCTCAGTTTGATCGTCCGACTGGAGCCTAAAGCTGTACTTCAAGATCCATCAATGGCGCGTGCTGCTGTGCACCATAGATATCCGTCTCCCCCGGTCCTCCTTGATCAATCGGTCTGATGAAAGTGAACTTCAGAGCTCGTCCCGGACGGAAGATGAACCACGAGGACAGAGCAGAGGGTTGAAGCCCATACGCTTCTGTGACCTTCTCAGGTGTCAGAGAACCTCCTTCTAAGACCTTGTCCAAGACCTCGACCTCTTTAAAGATGATATCGAGAGTCAAGCGGTGTGGACCTGCGTTTTTGCTCCGGACCACCTCGGCGACGTCTCTCAGCCGTTGCTCAGGCATGGTCTCCTCCGATTTCTTTTACGGTGATTGTCGAGAACTCGTTCGGATCGTCGACGTGGATGAGATGGTAGATCGAGAACTCGAAGCACTGGCCGACTGGGAACTCCGCCGGCGAGAAGGGGAACGCCACATTTCCCGCCGTGTTCAGTTGGCCCGGATAGTCCACATGCAGCAGGCTGCCCGCCACTTCGTGGCAGATCGCCAGCGAGTCCTCTGCGGTATCTGCGATCGTTTCGATCACGACCCCGACTTCGGAAGGCGCGGATGCCGGGAACGTGTCTGCGCGCTGGTTGAGCGGCACCGCGTCCACCCCGTACCGCTTGAACGAGATCGACCGCGCCGACAGCCCGGCGCTCTCAAGCCTCTTCTCAGTTCTGCTGCGAACAGTCTCGAGCACAGAGGGCAGCGCTTCGATGAGGATCGGATCGGCGATTCCGGCGATGCACGCCGATCGGTACCCGACTTCGCAGGCTCCTTCGAGTTTGAGAGTGTACGGCTGCGGGATGAACTTCACTCCTTGCACCCGCACAGATCGTTCGGTCTCCTGGGTGATGGTCACCTCGGTGAGATCGACGATTCCGCCCGGTCCCGCCTGCTCGAACGGATTCTCCCGTTCATACAGGGAATGCCCCGTGACCGACTTGACCGTCGAACGGCGGTGTTGGGCACCCGGCTCGAAGATGACGTATTCCCTGCCGATGACGGCAGTGAGCACGTCCATCTCAACGGGTTCACAGGCAAGTGCTCCGCATTCGAGGACCTTTCCCGCATAGCTGGCCAGCCCCCTGTCGAATCCTTTGAGGATGGGCAGTGCCGAGAAGATGGCGTCATCGCAGATCCGGCCGACGAGGACGACATCGGGTTCTTCTGCGAAGACTTCCGCGACCGGTTCCGGGCCGAGCTGAGCGACGATCCGCGTCGCATCGTCGATGGCATCGTGAGTGAGTTCTGCCCCGCTCTCGAACTGCTCGGACTGCCCTGCACTGACGATCTGCTTTAGTCGGTCGCGATCGTCGATCTCCGAGTCGATGACCCCGAGGCGCAGTTTCCAGTTTCGCTCAGCAGCCAGTTCCATTACGATCTCGTTGACCCACTGCAGGTGCGGGCGTCCACCCGCGCCACCGCAGTTGCCGATCACCACCGGGATCTTCCTGGGCAGACATTCGTCGACGAGCAGTCCGATCTCGTATTTGATCGTTGCCCGGGATGTAAATGATTTTCCAGCACCGAGGTAATAGGGGCCGGGATCGGTCGATCCTGCGTCGACGGCGACGAGGTCTGGCGCGAAGTCACGTACTGTCCGTCGAAAATCTTCGGCAGAGAATCCGTATCCAAGGGTTCCCGTCGGTGCAAGAATCCTGAATTCTTCTGAGGTGTTCACTGAAGTGTCTTCCTGTTCATTCATTTGATCACGATTGCGTCGCTGGCTTGCCATGAGAAGTACAGTTCCTCACCTTGTTCGAAATCCGTGTCCTGCCCGTAGTAGGGAATCTTGACATTGAGAGTTCCGAACGGGACTTCGGCAAGGATGAGGATCATCGGCCCCAGGAATGCGGATTCGACGATCCGCCCCCGCACGCAGTTGTCAGCGTCAGCTTTGGCCCCGGTGGTCACGGAGATTCGTTCGGGACGGATGATCACTGCACAGTTGTCAGTGCCGCTTTCAAGTGCCTCTGTGTTCTGGACGGAGATGTCGACTCCGCCGACGGAGACGGTCTTTGCCTTCGAATCTCCACTGTCAATCTCGAAGATGTTGCTCGAGCCCATGAAGTCGGCGACGAATCGACTGCGCGGCGAATCATAGAGGCTCCGGGGGCTGCCGAGCTGTTCGACTATTCCTCCGTTGAGAACGGCGATCCGATCCGACATCACGAGCGCTTCCTCTTGGTCATGTGTGACATAGATGAACGTCGTTCCGACCTGACGGTGGATGCGCATGAGTTCGAGCTGCATCTGCTTGCGCAGCTTCAGGTCGAGAGCACCCAACGGTTCGTCGAGCAGAAGAACTCTCGGCTCATTGACCACAGCGCGAGCCAGAGCGATCCGCTGCTGCTGTCCACCGCTGAGCTGAGCGGGATAGCGGTCGGCGTAGGCCCCCATGTTGACCATGTCCAGACTGTCCTGCACTGCCTGGGGAATGCGCGACTTCGCCCATCTCTTGCGGCGCAGACCGTATGCCACGTTCTCCTTGATCGTCATGTGCGGGAACAGCGCATATGACTGGAACACTGTGTTGATAGGCCGTTTGTCCGGGGCCTTGCCCAGAGCGCTGGATCCGTCGATGAGGAGCTCACCGCTGCTGGGCTCATCGAATCCGGCGATCATCCGCAGGATGGTGGTCTTTCCGCAACCGCTCGGGCCGAGCAGCGAAAGGAACTCGCCTTCCTTGATGCTCATATCAAGATTCTTGATCACATGATTACCGCTGAATCGCTGATCGATGCTTTTGAGTTCCACAACGTTGGCACTCATCCGATGACCTCCTGATTGAATTCGATCGTCCATTTCTGCCTGTTCTCGTTCAGTGCGAACCAATCAGGAATGTTCAGGTCTGCGATTGAGCCGTCTTTTCCATACGGCATCTGCGCCTTGAGCGATTCTGACAATTCGGCCTTCTTATTCACGGGCGCATTGAGGAGGTCGGCAGACATTTCCTGTTGCGCTTGAGCAGAGATGGCAAGATCGATGAACTTGTATGCGAGATCGGTTTTCGAGCTCGTCTTGGGTATATGAAGTCGGATGTCTCCCGCGATCGCGCCTTCTTCTGGGGTGACATACTCGATGGGCTTGCCGCCCTTCTTCAGCGCGGCAGCACTTGAGGCGTAGGCGGCACCGATTGTTGCTTCGTCGCCTTGGAACAGGTTTTCGCCGGCACCTGCCGTGTCAAAATACGACGCGACTTTGAGCTTCCCCAGTTCTTTGACGGCAGTGTCGATGTTATTTGCTTCGCCACCGAAAGCTTGGTTGATGCCGAGGACGAAGGGCAGGCCCATTGCGTTGGAGACCGAGGGTGCGGTCACCTTATTGGCGTACTCGGGCTTCCACAGATCTTTCCAGCTCTTCGGAGGAGTATCGATCTTCTCGGTGTTGTACGTGAGACCGACCGCATAGAACCCAGCCGAGATAGCGAACTTCTTCCCGTCCTTCTCATAGACTGCTTCGTCGATGAGTGAATCTGCGTTGCTCAGCTTCGACGTATCGATGGGTTCGAGGACGTTCATGGATTCCGCGTGCTCCGAGACGCCGCCGTCCATAAAAGCGACGTCGATATCGGAGCCGCCCTGCATCAGTTTGCCGAGTGTGACGTTCGAAACCGCCATTTCTTCACGGACCTTGACGTCGTACTTCTCTTCGAACGGCTTGATGACCCGTTCTCGGATCGAGTCGCCGTACGAACCGCCGTACGTGGCGATTGTGAAGACGCTGTCGTCCGAACTCTGGCTGACGAGACCGCACCCCGACAACAGCAGCGTGAGGCTGCAGAGGCCAATGAGTATTCTCTTCATCGCGACATACTTTCCAGGTCAGAGAGCTTGTCGATCGCCAGCACCAGAAGCAGAGCGACGATCGCGGACAATGAGGACAGTGCCGCCACCACGGGGTCGGCGCTGTACTGCAGATGGTTGAAGATCTCGACAGGCACAGTAGCCAGGTCACCCGGGGCAATGAAGACACTGAGTTCGACATTGATCCAGGACATGACGAAGGCGAACAGCCACGCGCCGATTGCCGAGCGTTTGACGATTGGCAGCATCACATCGATCACGGTCCTCCAGCGAGAGCCGCCGAGGTCTCTGGACGCTTCGAGCAGCGCGGGATCAACCTCGCCGATCGAACCGACAATCGAACGAATCACGTAGGGAATCGCGATGACCACGTGGCCGAGCAGAAGACCGAGCTGTGTGCCTCCGATGCCGACGAGTGCGTAATACTGCATCAGCGCAGCACCGATCACTACCTGCGGAACGATGAGTGGGCTGAGAAAATAGCTGGTCATCGCGCTAGCCCATGCACGCTTACTGCGGCCGAGGGCCACAGAGGCGAGGAAGCCGATGATCAGACTCACCGTCGCAGCGACTGCTGCTAACACCAGGCTGAGTACGAGTTCCCTGCGATAGACCGCATTGCCGATCACTTGGCCGAACCATTCGAAGGTGAGGCCCTTCGGTGGGAACGACAGGCCGTTTCCGGTTCCGAATGACGCCCCGATCAGCACGACGATGGGTCCCACGAGGAATGCGATGACGAGTACGAGGTACAGCGTCACTGCCGCTTTGGTCAACGTTGGTTTCATGATCAATCACTCCGAGTCGGAATAGCTGTCTTTCGGCCCAAGACCTCCAGCGAGAAGAGGACGATCATGACCGGAACGAACACGAACACCGCAATCGCCGAACCGAGCTGCCAGTTCAGATCGACCGAGAAGGTTTCATAGATCAGAGCTGCCATCACCTTCACACGTCCGCCGCCGAGCACTGCCGGTACGACATAGGAGCTGATCGCGAGCGCGAAATTGATGGAGAAGCTTGCGATCAACGCAGTGCGGCTGAGCGGAACAGTGATCCGCCAGAAGGTGCTCCAGGGTCCTCCGCCCAGATCTCGCGCCGCGCGAACCAATGACAGGTCATGAGATTGGAGAGTTGCGGACGATGTCAGATAGGCGAAGGGCACGAGGAAGTGCACGAGGCCGACGATCACACCCAACTGGTTGAACATCAATCTCATAGGTGCGTCCACAAGGCCGAGGCCGATGAAGATGTCATTGATGATTCCGTCCGAACCCAGCACAATCTGCCAACCGAAGGCGCGGACCACGGCGCTGGTGAACAGAGGTGTCAGCACAGCGATGAGAATCAGCTTCCGCAGCGCACGGCTGACCACCAGACGGCTGGAGATATACGCAAGGGAGTATCCGACGATGATGGAGATTGCCGCTGACAGGAACGACAGCCAGATCGAACGGACGAGGACGATCCAGTAGTAGTCCTCCCCGAGCAGCTGCTCATACCAGTGGAAGGACAGGCGATGGTCAGAGATCAGACTTTGGACGACCACCGCCATCACTGGGATGACGAAGACGATGGCATAGAAGAGGAAAGTCGGAGTGATGAGTGTCGAATTCCACCGCAATTCGGCACGCTTCTGCGAACGATTCATCAGGACTCCGGCACACTTCCACTGACGAATCGCGGGAGCCAGATCTCGTCATCGATTTGGATGAATTCCACACTGACGTGATCGCCGATGGCGGGTTCTCCTGACGCCGCACGCAACCGACCGAACATCTTGACCCCGTTGTGCAGGTCGACCAGTGCAATGTGAAAAGGAAGCTCGGGATCGAAATAGGGATTCTCCGCTTTCCACACCTTGGAGAAGCTCTCGATTGTGCCTGAGAGGGGCTGGGCTTCCCAGCGATACTCCGGTGAGGCGCAGTACGGACAGAACGCCCGAGGAAAATAGATCGTCCGTTGACATTTCGAGCACACTTGCAGTCGGATCTCACCCTCTGCACCGGCTGCGAAGAACGGCCGGTTCCACTCTTCGAGTACCGGCAGTGGGTGCCCAGGTCGTTCTGCGGCGAATTCGTGGTTGCTCATCAGATGCCTCCCTTTCTCAGGATCAGTGCCGACTGTCCTGTGCCTTTGCCGAAGCAGATCATTCCGAATCCGGTGACGACTGCATGCTGAGGATTGGGCACCTGCCGTTCCGCCTCGACCTCTTGGTTCATCTGCATCAGCACCTCGGTCAAAGCGATGGCGCCACCGCCGGCACCGGTCTGGCCGCATGACAGTTGTCCTCCGCCGGTGTTGATCGGCAGCTTGCCGGTGACGGAGATGTCAGTGTCTTCGATGAAGCGACCGCCCTCTCCCTGAGGGCAGAAGCCCATTCCCTCGAGTTGAACGAGTTCCATGATCGGGTAGTCGTCGTAGAGACCGACGATGTCGACGTCATCGTGCGAGATCTGCGCTTCGGCGAACATCTGGGACTGGAACTCCGCCCATGCCCCCGACATGAGGAGGAACTGATCGCCGCCGTAATTACTGCGGTGATCTCCGGACAGGATCTCGATGTACGACAGCCCCAGAGACTCGGCCTTCGCCTTGGACATGAGCAATGTCGCCTCACCGCCTCCACATGGAAGCACACAGTCGTAGAGACCGATGGGCTCGGCAATCTGCCTGCAGTTCAGATAGTCATCGAGGGTAAGAGGGGTGCGCAGGAGCGCGTTCCCATTGTGAACTGCATTCGCTCTCTGCGTGACTGAAAGCTTGCCCAGCTGTTCACGGGTCGTGCCGTAGTCGGCCATGTGCTTCCGCTGCAGCATGGCGAACAGTCCGTTGGTTCCGCCGAACCCGTGAGGCGCGATGTAGTCGCGCATGCTCGAGTTGAAATCGTTCATCAGCTTGTTGTGAACCGCGACCGAATACGAGTCTGCCGCAGACACAACGACGACCTCGGCTCGATCGTTGTTGATCGCCTGCTGTGCTTCGAGTACACCCGCGATGTGGGCTGCACCTCCTGCGCTGCCTTGATAGGTCCACTTTGCGCAGATGCCGCTCTGCTCAGCGATCGTCGTCGTATTGTCGGGACCCATCAGAAATGAACTGACACCGAGACCATCGACGTCAGTGGGCGCGACACCGTACTTTGCCAGCACTCCTCCGATGCTCTTGAGGATGAAGTGCTGAGTCGTCTGCGTCGGCTTCTTCACATAGGGAGTCTGATAGGACCCAACTATCACTGCTTCATTCGCCATTGAATTCTCTTTCGTTCGGCTTGTCGTACGAAGACTGTCAACCGCGTACAGCGGTCATTTCAGGTAAAAGCTCGTCGTTGTCATCTCCCATTTGCCCGCCGGTCCACCGCACTCTGCCCGGCGTACGGCTCAAGCGCGGAGAGACATTCTGCATACGCACACTGCCCAATTGCGGATCATCGACGTCGATGATGTTTTCCCGTGCCGCGTAATGTGGATCTGCGAAGATGTCTTCGATTGTGTAGACAAGGCCGGCGACAACGTCGTTTTCGATCATGATCTCCATACAGTCAGATGATGACCGAACAGCGAACCAATCCGACATAATCTGATCCAGTTCTTCAGCATTGGCCACCCTGTTCCTGTTGGTGTTGAAACGCGGGTCATCGGTAAGTTCCGGCCTGCCGATTGCGGTGGCTAACCTGGAGAACGTGCGCTGCGATCCCGCGGAAATGGCAATCCACTTCTCGTCGGAGGTCTGATAAGTATTTCGTGGAGAGTCCTCGTCCATGCGGTTGCCGTTGCGCTGCTTGACAATGCCAGCCTGGTCGTAGCCGATGACCTGAGCATCGGCCAAGCGGAAGAGTGACTCGTAGAGACTGACATCCACGACCTGGCCCTTACCACTCCGTTGACGTTCGTAAACCGCCATGAGCGATCCTTGCACGGCGCTGTGACCGGCAAGAACGTCGACGAGAGGGAACGCGGACAAAGTCGGCGGTCCGCCCTTCGGCCCCGTGAACGAGGGAATGCCGCTAATCGCCTCGGCCACTGTCCCGTATCCCGCTCGCCCGCTGTACGGCCCAGTCTGGCCATAACCCGAAATTCGAGTGACTATCAATCCCGGGTTGATCGCCATCAGCTCTTCCGGCCCGATGTTCCAGCGTTCCAGTGTCCCGGGACGGAAGTTCTCGAGCACGATGTCGACATCGCGGACAGCGTTCCGAACAATCTCCGCGCCTTCCTCTGTTGAGAGGTCAACGGTGATGAGGCGCTTGTTCCTGTTCGTCACCTTCCACCACAGCGGGACCTCTCCCTTGTTCGGAGGCCATTGGCGAAGGTCATCACCATGCACAGGGTGCTCGACTTTGATCACCTCGGCGCCGAAGTCCGCGAACTGTGTTCCGGCGGTCGGCGCCGCAATCATGTTGCCGAGTTCGAGGACTCGCATTCCGGCAAGAGGCCCATTGGTCGACGCATCGGTCATGTGTTTCTCCTTCATGAACTGATTTCTGAGGTGTGAGGTATCACTAAATGTGATGTCGATCATAGCTACGTCCGACCGAGATTGACAATAGGTCGACGTGCCTCAGTGACTTTGAGCGCGTGGGTGGGGTTGGTGCCTCAAAGACTTTGAGCGCGTAACTCCCAGCAAACGGGAGGAAGCTTGCCTGACATGGAAGGCAAGATCCCGATGACCGCGAGGCGTCACGTCACGAACAAGCTCCACACCGCCTACCGAAAAGCATCCAAGACCGACCGTGGTCGCATCCTCGACGAGGTGATCGCGACGACCGGGATGGGCCGATCCACAGCCAGACGAATGCTCACCGGCCCCGTACTGCCCAACCCGAACGAGCAAGTCGACAAACGTCGCCTGAGACCCAAAACCTACTCCGACGACTCTCGGGCCCTGCTTGAGCATGTATGGGCCCTGATGGGCATGCCGTGCGGAAAGTACCTCGTGGTGATGCTGCCACTGTGGCTACCGCTGTTGGACGAGGCAGGCGACCTCGACCACACCTTCGCCACTCCCGAGACAATCAGGGAACTGGAATCGATGAGCCCGGCAACCATCGATCGTTACCTGTTGCCGGCACGTCAATCGATGCGCCTGCGAGGCATCACAACAACGACGCCTTCACCACTGCTGCGGAACTCGATCGGACTATCAAAGGTCGGCGACGAACCACCGACAGTTCCCGGAGTTATCGAAGCCGATACCGTTGCCCACTGCGGGCCAACGTTCGTCGGGGAATTCGTTCGTACTTTGACGATGACGGACCTGGTCACCGGATGGACCGAGAACGCCTCGATCCGCAACAACGCGGCGAAATGGATCGTTCAAGCAGTGGGCGACCTCCAAGAAATGTTTCCGTTCCCACTCTCGATCTTCGACTCCGACAACGGATCTGAATTCATCAACCACGAGGTCGCTGACTGGCTCCAGGAACGCGATATTGCTCAGACACGTTCGCGTCCCTACAAGAAGAATGACCAGGCTACCGTGGAGTCGAAGAACAACCACATCGTCCGTAAACACGCGTTCTACTGGCGTTATGACACCAGCGAGGAACTGGAGCTGTTGGGACGACTATGGCCGGTGGTATCGATGCTGCTGAATTTCTTCACCCCGACGAAGAAACCTGTGGGATATTCCACTACCGCTGACGGTCGTCGTCGGCGCGTCTATGACAAGCCAGCGACCCCGTGGAACCGGGTCCTCGATTCCGGTCTCCTCACGACACAGCAAACCGAGACTATCCAGGCGCGAATCATTGGCGTCAACCCTGCCGATCTCACTCGCCAGATCAACCAGATCCAGATGAGTTTGATCGAGCTCGCTCAAGGCAAAACCGAGTCGATGGCCGCGGCCCGGCATCTGAACATGGCAGCATTGGAATCGTCGATGAGTCGACTCCAAAGAAGCAAATGATCCGCAAGCCTCGCGCTCACAAGTCGTGAGGCACCACCACAGGCCACGCGCTCACTTCCCACTGAGGCACCTCGTAGGTTTCCTCAGCGAATTCAGCGTGTTGCCCCCAAAGGTCGATTTCCCGCGCTCGGTCGCCGCTCCACGCCTGCTCGCCCTCCTCTGGTCAATGCGAGCAACTGGCTTGCGTGCCTAGACTGAAGACATGGATGAAGAAACGACCGTCACCGTCAATGACATCCCCGAAGGGGCCGCCATCATCGACGTCCGCGAGGACGATGAATGGAATGCCGGGCACATCGAAGGTGCGATCCACGTGCCGCTCGGCGAACTGCCGAGCCGCCTCGACGACCTTCCACTCGACGACGACATGTACGTCATCTGCCGCACCGGCGGACGCTCGAACCGGGCCGTGGCCTGGCTCAACCAGAACGGCTTCGATGCCTTCGACGTCGTCGGCGGCATGGGCTCATGGAACCTCGACAACGGCAAGCCGATCGTCTCCGAGACCGGCGAAGAACCCTGGGTGAAGTGACGGCTCTGAGTCGCCGAATCTCTCTGGCTTCCCTTTGGGCTGACCTCTCAGCCGTCGGTCCCTGTCCAAGGGATCGTTAACGTCGGGCCAATCGGTGGTCAGGAAGGCCCGATTGCACGGTGCCGAAAACTGTATGCTCTACCGCGATTAATGATCCACTCGATTGCTTAATAAAGTTATCAGCCCGATCTGCCTGGTCTAGTCAGCCTCAGCGGGGTCCGGGATCTCATCAGGTCGGTACTTCGGCAGCCGAGAAGCCGGCACTGCTGCAATCAGGCTGATGCCGGCGAGGATGAGGAACCCGAGCTCGAGCGTGCGCAGTCGCTGCTGAGAATTCAGCTCGACGGCATGCTCGACCTGCTCCGGTGTCGCCGTCGTCTCTGCGAGGACCTCCCGCAGTTCGTCGTTGCTCACGAAGTTCGCATTGTCGAGATCGACCTGCTCGACGAGCTCCGGCGGCAGATCGGGATGGTCATCGGCAGCAGATGCCAGTCCCGCCGAGAGCACCGTGACCAGCAGCGCTCCCATCACCGCGGTGCCGACCGCAGAGGCAAGATTCTGCGCAGTGCCCCGGATCGACCCGACATCACCGGCCAGATGCTTCGGCGCGGCCGTGACCAGGACATTGAAGACCAAGGTCACCAACGCGCCCTGCCCGATGCCGAACACAATGAGGCCAAAAATCGTCGGCAACGTCTCCCAGTTGTTCGTCACGACGAACGCCAACCAGACGAGCGCCGCCGTCGTCAGGCCGAAGGAGAACAGCGCGATGGTGCGCGGAGCAAATCGCTTGTAGAAACGGACGATGAGAGTGGCGGTGACGAACACCGTGAGGTTGAACGGCAGCATCGCCAACGACGTATCGAAAGGTGTACGCCCCTGAACGACCTGGATGTAGGTGGGCACGGTGAAGTTCACCGCCGCCTCCATGGCGACGATGACGAACATCGCATAGACCGCAGCCCGCTCGCTCGGGCGGCCGAGCACACTGATGTCGACGAGCGGCACCTTTCCCGCCGCCTTTCGCCTCTTCGTCCACACGAAGAACAGCTGCCCGAGGACGATGCCGACGACGATGAACACCGGTGCCGGTGACAGCCCGGCGACAGAGAACGGTGCTCCCTCCTCCGCGGGGATGACGCCCCAGGCGTTGAGGTTGTTGAACCCCATTGTCAGCAGCACGACCGCGGCACCGATGAGCGTCGAAGCAACAAGGTCGATCCGGATCGAGGCGTCCCCCTTGTCCGACTTCAGGGTGAAGGTCAGCGCGAAGACGATGACGGCCAATCCCAACGTGATGAAGAAGATCGGTCGCCACCCGACGAGCGTGCCCAAGGTGCCGCCGATGAGGAACGCGCTCATTCCGGAGAAGGCCCGTGCCGAACCGAGCGATCCGACAGCGGCCGCCTGCTGCGCGCCGCGATAGTTCTCGGCGATGAGCGCAACCAGGGCGGGCACGATGATCGCGGCGGCAGCACCGGCAAGCAGCTGCCCGGTGATGACCCAGGCCACCGTGCGAGAAAAGATCATGAGCAGCGAGGATGCTGCAAAGACGACGAGCACCACGCGAAAGATGAGCACCCAGCCGATCCTTTGGCCCAGCTTTGCGCCGGTCATCACGAGTGCCGCTACCGCGAGACCGTAGACGACGATCGTCGACGAGGCGACCGTGGGCGGTACGCCGAAATCTTCGACCATCCCACCGAGCGAGATCGGCAGGGCGGCGACATTGAACGACATGAGGACCTGGGCAAGGAAGAGTCCGATCATCGGCGCCCAGGATCTGCGCTCCTCTGCGTCGGCATTCGGCTCGGTGGCGGTGCTCATCAGCGTCCTTCCCGAACGCGTTGGGCGACAGCGTTCGATGCGAAGAGATTCAGGCCCAGGGCCCGAGAGAGGTGGAAGCACGCTCGCTGACCGCGCACACTGTTGCCCGCGGCGTCCACCCTCGGCGAGAACGTGCCCAGGGCTCCTTTGCCCGGGGCGATAGCGACGATGCCGCCGGAGACTCCGGACTTAGCTGGCAGACCGATCTCGAAGAGCCATTCGCCGCTGTTCTCATACATTCCGCACGAGGCGAGCAGCGCGAGCGTATCGCGTGCCACCTCTGCAGAGACGACCTGCCGACCGGTCAGCGGATTGATGCCGCCGTCGGCGAGGGTGGCTCCCATCACCGCGAGGTCATGCGCGGTGACCTGCAGCGAACACTGCCGGGTATAGATGTCGACGGTGTCGAGCGGATCCGTGATGATCCGCCCATAGCTCTCCAGCAGGCGAGCCAGGGCCTTGTTGCGCTGATTCGTCGTCATCTCCGACTCGTACACCCGACCGTCGAGACGAAGTGGACGACCGGCGAAGCGAGAGAGCCCAGAACGGATGTTCTCCCATTTCTCCGCCGAGGTGGTTCCGGGCATGAGTGCGGTCGTGGCGATGGCGCCGGCGTTGACCATCGAATTCAACGGCTTCCCATCGTTGAGTTCGACCGCCATCACCGAGTTGAAGGCGAGCCCCGTGTTGTTGACACCGACACGTTCGTGGACGAGTTCGGAGCTGCGGGACTGACAGACGAGCGCGAAGACGAAGGCTTTCGAAATGGATTGGATGGAGAACTCGGTGTCGACATCACCGACTTCGTGCACGGTCCCGGCCGATTCGATGAGGCTGAGTCCGAACCACCTGGGATCCGCCTCGGCGAGGACCGGGATGTAGTCGGCGACCTCACCGTCGTCGAGTCCGTGGTAACGGGCGTGGACTTCCTCCAGAGTCGCGTCGATGACGCCGTCGGAGGGCAGGCCGCCGGTGGAGGCTCGCTGTGTGACCGTTTCCCCTTCGGGCCCGACCATATCTGATCCTCGTCCCAACTGTGTGGGTTCGCGTGGGGCAGGCCACTCAGCACCCGTCCGCAGAGTGATCTCACTCTATCTCAGGACTCTCCTCTTGAACAGGGTTCCGACCATCGTTCCGGACCCCCTTGATCCCGCGCCGGGCGTAGGTCTACCGTCGGGAACAAGGATCACAGCCAGACCCATGGTGATCCTCAATCAACCGCCCGACATCAACCGCCCGACGCGACGAGCGTGTTCCACTCCGAAAGGAGCCGAAGTCATGAGCGACGAGAAGAACCCGCCAGAGAACGCAGAAGAACAGAACGTCGACGACGAACAGGAGATCGAGAGCTCTGCCGTCGGAGTCAGCGCCGAGACAGACGCTGAAGGCGGTTCGCAGACACCCGAGGAGAGGCTCGAGCGCATTGCCGCAGAGCACGAGGTTTCGATCGAGCGGGACCCTGTAGCGGTCCAGGCCGAGGCCGAAGGGTCTGCTGCCGATAAAGACCGCGATATCAGCGGTGGCGACACGACAGACGAGGACGACGACGGTTCGGAGCCTCCGGACTGAGTCCGCGTGCCTGCGCACACGCCGGAGCCAGCGCACACGGGAAGCGGCGCAAAAGCGAACCGGTCCACGGCACTGAAATCTCGCGCTGACGTGTCCGCAGAGTCCACGATGCAAGAACTCCGTGGACACAACTGTGACAGGTGGCCCGGATTTGGCAAGGTAGAAGAATGACTACTCGCGCCGGCCAGTTGGCCCAGGACAAGGATCTCGTGGACATCCCTGCCCTTCTCGATTCCTATCACGACCTGGTTCCCGACCCCTCGGTGCCTTCACAAGCAGTGAGCTTCGGGACCTCAGGCCACCGCGGTTCGAGCTTCAACCGATCCTTCAACGAGGCGCACATCGCGGCCATCACCGCCGCCATCGTCGACTTCCGCCGAGACAAGGGCATCCGCGGACCGATCTTCCTCGGCCGTGACACCCACGCGCTGAGCGAGCCTGCGTTCCTCACCGTCCTCGAGGTGCTCGCCGCCGCCGAAGTGCCCGCACTCATCGACGAACGCGATGGTTTCACCCCGACCCCGGCAGTCTCCCACGCGATCCTCGGGTTCAATGCAGGCAAATCCCGCGACGATGCGCAGGCCGACGGCATCATCGTCACCCCCAGCCACAATCCGCCTGCCGACGGCGGCATCAAATACAACCCGCCGCACGGCGGGCCGGCCGGCACCGAGACGACGACCTGGATCGCCGAACGTGCCAACGCCTACCTCCGCGACGGGTGGGAGAAGATTCCGCGCACCCCCTTCCAGCGGGCCTTCCACCTTGAGAACACGGAGAACTTCGACTACGTCTCGAACTACGTCGACGACCTCGAATCCGTCATCGACCTCGACGTCATCCGCTCATCCGGGCTGAAGATCGGCGCGGACCCGCTCGGCGGTGCCAGCGTCGACTACTGGGCGGCGATCGCCGAGGACTACGACCTCAACCTCACCGTCGTCCACCCGGACGTCGACCCGACCTGGTCGTTCATGACTCTGGACTGGGACGAGAACATCCGCATGGACTGCTCCTCGCCGTATGCCATGGCCGGTCTCATCGCCTCCCGCGGCGACTTCGACATCGCCACCGGCAATGACGCCGACGCCGATCGGCACGGCATCGTCACTCCCGACGCCGGACTGATGAACCCCAATCACTACCTGGCTGCCGCGATCGACTACCTGATCGAGTCCCGCACAGACTGGCCGGCGGGTGCCGGGATCGGGAAGACCCTCGTCACGTCCTCGATCGTCGACCGCATCGTCGCCTCACACGACCGCTCGCTGTTCGAAGTGCCCGTCGGCTTCAAGTGGTTCGTCCCCGGCCTACTCGATTCGAAGTTGGCCTTCGGCGGTGAGGAATCGGCAGGTGCCTCGTTCCTGCGTCGGGACGGCAGGGTCTGGTCGACGGACAAGGACGGCATCATCCTCGCCCTCCTCGCAGCCGAGATGGCCGCGAAGACCGGGCAGACCCCCTCGCAGCGCTACGCGGGACTGGCAGCGAATCACGGCACCAGTGCCTACGCCCGTCAGGACGCCCCGGCGACCCGCGAGCAGAAGGCCCGCCTCGGCGCCCTCGATGCGTCACAGGTGAGCGTGAAGACCGTCGCCGGTGAACCCGTCACCTCGGTGCTCACCTCGGCGCCGGGAAACAGCGCCCCGATCGGCGGACTCAAGGTCACCACGGACAACTCCTGGTTCGCCGTGCGCCCCTCCGGCACGGAAGACGTGTACAAGATCTACGCCGAATCCCTGCGCGACGAAGACCATCTGCGCCAGGTCCAGCACGATGCACGGACTCTCGTCGATGGGGTGCTGAAGTAGAGGTCCGCCTCTGATCGCACTCTGATCCCACGCTCGAGGTCTGTCGTCGAACTGACGACCGAGTGAGCCGTAAGGAATTTTGTTCATTTTCGTCAGAGCGCGACGAATCACGATCGGATATCGCTGAGCAATCGGAATTGTCGTGGGGACTGCCCACGACACACCGCGTCCGGTCGAAGCGACGGTCGCTTGGCAGTGGCTTCACCTCGAATTTCGTCGGCAAGAGGATTTGTCACCATCTGGCCGGTTCCCGTCGTGTAACAGTCGCGTTCGCACGACTGCAATATTCCTGTTCTCCATCCGTGACCGGCTCCGAGTCGGCTCTCAGTCGGCGTTGCCGCGTCCTCAAATTCGATCGAAATACTGTTCATCGTCAATCGACATGCCACCTTGCAGTGGCAGCACATGAGCAGAAGGGATCGACACAATGAAGTCCACCATCCGCAACCGCGCAGCAGCTCTGGGAATCGCCACCGTCGCCGGACTCGCAGGCCTCGGACTGGCAAGCGGACCGGCTATGGCCGCCGACGCCTCGCTCGCCGATTCGTCGAGTCAATCGGCGAGCTCGGGAGTCGACGCCCAGTCCGTGTACTACCCGACGAATTCGACCGACTATGCGAACGAACTCGTCCGTGCCTGGGGTACCGACAACACCGATCGCGTCGAGGCCTTCGCTTCCGGAGACGTGGCCGAGCAGCTGGCAGACCACGACGGTGACGACGCCACGCACTGGGACCAGACCGGCGGCGAACGCACCGGAGACACAACCTACGTCACCTACGAGAACACAGTGACCGGGGAAAAGATGGCGCTCGGAGTCTCCGAAAAGGTCATTGACGACCAGAACGAGTGGGGCTCAGCACCTCACGCAGTGACCTATGTTCAGTTCGCAGACTGACAGCAGCGCAACCGAACCAGCAATCGACGCAAAGGGAAGAGCAGAAGCCATGAAGAACACCATCCGCAACCGCGCAGCAGCTCTCGGAATCGCCACCGTCGCCGGACTCGCAGGCCTCGGGCTCGCGGGCGGCCCGGCAATGGCCGCCGACGCCTCCGTCGCCGACTCGTCGAGTCATTCGGCGGACTCGAGAGTCGACACCCAATCCGTGTACTACCCGACAGACCCGGTCAAGTACGCCGATGAACTCGTCATCGCTTGGGGCCAAGGCGCCACTGATCGCGTCGAAGCCTTCGCCTCTCCCCAGGTCGCGGAGAAACTCGCCGCGCACGGCGATGACAACGTCACCCACTGGGATCGCGTCGGCGCCGAAGGGGCGGCAGGAACGATCTATGTCGACTACGAGAACACCGTCACCGGCGAGAAGATGTCGCTTGGAGTCCCGAACGAAGCCGTCTCCAACCCCGACAACGAGTGGGGCACACCCAACGGCGTGCACAAGGTCCAGTTCGACGACTGACCACCCGTCTTCGCAAATTCGCAGCGCGAGAGCATTCAGTGACGACAATCCGTCGCAGGAGTGAAGACCTTCCAGACGACAACCCTTAAAAGGAAGCTCAAGGGAAAGGAACAGCACAATGAAGTCAACAATCCGCAACCGCGCAGCAGCACTGGGAATCGCCACCATCGCCGGTTTCGCCGGAATCGGGCTGGTCAGCGGCCCCGCTTTGGCGGCCGATGCTGGTGCAGCCGACTCAACGGCGCCGGCGGCCGCCTCGGACGTCGACACTCAATCCATCTACTATCCGATCGAAGCCGGCAAGTACGCAGATGAACTCGTCATCGCCTGGGGCCAGGACAACACCGAACAAGTCAAAGCGTTTGCCAGCGACGAAGTCGCCGAGAAACTGGCAGACCATGGCGATGAAAACGGTTCTCACTGGAGGAACTCCGGGGCAGAAGGCACCGCGGGAACAACGTACATCACCTATCGGAACACGGAGACCGGCGAGAAGATGACGCTCGGTGTCTCCAACCAGGCCATCGGCGACCAGGATGAATGGGGCGCAGCACCTCACGCTGTGCACAAGGTCAAGTTCGAAGGCTGACTCGGCCCCACACTGTCTGACCCCCTCGCCGGCACTCCCCACATGACGAACCCCGCTCAGGAAGATCCTGGGCGGGGTTCGTCGTGCACAGCCGACGGCAACGATCGGCCGCCTCGGCGAGGATTTACAGGTGCGCCTCCGGGGCGTTCTCCACATAGTCGCCAACGGTGTCGTTCGTGAACGCGTCCTGCACCTTCTTCAGCTCATCCTCGTCGACGTTGACGATCGACTGACCGTCCGGGGAGGTGCCGACGCCGGCGACGGGAGCGGTGAAGAACTCGATGTCAGTGGGGCGGACATCGCGCATATTGAATGCCGTTCCGGAGATGTACTTCGCGTCCAGACCCGAGTCGACGTACATGTACGGCGCGAAGTTCTTGACCATGTCCTGGATCTTCTTCGGGTTCGACAGCGTATCGGCCGAAATGATCTCGTTCGTCAGGCCGCGGATGAACGCCTGCTGATTGCGCGCACGCTGGAAATCGCCGTCCTTGAACTGCTTGCGCTCACGCACGAACGTCAGCGCCTCATCACCGTTGAGGACATTCTCACCCTGGGTGAAGCTGTAGCCGTTCTTCTCAAACGCCTGTTCAGAGTTCACGGTCACCCCGCCGAGGCTGTCGGTCAGAGCCTTGAACCCCTCGAAATCGATGATCGCCACGTGATCGAGATCGGTGCCGATGAAGTCCGAGACCGTCGTCACGGCCAGCGGCAGACCGCCGTAGGACAGCGCCGAGTTGATCTTCGCCTTGCCGTGCCCCTCGACGTCGACCCACGTGTCACGCGGGATCGACATGATCTGGACGCTGCCGCCGTCATTGGGCAGGTGCATGACCATGATCGTGTCCGAACGCAGACCGCGCGAATCGTTGACATCGACATCTTTCATCGACTCATCGGAGCCGAGCAGCAGGATGTTCGTTCCGCCGTCCTCGGCGTTGCCGCTCTTCTCCTTGCCGAAGACCTGTTCGTCGCTGAGCTTGTTCGCGTTGTTGTCGAAGGACCGGCCGACGTTCCACACGTAGAGACCGACGCCGAGCACGCCGAGGATGACGATGATGAGCAGGATGACGAGCACCTTGCGCCACACGCGCTTCTTTTTGCGCGGGCGCTGCTGCTCGTCGGGCTGGTGGTCGAAGAGATCGTCGAACGTGGTGTTGTCCGTCATCGGCACTCCGGGGTCTGAGGGCGGCGTCGTACGCCAGGGAACGGGGGCAATCTCGCCAATTGTATAGCGGGTGTCGTGATTCAGTTCTCAGCCTCGCGCATCCAGTGGCGGACTGTTTTCCGGGGAGCCGCCGATGACCCCGCGGGCGAACGGGTGGGCAGGGCCGCCTCGGCGAGGTGTTCTGCCCGTTCAGGCATGGTGTCACCGTACTTGGCACGGATACTGCGGGAGCGGCATTCGCGGGGACCAGCCGAGAGGCGAGCGCACCTCATTGGGCGACTCGCACTCCGCCGAGGTGAGAGGACTCACCAGTAATAACGCAGGATCCGTCTGGTTGTCGTTCTGGGCGCTCGGTAGACTTTCCTGGTGTTCAATAACTATCGGGAAATTCTGTCACTTCCCGGTGCTCTCAAGTTCTCCTTGGCCGGTCTCGTCGCCCGGATGCCCATCGCAGTGCTGGGACTGGGAATCGTCCTCTTCATCCAGGGCGTGACCGGGTCGTACGGCATGGCGGGCATCGTCTCCGCCGTATACATGATCGTCCAGGCACTTGCCGGCCCCGGGATCGCTCGCCTCGTCGACCGCCTCGGTCAGGCGAAGGTCATGGCGCCCATCGTCATCACCCACCTCATCGCACTGACGCTGCTCATCGTCTCCGTGTACGAAGAATGGTGGCCGGGATTCATCTTCGTCTTCGCCGGGATCAGCGGTGCCACCGTCGGCTCGGTCGGTTCGCTGGTGCGTTCGCGCTGGTCACATATCGTCGACACCCCGAAGAAGCTGCAGACCGCATTCTCGTGGGAGTCGGTCGCCGATGAGCTGATGTTCGTCTCCGGACCGGTGCTGGCCACGGTGCTCGCGACAGCCGTGTGGCCGCCGGCGGGCATCATCCTCTCGATGATCACCGTCGGAGTCGGCTCGCTGCTGCTCTACATCCAGAAGTCGACCGAGCCTCCGCCCGTCGAGCGGACCACCGAGGCGAAGGGCCACGTGTTCTCGAACCCGGGCATCTTCGCGATCATCATCGTCAACATCTTCCTCGGGGTGAACTTCGGTGCCATCGACGTCATCGCCGTCGCCTTCGCCGACGAGCTCGGTGTGAAATCCTCGGCCGGTGTGCTGCTGTCGTGCCTGGCGCTGGGGTCCCTCATCTCCGGAGCGCTGTACGGAGCCAGGAATTGGCAGGCCGCCGTCCATCACCGCTTCGGTGTGGCCGTGTCCGCTCTGGCAGTGGGCGCGTGCCTGATGCTGCTGGCGAATTCGATGGTCACCTACGGCATCATCCTCATCGTCGTCGGCTCCGCGATCGCACCGAGCCTCATCGGCGCCAACTCCGTCATCGAGCAGCTCGCTCCCCCGCGCAGGCTCACCGAGGCGTTCGCCTGGTTGGGCACCTCACTGGGCTTCGGCGTCGCCTTCGGATCCGCTGTCGCCGGCAACATCATCGACGCCTTCGACGCGAAGACCGCGATGCTCCTGCCCGCCGGCTGCGCGGTGCTCGGGGCGATCATCGCCCTGTCGCTGCTCAAGCTCTTGAACCCTTCGCGGTCGAGTCACGAAGCCCGGTTGGAGAAGGACCGCCGACGCGTGAAGGTCGTGGAGTAGGGCATTCGTCACCGTTAGCGTCACGTCCTCTCGGCAGCCTCGCTTCGCACGGACGCGCGGCGGTTTGGGCATCCTGCACCGCTAGCGTCACGTCCTCTCGGCTGCGTCGCTTCGCACCGACGCGCGAGCATCCAACGCCGTTCGCGTGAAAACACCCCGTTGCAACGGGGTGTTTTCGAGTTTGCGGGGCGGTGTGAAGTGAACGGTGAGGGATGCTTGCCGGCGCTCACGACGAATCGGCGGGCCGCCTCGGCGAAATCCCTGCGCCAACTCTGCTGTCCACCTGCAACTCTGCTGTCCACCTGTATGAACGGCCGCAGACCACCTGTACCAATGCCGCATAGCGACCGGGTGCGGGAGCACGCAGGGTAGAGATCTGACACAACTACGAGGAGGTAGTCACGTGAAGGAATCACCCACATCACCCACCGGCTCGGCATCGAGTTCGCCTGCCGATGACGGACATCAGCTGAAGAAGGGGCTCAAACAGCGCCACCTGACGATGCTCGCCCTCGGCGGCGTCATCGGTGCAGGCCTGTTCGTCGGATCGAGCGCCATCGTCGCCGATGCCGGACCCTTGGCATTCGTCTCCTACGGCATCACCGGCATCATCGTCTTCCTCGTCATGCGGATGCTCGGAGAGATGGCCGCCGCCAAACCGACCACCGGCTCATTCACCGACTATGCCCATATGGGACTGGGGCGGTGGGCCGGCTTCACCACCGGCTGGCTGTACTGGTACTTCTGGGTCATCCTCGTCGGCTTCGAAGCCGTGGTCTGCGGGCAGACGATCCAGCGCTGGTTCCCGGACATCCCCGTTTGGGCCACCGCCGGCACCGTCCTGGTGATCATGACACTGGTGAACCTCATGTCCGTCGGCACGTTCGGTGAAGCCGAATACTGGTTCGCGAGCATCAAGGTCGCCGCCATCATCGTGTTCATCGCCATCTGTGCGGCCTTCGTCTTCGGACTCTGGCCCGGTCAGTCAGCGGACTTCAGCAACCTCACCGCGCACGGCGGTCTGCTGCCCAATGGTGTGTTGACGCTGTTCACTGGGGTCGTCGCCGTCGTGTTCTCGATGACCGGCGTCGAAGTCGCCACCATCGCCGCGGCCGAGTCCGAAGAACCGGTCAAGGCGATCCGCCGCGCCGTGAACTCCGTCGTGTTCCGCATCCTCGCCTTCTTCATCCTCTCGATGGTCCTCATCGTCATCGTCGTACCATGGAACACCATCGTGCCCGGGGAATCTCCGTTCGTGACCGCTCTCGATCACATCGGAGTGCCCGCAACGGCCGACCTGCTCAACCTCGTCATCGTCATCGCCGCACTCTCAGTCCTCAACACCGGGATGTACACGGCATCGCGGATGCTCTTCGTCATGGGCAATCGCGGTGACGCCCCGAAGGTCCTGACGACGACGAACAAGCGCGGCGTTCCCGTCATCGGCATCCTCTCGTGCACCGTCATCGGCTATGGATGCGTCGCACTGTCGGCCCTGTTCCCCGACGATGTCTTCGACTTCCTCATCAACTCCTCCGGCGCGGTGTTCCTCTTCGTCTACCTGATGATCTGCCTCTCCGAGCTCAAGCTGCGCCGCAGGTGGGAGAGGGAGAAGCCGGAAATCCTCGTCTTCAAGATGTGGCTCTACCCGTATCTGCCCGCCGCCGTGACCATCGTCATCGCCGCCGTGCTCATCAGCATGCTCTTCCGCTCCGACCTGCGCATCGAGCTGCTGCAGGGACTGGCCGTCTGGGCGATCCTGTCGATCATCCACTTCGCCACCCGCCGACGCCGGCAGACGTCATCAGTCGTCGACGATATCGGCGAGGTCGATGCCGGTGCGACGAGCGCTCTCGATCGCTAACCACAGAAGCGCCGTCCCCTTCGAGGAGGCCGGAGCGAAGCCGAGGAGCTCGCTGACCTTGTTCATCCGGTAGACGAGCGTCTGCCGATGGATGCTCAGCTGCTTCGCGCTGCGACTCCAGTTCCCGTCGTTGCCGAGGAACACCCGCACCGATTCGACGAGCTCGGTAGAGTTCGCACGATCGTAGTCGATGACCGGGCCGAGCACACCGCGGACGAGGCCGCGCACCTCGGCGGGGGTCGATGGAAACATCGACACGGTCTGGTCATCGTCGTACCTGACCACGGGTGACTGGAGCTCCATCGCACGTGATCCCGCCAGCTTCGCCTGGCGGACCACCTCGGGGAACGAGGAATTCGACGTCAGCGTCGAGCTCACTCCGGTGACAGCGTCATCACCGACTGACTCGGCGATCCTGCGCAGAAGATCGTCATCGTCGGGAACGACACCGAGCAGTGAGCTGCCCTGCCGGGCCAGCAGCGGAGCGAGTCCGTCCAGCCAGGTGCGGCGGTGGACGTCGCTGTCGGTGAGCTCGGCCCCGGACACCGACGTCCAGCAGGCGACGACCACGGCCTCCGTCAGTCCGCGCCGATTCAGCTCCGGCCACACCGCCGAGGGTGTGATCGTCTCCGCGAGCAGTCCGGAGAAGAGCTCCTGTCCTGATTGCCGCAGCCGGTCCTGTTCGGCGCCTCGATAGCGGAACTCCATCGTGAGCAGGCCGACCACGTGCGCCAGCAGGGGTTTGTCCGGTGTCGCGCCGGCGATAGGGGAAGCGGCGAGCCGAAGGTAGGGGTCTCCGGGCAGGGCGACAACCTCGGCGGCGGTGTCCGGGGCCTCGCTCAGCCCCGTGCGCTCGGCATGACGACCGGCGAAGAGGACGGTGCCTTCCCGTTCGTCCCACAGGCAGAGAGACCATCCGCTGATCTTCTCCAGAGCGCTGAGGCGGCTGCCGATGCCCTCCCCCGCTTCGACTTCCATGCTGTTGATGTCATACAGACGTCTGATCGCAGTGATGCGGCGTCTTTCGGCGTCGATAGAGCTTTCGATGACGGCGCGGGCAAGAGTGACGAACTGCAGATCGAACCGACCTGTCAGGACCGGGAAGCTGCGCTCAGATGCCGCTTCCAGCATCGGATCGCCGGCGGCAGGACTGTTCGGGCCGAGGGCAAGAACCAGTGCGCTGACTCCGGCATCGATGATCTTCACCAGCCATTCCACCTGGTCAGCAGGGTCCCTGGGGATTCCTGGGCCCGTGGTCATCACCAGGTCGCCGGGCCCGACCCAGTTCCAGGGGTCCTCGAGATCGCACACATGCGCCCACGTGACCATCCGGTGGCCACCGGCACTCCCGGCTACGAACTCAAGGCCCATCGTGGGCAGGGCTGCCAGATCGTCTACCGAGATCATCATCATCCTTCATTGGAGCACCCGGTCGATTCGGGCGGACACGTCCACATCATCACATGCGCAGGAAGGAGGGGACTAGCCAAACGTATGAAGAGCGCGCTCAAGGCTGTGCACATCACGGGTGGTTCGGCGTCGAACCGCCGCGAATACTGACCATATACAGCTCAACAGCACTCCAAAGAAGGAGGCCCCATGCGCACCTCACACTCAGCACACACGTTCACAGACACCACCGGGTCGACGGCTCGAAGCTCGTCGACGGGTCGAAGCCCATCGACTGATCGAACCTCGTCGCCGGGTCGAGCCGGCTCGACGGCTGGGGCCGGCTCGACGTCTCCGCAGGAGACGGCCCTGTGGAAGACCGACCGGACCGGGCATCGGCGGGCGGCCCTGGATGAGGACATCGCCGTCGACGTCGCGATCGTCGGCGCCGGCTTCACCGGACTGTGGTCGGCGTACTATCTGCTCAAAGAAGACCCGAGTCTCCGGGTCGCCATCGTGGAGAAGGACGTCGCCGGCTTCGGTGCATCCGGCCGCAACGGCGGTTGGGCTTCGGCGATCTTCCCGATCTCGCTGGCCCGAGTCGCCCACTTCCATGGGCGCACGGCCGCACTCGACCTGCAGCAGGCGATGAATGATGCCGTCGACGAGATCGGGAGGGTCAGCTCCGCCGAGGGGATCGACTGCGACTACGCGAAAGACGGCTTCATCTCGTTGGCACGCAATCCTGCGCAGCTGGCCAGGGCGCGCACAGCGGTCCGGGCGGCGGAGGACTTCGGCGCCCACGGTCAGATGAGGTTCCTCGACGGCACCGAGGCTGCAGACCAGGTCAGAGCCACCTCGGTGCTCGGTGCCACCTTCACCCCGCATTGCGCGGTCATCCAACCCGACCACCTGATCCGGGGCCTTGCCGCCTGGGTCGAATCGCACAGCGGAGCGATCTACGAGGACACCCCCGCACTCACATTGGAATCTGGCCGGGTGCGCACGCCCGGCGGGACCATCTCCGCCGAGGTGGTGGTGCGGGCCACCGAGGCCTACACTCCCGAATTCCCTCAGTACCGGCGCGAAGTCGCACCGCTGTATTCGCTGGTGGTGGCCACCGATCCGCTCCCTGCGGACCTGCGATCCGATCTCGGGTTCGACGGGCGGAAGGCCTTCAACGATATGCGGAATCTGCGCATCTACGCCCAGTCGACCGCCGATGGGCGGATCGTCTTCGGCGGACGAGGTGCGCCGTACCACTTCCTGTCCCGCGTCGATCCGCGCTTCGACACCGACACCCGCATCCACAACAAGATCGTCGACACCATGCACGACTTCTTCCCGCAGCTGCGCGATGTGCCCATCGCCCACCGGTGGGGTGGCCCACTCGGAGTCCCCCGCGACTGGTTCCCCTCGGTCGGACTCGATCGGTCGCGCGGCATCGCCTGGGCCGGACCGTACGTCGGCGACGGTGTGGCCACGAGCAACCTGGCCGCGCGGGTCCTGCGCAACCTCATCCTCGACAAGTCCGACGAACTCAATTCCCTGCCCATCGTCGACCACCGATCGCCGAGGTGGGAGGTCGAACCGTTCCGATGGGTAGGGGTCAATGCGGGGCTGGCCGCAGCCGAGCTCGGCGACTTCGAGGAACGGATCACGAAGCGACCGTCGACGATCTCGGCCCTGCTCGAAAAGCTCACCGGAGCGCACTGACTCCGGGATTTGGCCCCTCCGCTGAATCAGCACTGAACTCAATCCGTTCCCAGACCGCCGACCATCAACACTCACATCCATACTCAGGTTCACACTCAGAAGGGACTCCAATGACCACTCTCACTCACATTCCCGGCAGCGACATCGACGGCTCACTCAAGGGCGCCGGCGTACGCGCGGGTGCCGACAGCGGCAATCCGCTGCTGCGCACCCTCCCGGTCGACCCCGGCAACAGCGCTCAGACCGGGATCTGGGAATGCCAGCCCGGCGGCTGGCCCGTCGTCGACCGCCAGGACACGGAGGTCTGCTATATCCTCTCCGGGCGTGCAACTCTGACCGATGACGAGACCGGGCAGACGTCTGAGATCTCGACGGGTTCTTTCGTCGTCCTTCCGGTCGGCTGGAGCGGCCGCTGGGATGTCACCGAGACGGTCCGCAAGGTCTACGTCATCTACTGAGCGCCCCGACGTTGCCGTTTGAGCATCCGTCACCGTAGGCGGTACGTCCTCTCGGCAGCGTCGCTTCGCACCGCTGCTTGAGCATCCGTCACCGCTAGCGTGAAAACACCCCATTGCAACGGGGTGTTTTTACGTTTCCGGTGAGGGATGCTCGCACTCTGTGCCCGCACCGCTCCGGCCCACCGCGAGTTGCCGTCGCAGTGGTTCCAACTTGCCCGCCCGATGTGCCAGCGGGACCACGGAACTGCGGGGCCGCCTCGGCGATGTCAAAGATCTTTGACATTTCGATGTCAAACATGCTTTACTTTTAGATGTAAAGCAAAGTTGACATCAAGGAGCCGTATGGAAGTGCAGACCTCGGACCTCAAGCAGGTCCGCAAGGCATCCGGGCTCACTCAGGCTCAGCTGGCTCAGCTGACTGGGGTATCGCGACAGACGATCATCGCGACCGAGCGCGGCGACTACGCCCCCAGCGTGTATCTGGCGCTGCGTATCGCCCGAGCCTTGAACACGACCGTCGAAGAGATCTTCTCGCTTCAGGAGGAATCACAATGAACAACGTCAGCGACAAGAGGAACCGCCCCAACGAACTCGCCGACAGGATTGCAGGATTCAATGACCCGTCCATGGGCGATGAGCGCGAACGCAACGTCATCCTGCGGGCGTATACGTTCGGCTCGATCTTCTCCACGTACGCGTTCTTCACGCTCGCACTGATCTTCGCCATACTGGGCGCGGGATTGTGGTCGGCGCTCATCGTGCTCGCCTCGGGTCTGAGCGGAGTGGCCATCTCGGCCTACTGCAGGCGCGAGAATGTCGACTTCTCAATGGCTTTGGCCCGTGTCTCGCCGAAGCGACTCATCATCACCAACGTCATCAGCGGCCTGTTCACCATTGCCTGGCTCGCCGCGGTCGTCTTCCACATGAGCAATGGCTACCCGCTCATCGACGCCGGGATGGGCAAGAGTGCGATGCCCGGCGCTCCCACCAGCACATATTCCATCGTGTTCGGCGCAGCGTTCGGTTTCATCGTCGCACTCACCATGATGACGATCTCCCGTGTGCGCAAGTCCAAGCAGGCGCGCGCCGAGGCGGCCGCCGCCGCTGAGATCGAAGACGAAGACTGATCGGTCGCCGCCACGGCTGCGGTCGGCGGTACGGCTGCGGTCGGCGGCAGCGCACCGAGCATCGGTCACAGTTAGCGGCAGAACACCCCGTTGCACCGGGGTGTTCTGCCGTTAACTGTATGAGGTGCCGCCATAGGTGTGGCTTAGCGCTAACGGTGCGGGATGCTTCTGCCGAAATCGGCAGTTACGGCGCTGTCGGCAGCAGGGGCGATGCGCCGGGGAAGCTCAGGCCCAGTCCTTCATCGCAGAGGTCTCGCCGACTCCGGCGTTGAAGACGTTGTGCGGGTCGAGTTCTTTGAAGTGGGCTTCCATCTCGTCCGGCACACGGTAGAGGCGCCCGTAATTGTGCTCGGCAGGCACAGCCGCACCCCGGGCCTCGAGCAGCTCGGTCATCTGCTTCTTCAGCGCCACCGTGTCGACACCCTTCTTCGCCACATGATCCTGGTGGAAGACGTGACAGAAGAAGTGACCATAGTAGGAGCTGATGTGCAGCTGCTCGGCGATCTCGTCGGGAAGCACCTCCAGCCAGTCGTCGTCATCGCGGCGCAATGCCACGTCGAAGGTGATCATGTCCGAGGAGTCCTCGCGATTGAGGTTGAAGTAGCGGGTCGCGGCGCTCGCGGCACCGAACCGGTGGAGCATCGCGGACTGAGCCTCATCGGCATCGCAGACGAAGTACGCACCGTCGTGGGCCGCCTCGGCGAAGAAATCATCGAGGAACTGCCCCATCCGCGCCTTCTCCTCACCGCTGACGACGAGCAACAGGTGGTGTTCGAACCTGTCGCGGTACTCCAACATCCGCTTGGGCAGCTGCTGCGGCAGCAGGCCGAACGCGTTCTGCGCGATCGTGTCCGCGACGGTCTCGCCGAAGAACGGAAGCTTCGCGAACACACCGTTGGCCCAGTTCTTCAGCGCGAAGAGCTTGATCTGCTCGCGGCTGCCGGCGTGCTTGATCGAGACGAACGTATCCTTGCCGTACTTCTCGGCGAGGTCGAACGAGGGACGGCCCATGTACTCGCCCGAGATCGGCAGCGGCATGTCCGAGGTCAGGATCGCCCGGCGCAGGTCCTCGAGTTCGGCCGGTGAATTCGTGCCGACGTAGAAGGTCGTCGCGCCGGTCTCCTTCGGGAAGGTGCGGGTGCGCACGGCGAAGACCATGAGCTTCCCGGCCGAACCGGAGGCTTCATACAGGTAGTCGGAGTTCGCGTTGAACCGGGCCGGCGAGTCGACGATCTTCCGGACCTGCTCGCCGTATTCGGTCTCCGTCGTGTCCGCGGGTGAGGGGGTGACAGCAGCCGGATCCCAGTCACCGCGTTGGAGTTTGTCGAGGATGTGGGCGGGGTCGTCACCGAGCTCCACGCCGAGGTGGTTGACCAGTTCGAGGCGTCCTGCCTCGGTGACGCGGGCGAAGATCGCGTGCTTCGTGAACGCCGGGCCCTTGCGGATCTGGGATCCGCCGGAGTTGTTCGCGATCCCGCCGATGACGGAGGCACCGATCGAGGACGAACCGATGACCGAGTGGGGTTCGCGGCCGAGCGGGGCGAGCGCCTCGTCGAGTTCGTACAGCGTGGAGCCGGCCAGGCAGATCGCTTCGCGGGCGTCGTTGATGAGGTGGATCTGGTTGATGCGCAAGGTTGAGATAATGACGATTTCGCGGTCGTAGTCCTGCGCTCCGGGTCCGGATCCGCCGGTCAGACCGGTATTCGCCGACTGCGGGATGACGATGAGGTCGTTGTCGACGCAGACCTGGAGTGCCCGCCACATGTCGACGAGGCTGCCCGGGCGCAGCACGGCGAGCACATTGCCGCCGCCGAAGCGGTTGCCCTTGGCGTAGGGGGCCGTCGCCCTCGCCGAGGTGAGGACGTGACGAGGTCCCATGATGTCGATGAACGCGTTGACGGCTGGCGATTGGCGGCGTGGTCTGCCGGGCATGTGCTCGATCCCTAACAGTAGGTGACGGTTGTTCTCATGGTAGGACGCTCGGCCCGCACCCCGCGACCAACTCTCCCTGCTACCCGACGGGTCCCCAGCACCGTGGCGCCAGGGTGCTGGGGACCCGTCGGGTAGCAACTGGGGTCAGTAGGGGCGGTTTCTGCTGCGCCTCAGAGGTGTCGCTTCGAACCTCCGGCCACGGTGGCCAGGCAGAGCAGACACACGGCGGCGACCGCACCGAGTGACAGGCTGTACGGCAGTACCGGCAGCAGGGCCGCGAGCACTGTGGGCAGGAGGAATCCCGAGTAGGCCAGCGAGTAGTACACGCCGGTGATCCCGGCCAGATCATCGGGTTCGGCGATGGCCTGGACGACGATGAGGCCGGCCACGACGCAGATGCCATAGGCAATGCCGAGCACGATCGCGACGACCAGAGCAAGGATCGGATTCGCGACGAGTGCAGCGACGACGGCAAGGCCCATACCCAGAGTCATGAGCACGAGACCGACGACGAGACCGCGTCCACCGGTCCACCGATTGATGCTCGGAACAAGGTTCTGCACGAGTGCTCCGGCACCGAGGGTGACGACGGTGAGCACGGTGGCGTAGAGCGTCGTCCACTCCCCCAGCTGCTTCTGCACGAGCGCTGGCATCACCGCATAGGCGACTCCCGCGGCGGCGAAGACCCATGGTGCGGCGGGGATGATGAGGCGGATGAAGGTGCGGTGCCCCACCAGGGGAATCCGCAGGCCGCGCCACCAGTGCTGGTCCGACCGCTGGTGCTTCGCCAGGGTCTCGGGTGCGGTGAAGACGATGAGCAGAGCGACGATGGACAGCAGACCGTGGACACCGTAGGGAAGAGCCTCGGGCAGCGGGCCCCACTGGGCCAGGCATCCGGTGACCGCAGCGCCGATGGCGAATCCCACGGTCAGCGTCAGCGCGGGGCGACGGGCGCCCGCGGTGATATTGGCTTTGTGGTCGAACGGCGGGGAGGAGAGTTCCTTGATCCAGCTCGTGCCCACCGACATCGCCACACCGACGCCGATTCCCGCAAGCACCCGACCGACACACAGCAGCCAGAAGAGGTCGAAGCCGATGCCCAGCAGCACACTGCCGAGGATCGCCGCGATCGTTCCGCCGATGAGGACGGGCTTGCGTCCGCGTCGATCAGAGAGCGCCGAGGCGACCAGGAGTCCCGGCACGAGTCCCCCGACGTACATGCCGAGTAAGAGGTTCGCCTGCCAGATCGCGTAGCCGCCGTCCTCCTCGTACATGTGCACGAGCGGGGTGAAGTGATTGCCGCCCCAGGCGAGCAGGAACATGGCGGGAACGACGCGAAGCCAAGCCCCGCCTCGGCGAGGGGATGGGCCGGTTGCCGGCAGCGCATCGGCTGTCGGCGCTTCTTGGGTCGCGGTCTGGTGGGTCATCAGCTCTCCGGGAAATGCGTGGCGTCGATGTGGTGGCGGACGAGGCTGCCGAAGGCGCTCGCATCGCCGCGTTCGGCGAGGTCGGTGAGCTCGGCATGCTCGTCGAAGAGGGTGGTCAGGGAGCTCGGCTGGTCGATGACGGCCTGATAGGTCAGTCGGGCCAGGCGCGGGCCCATGGTCGTGAGCATCTCGTCGACGACGGTGTTGCCGCCGGCACGGATGATGCGGGCGTGGAAGGCGTAGTCGGCACTGGCGAAGTCGAGAGAGCTGCCGGCCTTCAGCGCAGTCAGCTGACGGTCGAGGAGTGTGCGCAGGTCGGCCGCCACCGGAGCGAGACCATCAGCAGCGGTGAGGGTGTGGACCGCGTCGACCTCGAACATCGCACGCACGGCGAGCAGGTCCCTGCGCTCCCTGCTCGTGACGGTCGTGACGATCGCGCCCTTCTTCGGCACGAGGCGCACGAGCCGCCACCTCTCCAGCTGGAGCATCGCCTCGCGGGCCGGCGTGCGACTGGCCTTCTGTGCCTCGGCGAGGTCAGCCTCGGTGAGCAGGGCACCGGGTTCGAATCGGGCTTCGATGACTTCGCGGGCGGCCCAGGCGGCCATGCGCACAGCCAACGGGGAGGAGTCGTCAGTTCTCTCCCAGGGCAGGGTCAGCAGATCGTCCATGCCCCCACGCTAACAGATGCATACATTGATAGATGCATCAGATCGAGGTGATTGCAGTGTGATCTTGAGCAAGAAGATCACGAATCCGCTTATGAAGGCGATAGCGATTCTGCTAGATTCGTTGACGGCCCGATTCGGGCCGCCAGCACCGCATCGACGAAACGACACGCGAAGCCCTGCGGGGAGGCTCTGCCTCTCGAGGACACTTCTGATACGGCACGCTCGAGCATTCGACCGCCGAACGTCAGGAGACCTGATGACCTCATCTGTCCAATCCCGCCCGCACTCACCAGGACGTGTCGGTCCGATGATCGCCGTCGCCGCGGCCGCCGCATTCCTCGCCACCTTCAACGAGACCTTCCTCAACGTCGCGTTCACGCCGATCATGTCCGACTTCGGCGTCGACGTGAACACGGTCCAGTGGCTGACAACCGCCTACCTCCTCGTCGCCGCTGTCTTCGTGCCGGTCGCGAACGTCCTCTACCACCGCATCCCCACTCGTGCGCTGTTCGTCAGCGTCGTCGCGGTCATGGTCGCAGGATCCGTCGTCGGCGCCCTGGCCCCGGACTTCGGCGTCCTCCTCGTCGGTCGCCTCATGCAGGCCATCGGCACGGGGCTGCTCACCCCCATCGGCATGAACATCACCCTGGCCGTGTCCCCGCGCGAGAAGCTGGGCATGAACATGGGCATCATGGCCGCGATGACCACGCTCGGGCCCTCGCTGGCCATCGTCCTCTCCGGTGTGCTGCTGACCGTCGCGCCGTGGACGACTCTCATGTGGGTCTTCGGTGCCCTGTGCTTCATCGTCCTCATCGCCGGTGTCATCGTCCTGCGCACCGTTCCCGAACTGGGTAGGCCCCGCCTCGACGTGCTCTCGTTCCTGCTCGTTGCTCTCGCTCTGGTCGGTATCCTCTACGGCGTCACCGCTGCCTTCGGCGGATCCGCACGGGTCGCCGGCGGTTCCGGAATCGTCGGTCTCATCGCTCTGTGGCTGTTCATCGTGCGTCAGCGTCGGATCACCAATCCGCTGCTGAACCTGCGTCCGTTCTCGAGCACGCCGTTCGTCCTCGGTGTGGTCATGACCATGCTCGGTCTGATGTTCGTCTTCGCCATGAACGTCGTCATCCCCCTGTTCCTCCAGTCCGCTCGCGGCATGGATCCGCTGGGGGCCTCGATCACGCTGGCCCCGGGCATCCTGCTCACCGTGGTGCTGGGGCCCGTCGCCGGTCGTCTCTTCGACCGTCACGGCGGAAAGTGGTCGATCCCGCTCGGGTTCCTCGTCATGGCCGTCTTCGTCACCCTCGTCGGAGTCGCTGCCGGCGGCACATCGATTCTGCTGTTCGGCATCCTCTACATCCCGGCCGTCCTGGCCACTGCCTTCATCATCGGACCCGCTCAGACCTTCGCACTATCCCATCTCGACCGTGAGACCAGCCCGCACGGCGTCACAGTCGTCTCGACGAGCTTCCAGATCGCCGGTTGTGTGGGCACCTCGCTGGGCGCGGGCATCTACGGTGCGCTGAGCGCCGGGCGACTGAGTGCAGGTGCCGGCGAGATCGACGCATTGCTCACCGGGTTCCACGGATCCGTCGCACTCGTCGTGCTCACCTCGGTCATCGGCATCATCCTGGCGATCGCGGCCTACCGTTCGGTGCGGAAGGATCACGCCCATCGAAACGCTGCGACCGCCTCGGCGGGGGTGGACGATGAGTTCGGTTCGAAGGCTGAGTCGGGCGCGGATGGCACAGTGTCTTCGATCATGAAGACCGACGTGTTCGCTCTCTCGACCGATCAGACCGTGCTCGAGGCGCTGCAGACGTTCACCGGCCGCGGTATCTCCGGGGCGCCGGTGCTGGACTCAGACGGGTCGCTCGCGGGCTTCCTCTCCGACGGCGATGTCATGCGCTACCTCTCGGCGGCTCACCCGTCGTCGACGTCGATCTACTCCTTCGCGATCGGTGCCGAGGACGACCTCGAGCAGGCCCTGTCGGACCTTTCGAGCCTGAGCATCATGCGCTTGGCCACGCGCGAGGTCTTCACAATCGACGCTGGGGCTTCCATCGCCGAGGCGGTCGCGGCACTCTCCGACGCCCACCTCAAGAAGGTCCCGGTCATCGATGCGAGCGATGGCCGCGTCGTCGGCATCGTCAGCCGCTCGGCGATCAACCGCCTCGCGATCGGCAGCTACCTCCACGCCCGGGCCGACACCTCGAACATGCAGTCAGCCTGACCCTTATTGCTACGTGACGGCGCCCCAGCAACCTCGCGCCGGGTTGCTGGGGCGCCGTCGGGTAGTACGGGGAGGGCGGCGTTGAGGGGACGTAGGCCGGTCGGCTACGTCGCTGCGGTTCGGCGGACCTGCCCGGGGGTGCGTCCGATGACGCGGCCGAAGGCCCGGGTGAAAGCGGCCTCGGAACCATATCCGAGGTCACCGGCGAGCCTGGCCACAGACACATCCTCGTCGAGAAGTCGCGAATGGGCCACGCTCATCCGCCACCGGGTGAGATATTCGACCGGGGTGGTGCCGGCGAGTTCTGTGAAGCGGGCGCTGAACGACGATCGCGACATCGCTGCCGCCTGGGCCAGACGCCTGAGATCCCAGTCGCGACCAGGATCGTGGTGGATCGCCTCGAGCACTCGACCGATCCGCGGGTCCTGCAGCGCCCGCAGCCAGCCGGGGTTCTCTACCTGCTCCTCGGACAGCCAGGCGCGGATGGCGTGGATGACCAGCACATCGGCCAACCGGGTCGCCACCGCTCCGCCGCCGGCCTGCGGCGTCGTGAGTTCTTCGGCGATGAGCCGCAGCAGATCACGCACCGGCGAAGCAGCGGACATGGTGTCGCCGTCGATGTGCAGGAGGTCAGGCAGGGCCCGCATGAGTTCGCGAGAGGCAGGGTCGTCGAAGCTGACGATTCCGCAGATGAGCTGCGTGGCACGGCCTTGACCGCCGTATCGCAGCCGCGAATACTGCGGGGTCAGGTATTCCTGCTCGAGCAGATCCACGCGGGGACCGCGGGAAGCGTTCCGCGAACCCAGCAGATCGTGCCCGAGCCCATGCGGTACGAGAGCGAGGTCACCGGCTCTCAATTCGACCGCCTCGGTGCCGGGCAGACGCAACCACATCGATCCCGCGGTGACGACGTGAAAGCTCACGGAATCGGCGATCGAGGGCATCTCCAACGACCACGGTTCTCTGACCTCGGTCTGACAGCAGAAGGTGCTGCGCATGCGCAGCGTGTGCAGCACGCGCGCCAACCGATCGCGCCCGTCGTCCGTCGTGGCCGTCATATCGTCATCGTCCCACAGCCGATCACCGATGCTCCGAGGGTTTCGGACGATTGGTCAAAGAATCCGTCATTTCAGCCATAGAAACGCCTCCGTCCGCTCCATAACCTCGGAAGTGCAACCACCGCACGACAACGGGAGCCCCTCCCCCATGAAACGAGAGAAGTGATCGACCATGTACGTCATTGCAGGAGCCACCGGCCGCGTCGGATCGGCCGCCATCACCCATCTTCTCGACCGGGGAGCGCCGGTGCGAGCGCTCACCCGCAGCGAGGAGTCTGCTGCGCGCCTGAGATCGCATGGCGCCGAGGCCCGGATCGCAGCGCTCGAGGACAGAGAGTCGCTCACCGCGGCGCTGCACGGTGCCGCGGGGCTCTTCGTGCTGCTGCCGTTCGATCTCACCGTCGATGATCTCGATGCCCACGCGAATCGGCTCATCAGCGCGATCTCCGCTGCCGTCACCGAGGCGGCCGTCCCTCACGTGGTCATGCTGTCTTCGGGCGGGGCGGACCGCGCCACCGGCACAGGCCCGATCACCGGACTCCACCGATTGGAGCAGGCCCTGTCCGCCACCGGAACCCTGCTCACAGCGCTGCGGCCCGGACATTTCCAGGAAAAGGTCGCCGAGGTGGTCGACATCGCAGCCGAGACAGGAACCTTTCCCGTCTTCGCCTCCTCCGCCGACCGGCCGATGCCTCTCGTCGCGACAGCGGACATCGGGCAGATCGTCGCTGAGACGCTGCTGCGCCCACCCCAGCGAAGTGAAGCGGTCGACGTCCTCGGTCCCGAATACAGTGAACGCGAGATCGCGTCGGTACTCGCGGCAGAACTGGGGCGAACGCTCGAAGTCGTGACCATCCCGGAAGAAGCATGGGTTCCGACTCTGGTCGAGACCGGACTGCGTCCGCACATCGCGGCCGCACTGGCCGAACTCAATGCCGCAGATGAGCATGGGCGTCTCGCCCCGCGCGGCGATCGAGTGCTGCGGACGTCGACGGAACTGGTGACGACGATTCGCCGACTTCTCACCCCGGCTCAGGCGGCCCCCGATGCAACCGCCGATTGACGACTCCGTGCAAGTGCTGCCCCAGATCGTCCTCGCCGCTGCCATCATCAGCAACGGTCTGCTCGCCGGAGTGTTCTTCGGCTTCACCACCGCGATCTGTCCGGGCCTGAAGCGAGTCGACGATCCCGCCTATGTGCGAGCCTTCCGCGCGATCAATTCGGTCATCCTCAATGGGCGTTTCATCGCAGTCTTTCTCCTCGCTCCCCTCAGCGCCGTCGCCTATGCAGTGATCGGAATCGTCGGTCAGGATCCGGTCGCATCAACGGCGGGCAGCGCCAGTGCGCTCTGCGCGCTGCTCAGCACCGTCATCACTGCCGCAGCGAATGTGCCGCTCAATCGCACCCTCGATGCCGCAGCCATCGGGTCGGCCGAGGATCGGGCGCTGGCGCGGAACAGTTTTGAGGGTCCGTGGAATCGCTGGCATCTGGTGCGCACCGTGGCGAGTGCGACGGCGCTTCTCGCCCTCACGATCCCGCTGCTCATCGGGTGAGGCCCCGAAGACGCCCATTTCCCACTTGCTACGTGACGGCGCCCCAGCACCCCGGCGCCGGGTTGCTGGGGGCCCGTCGGGTAGTACGGAGGACGGTTTTGGGTGACTACTTCGGGGAGTCGCTCAGCTCTCCGGTGGTGAGCAGGTGGGTGAGCACGTCGGTGACGGTGACGACAGCATGACTGCCGTCGGCTCGCTCGACCAGCGCCAGCTGTGTGCCCTCCTGCCGCATGGTCTCGAACGCCCGCACGACGGTCAACGACCCCGGCAGGACGGTGACGGGGCGCGCCGCCTCGGCGATCGGGTCCCCACCTGCGAATCCGAGCACATCCCTGACGTGCACCACATGGCTCAGGGGACGGCCGGGTTCGGTGCGAATGAGGATGCGACGGTGACGATCGCGACGCGACGCCTCCCGCACCTCGCTCGCGGTCGCATCCGGTCCGACAAACGTCGGCAGCGGCCGATCCGCCACGAGCTCCGCGAGACTGAGCTGAGTGAGTTCGAGAGCTCCGAGCAGGGCAGCCGACGATTCCCTCTCCAGGGTTCCGGCCCGCGCCGAGTGCTCCAGCAACTGCTGCAGATCCTCGGGCGTATGCGCCTGATCGACCTCGTCGACCGGTTCGACCCGCACGAGACGCAAACACGCATTCGCGGCATTGTTGAGCACGTGCAGCAGCGGGCGGGTGAGGAACATGAATGCCCGCATCGGCAGCGCCAGCAGGATCGCCGAACGCTCCGGATTGGCCACTGCCCACGACTTCGGCGCCATCTCACCGACGACGAGGTGGAGGAACGTGACGATGATGAGGGCAAGGACGAAGCCGGTGATATCAGCGATCCACAGCGGCAGACCGAGTGACTCAGCGACAGGAGTGATCCAGTGGTGGACGGCAGGTTTCGTGATCGCACCGAGCGCCAGGGTGCACGCCGTGATACCCAGCTGGGACCCGGCCAGCAGCACCGACAGTTCGGTCGAGCTGCGCAGCGCGGCACGGGCCGACCGGCTGCCGGCGGCTGCGTCCTCGAGGCGGTGCCGTTTGGCGGCGATGAGTGCGAACTCGACGGCGACGAAGAACGCGCTGAGCCCGATGATGGCGATCGTGAGGACGATGATGACCCAGGGATTGCTCATCGGTCCACCTCGATTCCGATCCGCAGCGCCGAGGGCACATGCGTGGCCACCTCGAGGACCGCGATGACGAGATGTGCGGTTGCCGGAGTGTCGGTTCCAGCCAGATCGGCGGGGTCGAGCGGCAGTTCGATCCTGACCTCGTCACCGACCGCGGGGAATCCCTTCGCGTGTTCGATGACGAGACCGGACAAGGTCTGCGCCGAGGTGGCCGGCAGTTCGCGCTGTAGGACACGGGCCACCTCGTCGAGGGGAATGATTCCAGGCGCCCGCCAGGTGCCGTCGCCGTTGTCGATGAGTTCTTCGATGGTGTGGTCGTGTTCGTCGGCGATGTCGCCGACGAGTTCCTCGCCGAGGTCCTCCATCGTCACGATTCCGGCGAAGCCGCCGTATTCGTCGACGACGCAGGCCATCTGCTCGCGGTGCTCGAGCAACGCTGCCACTGCGTCCGGCAGCGTCAGAGATTCGGGGACGAAGACCGGCGGGCGCAGGAGGGAGCGCACCTCGGTCGCGGTGGCAGTTTTTCCGGTGGTCGGGACTCCGGCGGTCTGTGCCTCGGCGGTCGGCGCCTCGGGGGCCGGGCCCTCGGTGGCCGGCCCCTCCTCGGCGAGGACGTCGAGGAGGTCGATCGTGCCGAGCACCTGATCGTCTGCGTCGAGCACGGGGTAGCGGGAGTGCCCGGTACTCATGCGGTCGCGGACCTCGGTCAGGGGCGTGTCGATGTCGATGACGTCGACGCGTGAGCGCGGCACCGTGGCGTGGGCGACCGTCTGCTGCGGGAAGTCGAGGATGCGGTCGAGGATGAGGGAATCGTCGTCGACGAGGTCACCGCTCTCCCGGGATTCGGCGACGATGTGCTTGAGGTCGCGCCGGGTGGCTGAGTGATCGACGTCGTGGACGGGTTCGATGCCGAGGACGCGCAGCAGGGCGTTCGAGGCTTTGTCGAAGATCGTGATGAGCCAGCCGAACAGGGCCAGATAGAGCGACGTCGAGCGGGCGAGCCAGGTCGCCAGTGCCTCGGGTCGGGCGATCGCGAGGTTCTTCGGGAACAGTTCGCCGAAGAGCATCTGGATGAGCGTCGAGACGAGCAGGGCGAGAACGGTGCCGATGAGGATGCCTGTGCCCTGCGGGATCGGGGTGCCGCCGAGGGCTTCGCCGACTGCGGTGCCGATGAGCGGTTCGGCGACGTAGCCGACGAGCAAGCCGGTGACGGTGATGCCCAATTGGGCGCCGGAGAGCATAAAGGAGGTGCGTCGTGTGATCGACAGCGCTCGGTCAGCGGCGCGATCACCCGCGGCCGAGCGGGCCGCCAGACGGGATCGGTCGACGGCCATGTACGCGAATTCCTGGGCCACGAAGTAGCCGGTGACCACAGTGATGAGAAGGACGACGAGGAGGCCTACGAGAAGTGAGAGCAGCCAGGTCAACGGTCACCACCTGCCTGCGCGCTATGAAATTGTTCTGGGGTGCGAAGTGTGATGTCCCAGCCGGGACTTCGATAGTCGTCCATGGTCCTTCCGAAAGTGATCAAGTGGGCGGCTTGTCACGATTATTCCGGTGTCGGCTGGCAGAACGCTGAACCACACCCCTATTGCTACGTGACGGCGCCCCAGCAACCCGGCGCGAGGTTGCTGGGGCGCCGTCGGGTAGTAAATGGGGAGGTGAAGGCGGGTCAGGGGGTGACGGCAAGGTGGCTGAGAGTCTCTTCGTCGGCGATGACTTCGACGAATGCGACCCGACCATGAGCGAAGCGGAACAGGTAGAGCGCTCGGGCAACGCCGTCGGAGACATACGCGGCAGCAGGAACACCGTCGATGTGGACCAGGCGGGTCGCCTTCGCACGCCCATTGAACACCCGGGCCACCGCGTCGCTGCCGATGATCTCAGGGCCGATGAGCGGGGCACCGAATTCGGCACCCGCCCCCGCCAGGCTCACGGCCGCAGGATCGCTGCGTACCTTGATCTCCGGGTCGAGCAGTTGGAGGAGTCCGCCGAAGTCTCCTCCGCGGGCCGCCTCGAGGAAGGACGTGATGGCGGTTTCCTGCCGGTACCGAACCTCCGCTGCATCCACCTTGCGCAATCGTGCGCGAGCCCGGGACGCGAGCTGACGTGCAGCGACTGGGCTGCGGTCGACGATCGGGGCGATGTCGTCATAGGAAAGAGCGAAGATGTCATGAAGGACCAACGCCAGCCGCTCCAATGGACCGAGAGTGTCGAGGATGACGTGCAGTGCCACCGTGAGATCGTCTCGCAGCAGGGCGCTGTCCTCCGGACTATCAGTGCGGACGCCCCCTCCTCCCCCACCGCTTCCGGGAGCGCTGCCGGCTCCGGCCGCTTCGCCGGCCGGGTCGTGGTCGGGGGCAGCCTCGTCGTCCGATGCCTCCCAGTGCAAGTCCTCACGTCGGGCGGCATCACGACGAATGGCATCGATGCAGACCCGCGAAATGACCGTCGTCAGCCACGCCTCGAGGTTGTCGATGGCCGCGATATCGGCTCGCTGCAAACGGATCCAGGCCTCCTGCACGGCATCGTCGGCAGCCCACGGGGAACCGAGAGTGCGGTGCGCGATGGCGAACATTTTGGGTCGGTATGAGGCGAACTGATCGGCCACATCGGCGAGGGTCTGCGGCGGTGTGTCCGATGGCATCGGCATCCTGACGACGGCGGGTTGTCACGTTTTCGGTCCGAGCTGCGACTCATGAGTGAGTCCGGCACACGTCGGTCCGATCACCCGCACCAACACCAGCCAAGGAGTCATTGTGACTGTTCTGCCGACCACCATTCTTGACGAGCTTCGCACCGCTGTCCAGGGTCGCACCTGGTTTCCCAGCGAGCCGGAGTTCGATGAGGTCCACCGCCCGTGGAATCGAGCCATCGACCAATCCGTCCTTGCCGTCGTCGAAGCCGCCGATATCGCCGACGTCGTCACCCTCGTGAACTGGGCGCGCGGACGTGGCCTGTCGATCGCCACCCAACCGACCGGTCATGGCGCCACCGGACGGGCTGACGACACGATCCTGCTGCGCACGACCCGCCTCAACCGGATCGACATCGACCCCGCACAGCGCACGGCCACGATCGGAGCAGGCGTGAAGTCCGGCGAACTGCAGAGCGCGGCAGAACACGGGCTGACCGGACTGCCGGGCAGTTCCCCGGTGGTCACTGTCGCCGGAGTCGCCCTGGGCGGTGGCCTGAGCTGGTTCGGCCGATCGTTCGGATGGGTCGGTGACAGCATCCGCGCGTTCGACGTCGTCGACGCCGACGGCCGCGCCCGCCGCGTCTCCGCGACAGAGGACCCGGACCTGTTCTGGGCACTGCGCGGAGGCGGAAGCGAGCTCGTCATCGTCACCGGCCTCGAGGTCGGACTGCAGGCTGCCCCGGACGTCTTCGGCGGGCGTGTGCTGTGGTCCGGTGACCACGCCAGGCAGGTCGCCGAAGTGTTCCGGACGATGACTCGCGCCGCTCCCGAAGCGCTGACCCTATGGCTGGAACTTCTCCATTTCCCGGGCTCGGGGCCGATGGTCGCCATCGACTCGACCTACCTCGGCGACAAGGAGGAAGCGCGTGAGCTCATGCGCCCACTCGACGCACTGCCGACGCCGTTGTCGGATTCCCGGGCGGCGATGAGCGTCGCCGAGCTGGGGTCGATCACGGCCGAACCGACCGACCCCGGCGTCGGCAGCTCCCGCGCCGAGCTCCTCACTTCCCTTGACGATGGCGCCCTAGACGCACTCCTCGGTTCGCCCATCGACCCACTTCTGTCGGTGCAGGTCAGGCACCTCGGGGGCGCGTTGGCACAGCCGACCGACAACCCGCACGGCGCCTTGGACGAGCCGTACAGCGTCTACATGTTCGGCCTTCCCGTCACCGAGGAGGCCGCCGAGTCGATCGAGCAGAAGCAGGCCGTTCTGGCGCGGGTCCTGCCAGCCAGCGGACGCAAACCCGTGACGTTCCTCAATCCATACGAGGGCCTCGCCGACGCATTGCCCGGAGAGTCCCTGGCACGCTTGCGTCGGCTCAAGGATGAGCGGGACCCGGGGCGGGTCTTCCGCGGCAACTTCAGCATCGCCGACTGAGCCCCTCCCAGAACTACTGTGAGTATGGGTAGTGGCTGGTCTGGGACTAGCTGGCAGAGTAGGAACTGACCGTCCCCTCAATCATCATGACTCAAATTACTACTGACTCAGACGATGTCTTCGTCACGATCTGTCTGGTGATTGGTGGGCGGTCGGCACCGGCTCGGCCCACATCGATAACTTGATCAGAAGGTTGTCCGTTCTCAAACGAACGTGACTCATCACAGTAGTGTTTCGACGTGACTATCTCCCGGACCGGAGCCGACCGTTCGACGGTCGGACCACATCCGCTCTGACACGGGAGAATCACGAACCGTCATGTCTATCATCTCGCATTTGTACGCGTTTGTCGTCGGCGTCGACACCCACGCGAAGAACCACGTCTACGCCGTGCTCACCAACACCGGTGAGCAAGTCGATACCCGCGAATTCCCCACCAGCAAGGCCGGCCTGGCCAGGGCCTTGGACTGGGTCGGTCGCCGTACCGGCGGGGACCAGGACACCCTGTGGGTCATCGAGGGCATCGGCACCTACGGAGCGATCCTGGCCGAGACCGTCGCCGAAACAGGCTACACGGTCGCCGAGGCCGCCAGCATGAGTGCCCGCGACCGCCATGCCACCGGCAAGGACGACCGCATCGATGCTTACAGGGTCGCTCACACCGTCCTATCAATGGACGAGTCGCGACTGCGTTGTCCCCGGCAGGCCGATGGTCCGCGCCAGGGACTGCGGATCCTGGTCAAGGCCCGCCAGTCCATGACCCAGGAGAAAACCCGGACGATCAATGCGCTGACCGGCCTGTTGCGGGCCAATGACCTCGGGATTGATGCGCGCCGGAAACTGTCTGTGGCCAAGATCCGCACGGTCGCGAAGTGGCGGGCTCGCAACGAGCCTGTGGCACGGGTAGAAGCGCGCCGGGAAGCGATCCGGTTAGCCAAACGCGTGATCGAACTCGATGCCGATATCAAGGACTACGCCACCCGGATCCTGGCCTTGGTCAAAGACAGCCCGGCGGCTGTGCTGCTGGAACAACCCGGCATCGGTGCGATCACCGCGGCCGTGTTCTACCTGGCATGGTCGCATCCCGGGCGGGTGCATTCCGAGGCTGCGTTCGCGAAGTTGGCGGGGACGAATCCGATCCCGGCATCGTCGGGCAACGTGGTGAGATTCCGGCTTAACCGCAGTGGAGATCGTCAGTTGAATTCCGCGTTGTACATGGTGGCCATCACTAAGCTTTCCTTCGATGAGAGGACGCGGGCGTACATGGCTAAACGGCTCGGGGAAGGGAAGTCGAAGAAGGAGACGATTCGGTGCATCAAGCGGTATGTGGCCCGGAATGTGTATCGGCTTCTCGAGGCGACGAGCGTGAGGTGCGAGGCCGCTTGACAAGCATAGAAGGATCGTGACGGCGCCCCAGCAACCCGGCGCGAGGTTGCTGGGGCGCCGTCACGTAGCAACTAGTAGTTATTCGACGAGTTTGCCTTCCTGGCTGATCTCGCCGGTGGGCATGAGGGCCGCGACCTCCTCGGAGACCTCCGGGATCGATTCGCGGACAACTCCGGTGGCAGGCGACCATACGAGGTTGACCTGCAACTCGGGGTCCATCTCCGGATAGTCGCTGCGGTTGTGGCAGCCGCGGGTCTCGCGGCGTTCCAGCGCGCATTCGAGCGTCGCCCGGGCCGCGAGCGCCGAGGACCGCAGGTCGAAGGCGTGGGCGAGGTCGGCGAAGCCCGCGATATCCGGGTGGATGCCGACCGACCCCATCCGCGCCTCGATGTCGGCAAGCTTCTCCAACCCCGCCCGCAGTCCGGCCTCGTCGCGGACGACGCCGGCGTGCTCGGTCATGAGGTTGCGGATCTCGCGCTGCAGGGCACGGACGTTCTCCGTCCCCTCGGAGGCCAGCAGATCAGAGATCTCAGCCCGTGCCTCGGCGACGGCCTCCTGCGACCGCACCTGCGCCTCCAACCCGTCGGAGTACGCGATCGCGGCCCGGCCGACGATGCGGCCGAAGACGAGGAGTTCGATGAGCGAGTTCCCGCCCAGCCGGTTCGCCCCGTGCAGCCCGGACGAGGCCTCGCCGATGGCCCACAGTCCCTCGACGTCGGTGCTGTGATCGACCGGGTCGACCCACACTCCGCCCATCGAGTAGTGCGCAGTCGGGGCGATCTCGATCGGCGAGCGCGTGATGTCGAGCATCTGCGTCTCCATCATCGTCTGGAACACTCGGGGCAGTCGGTTCATGATCGTCTCCCGCGGCAGGTGTGAGACATCGAGCCAGACTCCGCCATTCTCGGTGCCGCGGCCCTCGGCGATCTCGGTATAGGCGGCCAATGCCACCCGGTCGCGGGTGGACAGTTCCATGCGCTGCGGATCGTAGCGTTCCATGAACCTCTCCCCCAGCCCGTTGCGCAGTATCCCGCCCTCACCGCGGGCTGCCTCGGAGACGAGGGTGCCGGCCGCGTTTTCAGGTTCGATGATCCCCGAGGGGTGGAACTGGACGAGTTCGGCGTCGCGCAGGCGGGCCCCGGCCTCGACGGCCAGGCGGAAGGAGTCGCCGGTGTTCTCATCGCGGCGTGACGAGGTGCGTCGCCAGATCCGGTTGTGCCCACCGGCGGCGAGGATGACGGCGTCGGCGTGGATGCGGTACCCGGTGCCGTCGATCGTGTCGAAGCCGTAGGCACCGAAGATGCGCCCGTCGGCGACCAGCAGCTTCGTGATGTAGACGCGGTCGAGGATCGGGATGTTCAGGGCTTCGGCGCGACGAATGAGGGTGCGCTGGATTTCGAGCCCGGTGTAGTCGCCGGCGAAAGCGGTGCGACGCCAGGTGTGGGCGCCGAAGAAGCGCTGAGAGATCCGACCGTCGTCCTCCTTCGCGAAGTCCATTCCATATCGCTCCAGGTCAGCGATGCCTTCGGCGGCGCCTTGGGTGACGATTTCGACGGTGCGGGGGTTGGCGAGGTCATAGGATTCCTTGATCGTGTCGGCTGCGTGCTGCTGCCATGTGTCCCCCGGATCGACCGTGGCCAGGGCCGCGTTGATGCCCCCGGCGGCCAGCGAGGTGTGCGCGTCCTCCTTCGGCCGTTTGCCGACGGCGAGGACATCGGCGCCCGATCCGGCGACCTCGATCGCGGCCCGCAGGCCGGATCCGCCGGTGCCGATGACGAGCACCGAGGTGGAGATGGAGTGTTCTTGGCGGCGGGCTGAGCCCTGTGTGGTGGTCATAGATTCCACTATGGAACCGCCCGCTTCATACGTCCAATGCATTGTTTGAGTCAAGTTGATAGCGATAGACTATTGCCATGTCTGACCTGCACGGAGACCGATCATGAACCTCGAACAGCTGAGAAGCTTCGCCGAGGTGGCCGCCACCGGCCATTTCACGAAGGCCGCCGCGACGCTCCACTTGGCCCAGCCGTCGCTGTCCCGACAGATCTCGACCCTGGAGAAGGAACTCGGGGCCGAACTCTTCCACCGCGCGCACGGCCACATCGCGCTCACCGATGCCGGGCAGACGCTGCTGCCGACGGCGAAGCGGATGCTCGCCGACGCCGAGGCGATCCGCCGTGACATGGATGAGCTCGCCGGGCTTCGCCGCGGCCGGGTCCGGCTGGGTGCGACCCCGACCCTGTGCGTGAGCCTCGTGGCCGAGGCGATCAGCCGGTTCCACACCGCCCACCCGGGCGTCGAACTCGAACTGGTGGAGAAGGGTTCCCGGGAGCTCATCGAGGCTCTGGCCGGCGGCGAACTCGACCTCGCGCTCATCACCCGCACCTTCGAACTCGCCCCGCAGATGCCCAGGCTCAGTCTGCGCCGCCTCCTCGCCGAGGACCTCGTCGTCATCGCCGCCGCCGGCAGTGACCTGCTGAGCGCGAATCGCGCGGAGACGGACAGCGCAGTGCCCAATCAGATCACCCTCGCCGAGGTGGCCGACCTTCCCCAGGTCATGTTCCATCACGGCTACGACCTGAGGGAGGCGACCTCGGCGGCGTTCGAATCAGCGGGGTTGACGCCGAATATCGTCGTCGAAGGGGTGGAGATGGATGCGGCTCTGCGCTTCGTCGAGCGCGGACTCGGCGTCGCGATCGTCCCGGCCATGGTCCTCGTCGACCGCCCCCGGCTGGCCTCGGTGCCATTGGTCGACCCTCGGATGCCGCGCACAGTCAGCCTCGCCACGCGCGCGGACGTGCGGGCGACCAGGGCCGCCTCGGCGATGGAATCGACGATCCTCCACACCGCGCGCACACTGCCCGAGCTCGAACCCGGCCTGGCGGCGCATGTGCGGCTGGTGGGGTGAGAAGTGACTACGCCGGGAGGCAGATCCCGTCGAGGATGAACCGAGTGCGTCGCTCATAGTCCGCGGCGAGCGGCCGTCTCCCGAACTTGAGGGCGAGCGCGTTGTCCACGGTGATCGCCTGAAAATCATCTGGAGTGAATTCTGCGGGCAGAACATTCTCTGCCCGACCCGCTTCGACCAGCTCTCTGTGAAATTCACTGCCGACCCGACAGAGATCCATCAGCGGCTCCGAGTCGGGAAATGTCTGCAGCAGGACGTCGTTGACTGCCGGCAATCGGTATTGGAGCGCCCGGATGGCGCCGATGTAGAACCGGATTCGTTCGCGGATTCCGTCAACCGTCCGCGCTTCCTCGATGGCGGTCGTGAACTCCATCGCCACGACCTCCTCGATGACGGCGTCGATCAGCCCGACCCTCCCGCCGAATCTGTTGAAGATCGTCGCTTTGCTCACCTTCGCCGCTGCCGCGATGCTCTCCAGCGGCACCGTCAGCCCCTCAGCTCGGAACAGGTCGACCGCGGAGGCGCGGATCCGCTCGACGTTGCGACGCGCGTCGGTACGCAAGGTCGATGCCGAATTGGTTCCGGACACACTCATGGTCACTCCTCCACCAGAACTTGACCTCATGTGTCAGTTTATTTCAGAATGGAGTCCTCCGCGAAATTGACTAGCATGGTCAACTTATCTCGAAGCGCATACAATGCGGCCTGCGGAGGCCCTACTCAAAAGGAGCACCATCATGATCGTCGTCACTGGAGCCACCGGGGCGCTCAACGGGCACACCGTCAACCACCTTCTTCGCCACGTCCCGCCCGGAGACATCGGAGTCAGCGTCCGGAGTCCCGAACGCGCGCAGCACCTGGCCGGTCGCGGAGTCCGCGTGAGATATGGAACCTATGACGATGGCAAGGCACTGCGTCACTCCTTCGAGGGAGCCGACCAGGTTCTGCTCGTCTCTTCCAGTGATGTCACCGACGACGTCGTCACGCAGCATCGCACTGCAATCGACGCGGCGGTGGAGGCCGGCGCCTCGCGGATCCTCTACACCAGCGCCCAGGGTTCCGCATTCGACTCTCCTTACCCGCCTCTGGCGATCCACGCCGCCACCGAACAGCACCTGGCCGAATCGGGTGTGGCATGGACGGCCCTGCGCAATGGCTTCTACGGAGACCTCGGGCAGCTGCTCGGCCCGTGGTGGTCAACCGGAACGATCGCCAAGCCCGACGATGGACCTTTCTCTTGGATCGACCGCCGAGATGCCGGTGAGGCGGCTGCCGCGATCCTCATCGGCGATGCCTCGGCAGACGGCCCCATCGATCTCACTCTTCCGGCACCAGTTACGCTCGACGACTTCGCCGCGCGAGCATCCGAGCGCGTCGGTCGTCGTATCGGGCGCGTCGTCATCGAGGACGAGGAATGGGTCGCCGCCGAGACAGCCCGCGGAACACCGGAGACGCTCGCACGATTCACCCTCTCGATGTTTCAAGCCACCCGTACAGGTCATTTCGCACACTCTGACCCCACACTGCAGCGCCTGCTCGGACGCGAGCCCCGCAGCATTGCCGATCAGATCGCAGACCAGCCCGCCGTATGACAACAGCACTCCGCACGTTTCCCGAGCTCGAACCCGACCTCACCGACTTCGTCCGGGTGGTCGAGTGAACGGTCATGGTTGCACCAGTCGTCGTACTTTCACAAGTCCCCGAGTGAACATCCGGTGACCGACCGCCCTTGCGCCTGACCGCCGACTACAGTGAATGTCGACGGATGCCGCCCGACGAAAGGCCACCATGTCCCCGACAGCCGCCCCGGACGACCGCCTCCTCATCGCCGAGGAGGTCATGCTGCTCATGCTCCCCGACGACGGCAAGGTCGGTTCCGCTCTTGAAAACGCCCGGTATCCGCTGACCGGCGCACTCCTCGTCGAGCTCGCCGCCCGCGGGTACGTCGACGTCCGTGAGGAGAGGAAGACGACGTACGTGCGCGCCTCCGGCCACGGCTCGGCGGGACTTCCCGACGACGGGCTGCTCGCCGATGCACTCACCGCGCTCGGGGACAAGGAGCACAAGGTTTCGAGGTTCGTCGAGAACGAATTCCCGAAGATCGCCGAGGCGGTGCTCGAGCGCCTCGCCGACCGCGGAATCGTTGCGAAGGAGACGACGAAATCGCTGTGGGTCTTCACGACCACGCAGTGGCCGCAGAAGGATTCCCGCCCCGAGGAGGCCCTGCGTTCGGACATCACCGACGTCCTCGAGGGGCGGGCCGATCCGGATGAGCGCACGGGCGCGATCATCGCCCTGCTCTCGGCCGCAGGTGTGCTCGGTTCGCTCCGGCCTCCGCTGCCGTGGAACAAGGAGAGCAGGAAACGGGCCGAGGCGATCGCGAGCGCGAACTGGGGCTCGGCGGCAGTGTCCGCGGCCGTCGAATCCGTGACCTACGCGGTCACGGCCGCCGTGACCGCAGTGTTCGTCGCGACGACCGCGACGACGGTCATCAACACCTGAGGGCAGGAAGCTGCACGTTTCGGCAGCACCCCCGGGCTGTCTGCGGTCTCAGAGCGCGGTCGTCTCCGGCCTCAGGACCAGGCTGCCTCCGGCCTCAGAACCAGGCGTCGGCGAGCAGCTTGAGCGACTTACGCTGCACCTCGGGATCATAGGCGTAGGTGACGGTGATGAGCTCGTCGGCACCGGTGCGCTGGACGAACTCGGCCATCTGCGCAGTCGCCGTATCCGGTGAACCGACCGCGCTGATGGACAGCATCGGGCTGGTCCCGCCTCGGGCTGCGATCTCGGCCGGGTCGACCGGGGGCTGCAGATTGCGGCGGCGCCCGGTGCGCATGTCGTTGAACATCTGCTGCACCGAGGTGAACTGGCGGGCCGCCTCGGCGTCGGTGTCGGCGACGATGACGTTGATCCCCGCCATGACGTATGGTTCGTCGATCTGCGCGGTCGGAGCATCGGTGGTGAACGAATCGCGGTACGTCTTGATGGCGATGTCGATCTGGTCAGGCGCGAAGTGCGAGGCCAGGGAGAACGGCAGTCCCAGCTGCCCGGCGATCGAGGCGCCGTTCATCGTCGATCCGAGCACCCAGATGGGCACGTCCATGCCTGCCGAGACCGCGGACTTGATCGGCATGGTGTGCGCCTGCCCGGTCTCGGAGAACCAGCCCTGCATGTCATAGATGTTCTGCGCGAAATCCTGCGGTTCGGCCGAGGACCGGGCCAGCGCCTGCGCGGTCATCCCGTCGGTGCCGGGTGCGCGCCCGAGGCCCAAGTCGATGCGGTCGCCATGGATGTTCGCGAGCGTTCCGTACTGTTCGGCGACCATGAGCGGGGCATGGTTGGGCAGCATCACGCCGCCGGATCCGACCCGGATCTTCTCCGTCACCGAGGCGGCCTGAGAGATGAGCAGGGCCGTGGCGCTGGCAGCCAGGCCCATTGTGTTGTGGTGCTCGGCGAACCACAGGCGCTTGTATCCCAACTCGTCGGCAAGCGTCGCCGAAGTCATCGATTCGGCAATGGCATCTCGCGCGGTCGATCCTTCGCGGATGGAGACGAGGTCGAGGATATTCAACGGAACGGACAAGGCGAAAGGCTCCTTCGGTGGGCGGTCGGCGCGGTCGCAGAATGCAGTCACTGGAGATAACAGTCCGGACAGACGGTTCTATTCCTGGGGTGAGGGCGGATACTCTGAAGGCATCGGGCTCCCCCATATGCATCGGATTCCCCTGCAGAGGAGAGAACATGAGAACCTCACCGAGGCGGCGACCCGGACGGCTTCTCACCGGCGCCGTCATTTCCTTCACTGTCGTGCTCACCGACTGCTCCTCTGATTCGGGCTCCGACGGCACCGAGGGTCGCGACGATGACACGTCAGGGGCCGCCTCGGCGAGCTCGGATGCCGACTCCTCCGGCACCGACTCCGGGACCGACTCCGCTGCTGCAGCACCGGATGCGGATTCCCCCGAGGTCGTCGCCACCGGCCTCGAATCCCCCTGGTCGATCGCCTTCCACGGGCAGACCCCGCTGGTCAGCGAACGCAACTCGGGTCGCATCCTCGAGATCGCCGCAAGTGGGGAGGTCCGTGAGGTCGGTCGGATCGACGAGGCGTCGGCGTCGGGCGAGGCCGGTCTCCACGGTCTCGCCGTCGACGACGAACAGCTCTATGCCTTCTACGCGGCTGAAACGGAGAATCGAATCGTACGGTTCGACCTCCTCGGCGAGCCCGGGGATCTGTCGCTGGGTGGGGCCGAAACGGTCCTCGACGGATTGCCGACCGCGAATTTCCACAACGGCGGGCGGCTGGCGTTCGGGCCCGACGGGATGCTCTATGCCACTCTCGGCGACACGGGCGATCGGGACAGTGCACAGGATGAGAAGGAGCTGTCGGGCAAGATTCTGCGCATGACGCCCGACGGTGAGGTGCCCGAGGACAATCCGTTCGGCGATTCGCTCGTCTTCAGCATGGGTCACCGGAATCCGCAGGGCATCGGGTGGGATGACGAGGGCACGATGTATGCCTCGGAATTCGGGCAGGACACGTGGGATGAGCTCAATGTCATCGAGGCCGCCGGCAATTACGGGTGGCCCGAGGTCGAAGGCATCGCCGAGGATGGCGGTTCCGGCGGTGGCGGTTCCGGGGACGGTGCGGGTTCCGGTTCCGGCGATGGCGAATTCATCGATCCGGTGCAGCAATGGTCACCCGACGAGGCGAGCCCCAGTGGACTGGCCGTCACCGAGGACAGCATCGTCATCGCCGGCCTTCGCGGGCAGCGCCTGCACCAGGTGCCGCTCGATGACTTATCGGAATCCACTGAGCTCTGGGCCGGTGAGCACGGTCGTCTGCGCGATGTGGTCCAGGCGCCCGACAGCTCGCTGCTGGTGCTGACGAACAACACCGACGGCCGTGGAGAACCCGGCCCTGACGATGACCGACTGCTGCGCTTCACCCCCTGACCAGGTGCGCCTCTGACCTGGTGCACCCGGCCTAGTGCTCTCCTGACCCAGTGCTCTCCTGACCCAGTGCTCGTACCGATCACGAGGCTCGCCCTTGAGCAAGCGCCCGACACCCGCCGGACACGACGAAGCCCCGAACGCGCATCGCGTTCGGGGCCTCGTGAAGAAGGCGCTGAGCCGGGTGCTTGAGAACCCGCTCAGTTGTCCTTGGTGCCGGGCAGGCCCTTGGACTTGCGGCGCATGAGGAGGACGACGATGACGATGATGGCCAGTCCGCCCACGGACAGCAGCACGATCATCGGCGTCGACATTCCGGAATCGCTGCCGGTGGACTCACCGATCTCGCCGCGGTCTTCGGTGTCCTTGCCCGGTTCGTCGACGACTCCGCCGCCGAGTCCGGCCTTCGTCGACTCCTCGGACGATTCCTTGACATCTCCGCCGGCGCCCTCGGAGTCCTTGATCGCAAACGAGTAGTCGCCGGAGATCGGGTGACCGTCCTGAGACACCACACGCCAGGTGACCTTGTAGTCACCGGGCTTGAGGTCATCGGGCAGGGCCACGCTGAGCTTCTTACCCTCAACGGTGAGCTCACCGGCAGAGACGTCCTTGCCGTCGACGACGACTGTGACCTCGGAGCCGACCTCTTGGATTTCGGCGGAGAAGTTCATCTCCAGCCATTTGGGCTGCTGGTCGAGTTCGGCACCGTCCTCGGGATTCGACGACACCAGCTGGTCATGCGCACTGGCGGCGGGAGCGAATGCGAACACGCTCATCGCGGCCACCAGCAGGGCGGCGAAGCCCAGCCTGAGAGCGGACCAGTTCTGTCGTGTCATGAGTCGAGTCATGAGAGTTTCTCCTTCGAGGCGTACCTGCGATATCGGTCGAGTCGGCAAGTCTTGTGTTCCAGTATCACTGAGAACGCGGTGACAGCGCACGCAGGCGGTCGGTGATTCCGGGCACGGACACCTCGATTGTCTCAAGAGTTTCTTCGAAATCCTTCAACTCCCCGTACCAGGGGTCCTCGACGTCAGGTGCGGGCGCTCCGTCGAAGCTCGCCGAGGCGGCCGGCCCTTCACCGGCGCCGCCCGCGGTCGCGTCCCCTCCCGCGCTGCTGCCCGCACCGGCGGGGGCAGCGGTCACCCGGGGATCGAATTCGCGCAGCATTCGCAGCTCCGGAGCCGCCTCGGCGGGAAGATCGGCGATCATCCGCTCGAGCGCACGATAGTGGCGGGCGGTCATCGCCACCGCCAAGTCACGGTCGGCGAGCCATTCGGGCGTGATCTGCCGGGCGACATGATCATCGGTGCGGTAGCCGGCGGCGGCGAGCACACGCGCCTGACGTGGGTCGATGGGGTTGCCGGCCTCCTCGTCGCTGATCCCTGCGGAGTCGACGACCGCCTCGGCGCCGTTGCGGGCCAGGTGCTGCTCGAGCACACGTTCGGCGGTGACGGACCGGCAGATGTTTCCGGTGCAGACGAAAACGACGGATGCCATCCTCATGCGTTCCTCCTCATTGCACGACAGGCAGGTGCGCGACGACGGTCGCCCCTGGCACTGATCACGATACTGTTGGGCCATGACTTCTGAAACCTCACAGACCTCGATCAGGCCTCAGGACGACCTCTATCAGCACATCAACGGCGAGTGGATCGACTCGTTCACCATCCCCGACGACCGGGCCGGTGACGGAGCCATGCGAGAGCTCTTCGACACCGCCGAGACCAAGGTCCGCGACATCATCACCTCCGTGACCGACTCTCCGCAGGAGCCCGGATCCGAAGGGCAGAAGGTCGCCGACCTGTTCACCTCGTTCATGGACGTCGACCGCGTCAACGAACTCGGCGTCGCCCCGCTGAACTCGACGTTCGCCGCCATCGACGCCGCCGAGGACAAGTCCGAACTCGCCGCCCTGCTCGCCCGACTCGAGACCGAAGGCATCGGCGGGGTGCTCGGCGGGTACGTCACCGCCGATGCGAAGGACTCCGACGTCTACGCCCTCTACCTCGTCCAGGCCGGCATCTCCCTGCCCGATGAGGACTACTACTTCAACGACGACCACGCCGAGGTGCGCGCGAAGTTCCTCGCCCACGTGCAGAAGATCGCGGCCCTGGCCGGACTCGGTGAGAAGTCCGGGATCTCCGACGCCGAGGTGGCCGCGAAGGTGATGGCGTTCGAAACCGAACTCGCCCGCCACCACTGGGACCGGGTCGCCTGCCGCGACGCGGAGAAGACGTACAACAAGCATTCGATCTCCGAGCTGCGCGACCTCGGCCCCGAATTCGACTTCGACTCCTACCTGGGCATCCTCACCGCCGATGCGACCGACCTGAAGTACCTCGTGGTCTCCCAGCCCTCGTTCGTCACGGGTATGGCGAAGGTGTGGGCGGAGACCGACATCGAGACCATCAAGACGTGGCTGCGCTTCGTCGTCGTCTCCGACACCGCTTCACTGCTCTCGGACGAGTTCGTCGAGGAGAACTTCGACTTCAACTCCCGCACCCTTTCGGGCACCCCTGCCCTGCGGGAACGCTGGAAGCGCGGGGTCGGGCTCGTCGAGTCCCTCCTCGGCGAGGCGGTCGGCAAACTCTACGTCGCCGCCGAATTCCCGCCCGCGGCCAAGGACGCCATCGACCACCTCGTGGGCATGCTCATCAGGGCCTACGACAAGTCGATCCGCGAACTCGACTGGATGAGCGAGGAGACGAAGGATCGCGCCCTGGTCAAGCTCTCGAAGTTCACCCCGAAGGTCGGCTATCCCGAGGTCTGGCGTGAGTACCCGGCGGCGATCGATGCCGCCGACCTCGTCGGGAACGTGCGGCGCTGTGCGCAGGCCGAGCATGTGCGGCAGGTGGGTCGCATCGGCGGGCCCATCGACCGCACCGAATGGCTGATGACCCCGCAGACGGTCAACGCGTACTACCACCCGGTGATGAACGAGATCGTCTTCCCAGCCGCGATCCTCCAGCCCCCGTTCTTCGACGCCGAGGGAGATGTGGCTGCGAACTTCGGAGCGATCGGTGCGGTCATCGGCCACGAGATCGGGCACGGCTTCGACGATCAGGGTTCACGTTATGACGGCGACGGCAACCTCGTCGACTGGTGGACGTCGGCCGATCGTGAGCGCTTCGAGGAGCGCACGAACGCGCTCATCGCCCAGTACGAGGAGCTGGTCCCGGCCGGTCTCGAGGCATCGCAGCATGTCAACGGGGCGCTGACGGTCGGTGAGAACATCGGTGACCTCGGCGGCCTGTCGATCGGGTGGAAGGCGCTCGAACTCGAACTCGGTGAGCGGGCGGGCACTCCCGGAGTGCCAGTGGCCCCGAGCCCGGAGCAGGCGAAGTCGTTCTTCGAGGCGTGGGCGAAGGCGTGGCGGTCGAAGATGCGCACCGAGGAGCGTGTGCGTCGCCTGTCGATCGACCCGCATTCGCCGGAGGAGTTCCGCTGCAACCAGGTCGTGAAGAACATGACCGCCTTCCACGACACCTATGGCGTGGACGAGACCGACGGCATGTACCTCGCCCCGGAATCACGAGTCACCATCTGGTGATTGCTACCTGACGGGCCCCCAGCACCCTGGCGCCAGGGTGTTGGGGGCCCGTCAGGTAGTTCTGGGGGTGCGGGAGCCGCTGGGACTCAGCGGTGGCGGCGGATGAGGGAGACCATCCGGTAGTCGAACTCCTGCCAGCTGCTGATCGGCTTGTCGGCCTCCAGTGACGCCTGGAAGTCCTCGACTTCGGTGCGCTCGGATTCGAGCGGAATGTCGAAGGGCATCTCCACATACAGCAGCCCGCTGGCGTCGGTGTGGACGATGTCGAAACCGGCCTTCTGCGGTTCGAGTTCGTTGTTCATCACGATGAGCAGTCGGTCCTCGGGCGCCGCGTACTCGACGTCGATGCCGTCGGCATAGCCCTGCTGCGAACGCAGCTCCCGCTGCGCCTGGATGACGAACGCCGAGTAGGCGCCGATTCCGATGACCGGGATGCGTGAGGTCAGCGCCTCGGTGGCGACGTCGATGAGCCGCGACCGGGCCTTGCGACCGAGGGGGCTGAGGTCTCCGCCGGACATCGCGACCCCGTCGAATCCGACGAGAGAGACCCGCGCGTCATCGTGATTCGGGTTGAGGATCGTGATGTCGAGACCGAATCGGGAGTACCAGGGACGAGTCACCTCGGCGCTCTCGTCGTCCCACCACACGTAGAACAGGAACGGCACGTTGATGCCGGCTTCCGAGTAGAAGAACGGGGGACGTCGCTCACCTGCGGTGACGTCGAAGGGCACGACGTTTCCCTCGATGGGTGCAGGGCAGGTGGCGAACGAGGTGAACGCGAAGGGGTAGTTGACCGCACGGTTGAAGTCGATGACGAGCGAACCGTCCTGGTTCGGCACCCCGAGGTCGATCGTCCGCCATGCCGCGGTGGTCGATCCGTTCGTCCCGTCGTGGAAGTCCAGCTGCAGTCCCGTGACCGGGCACCCGGTGGCCAGCAGGCTGACCTCGCCGTGCTGCGTTTCGAAGGTGACGGTCCCGGCGGCCTGGGTCTGCAGCTGCAGGTCCTCCTGCGCGGTCTCGATCGTATAGGTCGGGAACGGGTCGAATCGGGTGAAGTGGGCGAGGAAGACGAAGTCCGGATCCGGGTCGAAGACCGGAACCTCGAAGAACTTGCCGAGCAGCGGCGACTTCGAATTGCGCACACGCACACCGAGGCGGCCGCCCCGGTCGATGAGCTCGTAGAGGACGTTGCCCACGGTGAACCAGTTCAGCGATCCCCCGGCGGGCAGTTTCGCGCTGAAGCCGTGGTCCTCGACTCTCACCTGCGGGCGTGGTGCCGGTCCATGGTGAGCATCGGTCGACACATCGCCGTCGCCGCCATCGTTCGCGGCCTGGCTCGTCACTGCCGGCAGAGTCGAGGTGTCGCTGGGCACCGATGGGCTGGTCGCGCGCGTCGCCTCGGCATTGCCCGTACCGGCACCGAATCCGGCACCGAATCCGGCACCGGATCCATTCCCGGCACCGTTCCCGTTCCCGGCCCCGTTCCCGCCTGCCGCGGCCGATCCGCCGCTGAGCAGGTCGAAGGTCTCTGCTGCGGGGCCTGCGTTGATTCCGGAGTCGAGGGAGACGGTGACCCACCCGTCCTCGACAGTGAAGGTTCCCGGGGCGTCGGACCACGTGGATTCGACGTCGAGCCAGTGGAGTCCGACGACGCTGAGCCATCCGAACGGTTTCGCCAGTGCCGAATTTCGTGAATCGCGCCAGGTGTTCCACTCCGTCACGAACTGATTCACGTCGAACACTCCTTGCCGTCGATGCTGCGGTTGCAGGGTCCCTGCCGCCGCTGTCGCCCCAGGCTCGGTGCAACCCGATGTCTGAGACCTCTTCCCTTGTCATCCAAACTACCGCAAAGGATAGGCTGGGGAAATGAATGAATCACTCCCGAGACCGGTTCCTGCCGCGCAGACCGCGGACGACCTCGGCGACTTCGTCAGCGCCTCCCCCAGCTCATACCACGCCGTGGCCACCGCCGCCCAGCGTCTGGAGAAGGCCGGTTTCTCCCGCCTCGATGAGGCGAGCGCGTGGGCGCTGACTCCCGGGACGGGCAATTTCGTCATCCGTGACGGTGCGATCATCGCGTGGATCAATCCCACCACCGCCGAGGCGGCTCCCGGGTTCCGCGTGTTCGGTTCCCACACCGATTCCCCGGCTTTCAAACTCAAACCCGGCCCTGAGTACACCGCGGAGGGGACGCGTCAGGTCGGTGTGGAGATCTACGGTGGTCCGCTGCTGAATTCGTGGCTGGACCGGGAGCTCGCCTTCGCCGGTCGGCTCAGTCTCGCCGACGGCCGGACCGTGCTCGCACAGACCGGGCCGATCGCCCGTATCCCGCAGCTGGCGATTCATCTCGACCGGCAGGTCAATGAGGGTCTGACCTTGGACAAGCAGCGTCACACGGCTCCGGTCATCGGCCTGGCCGAACTCGCCGAGGCAGACATCGTCGAACTGCTCGCCGCCTCCGCCGAGGTGGATCCCGAACAGGTGGCCGGCCACGACGTCTACACCGTTCCTACGCAGGCACCGTCACGGTTCGGTGCCTCCGAGGAGTTCTTCGCCTCGCCGAGGCTGGACAACCTCCTGTCCGTCCACGCCGGAGTCACCGCCTTGGCGAATCTCGACGCCGACGGTCTCGAGGGGATCCCGCTGTTCGCGGCCTTCGATCATGAGGAGATCGGATCGAACTCACGGTCCGGAGCGTGCGGGCCGTTCCTCGCCGATGTCACCGAACGCATCATCGCCTCCCTGCTGCCGAACTCGACGCGCAGCGACTATCTGGCCTCCTTGGCCGCCTCGGTGTGCGTGTCCTCCGATGCCGGGCACGCCGCGCACCCGAACTATCCGGAGCGTCACGACCCGCATGTGCGTCCACACCTCGGCGGCGGTCCGCTGCTCAAACTCAATGCTCAGCAGCGCTACGCCACGGATGCCGTGGGCACAGCAGTGTGGGCGCGAGCATGTGCGGCCGCCGGGGTCGAGTATCAGGACTTCGTGTCGAACAATGCGATGCCCTGCGGGTCGACGATCGGTCCGCTGACCGCCACCCGCCTGGGCATGACCACCGTCGACGTCGGACCGGCACTGTATTCGATGCACTCGGCCCGGGAGATGGTCGCGATCTCCGACGTCGTCGCCCTCGGCGCGGTCGCGAAGACGTTCCTCCAGGGCGACTGACCCGCGCCCCACCTCGGCGAGGTTGTCCCACGCGCTGACCTCGTGATACGAATTGCATGACCCCACGGGAGCCCTCTTCAAGGGCTGAGATCGGACTGAATCGTCCGAGACCGTAGAACCTGATCCGGTTGATACCGGCGTAGGAAGTGAGGACTGCAGATGACTGCATTCACCCCTGAAACACCTGTCCCTGCCACGACTGTGCCCACCGAGCGTGACCTCGGCCCGACCCCCGACGCGAACGAAGCGGCCGCCTCGGTGCGGGGATCCGAGGATCAGTCGGTGCGGAAACCCGAGGACTGGTTCACACTTGAGCAGTACCCGACGCATTCGCCGGACTGGGTCGAGGACGCGGAGCACCAGGTCCGCGTGCCGGTCACCCGCATCGAACTCGACGACACCGACGGCCGAGCGAACGACCCCGTCCACGTCTACCGCACCGTCGGCCCCGGCAGCGTCCCCGAGGAAGGCCTCCCAGCGCTGCGGTTCCCCTGGATCGACTCCCGCCTCGACACCGAAACGTATGCAGCCCGCGGCCACCGCATCGCCGACGACGGACGTGCGGCAGTGCGCAGAGGTGCGCCCTCGCAGCAGTGGAAGGGGCGCAAACCGGTTCCGCGACGAGCCAAGACCGGCCGCACGGTGACCCAGATGCACTACGCCCGGCAGGGCATCATCACCCCCGAGATGCGGTTCGTCGCCCTGCGCGAACAGTGCGATGTCGAACTCGTCCGCGCAGAACTCGCCGCCGGGCGCGCCATCATCCCGAACAACATCAACCACCCCGAATCCGAGCCGATGATCATCGGCAAGGCCTTCCTCGTGAAGATCAACGCGAACATCGGAAATTCCGCGGTCACCAGCTCCATCGCCGAGGAGGTCGACAAGCTGCGATGGGCCGCGAAGTGGGGCGCCGACACCCTCATGGACCTGTCGACCGGCAATGACATCCACACCACCCGGGAGTGGATCATCCGCAATTCGCCGATCCCCATCGGCACCGTCCCGATCTACCAGGCGCTGGAGAAGGTCGACGGTGACGCGAACGCGCTGACCTGGGAGATCTACCGCGACACCGTCATCGAGCAGTGCGAACAGGGTGTGGACTACATGACCGTCCACGCCGGTGTGCTGCTGCGCTACGTCCCCCTCACCGCCAACCGGGTCACCGGGATGGTCTCCCGCGGCGGGTCGATCATGGCCGGCTGGTGTCTGGCCCATCACGAGGAGAACTTCCTCTACACCCACTTCGATGAGCTCTGCGAGATCTTCGCCCGCTACGACGTCGCGTTCTCACTCGGCGACGGACTGCGACCGGGCTCCATCGCCGATGCCAACGATGCCGCCCAGTTCGCGGAACTCGACACTCTCGCCGAACTCACCGAACGCGCCTGGGCCCACGACGTCCAGGTGATGGTCGAAGGGCCCGGGCACATTCCGCTCCACCTCGTGCGGGAGAACGTCGAACGTCAGCAGGAGCTGTGCCACGGCGCACCCTTCTACACCTTGGGTCCGCTGGTCACGGACATCGCACCCGGCTACGACCACATCACCTCGGCGATCGGAGCGACCGAGATCGCCCGCTACGGCACGGCGATGCTCTGCTATGTCACCCCAAAGGAGCACCTCGGTCTGCCCGACCGCGACGACGTCAAGACCGGAGTGATCACGTACAAGATCGCCGCCCACGCCGCCGACGTCGCGAAGGGCCACCCCGGGGCGACGGCCCGCGATGATGCGCTGTCGAAGGCACGGTTCGAGTTCCGGTGGCGGGACCAGTTCGCTCTCGGTCTTGACCCGGAGACCGCCGAGGCGTTCCATGACGAGACGCTGCCGGCGGAACCGGCGAAGACCGCGCACTTCTGTTCGATGTGCGGGCCGAAGTTCTGCTCGATGCGCATCTCCCAAGACATCCGCGACACCTACGGAAGCGCCGAGGCGCAGGCCGCGCTGGCAGGCATGCAGGAGAAGAGCCGCGAGTTCCTCGCCTCCGGCGGGACGGTGTACCTCCCCGAGCCAACTGTCGGCCCCCACGACGGCTGAGCCGCCTGACCCCACGACCCCCAAGACGGCTGAGCCAGCCGACAACCCGACAACGGGCGGCTGAGCGCGCCGGCACCAATGCCGTCAGCGCCTCAGACGCCCGCCGCGGGTGTTCTACTTATTCAGTTCGTCGAGCGCTTTCTGCGAACCCGGATGCAGTGTGATCGGCTTCGGCGGTTCGGCGGTGTCGAGGTTGATCTCCTTCGCCGCCGCATGCACCTTGACCAGGTCGTCCTTCTTGTCGAAGACGAGCTTCGTCAGAGCGCAGGCAGTGCCTTCGTCCATGTCGTTGCGGACCATGAGCACGTTCGGGGTGACGATCGTCTTGATCGCGTCGACGCCTTTGTAGGTGTCGCCGGGAATCTCGGCCACCTCGTAGACGGGGTTGATCTCCTTCATCTTGCCTTCGAGGTCGGAGATGTCGAGGATCTCGACGTCCTTGCCGTTCGAGGTGAACAGGTCGGTGACACCCGCAGTGGGCAGACCGCCGGACCACACCATGCCGTCGATGGATCCGTCCTTCATCCCGTCGACGGTCTTCGACAGGTCGAGGCGCTGTTTGGTCACATCGCCGTCCTTGAGGCCGGCGGATTCGATGAGGCGGTTGGCGATGACCTCGGTGCCGGACTTCGGCGACCCGGTCGAGATCGTCTTGCCCTTGAAGTCCTCAACCGAATCGATCTTCGCGTCCTTGCGCACGACGACGTGGGTGTAGTTGTCGTAGATGCGTGAGAGCGCCGAGATGTCCTCGGCCTCCTTGAAGTCAGCGTTGCCAGAAACCGCATCGGCTGCGGTATCGGCCAAGGAGAACGCGATGTCGAAGTCGCCGCTGGACAGCTGTTGGAGGTTCTGCACGGAGGCGCCGGTCTCCGAGGCGGTCGCCTTGAGATCGGAATTGTCGGAGATCACCTGCGCCAGACCGCCGCCGAGCACGTAGTAGACACCTGTCGAGTTTCCGGTGGCGATGGTGATCTGCCCGGAGGCGGCAGTGCAGCCGTCTCCGCCTTCGGCGGCGGGTTCGGCTTCGCGTTTGCCACCACATGAACTCATCGTCAGCACCGCGGCCAGGGCCGCCGCAGCGATCGTGAACGTCGTTGTTCGCTTCATGGACTTCGTGCCTTTCTCAGTTGGTCCCGGCCGGTGTTCCGGTCGAGGGTGGTTCCGTGGAAGGTCCGTCGCCGGACCCGGCCGCGCCGGTTGCGCTCGTTCCTGGTCCGCCGTTCGCCGAGGCGGCCGTTCCGTCCTCGGTCCCCCTCGCCGAGGCGGTCGCCGGCTTTCGTCGGAGGAGCAGGTGGATGACGACGGCGAGGGCGAGGGCCGCGAAGCCGACCGTCATCGACAGCGGTTGGAGGTAGAGGAGCGCACCGGCGGCGAGGAAGCACAGGACCCGCTCGGGCCATCCGGCACGGCGGATGATCCAACCGCCGGCGCCGGCGGCCAGGGCGGCAACGGCGAAGGCGGAGACGAAGAAGGTCCAGACTGCGCCGACGAATCCTCCCTGCGCCACCAAGGCAGCCCCCTCGGGGGTGAAGGTGAAGGCCAAGGGCACGAGGAACGCAGGGATCGCATACTTACACGCCTGCCACATCGTCGCGATGACGCGGCCTCCTGTGATGGCCGAGGAGGCGACAGCTGCCAGCGCTGTCGGCGGGGAGACCTCGGAGAGGACCGCGTAGTAGAAGATGAACATCGCTGCCGCCGCCTCGGGGACTCCGAGGGTGATGAGGGCGGGTCCGACGATGACCCAGCTGATGATGAACGAGGCGGTCACCGGCACCGCCAGACCGAGCACCGTCACGGCGACAGCGGCGAAGATGCAGGTGAGGATGAGGATGACCGTCGGATCGTCCGAGAACGCCTGCGCTCCCTTGATGAGGATGTCGGAGATGACCTGGCCGAGTCCGGTCTTCGTGATCGTCGAGACGATGATGCCTGCGGCCGCGCACACGCTGGTCACCGGCAGAACGGAGCGGATGCCTGTCGACAGGGCTCCGTAGAAGACGTCCCAGACGGCGCTGAGGATGGTGGCGGGTTCGCTGCGGCGGGCGAGGATGATCTCGATGATCCCGAAGCCGATGCCGACGAGCGTCGCGTAGACGACGGCTTTGAAGGGAGCCATGCCGAGGGCGAGGAAGACGACGATGATGCCCAGGGAGATGAAGTGGTAGAAGCCCTTCTTGAAGATCGGCCATGAGCGCAGGCCCGGGGGCGGGGCGTAGTCGACTTCGATCTTGCGGGAGTCGATTTCGATGGCGAGGAAGATGCCCAGGTAGTAGAGCAGGGTGGGCACGACCGCCCAGAGGAGGACGAGCCCGTAGGAGACGTTGAGCAGCTCGGCGATGATGAACGCCGCAGCGCCGAGCGTCGGCGGGGACAGGATCGCGCCGATGCCGGAAGCGGCGAGCATACCGCCGGCGTTCTCCTTCGGATAGCCGGCCTTCTTGAGCACCGGCCAGGTGACCGCACCGAGCGAGACCGCCGTGGCCGTGCCCGAACCGGAGACCGTGCCGAGGAGGAACCCGGACAGTGCCACCGTGCGCCCGGGTGCCGCTTTCGACTTCTTGAACAGGGAGAAGCTGAGGTCGATGAAGAAGCTCGCCGCTCCCGTCTTGTCGAGCACGGCCCCGTAGATGGTGAACAGCACGATGTAGGTCGCGGCCACGTCGAGCGGGATGCCGTAGAAGCCCGAGGCGTCGTTGTACAGGGCGTTGACGATCTGGTCGAAGTTCTGTCCGGCGTGCGAGCCCGGCCAGTTCACCGGTATGTAGGAGCCGTAGTAGCTGTAGAGGAAGAAGACGATGCAGAAGATCGGCAGGATGAGGCCCGTGGTTCGGCGGGTGGCTTCGAGGATGAGCAGCAGCAGGACTCCGCCCATGATGACGTCGAGGGTCGTCAGCGATCCCTGCCGGTTGAGGAACTCGTTGAATCCGCCGGAGAAGAACGGCAGCACCGGATAGGCGCAGGTGAGGAATGTGATGACGACGAGGACCCAATCGAGGATCGAGGGGTTGTCGTTCTTCGCTCGCTTCGTCCGCGATTTCGCCGAGGCGGCCCCCGCCGCCGCTTCTGCGGCCCGGTCGGCCGCCTCGGCCTTGCGCCCGAATCCTGGGCGGTAGCAGATGAAGACCAACGGCAGCACGAAGGCGAGGAACCACATGAGGTAGAACTGGTTGCCCTGCCGCAGCGGGAAGAACACCTGATTGAGCACGAACAGCGACACGACGAAGCAGACGATGCCGACCCCGAGGTCGAGCCTGCGCGTCAATGTGCGCTGTGGCAGCTCCTCATCGTATTGGGCGATGAGATCGTCGACGTCGGTCTGCGGCACCGGGCCCGTCGGAGCGGCCTCGGCAGTGCGTCCGGACATCCTCGTCCTTTCAACTGTTCGAAAGAGCAGACGCGATCACCGTCGATCAGCGTTGCCCGTTCACATCGATGAGAACTCCCTCACAATATACCGAGGCAATGACACGACCCTCTCGACAGCCTCTGGACTCGACACGCTTGATGGGATCGTTATCCGCAGTGCCGGAGAGTGGGACTTTACGGCTCTGCCCGCGGCACCTCACGTGCGCCGATGCACCTCACGTGCGCGGCTGCACCGTACGAGCTCGGGTAGGTTGATTCCATGACCGAGCCTCAGAAAGCCTTCGACGCGCATCTGCACATCATCGATCCGGATCATCCGCTGATCGAGAACAACGGTTATCTGCCCGACCCGTTCACTGTTGCGGACTATCGGGCACGCCTGCAGAGCCTGCCGGACGTCGGAGTCGCTATCGCAGGCGGTGCCGTCGTGTCCGGGTCGTTCCAGGGCTTCGACCAGGGGTATCTCATTGCGGCTCTGCGCGAGCTCGGCCCGAACTATGTCGGCGTCACCCAGCTGCCGGATGGGACCACCGATGACCAGATCCAACGCCTCGACGAGGCCGGTGTCAAAGCACTGCGGTTCAATATCGCCCGCGGCGGCTCTGCCACCCTCGAGGCTCTCGACGCTTTCGCCCGGCGAGTCCACGACCTTGTCGGATGGCACGCCGAGCTCTACATCGACGCCCGCACCATCGATGCCGACCTCGCCGATCGCATCGCCTCCCTGCCGGCGGTGAGCATCGACCACCTCGGCATGCACGAAGACGGCCTGTCGACTCTGCTGCGACTCGTCGAGCGCGGCGTGAAGGTCAAGGCCACCGGGTTCGGGCGAGTGGAGCTCGACCCCGCCGAGGTGGTCCGTCGCATCGTCGACACCGACCCGAGTGCGCTCATGGTGGGCACGGACCTGCCATCGACTCGGGCCCGTCGGCCCTTCGCCGACACCGACTTCACGAAGATCCGTGACGCCCTCTCCCCCGCCGAGGCGGACGCCGCGTTCTGGTCCAATGCTGCGAAGTTCTACGGCATCGACTCCGACACCTGAGTCCGAGGTACCCAGTAGCATGGGGCCAATGAGTTCACATCAGTCGAATCTCGCCTCCACTCTGCACGGTCTCGACGGTCGCAGCTACGGCAATCTCAAGCAGATCCGCGGCCGCTACGTCTTCGGACCCGTCACTGTGTTCATCGATCGGATCCAAGCCGATCCATTCGCGTCTCCGTCGAAGGTGCGGGTTCGGGTGGACCGGACCGATGCGCAGTTCCCGCCGGAGCTCACCACCGATCGCGCCGACCGGATCGCGGCATCGGACTATCTGCTGCGGGCAGGGAATGCGGTGCTCGAGCGACTCAAACAGCGCACCATCATCCTCGGCCGCCCTGGCCAGGAGATCCTCGAGCGCACGAACATCCTCATCGACGACAAGGGCTTCGAAGCACGGCTGCTCGTCAATCTTCCGGCCCGCGGTCGTCGCGTCCTCGGCCATCAGGCTGCCGACATCCTCACCCGCGATCTGCCCGAGTTCGCCGAAAGACTCTTCCTCTTCGAACAGTGGTCCGATGCGGACGCTCACACCCCAACAGCCCGCAGGCTTGCCGACCACGTGCAGCTGCACAGGGATCAGCTGGAGCTGCGTCGCCACCTCGGCGAGACCGGGCTCATCGGTTTCGTCGGAAACGGTGCGATCCTGCCGCGCTCATCCGGGGACTCGGACCTCCCGATGGATTCGCGGACCGCGATCACCTTCACCTCCCCTCCCGAGCTTGAGCACACGGTGGAGCTCTCGAGCGGACGCCGGCTGACCGGCATGGGCATCCCCCGCGGTGTCACCGTCATCGTCGGCGGCGGATACCACGGAAAGTCGACGATTCTGCGCGCGCTCGAACGCGGCGTCTACCCGCATATCGCCGGTGACGGGCGCGAATGGGTCATCAGCGACCCGACTGCCACCTCCATCCGTGCCGAGGACGGTCGCGCCGTGACCGGCGACGACATCTCAGCGTTCATCAACAACCTACCCTCGGGCACTGACACGAGATCCTTCTCCACGACGAATGCGAGCGGATCGACGTCACAGGCGGCCAACCTCGTCGAAGCGATCGAAGCCGGAGCGCGTACGCTGCTCATCGACGAGGACACCTCGGCAACGAACTTCATGATCCGCGATGAGCGCATGCGTGCCCTCATTCCCGCCGAACGGGAACCGATCACTCCGTTCGTCGACCGCGTCCGCCCACTGCTCACCAGGCAGGGAGTCTCCACTGTGCTCGTCGCCGGCGGATCGAGCGCATTCTTCGAGGTCGCTGATCACGTCATCGCCCTCGACGCCTATTTCCCCCGCGTCGCCACCGAGCAGGCGCACGAACTAGTCGGCATCACCGCCGAGGAACTCTCCCGCGCAGAAAGTCCGCACACCGCCGAAGAAAATGTGGAGCCCACAACCAGCATCAACGCGACCGGAATCGACACGGCCGGCGTCGATGCAGCCGAGACTCACGCCCCAGATTTCTCCGCTCCTCCGCGCATCCCGACGGCCAAGGCCCTGCGACCTGCGTCGAAGACGAAATCGGCACGGGCGAAAGGGTCCGACCGGATCCAGTTCGGCAAGAGCTTCATCGACCTCATCGCCGTCGCTCAGCTCGTCGATACGCAGCAGGCCTCAGGTGTCGCCGAGGCGCTCGAGTATCTCGCGGAGATCTTCGACGGACGCACCGCGCTGACCGCCGCCTTGGCCGAGATCGACGCCATGCTCGATGACCAGGGCATCGACGGACTCACCGGCCACCGCGACCACCCCGGCCACCTGACACGGCCCCGCACACAGGAGATCGCCGCCGCGCTCAACCGTTACCGGGAGCTCTCGCTCTCACGTTGAGCCCAGGCGAAGCGATCCTCGAGAATCGGTGTTCGGGAAATACCCGTATTCCGTCGCCTACGGAATATTGATATTACCCGAACATTCTCCGCGTCTCACCGAAAGCGTGACGACTCAGTCGCGCCACCCGAGCTCTGCAATAAGATCTGCAGCAAGCACCGTCGACGCCGCAGAAACCTCAGCCGGCGAACCGACTCCTGATTCAGCCCGTCCGGCCATAAACGATCCTGTAGCCGAATCCCCGTCGGCAAACAGTCGAGCGAGATGGGTGAGAGCTTCCTCGCTGACCACGCGACTCAGGTCATCAGACAATAGAGTGACAAACGACTGCCGCAGATCAGCCGCGCTCTCGGCCCGCAGAACCCGGTAGATATCGTGCGCATCTTTGTCATTGAGCCGATGGGGAGTACTAACCCCTGATCCACCGGCGGGGGTCTTCTGGGGTTGCACTGTCAATGTAGTCGATGCGTGGTAGTCAGCGGGTACACCAAAGGACCAGCCCACTCGTCTAGCTCTTCCACTCACCGTTTTCTCATCAGGCCCCACAGGACACATCGTGCACAGACGTAGTCGCGGCTACGGACTCGATGCCGCCGCCCATAGCCGCGACCACTGAGCCTGCCACGGCCATGATTTCGGGAGATGAATAATCAGTCTCCGCCCCGTACTCGCCAACCGTGCAGAGATAGCAATGATCTTCCTCAGCAGAGTCTGCCACCGCACCAAGCCCATTCCCGCCGCTCGGGCGGCGGCTCGAGCAATATTGAACGCGATGATCGCGAACGCCAGCCAGGCTTGGTTGGCCACGAACTTCCCCGACGGCAGATGCGCCAAAGGGCCCTGCTTGAGTTCAGCGATGACTTGCTCGACGATCGCATGACCACGGTGCCGCCGATCAGCCTCCACAGTGTTGAAGTCACTATTGGTGATGAATGCGTGATATCGCCAGGTGGCAAACAGTGCTTCCTGCGAGTCGGGTTTGACCTTGACCCTGCGCACCACCAACCGGCAGTTGACTCGTTCGGCTTTCGGACGCGACGCGAACGCGGTGAACGACGCGACTTCGGCGACTTCGGCATCGGAGATCCACTGACCGGACTCGTCATCATAGATCGCCTGCGGGTAGAAAATCGGCTCCCACCGATCCTCAGCGATGCTACTGATCGCTGCTGTGACGGTCTTCCATTGCGGAATCGTGTACGACCACCAGGCTCCGGCCTGTTCGGCTGCGGTGATATTGACCCGTTGGCAGAAGGCAGCATCGGCACGGATGAGGACCTGTCGGCCCGGGGCGAGCCGGGAGATGGTGGACAGCCCACGAGCCAGATGCCAATTAGCGTGATCTCCGGAGCGAATATTTCCCCGCCGCAGCTGGGACTCGAGCACCACCGGGGCCGACTGATCGGTGCTGGCCGTGACCAGCAGTGCGTTCAGTCCCCGCACTCCGGAGTAGCCGAACGCCGCAGCCTGCTTGTGATGGCCATGAACGCCACGAATGGTGTCATCCATTTCGACCATGATCGGCCCCTGACCATCAGGGACCATCGTCGGCAGACGACTGAGCAGATCTCGATTCGTCTTCGCGATCTGGAGGACGTGTCCATGGGTGAACGAACGTAAGAATGTTCCCAGTGTCGATGGTGCACGAACAGCACCGATGAGACTCGGCGTGGCTCCGGCCCGCAGCAGGTCGAGGTCATCGATCGAATCGGCTCCTGCCAACATTCCCGCGATCAGTGTCCGCGATTTCACCACGTGGTTCGGTGATGCCACTGTCATCGTCGACAACGACTGACTCAATCCGGCTTGTTCGGCCAAGTCGAGTACTGGTGCCAAACCGGCAGCGGAAACGAGGCTGGGCTCGTCGAAGACGGGTTTGTGGGTATGAGAGACTGTCACTTGCGAGGTGTCCTACTGGCGCGTGGTCGATAGTGGCTTGATCACTACTATTTACCCACGTCAGAGGGGCATTTCCCATTCAGGGAACAATCATCAGACATCACCAATACGGTGGATCAGGGTTAAAAGGTAACGGGGCGGGGTGCCTCGTCGGCTCTGAAGAGGGTGTGCTGGGGTGGGGTCAGAGGCCGAATGCGCCACCACCGACGAGGATTGCGATGCCCAGGCCGATGAGCACGATCGGGAACAGGATGTGTTCCCAGCGCTCGAGGACCTCGGCGATCCCTCGGCGGGTCGCAATGAACTTGGCCACGCCCACGAGCACTGCCACCAGGGCCAGGAATACGATGCAGTAGGCGACCACGGCCGCCGAGCCGACACCGAGGAAGACCGGGACGTAGACGCCGATGTTGTCCCCGCCGTTGGCGAAGGTCACTGCGGCCACGGTCCAGACCGCGACGTTCTTGCCCTCGATCTTGGCCCCGTCGTCATCGTCATCGTCGTCTCCCTGCCCAGCCTGCCAGACGGCCCACAGCCCGAGCCCCAACGGGATGAGTCCGAAGTACGGGATGACCTCCGACGGAAGGAATGCGCCTGCTCCCAGAGCCACGAGCACTGCCGCACCCAGGATTCCGACGAAGCCCAGGTACTGTCCGGCCAGGATGCGGGTGGTGGTCCCGCGTCGACCGGCCCCGCGGGCGAAGAAGAGCGAGAGCACGATGATGTCGTCGATGTTGGTGGCGATGAACAGTCCGATCGCCTGCAGGACCGAGGTCAGGATCACGCGCCCACCTCCACCGTGCCGCAGCCGGGGACGGTGCAGGCCGGGTCCAGGCAGGGGGCGTCCGTATCGGCGGCGAGGGTCACCTCGACCAGTGCACTCAGTGCCCGCGCCAGGTGCAAGTCGGCGATCTCGTACCGAGTCTGGCGGCCCTCGGGCGCGGCCACTGCGATCCCGCAGTCCCGCAAGCACGCCAGGTGGTTCGAGACATTCGGCCGCGATAGCTCCAGATCTCGGGCGAGTTCTGCCGGGTAGGCGGGTCCGTCCAGCAAGGTTAGCAGGATCCGGGAACGGGTTGGGTCGGCCATCGCCCGACCCAACCGGTACATCACGTCCAATCGAGAAACAATAGTCAGCATGCAATGAACTATACAGTAACCACTGAACTTCCGACGAAGTCATCCGGGGTCGCCGGCTCCGGGGCGTGCTGGTGTCTGGCGGCGGCGTGGTCGGTGGGGACAAGAAGGTGCCGTCGCGGAGCATCGCGATGAGCACGTCGCAGCGGCGTCGGGCGAGGGCAATCATGGCCTGGTTGCGTCGCTTCTTCTGGTCGATCCTGCGGTCGCAGTAGGCCCTCGATTCGGGGCACTCCAACGCGGCGAAGGCGGAGAGGAACAGGGCGTGTTTGAGGACCTTGTTACCCTTCCTGGAGGGGTGGTCCCCGCGGATCGAGGTGCCGGAGCGCCAGGTCACCGGGGTGAGTCCGGCGTAAGAGGCGAGGGGCCCTGCGGTCTCGAACTCCTTCCCGATCACCTCGGTGATGATCCGGGCAGTGGTCCTTACGCCAACCGCCGGCATGGACGTCAGGAGGTCGCGAAGAGGGTGCGCGGCCACCAACTCCTCGACCTGCCCGTAGACCTCGTCGCGGGCGGTGCGCAGCTGGGCGAGTCGGGTGGCGAGCTGACGCAGCGCCAGGCCGGCGGCGTCCGTGCCAGCCACCGTCACAGCCTGCTGAACCAGGGCCTCGAAGATCTCCCCGCTCAGCCGACCCTGGCCCGCTGGGCGTGCTTGCGCATGGACGTCGCCACCCGGGCCTGTCCGGTCTTCTACAGGGCGGCAGGGATGGGGTACTTGGCCAGCAGGGCGGGCATCACGGGGTGGTCGAACTGCTTGCCGATGATCCGCTCGAGGGTGGGGTGGATCTGGGTCAGCAAGCCCCGGATCCGGTTCGAGGTGGCGGTGGCCTGCTTGGCCAAGTCATCGTCGAAGCCGCAGAGCATGCTCAGCTGCGCCGCCTGCTCATCGGCCAGGACGATCGAGCGCAGGGTGTGGGCAGGGAACGGGCCGCCTCGGCGATTATCGCCGCATCGCAGGCATCGGTCTTCGCCTCGCCGGGGTGGAGGTCCGCGATCCGTCGCATCGCGAGCCCGGGGAGGTAGCCGACCCGCACGCCCATGTCCCGAGCGACGACCACCGGCAGCGCCCCAATGGTGGCCGGCTGGTCCACCACCAGCAGCACCGTGCCATGGCCGGTGACCTTGGTGATCAGGGCGCGGAGCTTCGCCCCGTCCTGCGGGTGGGGCTAGTCCAGCAGCTTCTCGCCGTTGCGGTCGATAGCGACAGCATGATGGGCGGCCGAGGAACACGTCAACGCTGTCGTGTTCGGGGTTCATCAGGTCCTCCAAGGTCGTGCGAACAGGGAACAGGCTGGCTTGTCCTGCGGCCTCAGGGTTCGGCATCCACGTTACGCCCGACCTGCCGGCACGATTGCTCGCGCGGTCTGACCCCTATCAGCGATTCCCCTGGCGCCTTCGAACCCCGGTGACTACACCCCGCCCGGATCATGATGACTGGGGGCATCAATCATACCGGGGTCCTCAGGCCAGCGACCCCCTCTATCCTGACAGATGGTGGGGCTACTTAACCCCTGATCCACAGGCGGGGGTCTTCTGGGGTTGCACTGTCAATGTAGTCGATGCGTGGTAGTCAGCGGGTACACCAAAGGACCAGCCCACTCGTCTAGCTCTTCCACTCACCGTTTTCTCATCAGGCCCCACAGGACACATCGTGCACAGACGTAGTCGCGGCTACGGACTCGATGCCGCCGCCCATAGCCGCGACCACTGAGCCTGCCACGGCCATGATTTCGGGAGATGAATAATCAGTCTCCGCCCCGTACTCGCCAACCGTGCAGAGATAGCAATGATCTTCCTCAGCAGAGTCTGCCACCGCACCAAGCCCATTCCCGCCGCTCGGGCGGCGGCTCGAGCAATATTGAACGCGATGATCGCGAACGCCAGCCAGGCTTGGTTGGCCACGAACTTCCCCGACGGCAGATGCGCCAAAGGGCCCTGCTTGAGTTCAGCGATGACTTGCTCGACGATCGCATGACCACGGTGCCGCCGATCAGCCTCCACAGTGTTGAAGTCACTATTGGTGATGAATGCGTGATATCGCCAGGTGGCAAACAGTGCTTCCTGCGAGTCGGGTTTGACCTTGACCCTGCGCACCACCAACCGGCAGTTGACTCGTTCGGCTTTCGGACGCGACGCGAACGCGGTGAACGACGCGACTTCGGCGACTTCGGCATCGGAGATCCACTGACCGGACTCGTCATCATAGATCGCCTGCGGGTAGAAAATCGGCTCCCACCGATCCTCAGCGATGCTACTGATCGCTGCTGTGACGGTCTTCCATTGCGGAATCGTGTACGACCACCAGGCTCCGGCCTGTTCGGCTGCGGTGATATTGACCCGTTGGCAGAAGGCAGCATCGGCACGGATGAGGACCTGTCGGCCCGGGGCGAGCCGGGAGATGGTGGACAGCCCACGAGCCAGATGCCAATTAGCGTGATCTCCGGAGCGAATATTTCCCCGCCGCAGCTGGGACTCGAGCACCACCGGGGCCGACTGATCGGTGCTGGCCGTGACCAGCAGTGCGTTCAGTCCCCGCACTCCGGAGTAGCCGAACGCCGCAGCCTGCTTGTGATGGCCATGAACGCCACGAATGGTGTCATCCATTTCGACCATGATCGGCCCCTGACCATCAGGGACCATCGTCGGCAGACGACTGAGCAGATCTCGATTCGTCTTCGCGATCTGGAGGACGTGTCCATGGGTGAACGAACGTAAGAATGTTCCCAGTGTCGATGGTGCACGAACAGCACCGATGAGACTCGGCGTGGCTCCGGCCCGCAGCAGGTCGAGGTCATCGATCGAATCGGCTCCTGCCAACATTCCCGCGATCAGTGTCCGCGATTTCACCACGTGGTTCGGTGATGCCACTGTCATCGTCGACAACGACTGACTCAATCCGGCTTGTTCGGCCAAGTCGAGTACTGGTGCCAAACCGGCAGCGGAAACGAGGCTGGGCTCGTCGAAGACGGGTTTGTGGGTATGAGAGACTGTCACTTGCGAGGTGTCCTACTGGCGCGTGGTCGATAGTGGCTTGATCACTACTATTTACCCACGTCAGAGGGGCATTTCCCATTCAGGGAACAATCATCAGACATCACCAATACGGTGGATCAGGGTTAACGCGCTCCGCAATCTTATGAAGTTTCGCCACGAGCAACGCAGCACTCCCGGCGACATTGGCTATCATCCTGCGATCATCAGACTCGTCGAGGGCCGGGATCTCAAGTTCGCCAAAATCAACCAAGGCAGCTTCCAGCCCTCGGGCTTTCCGTGTCGCCTTCTTGCCATGAGGAGGAATCCGAGCGCCCCGCCTGCCGCCACCACCCAGCCCCTCAGGAACCATCAAGTCGATGGGAATGCCATCTTCACGCGCCCACGATCCAGGCTGGCCCAATGGGAGAAATCCCGCCCGACCCATCGCGTCCTCAAGCAGCGGAACGTCATTGAGCCGACGAGGATCGATTGTCACATCACTGTCTTTCGTCGCCTCCGCCAAAGCGACGTCGATGCTTCCGGTGCGCAGATAGACGGCCTGCGCACCGATGACGATCACTGCGGACCTCTGAGGCCCCAGCGCGTCCAGAGCATCGAGAAGTGTCGATCGCGAGCGGATCAGCAGGTCGTCGCTCACCGCCACAACTCCTCATTCGCCTGCATCCATCCGATCAGGTCTTCACCTTCGGCAGGAGCCCTCCCCGGCCCCGTCAGCAGATCTGCAGCGACCTGAGCAGGAGCTGCTATTCGCAGTCCGTCACCGCGGATCAATGCTCCTCGAGTCAGGGCAGGAAAGGCAGGAGCCGCAACAAGCACATTGACTCCCGAGTCGACAGACCGCAATCCCCACCGGTCCGCAATCTCGGCAGGTCGATCCGCGTAGAGCATGAGTGAACGGGTGGGCGCATACTCCGACCAAGTTGATGCCGCCGCGGATCCGGTGACGGCATAGTCGTCGGCACCATCTGCAACGGCACGCTCTATCACGTCCTCAATGCCGCGCGGAGCCAGCCATGACGTCACAGAATTGGTTTCGAGGAAACGATAGTCGACACTCCAGCGTCGCAGCACCTCGGCCCAGTCCTTCACCGCGAGTCCACCACGCCCCTCACGCGCCACCAAGTCCTGCGCTTCGAGGAAATCGACGACGCGATACACGGACCCGGCCGATACCCTCGATACCTCGATGAGCTCGCGCATTCGCCATGGCCCAGGCCGATCGCACAGCGAGCGGACGATCGCCGCCGCCGGTGCCCCTTTCAGGTCCCCCTTCGGACGTCCCGGACCTCGCCATGGATCCTTATCTGCCCCACGGTCTGACACAAACAGTGCGGGGTCGCCCATTTCGAGTCGAACGTTTCCAGTGGCGTCCACATAGGACATCCCCGCCGCGCTCAATTTGTCACGAACCGACGACGCCAGGTACTTCGCAACAACCAGGGCCGGTTCGGCCGAGCTGCCGATCCACCGTTCCATCAGCGTTTCGACCACGGACGACACATCACGCGGTTCAAGCGTGCGCTTCACTTCCACTGGGATAGCGCGTTCCTCCGACCCCGGCGCCTTGATGCGAAGCCAGCCGTCCACTCGAGTTCCACGACTCTCCCCGTTGTCACCGGAATCAATGGTGACCTCCCAACCCGCAGGAAGCCGCTGCCGTAGGTGCCCCTCGGCGGCATCAAGAAGCTGAATCTCAGAGTCAAGCGCCAGAGCGCCAAATGCAACGGACATGTTCAGATAATACCCCCTTTCCGTCGCTGACGGAATAGTCTAATTTCCCGAACATCGCCGAGGCGGAGCGACTACCCGTCCAGCAGTGCCGAGAGTTCGGCGGCGGTCCCCACCGGCAGCGAGCACGATGTGCCGCGGCAGACGATCGCCGTCCCCGCAGGGACGCCGATCTCTCCGCCGTCGGGTCCCGGCACTCCGGTCGAATTCGTGAGCAGCGTGACGGACGGATGCTTGGCCGCGAGTCCGCGCAGCGTGCCGTCGACAGTGGCGACCCGGACCTGGCCGAGTGCTCGTTCCGCCTGCCACAGCGCGTGACCGCAGCCGCGCGGAGCCTGCCCTGCGAGCGCCCGGTAGACCCCGAGGAAGCGATCGCGCAGCTCGAGCAGCCGCCCCGTATCCAAGGACGCGACCTCGCCGGCCGATGTATCGGAACCTGTGTTCCCCGAGGCCTGAGCCACCGCATCGACGCCGATTTCGGCGAGCAGCAGCACGGCCTCTGCACCGGCCGACCGGCCCGAGGGCACGGTGTTGTCGACCGGGTCCGCCGACTTCACGTCGATGATCCCGTCGCCGAGCGAGTCGACGACTTCGAGGATCCCGTCCTCATTATCGGAGGTGAACTGGTCCAGCATCTGCTCACCCGCAGTGACCAGGACATTCACCTGCACCGAAGCGGCCCCTTCCGGCAGCTGCCTGACCGTGATCCCAGCGGTGATGAATTGCGCCCAATCGGCGAGGCCGCCCTGCCCGGGGCCGGGCTCACCGTCGGTGAAGCTGCGCCGCACGGTCAGTTCGGCACCCGCGAAACGCTCATGCATCGCCGACCAGAAGCGCACTGCAGCGTTCCCCCACACCTCCGCAGCACCATCCGCTCCACTCGCGTCCGCAGCTTCGGCCCCCATGTCCAGAGCCGCCTCGGCGAGGGCGGTAATGCCCAGGGAATTCCATTCGGTGATGATCTTCGTATCCCGGGCCGGCTGCGCGCGCCCGGCCCGCAGCTCGTCGAGCTTCTCACGTTGGCGTCGAGTGGCCTCGATGTCCCACGGGGCGGGGTGTTCGGCGTCGAAGGGCACGTCCTCCATCCCGAGCCAGTCGATGATCCGCACGGCCGCGACCACCTGGCCCGACAGCTCGGCACCGGCCGGCGAGTCGACGAGTCCGAGCAGACCTTCCTGCCCTGCCTGCGCGAATTCCTCGGGGGTGAAGACATAGGCGGCGCCTTCTTCGGACTCACCGGCTGAGTTGCGCGAGTCCGCGTCGAGGGCGGCGATGAGTCCGTCTTCGGTCGACAGGTCGCTGATGAGGAAGTTCGCGGTGTCAGCGATCTCCCGTTCGGCCAGGGCCAACCATTTCGACCCCGGGTCGAGGGCCCGTTCGACCTTCGCCCACGCGACGACGGCACGCAGGTAGAGGGCATTGTCGTAGAGCATCTTCTCGAAGTGCGGCACGAACCACTGCCGGTCGACGCTGTAGCGGGCGATTCCGCCGCGCACCTGGTCACGCATGCCGCCGCTGGCGATCCGGGCCAGCGTCGAGCGGACCGCGATGAGGCAGTCGAGGACGAGTTCCCCGCTCAGGTGCCCGTCTGCGCCGAGCCAACCGAGGCGCCCTTCCGCGCGGGCCTGTGCCACTGGGTGCACATCGTCTGGGTACGCATCGTGCCCGACCGAATCACTCGCCGAGGCGGTGCCACCCGCGCCGTCGTTCGCCGAGGTGGTCCCGCCCAATCGGACGAACGCGGCCAGGAGCTGGAGGACGTTCATCATCGGTGGGAATTTCGGTGCCCCGCCGAACCCGCCCCATGCGGGATCGTAGGAATCGAGGAGGGCTGCGGCGGCGGAGTCGAGTTCGTCGGCGCTCAGGGACTCGGCGGCCGCCTCGGCGGGAAGAGCGCTCGTCACGGCATCGGCCATCTCGACCAGGCCGCGGTCCATCCGCGAAGTCATCTGGTTGACCTCGTCTCGGCGGTCCGTCCATGTGCTCGACACTGCGGAGAGCACCTGGGTGAAGGCGGGCAGGTTGCCGCGCGGGGCGGGCGGGAAATAGGTGCCCGCATAGAAGGGACTGCCGGCGGGGGTGGCGAAGATCGTCATCGGCCAGCCGCCCTGCCCGGTCATCGCCTGCAGTGCATTCATGTAGTAGGCGTCGATGTCCGGAAGCTCCTCCCGGTCGATCTTGATCGGCACGAACCGGTCATTGATCAGCTTCGCGATCGCTTCGTCTTCGAAGGATTCATGCGCCATGACGTGGCACCAGTGGCAGGTGGAGTAGCCGATCGAGATGAGGAGGGGCAGGTCACGACGGGCCGCCTCGGCGAGGGTCTCCTGTGTCCACATCCGCCAGTCGACGGGGTTGTCGGCGTGAGCGCGAAGGTAGGGGCTGGTCGAGTTGGCGAGTTCGTTCGGCATGCCTCCAGCGTCTCACCTCGCGCAGGAGTACGCGAGGTCAACCTGAGCAATTGCTACAAGGAACCTGTCTTTTATGAGAACATGGAGTCATGAGCACCGTCGCGAAGACCCTCGACCCGCAGATCGGCCTTGACACCCGCGGAATGGCCATCAACACTGTCGCCGCCGTCGTCTTCCTGATCACGTGGATCAGCTTCGGACTCCTTGAGGTCATGACCCAAGATACCTATGTATCTACACCGGGTCCGAGCCTCCTCCGACTGGCACTCGTCGCCCTCGCCTGTGCCACTGCGATCATCATCGGCCGGGGGCTTCGCCCGATCCCCCGCAGCGTATACATCGTCGTGACCGTGTTCCTCTGCACATTCGAAGCGCTGAAGTCGATCTTCACCATCAACACGTTCGGCGCTGACACCGGCATTCTGGCCAACTCTTCCGCACTCACCGCAGTGCTGGGCACCATGAATCTCATCGCGGCGGTCCTCTTCCCGATACTCGTGGCGATCGCCCTCGCCACAGTCACGGCTCGACTCGTCCCCGTCGCCGAGGCGGCCGCCCCGACCACCCTCCGCCACCGTTCACGTAACGCCGCCATCGGATTGTTCGCAGCGGTCGGGATCGTGCTCCTCGTCTGGCTGCTGCGGACCATGTTCATCGACTCCCAGTTCCTGTGGGAATACGGTGATGCGCTCAATGCCCTCGGCGCTGCGATCGGGTTCGTCTCCGCGATCTTCGCCCTGCGGGTCATCGCCGAATCGCGGTCGCAGCCGGCCGACGCACAGGCGGCCGGTTCGTCACGGTCCGGGATCACACCCCGCTCAGCTCGCACACTGGCATTCGTCACCTTCGCCTGCGGACTCTTCCTGTGCCTGGTGTCGACTGTACTCGCGGTCGGCTTCCCACCGCTGTTCGTCGTGGGATACACGGGCTGGGTCATCAGCCTCTTCGGTCTCGTCATCGGCGGTTTCGTCCTCGCCGTTCGCACACTCAGCGCGACCAGAGCGACCATCTCGGCCCAGACCGGCGGCACGGCCCAGGCAGATGCCCCTGCCCACAGGGTTGATCCTGTGCAACGATGAGCACATGACTGCGACAGTGCTCAAGTGCGGGAAGCTCTTCGACGGCGAATCCGGTGAGCTGCGTCAAGCCCAGGAGATCCTCGTCGAGGACGGCATCATCGCCGACATCGGAACCAGCGTCGACCGCCCCACCGACGCCGAGATCATCGACCTCGGCGAACGCACGGTTTCCCCGGGCTTCATCGATGCCCACGTCCACCTCACCATGGACGCCTCGACCCTGCCGATGCAGACGCTCGGATCGACGGCGACGAAGGCGCTGACCGGACTGTCCATCGCCCAGGGCTACCTCGAATCCGGGTTCACCACAGTGCGCGACCTCGGCGCGATGGACCCCGAGACCCCGACGCTCGACCTTCGCAATGCCATCGACGCGGGCCTGGTCATCGGGCCCCGCATCCTCGCCGCCGCTCACATCATCTCCCCCACCGGCGGCCACGGCGACATCGGCGGCTTCTACCCCACCCGCTGGGACATCCCCGTCTCCGCCCTGGCCGACGACCGCGCGGAGATCCGGGCCGCCGTCCGCCGTGAACACGCCATCGGCTCCGACTGGGTCAAGACCGTCAACGCCGGCGGCTACTTCAGCCCCGGCGACGACCCTGCCGTGTGCACCTGGTTCGACGACGAGATGGAGGCCCTGTGCGCCACCGCCGCCCAACTGGGCATGCCCGTGGCCGTGCACACCGGAGCCGCCGACGCCTGCAAACAGGCCATCCGCGCCGGCGTCCGCAGCCTCGAACACGCGTACCTCATCGACGAGGAGGGTGTCGCGATGGCCGCCGAGGCGGGAGTGTTCATCGTGCCCACGATGCAGATGACCCAAGAAGACCTCCAGCAGCTCGAAGACGGCACCCTGCCTGACCAGGCCGTATGGAAGTTCTCCCGCGATTCCGAGCAGATCCTGGCCTCCCAGCGGCTCGTCGCGGCCTGTGACGCCGAGGTCGTGTTCGGCACCGACTGCGGAATGTTCCCCTTCGACCACGGCGTCAAGGAATTCGTCGCCCTCGTCGCGGCCGGACTGTCCCCGCTGCGTGCGCTGAAGGCAGCGACGTCCACTGCGGCACGGATGCTCGATCGCGAGGATCTCGGGCGACTGCGTCCGGGGGCCTGCGCCGATATCGTCGCCATGCCCGGCGATCCGCTCACCGATATCTCGGTCACCGGCGACGTCGATTTCGTCATGTCCCGCGGCCGCATCGTCCGCCGCCCCGCTCACCACTGAGCGCACCCTCGCCGAGGTGGTTCCGCCTCGGCGAGAGTCAGTGTAGTTTCACGGTGGCCACGTCCCGAATACGGGCTAGGCAGGACTTCGACTCACAGGGCTTCGACGACCTCGACGAGGCGGTCAGGGGTGTTCGTGATGATGCCGTCGGCGCCGACGTCAATGGCGCGTTCCATCTCCCCGAGCTCGTCGACGGTCCACACGAGGCTCGACATGCCGAGTTCGTGGATCGCGGTGAGGAAGTCCGGGTCGGCGGCGCAGAATTCGGGGTTGACCTGGTCGACCCATTCGGCGAAGTCCTGGAGTTCGTCCGGGCACGGTCGGCCGAGCACGCCGACCGGGATCTCGGGGGCGAGTCCGTGGAATTCGCTGATGAACGCCCAGTTCGCGGACTGGACGACGAGCATTCCCGCGGCCAATGCCCGGTCGAGATAGTTCGGCAGGGCGCGCAGGGAGTCAACGATCGCCTCGGCGATTCCGGGATACCGTTCGGGGTGTTTGACCTCGAGCAGCAGTCCAGTGCGGGTGTCGTGGACGAGCGCGAGCACCTCGGCGAGTCGGGGCACACGGATCCCGGCGAACTGCTCACCCTTCCAGCTGCCGGCGTCGAGGGTGGCGATCTGGGCGGCGTTCATGCCCGCGATGGACCGGTCGGTGCGATCCGGGTAGAGGGTCCGGGCGTCGGTGGTGCGGTCGATGGTCGTATCGTGCATGATAATGAGCTCGCCGTCGGCGCTCATGTGCACATCGGTCTCGATCATGTCCGCGCCCTGGTCGATGCCGGCGATGAAGGCGGGGATCGTATTCTCGGGCCAGTCCGCGGACGCGCCGCGATGCGCGATGACCAGGGGCGGAACACGGACACGGGCAGATTCGGGCACGGCCGCGGTGAGATCGTGGGGACGATGGGTCGCGGTTGTCGACGGGCGGCGGGGATCGGGTCCGGCGGTGGGTGTGACGAGGGTGATGGGCATTTCGGGACTCCTCCACGGAGGCTGCGAGGGTGGTCGGCGGCCGTTCCGGCGTTCGATCAGACTGCGCGAGGTGGGTGTTTTCGGCTGTGCAATGGCGGCCAGAATAGTCAGGGAGAGCAAGTTCCCGATGATGTGCGGGTGGACGGAATGTGAATCCTGGCGGTGTCCGCGCTGGTCGTCGGCTGGGGCGGCTCTGGACTGGAGCGATACGACGGTCTGCACCGGAGCGATGCGTCGTTCCGCCTCGGCGATGGTGTTCGACGTCGAATTCGACAGGGGGCGCTGTCCCCGGACATGCGCCGTAAGTGGCAGACTGGGGATCAACCACGGACGGAGTTCTCGCATTCGCCCCTCCGATCCTCACCGCATGATTGCCGAAGGAGGCGCAGTTCGATGGAGATGCTCCAGGGCGTGTTCGACAGTGTCAGCACTGTCTCGTCATATGTTCTTGTGGCCGTTCTCATCCCCACGGGCCTGTACTTCACCATCCGCACAGGCGTCGTCCAGTTGCGGCTGCTGCCCGAGATGTTCCGCACCTTGGTGGAGCCGGGCGGACGTGACTCGGAAGGCAATAGGAACATCTCGCCGTTCCGTGCGTTCTCGATCTCTGCGGCTTCGCGTGTGGGCACGGCGAACATCGCCGGCGTCGCCCTGGCGATCTCGCTCGGCGGTCCCGGTGCGATGTTCTGGATGTGGCTGACTGCGATCGTCGGCGGTGCCACCGCATTCGCCGAGTCCGCTCTCGGTCAGCTCTACAAGCTCAAGGACGGTCCGAATTTCCGGGGCGGCCCGGCGTACTACATCAAGCACGGGCTGAACATGAAGTGGTTGGGGCTCGTCTTCGCCGTCATCGTCGCGATCACCTACGGCATCGTGTTCAACTCGGTGCAGTCGAACTCGATCGTCGACGCCGTCGGGGCGTCACTGGACATCGATTCCTCGAATGGGACCTTCGCCGCGATCGCCGGTGCGATCATCGCCGTCGCCGCCTTCCTGATCTTCGCCGGCGGCGCCAAGCGGATCTCGAACATCTCCGCCTACCTCGTGCCGTTCATGGCCGGCATCTACCTCATCGTCGGCATCATCGTCGTGGTGATGAACATCGGCGCCGTGCCCTCGATGATCGCCACGATCTTCACCGATGCGTTCAGCATGGATTCGATCGCCGGCGGTACGCTCGGCTCGATCATGCTCATCGGTGTTCAGCGCGGACTGTTCTCCAATGAGGCCGGTATCGGTTCGGTGCCGAACGCTGCGGCCACCGCATCGGCGTCGCACCCGGCCAAGCAGGGCTTCGTGCAGGCTTTGGGCGTGTACTTCGATACGATCCTCGTCTGCTCGATCACCGCGTTCATCATCCTGCTCTCGAACCCCGAGTACGGCGGCTCGGCCGAGGGCATGCAACTCACGCAGACCGCGCTGAGCGGGCAGCTGGGGCAGTGGGCGATCCACTTCCTGACTGTGGCGATCTTCCTCTTCGCGTTCTCGTCGATCCTCGGCAACTACTACTACGGCGAAGCCAATATCGAGCACCTGACGACGAGCAGGGTCGCCCTGCGCGTGTACCAGGTGATCGTCATGGCCGCCGTGTTCGTCGGTGCGATCGCCGCCCTCGATTTGGTGTGGACCGCGGCGGACATCTTCATGGCGATCATGGCGCTGATCAACCTCTTCGCTCTGATCTTGCTCTCGCCGCTGGTATTCGCGCTGCTGAAGAACTACCAGCAGCAGCGCAAAGCCGGCTACGAACCGGTCTTCCGTCGTGGCGATCTGCCGACGTTCAAGCGCATCAGCACCGACGTCGACGCCTGGGATGGCACCGACGAGGTGACCACGACGAAGTTCTGGCAGGACCGAGGCAAGAAGGTCCGCCCCGACGGCGAGTGATGTCACGGGCTTCATGAGTCCGCAGTCCTCAATGCACATCGGGCGCTCCGTTCTGGGGCGCCCGATGTGTTTTCATTCTCGATGTCCTGAAGCGCCGCTGGCCCTTCAGGCATTCCCCCTGATCCCTCAGCCATCCCCCTGACCCATCAGAAGGAGGTCACGATGAGTATCGATCGTACTGAGTTGGCCAAAGCCCTCGCCGAGGTGACCGGATGGTCGGTCACGGCCGATCCCCACCGAGTGACGTTCGTCAATGATGATCCACCGCAGGTGGTCATCTGGACGGTCACCGATGACGAGCTGGGCCAGATGCGATACAACGAGAACCTCCGCGCCAAGCATTATGGCGGCAGGAAGACAGCCGAATTGGGTGCCTTGTGGCTTCCCCTCGCCGAAGCGCTGGGACCCTTTGAATTATCAGAGGGATCCCGAGGATACATGGAGGGAATGGACATGACCGTTCGCGAATAGCTGCCGTCAGCGCTTGACCGACTTCGACGTAGCTCCGGTCGCCCAGCTGACCTGGCCGAAGGTGACGCGGTAGGTCTTTTTGCTCTTCGACTTCACCTTGTAGGTGGCCTTGCCCTTCTTCGCGGTGACCGTCTTCAGAGTCTTCCACTTGCTGCCGGACTTGACCTGGAACTTCACCTTCGGGTTGTAGTTGACCTTGCCGTAGCGCTCGGGGTTGTAAACCTTCGTCGACGAGGTCAGAGTAACCGTGCTGCCGCTTCGCTTTGAGGACAGCGAAGCGTAAGTCTTCCCACGGACGTAGAACGAGCCCTTCGTGTAGTCGGGCTCTTCGACTTCGCCCCAACCGTTGCTCGTCGAGTACCCATAAGCCGAGATCTCCGACGGACCCAACGTATATTTGCCAAGGCCATAAATTGATGGACAGACCTGCACGCGGTCTTTAGTTGCCGAGCCATAGGTTCCATAGTTGGCCCAAGTGGCGAGACCATGCTTACCCCGGACTTCAGTGGAAACGTTCCAGGAGTCCACTCCCGACTTTCTATGCTTCATGTAGACATTCGTCTTCTTACAGTTCCAGTCGGAAACGACAACGTTGTCGGCAGACAACTTGGTGACATCGAACTTGGCACTCGCAGCCTCGGCAGAGACAGCGGGACCGATGGCAAGAGCAAGGGCGGCAATTGAGGCAACGAGTGCGCGTTTGAGGAACTTCATTGAGACTCCAACTGAAGATGGGATGGAAGGGGATGCCAAAGTCGGAGTCAACGAGAGTGCAGTCGGCAACGTCAGGTCACGAAACTCGAAAGTTGTATGGCCGAATATTATCACATCTGCAGTCTGCGACCGGTCTCCTCAGCCACATGAAAAGGCGGCCCGAACGAAAACGCTCGGGCCACCCGGGAGCTGGGAACTAGATCAGCTTAAGAACATGCACCAACTTCCTACTCACTCCAAGATCAGCGCCTGACCGACTTCGAGGTGGCTCCGGTTGCCCATCCCTTCTGACTGAATGTAACGCGGTAGTACTTCTTGCTCTTCGACTTCACCTTGTAAACGGCCTTGCCTCTTTTCGCGGAAATCATCTTCAGTGTCTTCCATTTGCCGCCCGACTTGACCTGGAACTTCACCTTCGGGCTGTAGGCGACCTTGCTGTAGCGTTCCGGATTATAAACCTTGGTCGACGAAGTCAGCGTAACCGTGCCTCCTTTGCGATTCGAGGACAGGGAAGCATCAGTCTTTCCGCGGACGTAGAACGAGCCCTTAGTAAAGTCAGTACGGCTAACCACCTGCTCTGCGTCCCAGTCTGTTGAGTCATATCCGCTAACTCTGGACGCTCCGATCTCGTACTTTCCGAGTCCATGCCTCGACACATTCAATGCAACCCGAGTGCGTCGCGGATCATCATCATTCGCAAAAATTGCGACATCTGCCTCTTCGCCGGCGTTAGAGTAGCCTTCTGCTTTGTATATGTCCGAAACGACCTTCCACCTCTTCACGCCACTCTTTTTATGAAGCATTTCTATTTCGATCTGACGATCGGCAGAACTAGAAACTACGATGCTTTTCGCCGACGACTTCGTAACGTCGAACTTTGCACTTGCTGCCTCAGCAGAGACAGCAGGAGCAATCGCGAGAGACAGAGCGGCGAATGACGCCACAAGGGCGCGCTTGAGGAACTTCATCAGGACTCCAAGAGAAGAAGAATGAACAGAGGAATGCCAGAGTCAGAATCTTCGGATGTGTAGTCGGCAACGAGAAGTCACGAAACTTGAAAGTTGTATGGCCGAAGATTATCACACCTGAAGTCTAAGGGCTCCCCCACTCAGTCAGAGCACTTACCCAACCACCTCGGCCGCACGAACTTCCCTTAACCACACGAAAAAGGGCGGCCCGAGCGAAAACGCTCGGGCCGCCTCGGCGAGTGAAGCTCAGTCGGTTTACACCGACTCAGCAACAGGTTGCCGTATCAGTTCGCGGGTGCCGCTTCATCCTCAAGAACCAGCGGGTACACACCATTTTCGTCGTGGACCTCACGACCGGTGACCGGCGGGTTGAACACGCAGGCCATGCGCAGCTCTTCCTCGGCCACGACGGTGTGCTTCTCGTTCCCGTCGAGCAGGTACATGACGCCGTCGTGGAGCGGGTAGACCTTGCCGGTCTCCTCGTCGGTCAGCGTTCCCTTGCCCTGCACGCAGTACACGGCTTCGACGTGGTTCTGGTAGTGGAACGTCGAGGTGGTTCCGGCGTAGATCACAGTGTCGTGGAACGAGAATCCGACGCGCTCCTTGCCGAGCACCATGCGGCGTGAGCGCCAGGTCTCGGACTTCACATCGCGGTCGGTGTCGTTGAGGTCATCGCGGTTGACTACGTACATTCGTGGTCCTTTCACACAAGGTCGGAGAAGTTGAAGGGGTGGGCCGCGGACTCCAGTCGTGCACCGACGGCGTCCGGCAACCCAGGTGGGCGATCGAGCAGGTGAGCTCGATTCCGCCCAAAGCTCAGGCCAGCGCCACTGCTGCGACGCCGGCCTGGGCAGAGGTGGGTCAGGCCAGTGCGGCCTTCGCTGCGGCGGGAGCGAACTTGAGCACTCCGGCCTCGATGATGTCGAGTCCAGCCTGCAGATCGCGCGAGTCGATCGTCAGCGCCGGCATGATCTTGATGACTTCGTCCTCGGGGCCCGAGGTCTCGAGCAGCAGACCGTTCTCGAAGGCGTAGGCGGCAACCTTCTCAGCCACCTCGGTGTCCTCGAAGTGGAGACCGGCCAACAGGCCGCGTCCGCGAATCGAGGCTCCCTCGGCCTTCTCGACGATCGAGTCGAGGCGCTGGTGGAGCTCGGCGATGGTGTCAGCCAGCTGGTTCTGGAACTCGTTGTCGGCCCAGAAAGTCTTGATGGCGGCAGTCGCGGTCACGAACGCGGGGTTGTTTCCGCGGAACGTGCCGTTGTGCTCACCCGGCTCCCAGACGTCGAGCTCAGGACGGAACAGGGTCAGTGCCATCGGCAGACCCGAACCGGAGATCGACTTGGACAGGCAGACGATGTCGGGCTCGATGCCGGCCTCTTCGAAGCTGAAGAACGAACCGGTGCGGCCGCAGCCTGCCTGCACGTCATCGACGATGAGGAGGATGTCGTGCTTCTTGCACAGCTCGGACAGGGCACGCAGCCATTCGGCGCGAGCGGCACGCAGTCCGCCTTCGCCCTGCACGGTCTCGACGATGACGGCGGCGGGCTTGTCGACACCCGAACCGGAGTCGGCGAGGACCTTCTCCAGCCACAGGAAGTCAGGCATCTCGCCGTCGAAGTAGTCGTCGTAGGGAATCTTCGAGCTGTTGGTCAGCGGGATTCCCGCACCCTCGCGCTTCATCGAGTTGCCGGTCACCGACAGCGAGCCCAGCGTCATGCCGTGGAAGGCGTTGGTGAACGAGAGCATGTGCTGACGTCCGGTCACCTTGCGGGCGAGCTTGAGAGCAGCCTCGACGGTGTTGGTGCCCGTCGGTCCGGGGAACATCACCGAGTAGTCGAGTCCGCGCGGCTTGAGGATGAGGTCCTGGAAGGTCTGGAGGAACTCACGCTTGGCCGGGGTCTTCATGTCCATCGAGTGGAGGACGGCGCCCGACTGCAGGTATTCGACGAGCGGACCCATCACTGCTGGGTTGTTGTGGCCGTAGTTGAGTGCGCCGGCGCCGGAGAAGAAGTCGAGGTACTCGTTGCCGTCCTCGTCCCACTGCTTCGCACCTTGTGAACGGGCGAAGGTGGCCGGCCAGGAGCGGCAGTAGCTGCGAACCGCAGATTCGCGGGTTTCGAAGATGTCGGGCTTGTCAGAAGGTGTGGCGGTCATCTTTGGAGTCCTTTCGACTTCGTGATTGTGCGTCTGCATCTCGTGCAGTCGCTGAAGGCGGTGGTCGCAGTCGCTCAGGGCGAGCGATCTCTTCCGCCTCCTGACGCCGGCCGCGGTCTCTCCCTTGAACCAGGGGGTCCGCCCAGCGCCGTGGTGGGGCTCGTTACAGGGGCGCGATCTCGTAGAGGTATTCCGTGTCGTGGCCGTCCGGGTAGAGGTCCGGGGTGAACAGCGGGCGACGGTCGAAACCGGCCCCGCGCTTCTCCGCGAACGCCTGGAACAGACGGTTGGACGCCGCATTGTCATCGGTGATCGTCGTCTCCATGCGGAGAGCGCCGGTCCGGTCGGCCAGCTCGTGGAGCATGGTCGACGCGAGTCCGTGTCCGCGGAAGTTCTCGTCGACGGCGACCTGCCAGATCATCAGGGTGTCCGGATTCTCCGGACGGGTGTACCCGGTGATGAAGCCGGCGGGTTCTCCGTCGATTCGTGCGATCACCGAGGTGTCCGCGAAGTCGCGGCACCACAGCAGGTACGAGTACGAGGAGTTCAGATCGAGCACGGCTGTGTCTTTCGCGAGCCGCCATAGATGTTGCCCGTCCTCCAGCTCAGGAGTCCGGACGTCGATTTGCGTCTTCGGTTCAGCGAGTGCGTTAATCACGCCAACAAACCTAGCGGGATGAGATTGAGCGTCAACCTCGAAAGTGCCGATTTCGGGGCACTTTCGCAACGATCACCCCCGGCTACCGGAATGTAACAGACCCGGCCTTCCCCATGGCATCGCTGGGATGTGACGGGGCGCTCCTTCGCGCTCCTGACGCGCCAAGGCTTCGTTATCGTTTCGTTACATTAGCGCACTTTTGGAACTGTGGTTCCACGTGTTCCATGTCACTTGGACCGAATTGGGACAGCAAGACATGTTGCTGGGCGCCGAGGCGGCTCGGGCGCATTCTCGTGCGTTTGATGACGGGTCCGAGGGCCCACTGCGAGGGCCTGAGGGACGGTATGAGAGACGGTTTGAGCACGGGCTTGAGGCAGCTTCGCGAACTTCGAGGGCCCTGCGCGCAAAGCAGTGGTCGCTATCGGATACTTGGACGCAAACAGAGGTCGCTATCGGATATTTCTGCTTCCAGAAAGTATCCGATAGCGACCTCTGTTCGGAGGGGCCGAGTCCGACAGCCGCGCAGCGCCTTCCTCAGCACTCGACGACGTTGACGGCGAGGCCGCCGAGCGCTGTCTCCTTGTACTTCGAGGACATGTCGGCGCCGGTCTGCCGCATCGTCTCGATGACTTCGTCGAGGCTGACCCGGTGCTGCCCGTCGCCCCACAGCGCCATGCGCGAGGCGTTGATCGCCTTGCCCGCGGCGATCGCATTGCGTTCGATGCACGGGACCTGCACGAGTCCGGAGATCGGGTCGCAGGTCAGGCCGAGGTTGTGCTCCATGGCGATCTCGGCGGCGTTCTCCACCTGCTCGGGTGTGCCGCCCATGACTGCGGCCAGTCCCCCGGCCGCCATCGATGAGGCGGAGCCGACCTCCCCCTGGCAGCCGACCTCGGCACCGGAGATCGACGCCCGCTCCTTGTACAGGACTCCGATCGCCGCCGCGGTGAGCAGGAAGTCGATGATGGCCTTGTGCTTCGCGGACTCGCCGCCCTCGGCCACCGAGGGCACGTAGTTGAGCGCGTAGTGCAGCACGGCCGGGATGATGCCCGCGGCACCGTTCGTCGGCGCCGTGACCACCCGACCGCCCGAAGCGTTCTCCTCGTTGACGGCCATGGCGATGAGATTGACCCATTCGAGGTAGTAGCCCGGGTCGCGGTTCGGGTCCTCGGCCTTGAGCTTGAGGTACCAGTCGTGGGCGCGCCTGCGGACCTTGAGCCCGCCCGGCAGGTAGCCGGAACGGTCCAACGACGCCGAGGCGCATTCCTCCATCACCGAATAGATGTGGAGCAGTCCGTGTCGGATCTCGTCCTCGTCCCACATCGTCAGTTCGTTCGCGTGCATGATCTCGGCGATCGACATACCGCTCTCGGTGCAGCGCTCGAGCAGTTCAGCTCCGGAATGGAACGGGTACGGCAGCTCTTCGCTGTAGGACTCGAGTTCGGCGTCGATGACTGCGTCGGCGACCGCGAACTCGGGATCAGCGTCCGCGAACTCCGGATCAGCGTCCGCACCGGAATCGCCACCGGACGCGGCTTCGGCAGCCGAAGCAGCCTCGGCGGCCTTCTCCTTGTCGAGGAATTCGGTCTCCGAGGTGACGAAGCCTCCGCCGACGGAGTAGTAGGTCTCCTCGGCGATGGTCTGCCCGTCAGCGTCGAAGGCGGTCAGGGTCATCGCGTTCGTGTGGCGCGGGAGGACGGTCAGCGGTCGCTTGACCATATCGTCTTCGGTGAGGGCGATCTCGACTCCATTGCCGGTGGAATCGCCGAGGATGATCTTCCCGGTCTCGGACATCCGTGTCCGCCGGGCGGTGAGTTCGTTGGCTTCGATGATGTCGGGTCGGCATCCTTCGAGGCCGATGAGGATGGCATCGAAGGTTCCGTGGCCGGCACCGGTGGCGGCCAGGGACCCGAAGACGTCGACGCGCAGGTCCGTGACGGATCCAAGTGCGTCGCCGAGGAGGTCGATGAAGTACGCACCCGCTCGCATCGGTCCGACGGTGTGGGAGCTCGAGGGACCGATGCCGACGGTGAAGAGGTCGAAGACGCTCAATGGCATGGCAATCACTTCGTTTCTGGTGGGATGACGACGGGGCCGACCGAAGGGCCGAACACAATGTTCGGCGAATCCGTGCGAGCGTTTGAGCCCGCGCTCACTTCGACCGACCCCGCTTGGAGGTTGTTCCCCGTCAGGGGGTGTGACTCAGAGGGAGTTGGCTTCTGCGTAGGCAGCGGCGTCCATGACTTCGCCGACCTCGGTCACGGTGACTTCGAACAGCCAGCCTTCGCCGTAGGGGTCGGAGTTGAGCAGGCCGGGTGAGTCCACGGCCGCCTCGTTGATGGTGACGACCTCGCCGGTGACCGGGGTGTAAAGGTCGGACACGGACTTCGTGGATTCGACCTCACCGCAGGTCTCACCGGCAGTGATGGTGTCGCCGACCTCGGGCAGATCGACGTAGACGACCTCGCCGAGAGCGTCCGCGGCGACGGCGGTGATGCCGACCTTGACGGTCTTGCCGACGAGGGCATCGGCGGCGCCGTCGACCCATTCGTGCTCGGCCGAGTAGGTGTAGTTGTCAGGGAGCGGGGGCAGCTGTGCCATGTTTCTTCCTTCTCTGCAGACGCCGGGGAACGGCAACTGCGACGTTGTTGTGGCAGGTGAGACCAGTCTACGAGTCACCGGCATCACCTGGGTGAACTCAGGGAACTGACTTGAGGAACCCGAACTCAGGAACCCGAACTCAGTTCCCTGAGCCCACAGAACTGAGCTCAGGAACCCGAGCTCAGTGGGACGGGCGGGTGTAGAACGGCAGCTGCGTGACGGTGAAGTCGTGTGCCTTGCCGCGGATGTCCACGGTCACTGCGGTTCCCACCTCGGCGCGGTCGCGGTCGACATACGCCAGGGCGATCGGGTGGCCGAGCGTCGGTGAGGGCTGCCCCGAGGTGACGGTGCCGACCTCGGTGCCGTCGACGGACACGGCGGCTCCCGAGCGGGCGGCGCGGCGCCCCTCCGAGGTCAGCCCCACGAGCACGCGCGGCGGTTCGGTCTGACCGAGCTTCTCCAGCGCCTCCCGGGCGAAGAAGTTCTCCTTGGTCTTGAACCCGATCATCCGGCCCAGTCCCGCATCGAATGGGGTGGTGCCCTGGTCGAGTTCGTTGCCGTAGAGCGGCATCCCGGCTTCCAGACGCAGCGAGTCGCGTGCGGCGAGTCCGCAGGGCACGAGTCCGTAGTCAGCGCCCGAGGTCACGAGCGTCTCCCACAGACGGGTCGCGCCGATGTCCGGGGCGTAGAGTTCGAATCCGTCCTCACCGGTGTATCCGGTGCGGGCGAGCATGAGGTCGATCCCGGCGATCGTCAGCGGCATCCACGCGTAGTACTTGAGTTCGCGCACTGCCTCACCGATGGTGATCGTGTCCGACCCCGCCGAGGTGGCTCCCCCGTTGGCATCGTCGGTGACCTCGGCCTTCGCGTGGTCCCCGGCCCCGGTGCGGGGCCCGAATTCGCCGTGTGCGGACTCGTCGAGGGCACGGAGGATGATCGCCTCCGAGTTCGGTCCCTGCACGGCGATGAGCGCGGTGACGTCGGATTCGTCGACGAGTCGGACCTCCGCGCCGGGGACGATCTCGCGGATGAAGGTCTGGACCCGGTCCTTCAGCGCTGAGACCACGGCGGGCGTGTTCGACGCATTGGGGACGATGAGGAACTCCTCCTCGCCGATGCGGTAGGTGATGAGGTCATCGAGGAGGCCGCCCGCCTCGTTGACGATGACACCGTACTTGGCCTTGCCGATCTTCATCTTCGAGTACTTCGCCACGAGGGCGTAGTCGAGGAAAGCCGCGGCATCGGTGCCGCTGATGCGCACCTCGCCCATGTGGGAGAGGTCGAAGAGGCCCGCGGCCTCACGCACGGCACGGTGTTCGGCGAGTTCCGAACCGTACTTCAGCGGCATGTCCCAGCCGCCGAAGTCGGTGAATGAGGCACCGAGTTCGGCGTGGATGGCGTGCAGCGGGGTCTCTCGGGTCTGGGCGGAACCGCCCTGGGTGTTCTCGGTCATCACTTGTCCTCTTCCTCGAACTCTTCGAAGGCCTCTGGCGGCGGGCAGGAGCACACCAGGTTGCGGTCGCCGTACGCTCCGTCGATGCGGCTGACCGGCGGGAAGTACTTCGTCAGGCGCAGGCCGGGAACGGGGAACACCGCAGTCTCACGGGAGTACTTGCCGTCCCAGTCATCCATCACGACGGTCGCCGGGTGCGGTGCGAGAGCCAGCGGCGACTCCTCGTAGGAGTACGCCTTGCCGATCTCGTCGATCTCGGCGCGGATGGTGCGCATGGCTTCAATGAAGCGGTCGAGCTCGTCCTTGTCCTCGGACTCGGTCGGTTCGACCATGAGGGTGCCGGGCACCGGGAAAGCCAGGGTCGGGGCGTGGAAGCCGAAGTCGACGAGGCGCTTGCAGACATCCTCGGCGGTGACACCTGTGGCCGAGGTGATCGCGCGCAGGTCGAGGATCGTCTCGTGGCCGACGAGTCCGTTCTCTCCCGAGTAGAGGATCGGGTACACGTCGCCGAGCTTCTTCGCCAGATAGTTCGCGCCCAGCAGTGCCGCACGCGAGGCTTCGCGCAGTCCCTCGGCACCCATGAGCTCGAGATAGGCGAAGCTGATGGGCAGGACTCCGGCGGAGCCGAACATCGATCCGGAGATCGGCAGCTCCTTCGCCTCCGGGTCACCGGCGACGAGCTCGGCCGCGGTGGCATCACCGGGCAGGTAAGGGGCGAGGTGTTCGCGCACGGCGACCGGTCCGACGCCGGGGCCGCCGCCTCCGTGGGGGATGCAGAAGGTCTTGTGCAGGTTGAGGTGGGAGACGTCGCCGCCGAATTCGCCGGGCTTCGCGAGTCCGACCATGGCGTTGAGGTTCGCACCGTCGACGTAGACCTGGCCGCCGGCCGCGTGGACCTTCTCGCACACCTCGCGCACCTGCGGCTCGAAGACGCCGTGGGTGGAGGGGTAGGTGATCATGATGCCGGCGATCTTGCCTTCGTGCTTGGCGATCTTCGCATCGAGGTCGTCCATGTCCACGGAGCCGTCGTCGGCCGTGGCCACGACCTGGACCTGGAGACCGGCGAGGACTGCGGAGGCGGCGTTCGTGCCGTGGGCCGACTGCGGGATGAGCACGACGGTGCGGGCGTCATCGCCGTTGGCTACGTGGTAGCCGCGGATGGCGAGCAGTCCGGCCAGTTCGCCCTGCGAGCCGGCGTTGGGCTGCAGGGACACGCGATCGTAGCCGGTGACCTCGACGAGGGAATCCTCGAGGCGACCGATGAGCGTGCGCCAGCCCTGGGTCTGCTCGACCGGGGCGAAGGGGTGGATGGAGGCGAATTCCGGCCAGGTGATGGGCTCCATCTCGGCGGCTGCGTTGAGCTTCATCGTGCACGAGCCCAGCGGGATCATCGTCCGGTCCAGTGCCAGGTCCCGGTCGGCCAGGGTGCGCAGGTAGCGCATCATCGCGGTCTCGGAGCCGTGGGCGCTGAAGACGGGGTGGGTGAGGAATTCGGTATCGCGGTGGAATTTCGCTTCGAATGCGGGTTCGGGCACGGCGTTGGCTCCGAAGGTCCCCGCCGAGGCGGCCGCGAAGTCCGCGTCATCGACCCTGGCGTAGATGCCGAGGGCTTCGAGCAGACCGTTGGCATCGGCGACCGTGTGGGGTTCGCCGAAGGAGACGCCGACGGTGGTGTTGTCGATGACGCGGATGTTGTATCCGGCCCGGTCGGCCACGTGTCGAGCGGCTTCGGCGTCGGCGACGCGCAGTGCCACGGTGTCGAAGAACTGCCAGGTGAGCACCTCGGCGCCGGGGGCGGTGTCGGCAGCCGTCGCGAAGGCGTGGGCGAGGCGGTGGACGCGGGAGGCGATGCGGGTGAGGCCGATGGGGCCGTGGTAGACGGCGTACATCGAGGCGACGTTGGCCAGCAGCGCCTGCGCGGTGCAGATGTTCGACGTCGCCTTCTGGCGGCGGATGTGCTGTTCGCGGGTCTGCAGGGCCAGGCGGTAGCCGGGCTTGCCCTGGGCGTCCTTGGACACTCCGACGAGGCGGCCGGGCAGCTGACGCTGGAGACCGGACTTCACGGCCATGAACCCGGCGTGGGGGCCGCCGAAGAAGAGGGGCACACCGAAACGCTGGGCGGAGCCGACGGCGATGTCCGCACCCTGGGAGGCGCAGTCCTTGAGCAGGGTGAGGGCGAGCAGGTCGGCGTCGAAGGTGACGAGTGCGCCGCGGTCGTGGGCGCCGGTGACGGCTTCGGAGAAGTCGCGGATGGCGCCGGTGGTGCCGGGCTGGGCGCAGACGATGCCGAAGATGTCTTCGCCGACGAGGCCTTCTGAGAGGTCGGCGACGGTGACGCGGAAGTCCATGGCCTTGGCCCGTGCCCGGACGACGGCGATGGTCTGCGGGTGGAGTTCGGAGTCGAGGACGACGGTTGTCCCCTTCTTCACGGCTCGACGCATGAGCAGGACCGCCTCGGCGACGGCGGTGGCCTCATCGAGGAGGGAGGCGTTGGCGATGTCGAGGCCGGTGAGGTCCTGGACGACCTGCTGGAAGTTCAGCAGCGCTTCGAGGCGGCCCTGGGAGATCTCGGGCTGGTACGGGGTGTAGGCGGTGTACCAGGCGGGGTTCTCGACGAGGTTGCGGCGGATCACGGCCGGGGTGATCGTGTCGTAGTAGCCCTGGCCGATGAGCTGGGTGCGCATGACGTTCTGGGAGGCGAGGTCGCGCAGATCGTTCAGCACGTCGAATTCGGAGCGTCCTGCGGGGAGGTTGAGCTCTTCGTTCTGGATGGATTCCGGGACGGCGGCGGACGAGAGTTCAGCCAGTGATTCGTAGCCGAGTTCGGCGAGCATGGCCTGCACGTCGTCGGCGCGAGGGCCGATGTGGCGGTCGGAGAAGGGGCGCGCTGTGTCCCCTGTTGCCTGCGTCGTATGGGCGAGTGAACTGGTCAATTGCCGTCCTTGGGTCGGTGTCGCGCCCACCGAATTGGAGGACGCAGCGATCGCTGAGTGTCCTCCCCGATCTGTCGGATGCGCGGTCGCACCGCACGTGTGCGGCGAACTCGCGTCCTTCAGATATGCCTGCATTCGGTGGTACTGGGCCTGAGAGTTTCCCGGGGAGGGAATTGCACCTACGGCGCTGCTCGCACTGCTCGGGCAACTGGTCGTTGCGGCAGCGGGGCAGCTCTCCCACGTCATGTCTTAGCGGCGTATGTAATTGTGTGCAGAGCCTGGTCTGCGGTGCGCAGTATCTGTCGGGAGCCGCGTAGCACCCGTCGGCGCTGCACGGTGCCTGTCGACACTGCGCCTCCGATTCTAGTGAATGAAATCACCCCCGACAAACCCTCGGCAAAGCCCCTGCTCCACGCCTCACCTCGCTCGCAGAGCACGGGCAGAACACAGGTCGCCATCGGATACTTTTCGCGCCGTGAAGTATCCGATAGCGACCTGGATTTGGGCTCGAATGTCCGATTGCGACCTGCGTTTCGGCGCGGATGTCCGATTGCGACCCATGTTTGGGCCGCACTCAGCGCGGTACGTTCGCGACTCAGGCGCTGCCGCCGGCGGTGACGACTCCCCCGTCGGCGGTGAGCACCTGCGCGGTGATCCAGTCGGCGTCGGCTGAGGCGAGATAGGCGACGGCGCCGGCGATGTCCTCGGGAGTGCCGAGGCGCTTGACCGGATACGCCGAGGCGACCTGCTCCTCCTTGCCCTCGTAGAGGGCGGTGGCGAACTTCGTCTTGACCACGGCCGGGGCGACGGCGTTGACGCGGATATCGGGGCCGAGCTCCACGGCGAGCGTCTTCGTCAGGTGTGAGACCGCGGCCTTCGAGATGCCGTAGAAGCCGATGCCCTCACTCGGCACCTGTCCCGCGACCGAGGAGATCGCCACCACGCGCCCCTTGTTCTCACGGAATTTCACTCCCTCGTGGCGGACAGCATCCTGGACCCAAGCGAGCGTTCCGAGGACATTGACGTCGAAGATCTTCCGCGCGGCGTCGAGTTCGATGTCGACCAGTGGTCCGTAGACGGGGTTGATGCCGGCGTTGGCCACAAGTACGTCGAGGCGGCCGAACTTCTGTGCAATGGTGTCGAACACCTCGGCACGGTGGGCCGGATCATCGGCCTTTCCGGCGATGCCGATCGCCGTGCCCTCGGGGAATTCGGCGACCGCTTCTTGGAGTGCTTCGGGTTTGCGAGCGGTGATGATGACGGTCGCGCCTTCGGCCTGCAGGCGGTGCGCGATGCCGAGTCCGATGCCGCGGCTGGCTCCGGTGACGACGGCGACCTGGCCTTCGAAACGGCGGCCGGAGAGCGGTGCGGCGGATCCCGCAGATTGGGCGGCTGATCCCGCGGTCTGTGCTGCGGAACCTGCAGTCTGTGCGGCTGACGTGCTGTCTGACATATGTGAACTCCAGTGTTCGGTCGATGACGTGCGCTGTCGATGCTGACCACACCCGCAGAATTGAAGCGAGCGTTCGTTCAGCAATCTGTTCTCATCGTAGGCATCACCTGGGACAATGACAAGATCCGCCTGCATGCAGCTGGAAGCGAGAATGCGGTGACAAATGAACTGCGACACCGAACTGCAACGAGAATGGAGTCATGAATCATCTCGAGTTCCATCTCGACCTCGGCCCGGCCGACTTGTTCCCTTTCGCCCGGGATGCGATCTTTTCGTGGACGCTGCAGGATCTCGCCGGCGTCGTCGTCCGCCCTGCTCGCCGAGTCAGCGCAGACCAGGTCGTCAGTCTGGGGCTCAATCCCGGATGGCCGACCTCGCCGAGGCGGCTGCGCGGTCGCGATCTGCTCGTGCCCGTCGGTTCGTGCGTCGTCACCGAAGTCATCGACGAGGTCGACCGCGCCGGATTCACCTATCGCACCTTACCGGGGCACCTCGAGAACGGTGAGGAGACCTTCCTCGTGTCCATCGGCTCGGACGGCCGCCTCGGCGTGATTATCAGTGCCGATTCAGTGCCTGCTCATCCGCTGCTCCGGGTCGCCGCCCCAATGTCGGTGGCCGGGCAGAAGATGATGGCCCGGCGCTATGCCGCCGGTCTCAAACGCCTGCTGACCGAGCCCACCGACACCACTCCGGCCCACTGATGGAAGGGTGCATGACACGCTCCCCGGACTCAGCCATTGCTGCCGCCTCACGCCTGCTGGGTCGCAAGCTGGAGCTTGCCGAGGTGTTCACGGCCGGCCAACATGCGCTGACACTGCTGGCCTCCGACAGTGACTCCGGGGTGATTGTCCGAGCCTTTCCCGCCGGGGATGATGCCGTGGCGAGGGAAACTGCGGTCCTCGATCGACTCCTGCCTCTGCTCCCGATGGTTCCCCAACTCATCGCCGCCAGCGCTGACCCTCGCGAGCCGCTCATCATCACTACGAAGGTCAGCGGTTCGACACCGGATCCCGAAACACCGCCGGACACGATCGCTCATGACATGGCCGCCGCACTGGTCCGCATCCACGCACTTGACGGCACCGGTCTGCCGGCAACTCCACAGACCCCGCCGCCGGGGGAATCGGCGATCGCCGTTCGCACACAACGGGAGTGGTCGAGTCTCGATATGGACGATCCGGTCCTCACGCACACGGACTTCTGGACGGGCAATGCTCTCTGGGCCCGGGGGTGCCTCACCGGGATCGTCGACTGGTCGGGTGCGAGCTGCGGTCCTCGCGGGGTCGACCTCGCGTGGTGCCGCCAGGATCTCGTCCTGCTCGGCTTCCCCGAGGCGGCCGGCATCTTCCTCGCCGAATACGAGCGGCTGCTGGGGCGCCGGATCTCCGACATCAGTGCTTGGGACGTCCAGGCCGCGGCCCGCGCCCACGACCGCGTCGAGACCTGGTTGCCGAACTATCACGGAATCGGCCGGACCGACATCACCGCCGAGGATCTCCGCCACCGCCTCGACGCATGGAACGCGACGCTGTGAACCTGGCTGGGTTTGAACTCATTCCACGGTCGGCAGGACCGCCTCGGCGAGGGTGAGCACTGCCTCCAGCGAGGCCTTCCCATGGTCGGTGCGATGGGCGAGGTAGAGCTTCGTCGGCTCGTCGGGAATGTCCAATGGCACGGCCACGGTGCCGGTCTCCCGCGTGGCAGCGGACACCGAGTCGAAGGTGATCGAGATGCCGACACCGGCCGCAATCAGGGCTCCGATCGTCTGCGAATCCGGCGCGTTCTGGACCAGCCTGGGTGCGAATCCCGCCTCGTGGCACAGGCGCAGCGTTGTCTCTCGCAGCGTCGACGAAGGGTGTTCGGGCAGGGCGATGAAGTCCTCGTCGGCGAGCTCATCCACCCGCACTGAGGCACGTCCCGCCAATCGGTGCCCGACGGGCAGAGCGGCCGAGAGCCGCTCGACCATCACCGGCCGCCCCGTGATCCCCGGCGGCTGCTGCCACCACCGCAGGAGCGCGAGGTCGAGTGAGCCGTCGAGGAGCCGGGTGATCCCCTCCTCGGCATAGACGTCCGATTCGAGCCCGAAGCTGATCCCCGGTGCCTGTGTGGTCGACGCCGCGACGAGTGCAGCCGCCAATCCGCGCGACGAGGAGCGGGCAAAGCCGAGTTGGACGTGTCCAGTTTCTCCGTCGGCTGCCCGGCGCACCGCCTCGGCGGCCAAGGTTCGGTACTCGACCATCTTGCGGGCCGGCTCCAGCAGGGCCTCCCCTGCCGCGGTCAGCGCCACATTGCGGGTCGTGCGGCGGAAGAGATCGACGCCGAGGTGGTCCTCGAGTGTGCGGATCGTGCGGCTGAGCGGCGGCTGCAGCATTCCGAGCCGCTCGGCCGCGCGACCGAAGTGCAGCTCCTCGGCGACGGCGAGGAACGCCTTGACCTGCTGAATCTCCATCGACTGCCCTGCTTTCGTCTCCCGACTGATTACCGACCGGTTCACGGCTGGCCGCTCGGCCGCCCAGCGGGCTGCCTACTCGGCCAATATCTCTTCTGATAATAATGCATGTACATTATTGCTTCTTTTGTTATATAGTGGGACGGACCACGCGCCCGCCGCACGTGCTCGAGCGGGCCCGAGCACGACAAAATCCGCCCGCACCCGACGACGCCACCACGCCACGACAGTGAGGAAGACATTCGCCGATGAAGCAGTCGACCACCCCTGAGGACGACCACCGGTCCCCTGCCCACGACCGCCTCGCCGAGTTCCTCCCCCGCGCGGGCTCAGGACCGCTGTCCGGCCAGATCGTCGTCGACTTCTCGCGCGTCCTCGCCGGGCCGTACTCGACGATGATGCTCGCCGACCTCGGCGCCACGGTCATCAAGGTCGAAGGCCCCAAGGGCGATGACACCCGACATTGGGCGCCACCGGTGCGCGACGACGACGCCACCTACTACCTGTCGATCAACCGCAACAAGTACGACATCGTCCTCGACTTCACGGACCCCGGCGACCTCGCCACCGCGCAGAAGCTCGCGGCCCGCGCCGACATCATCGTCGAGAACTTCAAACCGGGTGGGCTGAGGAAATTCGGCCTCGACTACGCCAGCGTCTCAGCAGGCAACCCCGCAGTCGTCTATGCCTCGGTGACCGGTTTCGGACCAGAGAATCCTCTGCCCGGATACGACCTCCTCATGCAGGCCCTGTCCGGTTTCATGTCGGTCACCGGCAGCCCGGACGGTTCGCCGTACCGTGCCGGAGTCGCCGTCTTCGACGTCATCACCGGCCTGCACACGACGATCGGCATCCTCGCCGCAATCCAGCACCGGACGCTCACCGGCGAGGGGCAGCTCGTCGAGACCAACCTCATGTCCTCGGCGATGTCCGGCCTGGCCAACCAGACCGGCGCCTACGCCGCCGCAGGCGTGAATCCGACCAGGATGGGCAACGCCCACCCGAGCCTCTACCCGTATCAGCCGATGCCCACGAAGTCCGGTGAGATCATCGTCGCCGCCGCCAATGACGGCCAGTTCCGGATCCTCGCCGAGGTGGTCGGACGTCCCGATTGGTGTGACGACGAGCGCTTCGCCGCAGCGAAGAACCGCAATGCCAACCGGGACGTCCTCGAACCCGAACTGCTCGAGGCCCTCCAAGCTCATACCGCGCAGGAATGGTTCGACAAGCTCTCGGCCGCAGGCCTGCCCTGTGCCCCGATCAATACGATCGCCGAGGGCGTCGAACACGCCAAGAGCCTCGGCCTTGAACCGGTCGTGGACACCGGCAGCGGGCAGCGCGTCATCCCGACCGTGCGCAACCCGATCACTCTGTCGAAGTCGCAGGTCTCCTACGATCTCGCGCCTCCCGAGCTCGGCGCTGATTCCGAAAAGGTCCGCGCCTGGCTCGACAGCCTCTGAACCACCACTTACCGTCCACCCCACCGAAGGAGATATACCGATGGACAACACTGAACTTGACGACATCCTCTCTGCTGTCCGCGAATTCATCCGCGAGAAGGTCGTCCCGCTTGAGACCCAGGTCGAAGACGAGGATGCTTTCCCCGAATCGATCATCAAAGAGTCCGCCGAGATGGGCCTCTTCGGCTGGGCTCTGCCCGAGGAGTACGGCGGCCTCGGCCTCAACGCCGAACAGGACGCCCTGCTGGCCATGGAACTCGGCTATACGACACCGTCGTTCCGGTCCCTGTTCGGCACGAACAACGGCATCGCCGGGCAGGTGCTCGTCAACTACGGCACCGATGAGCAGAAGTCCGAGTGGCTGCCCCGCCTGGCCTCCGGAGACGTCGTCGCGTCCTTCGCTCTCACCGAGTCCGAGGCAGGCTCCGATCCCTCGGGTCTGCGGACGAAGGCCGTGCGCGACGGTGATGACTACATCATCAACGGCTCCAAACGGTTCATCACCAACGCCGAGACCTCCGATGTGCTCATGGTCTTCGCCCGCACCGACCCCAACGCCACCGGCTCGAAGGGCATCTCCGTCTTCCTCGTGCCCACGAAGTCCGCAGGCGTGACCGTCGGACCCCACGATCACAAGATGGGTCAGGCCGGAGCCTGGACCTCGGAGATCTTCTTCGACGACGTCCGCGTGCCCGCCGCCAACCTCATCGGTGGTGAGGAGGAGAAGGGCTTCTACGCGGCGATGGCCTCGCTCAACAAGGGCCGCCTGCACATCGCCGCCATCTGTGTCGGCCAGTCCATCCGCATCCTCGACGAATCCGTGCGCTTCGCCGCCGAGGCGAAACAGGGCGGGGAGCCGATCGCCCGGTTCCAGCTCGTCCAAGCGATGCTCGCCGACATCTACACCGAGGTGGCCGCCGCCAAGGCGCTCGTCCTCTCGGCCGCACAGCGCTGGGACGCCGAGACCGACCGCAAGCTCGGCCCCTCCTCGGCGAAGCTCTTCGCCTCCGAAGCACTCGCCCGCATCGCCGACAAGGGCGTGCAGATCCAGGGCGGAATGGGCTATATGCGCGAGTCCGCGGTCGAACGCTTCTACCGTCACGCCCGCCTGTTCCGCATCTACGAAGGCACCTCCGAGGTCCAGCGCGTCGTCGTCGCCAAGCAGCTGCTCAAGGGCGCGCACAAGCCCCAATTCAACCTCTGACCCGCGTCTTCACTGCACTGACCTTCACTGCACCTTCACGAACAATGACTACGGTGGGCCACCTCGGCGAGGATCGCACCGCACACGAACGAAAGGAACCACCATGACAGACACCACCGCATCGAATTCCACCCCGGCCGACTCCGGCATCACCGTCACCGAGACCGGCGGAGTCACCGCCATTCCCGGGCTGCTCACCGGCAAGGTCGCCGTCGTCACCGGCGGCGGGCAGGGACTCGGACTGTCGATGGCGCGCAGCCTCGTCGATTCCGGGGCCAAGGTCGTGATCGCCGATATGAATGAGGAGAGCCTGCAGCAGGCCGTGGCCGAGCTCGGCGGCGGGGGCGTTGCCGCCGGTGTCGTGTGCAACGTCTCCGACCTCAAAGCCGTCGAGAAGCTCGCCGAAGAGGCCACGACCGCGTTCGGCGGTGTCGACATCTGGGTCAACAACGCCGGCATCACCCGCGATGCGACAATCCGGAAGATGAGCGAGCAGCAGTTCGACGACGTCATCTCCGTGCACCTGCGCGGCACGTGGAACGGGCTCAAGGTCGCCACCGCGCTCATGCGCGAACAGGACCGCGGCGGCTCGATCATCAACGTGTCCTCGATCAGCGGCAAGGTCGGCAACCCTGGACAGTCGAACTATTCTGCGGCGAAGGCCGGCATCGTCGGCATGACGAAAGCCGTGTCGAAGGAGGTCGCGTTCAAGAACATCCGCATCAACGCGATCCAGCCCGGCTTCATCAACACAGCGATGACCGCGGCCATGCCTCAGCACGCGATCGATTCGAAGCTCGCCGACATTCCGCTCGGTCGCGCCGGCGAACCCGAGGAGGTCGCCTCGGTCGTGCTCTTCCTCGCCTCCGGGCTGTCGAGCTACCTCACCGGCACCGTCACCGAGATCTCCGGCGGCCGCCACATCTGACCGATGTCTGCCCTCTGACCAGGCAGAACCTCGCCGACGGGGCCGCCTCGGCGAGGGTCAGGCCTGTGCGGTTCGTCTGCCGGGCAGGCGGACGACTCCGAACGCGAGCATGCCGACAAGCGGCAGCAGCGGCCAGATCCAGGTGACGCCGTTGTCGTTGACCATGCCGGTGTCGGCCATGATCGCCAGGCCCGCGCAGATGGCCGCCGAGGCGGCGATCGGCTTCCACACCGGCGGCGCAGGCCGATCGTCGGGTGCCGGTGTTTCGAAGCGGCCGAAGATCGCCACGAGCACTCCGGTGATGGCCAGCAGAGCGATTGCCCACAGCGGTCGGGTGGCCCACCAGATGCCGGTCAGCGGGGTGGGCAGCAGGGCGCGTGCGTCGAGGGCGATGAGGATGTTGGCCAGGGCTGTCAGCGCGGTCAGGTGCCAGAGGAACCAGGTCATGATGCGCTGGTTGACCATGACGGTGAGGAACCACAAGCCCGGGCTGCGCAGGAGTTTCGCCAGTGGGCGCTGGAGCATGAGGACGATTCCGGCCTGCGCCATGCCGAGGAAGGCCATGGTCACGCGGGTCGGGGCCGAATTCGAGATCGCGTCGGTGCCGGCGGTGATCATCGACACCGGGTACGGGCCGAGCCCGACGAGGAGCCCGAGGCCGACGGCGCCGATGACGAAGAGCAGCAGGCAGCGTTTGATGCTGGAGAGTCGCCCGTCGAGCCAGGCGTAGCCGAACTGGTGGAAGCTCGCCCAGACGAGCAGATAGTTCGGGTAGCCGGCGAGCTTGCTGTCGGCGGCGATGCTGATGATGTCGATGATTCCGGCCAGGCCGATGCCGACGATGATCGACCACCAGCCCCACTTCTCCCACAGGATCAGACACGGCGGGGCGACGATGACGACGAGCAGATAGGCGGCGAGGAACCAGGTCGGCACCAGTGCCATCTGGGAAGCCAGCTGCACGGCGGCCGGCTCGGCACCAGCGGCCAATGCGATGACGCAGGTGGCCAACCAGGTCAGCAGCAGTGGGATGAGCGGCAGACCGAGTCGGCGCAGTCGGGCTCGCAGCCATTCGCCATACCCGGTGTTCCGGCGCCTCGCCGAGCGCCACGACAGGGCGTTGGAGTATCCGCCGACGAGGAAGAAGATCGGCATCACCTGGAACACCCAGGTCAGCGGGTGCGCCCATCGGGCTTGATCGAGAAGTCCGTGCGGGTTGATGCCGCCGGTGGCGCTGACGGCAATGATCGTCCAATGGCCGAGCACGACGACGGTGATCGCCGCGGCGCGGAGGAAGTCGACCTCGCGACTGCGGGAGTCAGGAGTCGCCTCGTCGACCTTGCGGGCCTGGGCGAGGAACGAGCGGGGCATGTGGGGACTTCCTTGTCGGCGGGGTGGCGGAGGGGGTGACGGTTGCTGTCGCGGGTGATGGTGCGGGCTTCGGGTGATGGTGCGGGCCGGCGGTCGGAGAGCTGCCAGTCAGGCTTCGTATTTGATCTCTCCGCCGACGACGGTGAGCGCGACACGGGTGTCACGGATCGCCTCGGCGTGGGCGAAGAGGGCTTCCTCGGAATCGTAACCGAGCAGGCCGTCTGCGTTGAGCTCTTCCGTCCTCGGCCTCTCGGCGTTGAGTCCGTCGGCGACGCAGGGATCCGTGTCGACGACGATGAAGTCGGCGTCCATGCCCGGCGCCAGATACCCGCGGCGATCCTCCAAACCGGCGGCGAACGCGGGCCCCTGAGTGTGCAGGCGGATGGCCTCGACGGCGCTCAGCCGACGGTGCGGTTGGAAGCTTGTCGCTGCGTCCCCAGAGATGTTCGCCCTGGTCATCGCCGCGTAGATCGCGGCGAACGGATTGGCAGGTTCGACAGGCCCGTCGGAGCCGAAGACCACGTGGGCACCCGCGGCGAGCAGGTCCGGCCAGGCGTAGGCGGCCAGCTGCGCGGATTCGTCGATGAGGTGGAGTAAGTGCAGATCGGAGATGCAGTGCCGGGGCTGCATCGAGGCGAGCACTCCGAGTTCGGCGAAGCGGGCGACGTCGCCCGGCTGGATGAACTGAGCATGTTCGACGCGGTGACGAAAAGGACGGTCGAAGCGTTCCTCGGCGGCCGCTGTGATCTCGCGCAGGCGGTCGAAGACTTCGAGCACGTGGTGGTTGGCTTGGTCGCCGATGGCGTGGATGGCCACGGAGATCCCCGCCTCGGTGGCGATGCGGGCCTGGTCGAAGAGTTCGTCCTCGGTCATCTGTGCGATGCCGAAGTTCTCCGCCTCACCGTCGGTTTCGGGAAACGGTGAGGACATGTGCGAGGTGTGCGAGCCGAGCGCGCCGTCGGAGAAGAGTTTGAGCCCGCCTCTCTGCAGCCAGTCGTCTCCGTCGCCGGTGTGCCAGCCGGTTTCGATTGCCCACGGCACTTCGGGTCCGCGCAGGAAGAGCGTGACCCGCATGTCCTGCCGGTCGGCTTCGCGCAGGTCGTTCCATCCCAGCGTCGAGGCGATGCCGTCGAAGTCGTGGATGCCGGTCAGCCCCTGGGACAGGAACAGCTTCTGCGTGACGGCGAGGCGTTCGACCTGCTCCTCACGGCTGGGTTCGGGGATGAAGCGGGCGACGAGGTCCGTGGCGTCTTCTCGCACGAGCCCGGTGAGCTGCCCGTCATCGTTGCGGACGAAGCTGCCACCCGAGGGATCGGGGGTCTCGGCGTCGATGCCGGCGATCTCGAGGGCGTGGGCATTGGCCCACAGGGTGTGCAGGTCGAGGGACCACATGGCCACGGGATGGTCGGGCACCTCGGCGTCGAGGAGCGTCCGGTCCGGGTAGGACGGGTCGTCCCATTTGTTGAGGTCCCAGCCGGAGCCGACAACCCAAGTGCCCACGGGGAGGGAATCTGCTCGTTCGCGGATGGCGGTGACCGCCTCGGCGAGGGATTTCGTCTGGGACAGATCGAGGTCGGTCAGCGAATCGGCGTATATGATCGAGTGGATGTGTCCGTCGACGAATCCGGGGAGGATGACTTGGCCGTTGCAGTCGATCTCATCGATCTCGAGGCCGGGGATGACCGTGGTCGCACCCACCCCACCCGCCGAGGCGAGCGCCGCCGTCGTCGATGACTCCGCGGCAGCGATGTCGAGCAGTTCGGCCCGAGTGCCGACGGCCACGATGGTCTCCCCGTCGACGAGGATCGCATCGGGCGCGGCGCCCTGGGCTGTGGGGTTGTCCGCGACAGGGGTGTCGATGGTTGGGACACCGCCACCGTCGCGCCGATCGGCACGGTCGGTGGTTCCGGCACTGTCGGGATGATCAGCGGGCGCGAAGGTGCGCACAACGGCGTTGGAGAACAGACGCATGGGCACCAGTCTAAGGGCCGTCCCCACTCCCCCACGAGCACCTTTTTCTACCGGGAGTAGAATGCGGTTCATGGCCAATTTCTTCAGCACTCAGGACACCCGGCTGGCGGCGGGAGCACGCGTCCTTCTGCCGGCGGTGTGGCTCGGGCTCATCATCGGCATCTCGCTCATCGAAGCCCCGCTGAAATTCACCGCCCCAGGCATCACCATCCCGCTGGGACTGGGCATCGGGCGCCTGGTGTTCGGCGTGATGAACTGGGTCGAGCTGGCGATTGCGGTGGTCCTGCTGTGGTCGATGCTCAAGTCGGGCGTCGACCGTGTCTACCGAGGTCTGGCCAGCGGGCTCATCGCCGTGCTCATCATCAAGGTCCTCGTCATCAGGCCGCTGCTCAACAAGCGCACCGACGCTGTGCTCGCCGGTGTTGACGACGGCGGATCGGCCATGCATCTGTTCTACATCGCCGCCGACGGGCTGCTCATCGTCGGTCTCATTGCCGCGCTCGTGCTTGCGGTGCGCCGCTGGGTGACGGTCCGCCCCGCCGTGGGAGCCGCCTCCACGTCTGTTTGAGGCGAACCTGAGCGTTCATCATTAACCGCTCCTGTCCCTACAGACTAGGGAACCCGTCTATCCCGGTTGACGTCGGCTGGACAGAGTCGATTCACTCCGATGCGGTGGAATGCCGACGCCGCGGCCCGCCTGCTCAGGCCGTGAGCGCGGCTGCTTTCCGTGCCCTGGCCTGCTCAAGGAAAGCGCTGAAGAGGATCTGACGGTCCTGCTCATCGGCGCCTTGTTCCTCTGGGTGCCACTGCACGCCGAGGATCCAGGAGTTCTCGATCCGTTCGGTGGCTTCGACGACACCGTCAGCGGCTCGTGCGGCCACCCGCAGTCCCTCCCCCACGCGGTCGACTGCCTGGTGATGGCCGTTGCGCACCGTGAGTTCGGCGCCTCCGTAGAGGTCGTGGACGATGGAACCGGGCGTCAGGGTCACGGTCTCGTCGATGAACAGAGGATGCCCGGGAGCGCCCTTGTGCAGGTCGAAAGGGTCTAGGTCCGGAATGAGCGAGCCGCCGCAGGCGACGTTGAGCAGCTGTGATCCTCGACAGAGCGCGAGGAGCGTCGCATCGTCAGCTATCGCCGACTGGATGACCGCGATCTCCCGATCATCGGCTCGTCGATCTTTGCCGTATTCGTTCGGCACCGGGCCGGTGTTCCCGTAAAGCCGCGAGTCGACGTCGCCCCCGCCGAGCACGAGGATGCCGTCGGCTCGCGCAATGGCTTCCTCATCGGGTGCGCTGTCGGCTCCGACGTCGTGGATTCTCACTCTCGCGCCGAGGCGATGCAGATCGTCGACGGCCGTGACAGTCAGATCCCGCTGCAGAGCGACCGAGTCGTCGGTCTGTCCAGGCATATTCAGCTGCACGACCACCACGATCTCGACATCCGCCGAATCAGCGGGACTCGTCCGCATGACGTCGTCGTGCGTCAGCACATTCCGATTCACTTCACTCCTTGACAATCGATTCGACCATTGACGAAATGCACCGCGTTCCAGCCTCGATGACGGTTCACACAACGGCGCCGAGGCGGCCGCGCATGCGTTCTGTCGCCTGAGCGACCACCCAGGCGAAGAGAGCGCTGTCGACGGCTTCGGTTTCCGCACGATCCTCTGGATGCCATTGCACCGCGACGATCGCATGGTTCGGGTCTTCGACGGCTTCGATGCACCCGTCGGCGGCGCGGGCAGTAACCTGCAGACCCTCGCCGAGGCGGTCGATGGCCTGGTGGTGGTAACTGGAGGTGTATGCCGTACCGGAGAGACCAAGCGCCTCCGACAGTCGCGAGTTCGCTGCTACCTCAACCGAATGGACGGTTCCGACGTGCTCGACCTCGGATTCGGGCCAATGCTGGTACAGGCTGCCGCCGCGCTCGACATTCCACAGCTGCAGTCCCCGGCAGATGAGCAAGGTGGGAATGCCCTGCTCTTCAGCCGCCGTGATGGCTCGCGCATCAGCGTTGTCCTGGCCCTCGAAATCGGTGCCGGCATACGTCTCATCGGGTATTTGCCCGTAGCGTCTCGGATCGATATCCGAGCCGCCGGGAAGCACGATCCCGTCGACATGTGCCAGCAGTCCGCCGTCCAGAGACGGAGGGATGACGACCGGCTCTCCTCCAGACACCGCGATGGCACGGAGCACGGCATCGGCCACGACGCTGCCGGAATAGCGAAGACCCTTCACCTGTGCCGAGGACATTGCGGGAACACCGATCAACGGCCTCTCGTTCATGCCGGAGTTCTTTCAACATCATCGGCAGAAGACGTCGTCACCTGTCCGGCTTCGAGAGTCTCGGCGGGGAATGGAAGGTGAGGCATCCATGCCGACCACACACGTTCGAGCGAACCGTCCTCGATGACCTTTCGGATCCCTTCGTCGAGTCGTTCGAGCAGCTCCGGTCGGCCCTTGGAGACGCCGACGCCCCAGGGGTTGCGGGTCTGAGCTGTGAAGGCCAGGTCGAATTCCGGCTCGTCGCCGAGGGGAACGGTGACCACATCGTCGTCGACCATTGCGTCGACGGTGCGGTCCCTGACAGCTTGGATCATGTCGCCGAAGACATCATCGGTGGGCCCGAACGGAACGAGTTCGGCTCCGGGGAATGTCTCAGCCAGGGCCATGTTCGCACTTCCCTCGATGGCCGCCACCTTGTAGCCTCGCAGGTCCTCCGGACTGCGGGCCGGATCACCTGCCCGCACCAACACGGATTCGTTGAACACGGCGTATGGGCGAGTGAAGTCGAGCTGTGCCACACGGGACGGGATGATCCCCTGCCCGCACCACACACCATCGGCGTCACCACGCTGGACCGACGGAATCATGTCGTCCCACGCGACCACGTGCCACTCGAGCCTGAGCCCGAGAGAATCAGCGACCAGTGCCGCTGCTTCGGGCTCGTAGCCAGTGCGAGTCACTCCGCCGTCGGTCGATTTGTCGAACAGCGGTGCGGCAGCCGAATCGATGCACGCCAAGCGGAGAATTCCGCTGTTCGCCCCAACGGATTCCGACGGGCCAGTATTCATGGTCCGCTCTCTCCTCTCCGCCGCGCTCACGGGATTGCCTGCCAGTACTGGTCGAACTCCCACTGCGTGAGTGCGCCGCAGTACTGTGCCCACTCGTTCTCCTTCATCTCGAGATAGGTCTCTGCGAGCTGTGGAGGCAAGGCGGTGCGGATGAACTCGTTGCCGCGGAATGCTTCGACAGCGTCGCCGAGCGTGCGCGGCAGGTCGACTCCCTTTGCACCAGCTTCCGGCGGCTCGATCTGGTTGCCGATCCCATCGGCTGCGGCAGCGGCCAGCAGCGAGTGGGAGAGATAGGGGTTGACGGAGGCGTCGGGAACCCGCACCTCGGCGCGTCCGTTCGAGGAGATCCGAATCATCGAAGCACGGTCGTCGAGACCCCAGTCGGCTGTTGCCGGCGCGAACTGGCCCGGGTCCCAGAAGCGCTTATACGAGTTCACCGTTGAGGCGAAGATGAGCATCATTGCCGGGGCATTCTTGATGATGCCGCCGACGACCCAGCGGCCGACCTGCGAGAGGTGGAGGTCCTTGACTCCCGCATCTGCGAAGGTGTTACGGCCGGACTCGTCCCACAGGGAGATGTTGTGGTGGCATCCGGCGCCCATCTCACCGATGAAGGGTTTGGGCATGAATGAGGCTTCGACATCGAACTCGCGGGCGACCTGCGAGCAGATCTGTCGATAGGTGACCAGCCGGTCCGCGGTCCTCTCGATCTCGTCGAAGTTCCAGTTGAGTTCGATCTGGCCCTTGTCCTCGTAGTCACCTTCGATCATGTCGAAGCCGAGTGCATTCGCGTATTCGTGGACGCGCTTGTAGATGGGACGCATACCTTCGAGGTATTCGACCTGGTAGGCGGGATTGTAGCCGGGGATCGTGTTCGGTTTGATCGATTCGCCGACCCACACCATCTCGGGTTCGGTTCCGGACTTCATCGTCAGCCCGAAGTGATCCTTGAGCAGCTGGTGCGTGCGCTTCATATGGGCACGAGAGTCGTGGAAGTTCGGCCGGCCGGCAATCTCGCCGAGGTGGTCCGGTTCGTAGGTCGAGCAGAAGATCCGTCCGATCGACTTGTCCCAGGGCAGCTGGTTGAACGAATCAGGCTCGGGCATCGCGACGAATTCCTTCGACCGGATGTCGGCGCCGATCGGGTTCCCGAACACGTCGTTCTGGAAGTCCATGAGTGCGTTTCGCGTGAAGTTCACACCCTTGTCCAGGTTGCGCACGATGTGCTTGGCCGGAACCATCTTCGCAACGGTGCGCGAGCGCAGCGTGGGGACCATGTAGTAGAGGTATTCGACGCCGGAGCGCTCGATCTTCTCTTTGATCTCCTCGACGGTGTCATTGTCCATATTGGCCGAATGATGACGTTCGAGGGCAGGCGGATTCAAGCTATCGTTGCAACACCTGTCGAATCGTCGTGTTCGTTCAATAGCTTAGCCAGGGCCTCGGCCGGTGTCTTCCAGCCCAGCCGTTTCCGGGGTCGGGCGTTGAGCTCAGCAGCGACCATATCGAGGTAACCCGACCCCCACTGGCTGAGGTCAGTGCTCTTCGGGAAGTACTGCCGATACAGCCCGTTGGTGTTCTCATTCGTTCCCCGCTGCCAAGGCGCATGCGGGTCACAGAAGTAGATATCAAAACCCGTGGCCTCAGCGATGCGTACATGTTCAGACATTTCACTGCCCTGATCCCAGGTCAGTGAGCGCTTCAACTCGGCCGGCAGCTGCGCCATCTTCGCGATCATCGCCTCGGCCACTGCGTTGGCTGTGTGTGACTCAGGCAGATGCAGCAACATCGAAAACCCCGTGGCACGCTCGACCAGAGTCCCGATCGCTGATCCCGATTCGACTGTCCCCAGGATAAGGTCGCCTTCCCAGTCGCCCGGCACGGCCCGGTCCTCGACCGCCTTGGGCCGGTCGGCGATGTTGACCATGTTCGGGATCCGTCCCCGCCGCTCCTGACTGGTTCTGCGCGGTTTACGCAGGCTGCGGCCCGTACGCAGATGCTTGACCAGTTCGCGCTTGAGTCCGCCTCGGCCTTGGACGTACAGGGACTGGTAGATCGTTTCGTGCGACACCCACATCTCCGGATCATCGGGGTAGTCCACGCGCAGTCGTGACGCGATCTGCTCGGGACTGTGGTTCAGTGCCAATCGTGCCTGCACCTCACGGCGCAGGGCAAGATTGGTAGTCAGCTTCCGGTCCCGGTGCCGATGGCGTTTCGCATCAGCGTCTTCCTGGGCGATCCTGGGCCGATAGGCCGGTCGGGAGGGTCTGACGTGTTCCGGGGCGCGTGCGGCGCGGCGCAGTTCGCGACTGATCGTTGACGGGCTTCGATTCAAACGCTCAGCGATTGCTCTGACGCCCAGCCCCTGACCCCGATAAACCGCGATGTCTTCACGGTCATCGATGGTCAGGAACCGGGTTGGGTGACCATAACCGATTGGTGGTTTCACACCTCCACGATGGCGAAACCACCGCCGAAGGATCGATACCGACACGCCCAATACCTCGGCGGCCTCTTCGACGGTCAATCCTGTCCTGATCAGGTCCCAGAATTGGGCCTCGACTGTTCTGGGCAGGGAACGGGGTCCGGGACGGGCCATGGCAACATCCTCCTCACTGGAGGTGTTGCGACGACTCCTTGAACCCAAGGCACCGTTGTCGAGGAGATCGTCCTGAATCGAAGTTTTGAAGGCATCTGCGAGGTTCGTTTCAGCCGAATCATTGCGACGCAGGATCTCCTGCACGCACGGATCTTCAGTGGTGGGCGGGGTTGTGATGGTCATAGCTTCCTCTTCTCGCGGACCGGCGACGATGCCGGGTTCTGAGTTCGGCGGGTGCCGAAGTTGTGTGCGGTGGGTATCTGAGGTGTGGTTCTCGAGTGGGCTGCAGGTGCGGCAGTGCTCAGCTGCGGACGTCGAACGTCAGCGGCAGGGTGATCGGCCCTGTGTTGCCCGAGTCGGGGAGCCAGGTGTCGCCTCCGGGACAGGCCAGATTGGTGATCTTGGCGGCTAGGAGCGGCAGCGCCTGGCTCATATCGGCCCTCGCAATGTAGTGGCCCAGGCAGTGATGGATCCCACCGCCGAATGTGAAGTGGGGCTTCCGCTCTTCAGCCGTGATGTCGATATCGGGATCAGGGTAGGCACGTTCATCGGTTCCCGAACTGTGGGTGAACAGATGGACGGTGGTGCCGGCTTCGAAATGCACTCCCTGGAAGTCGAAGTCCTCGATGACCTCCCGTGTCACCCACCGAGTCGTCGGATTCACACGCAGCACTTCTTCGAGCGCAGTTTTGGCCAATTCAGGCCGCTGCGCCAGAATCTCCCACTGTTCGGGGTTCCGGATGAACGTCTGGATTGCCAGGCCGAGCTGATTGCGGGTGGTGTCCATGCCGCCGAAGAGCATAAGGACGAGTGCATTGCGCAGCTCTTCGGCATCCAGCTTGTCTCCCGACTCGCTGAAATGGACCAAGCGCGACACGACGTCCTGACCAGGTTCGGCGCGTCGCTCCTCGATGAGGTCTTCGACGAATGCATACAGCTCATTCACCGCCTGATCGACCTCGTCGATCTTCTCTTTGACCTCGACGGACAGCGCATAGCCGACGGTTGAGTGTGTCAACCCCATTTGGCCCCACTGTGATGCTTTGATTTGGCCCCACCCCAGCATGTGTGGTCGTGCTCGCCGCGCGTTGGTAACAGTCGCGGCCCAGCGGGGTCGGGCGGTGTTGTGTTGCGAGCCTTTCTCCGGCCACAGGAGTGGCCGGGCCTCTCAGGTTCCAGTGTGGTCAGAACGGCGGATCGCCAGGGCCGTAGTCGGGTTCGGTTGGTCCGAATCGGCGACGCAGTCGCTGAAGGTCCTCAATAGCCGAATCGATCAGATCGGCGGCATGCTCGCGGCCACTGGGCTGAACAGACTCGATGGTGACACTGATCCCGTCCAGGAGATCCTGGGCGTCATTGAGGCGTTGGCTGATGTAGGCGACCCAGTCCTCGGTGGCATCGATGGCATTTCCGCTGGCTGGTTCCTGATCCTCGGTGGTGATCATGGTTGATCTCCTTCCTGCAAAGTGGCCTCTTCGCTCCTGGCCCGGGTGGTGCGCAGCCGGTAAGAGCTGGTGCCGGTGTTGATGATGTGGGCGTTAAACGTCAACCGATCGACAACGGCCGCGGCCAGCCGCGGGTCGGTGAATGTCTGCCCCCACTCGCTGAACGAGGCGTTCGAGGCTGTCGCAATCGAGGCTCGTTCCTCACGTTCGGTGATGATCTGGAAGAGTAACTCAGCTCCACGAGAATCGAGGCTGACATACCCCAACTCATCCAGGCACAGCAGGTCCAGGCGAGCATAGCGGCCCACTACCCGGGAGAGCTGCTTGGCATCGGCGGCCTCGGTGAGCTCGTTGACCAGGGCCGCCGTCGTGACGTAGCGGACTCTGCGGCCCTGCTCGGCCGCGGCGGTCCCCAGACCGATCAGCAGATGCGTCTTCCCTGTCCCGGAATCACCGAGTAGCACCAACGGCTCACCGGCATCGATCCACGCTCCGGTGGCCAGAGTCGCCAACCGGGCCGGCGGCAAATCCTCGATGGCGGCGGTATCGAAGTCGGACAGGTGCTTGGTGCGAGGAAACTTCGCTTCCTTGATCCGCCGGATCCGACGGCGGGCATCACGATCATCACACTCCGCGGCCAACACCTCAGCCAGGTAGGCCTTGTGCGAGAGCCGTTCTCGGGCTGCTGCCTCGGCCATCGGTGAGGCCTGGTCACGGATCGTGGGCATGAACAGGGTCCGACAAGCCGTGGCGATCGCGGCCTCAGCCGCCTGATCACCCAGAGCAGTCACTGCCGGCGTCGATGCCGGGATGGTTTTCGCGTTCATGCTCCCACCACCGAGACCAGTTCGTCATAGGCGCCCAGGCCCGGCACCGGCCTCTCCCCGACTGGTCCGACGTGGGCCGGGACGACCACCGCCGGTGGCGCAGTCATCGCCTGACCGGCCCGGCGGGCCTCGACCGCGACCACATCAGCATCGAAGCATCCCAACCCGGTCGCGGTTGTCAATGCGGTGACAATGTCACCGTTGGGCAGGCTGCGGTGCAGTAGCAGCACACCGATGAGCGCCCGGGTCCCGGCCGTGTCGCCGAGTTGCCCACGCGCAGCATCCCAGAACCGTTGATGAGCGTTCGTGAACATCCCGGACTTCCGGGCAGCCGCCAGCGCGGTGGCCCCGGCGAATGCTCCGGGCTTGCGTATGAGGACTTCCAGGTAGTGATCGAGGACCAAATCTTCGGTGTACTTATGCAGCGACCGGGTATGGACAGCGACCACCCCCGACTCAGCGATCACGGTCACCGTCGTGGCCCCCAAACGCACCTGGAGGCGTCTGCCAGCCAACCGGGCCGGCACCGAGTAATAGGACTGACGTACGCACACTCTGGCTCTCGCATCGACCCGACACGACAGGGTCTGCGCGGCATCGAAGACCTCATCGGGCAAACCCCGCAGGCCAGGCAGCTCCCGGGCCGCCGCGGCCCCGACCGTCTCGACCCGGCCGGTGATCTTTCGGTCGTCATCACCAGCATCGGCAGCGACCATGAAAGCGTTGAGCTCGGCTAAGGAGGCGAACTCGGGCACCGGCACCAGATGACGGCGCCGGAACCGACCGACCTCCCCCTCGACGCCACCCTTCTCATGAGCACCCTTGATCCCGGGCTGGCAGAAGAAGCTATCGAACCCGTAATGCGACCTCAGGGCGACAAACCGGGGATTCTCCTCCCGTTCCCGACCCAGCAGCACCCGCACCACCGCCGGAGTCAGGTTGTCATACCGGATCATGCCCGTCGGGACTCCACCGAGCCGGTCGAAGGCCTTCACATGACCGTCGAGAAACGACTCCTGAGCCTGGTTGGCGTAAGCAATGTGCACGGCTTTACCCGAATGCGATAGGCGCAGAATGAACATCCACAGCTTCAACCACACCCCACCGATGAGGGCGTAGAACTCCCCGAAGTCGACCTCGGCTTCAGCCGCCGGGGCATGGGTTTGAGGAACCTTGACCTCCAACGACTGATCGAAAATGTCCCGGCGCAGCTTCGCGACCAGGGTTCGCACACTCGACTCCGCAACCTCGACTCCTTCCTCCTCGACGAGGCGCTGCCAGACCCGCCGGGCGGTATGACGCTGCTTCCGAGGGACCTCTTTGTCAGCAACTAACCAAGCCCGGACGGTGGCAACGTGCTCACCGAGGACTGGTGCTACCCTCTCCGGAGTCTTCCGCCGCGGTGGTACCGCATCCGCCAACGCCTGACGTACCGTCCTGCGGTGGACCTTGTACTTTTGGGCTAACTGTCGAATCGACATCTCATGGTCTCTGTGGTCTCGTCGGATATTCTCGAATTGCTCCACTCTCGACATCTCCTTCATATGCCCCACCTCTTCGTGAACGTCTTGGTCGACATCACGAACGGTACGGCTGGTAGGTCGGGGGTGGGGCCAAATCAGAGGATCATTTTTGCTCCAAGTGGGGCCATTTCAGACTGTCACACTCAGACGGTGTTCGCTCGAGAGGCGATGAACGGCCAATGCTTATGATCGAGTCCCATCATTGCGCACAGCGCTCGGGTCGCGAACGGTTCGGCGAAGTCACGCACGAAATCGCATTCGCCCTGATCGGCGAATCCGGCTATGAGCTCCTCGGCGATCTCTGCGAATTCCGGTTCGAGCTTCCGTGCCATGGATGGGGAGAAAGCAGGGTTGAGGAGTCGACGGATGCGGTGGTGTTCGTCGCTTTCGAGAACAAGCAGATTCTTGCTCCACCACTCGTGGAAAGCACCTGAATGGACCCCATGGTGATCAGGCCAGCGAGCGCTTCCCTGCGAAAGCTTCTGGTCCTTGAGCAGGGCGGCGACCTCGTCATAGCGCAGCACCGCGAAACCGTAGTTGGTCTGAGCGATCCAAGATTGCTCACGCGCGTCTCTGACCTGCTCGGATGCCATGGCGAAACTCGGATCTGAGATGTCCAGATACGGAATCTCTGCTGTATCGACCGTGGTGGTCATGGTGTTCACACTCCCGCGAATCCTCGTTGATCTACGCTTGAACTAAACATTCATTTCTGAATGAATGATTTCCATGAATCAAATCACACTCCTACCCGTCGCGCAAGACCTCTCCGGAGATTCCCCCGCCTCATCGGCGTTCAATCCCCATAACTACATTCCCCACATATCAGCCATAGGGCAGCCTCGACGCGCCTTTCGAGAGCCGGCTGGGTGAAAGAACGCCGCGCCAGGGGGTTGCCGAATTCTCAGCGATCCGCAATGATTGAAAAACAGATGTTATTGATTTCTGTCCTCGATCGCTGTCAGACGTCTTGAATCTGCCGTCTCTGACGGACACAGCGATCCCGACGATGGTGGACGAGCACCGGAGTTCAATGGAGAAATCGTCGACCAATGGAGGCCGAACAATGAATGCCCAGACACCTCGCCGCATTGCCGTCATCGGCAGCGGACCGGGCGGATGCTTCACGGCGCAGGCACTGAGACGACACTGGAAAGATGCAGAGATCACGATTTTCGATCGTCTCGCCGCACCGTACGGACTGATCCGCTACGGAGTCGCCGCCGATCACCAGCACACGAAGGCTGTGACTCGGCAGTTCGATCGCAACTTCCTCTCCGATGACTTCCGCTTCGCCGGAAATGTCGAGGTCGGCAGCGACATCAGCCTGGCCGAACTCAGGTCCGTCTTCGACATCGTCGTCCTTGCGACTGGTCGCTGGCGCGACCGCGCATTGACTGTCCCGGGATCCCACTTGGATGGTGTTCTGGTTTCCGGCGACATCGTCAATGCGCTCAACACCGTTCCTCGACCGAATCTGCCGATGCCGTCCATCGGTGAACGGGTCGTTGTCGTGGGGGCCGGGAACGTCGCTCTCGACATGGTGCGCTTCCTCACCAAGACCGCTTCCGACTACGTCGACAGCGATGTCAGCCCCGAGGCCCTGGCCTCCTACCTGTCACGGCCGGCACGCGAGATCACGGTGCTCAGCCGCTCTCCGATCGCATCGGCGAAGGCTGATGTGGCGATGGTTCGCGAACTCGGCAAGATCCCAGGAGTCGCCTTCACCGTTGCCAATTCATCATCTGCCGCCGAGGACAACAGCCTCGGTCTCAAGCGAGAGGCAGCCTTCGCAGATCTCGCAGCCATCGAACCCGATGAGACGCGAGCGGTGGTCCGCTTCGTCTTCGGTGCCACACCCTCACGCATTCGGGGCACCGATCATGTCGAGTCCGTCCATCTCTCAGAGGCGCCTGCCGGGGAGACCAGCGTCATTCCCGCTGATACCGTCATTTCGGCGATCGGCTTCGATGTCAACGCTCCTGGCCATTGGCATTATGCGGAAGAGTACGACTTCGCCCCGTCTGACGGCCCGGGCCGACTCGAATGCGGCCTCTACCGAGCAGGATGGCTCAAGCGCGGCCCGGTCGGGGCGATCCCGGCCAACCGGGCCGACGCCCACCAGGTTGCGAAAGAGATCATCGCCGACGTCGAATCCGGCAGATGTCCCGTCGGAGACGACCCCGGCGGCTTCCTCGCACTTCCTGAAAGCCTGCGCTGCCAGGCGGTGAGCTTCTCCGATTGGCAGCACATCGATGCCGCAGAAGTCGCCAACGCCGAACCGTCACGGATTCGGACGAAGTTCAAGACCCATGCCGAGATGCTCGATACGGTCGAGGGCCTCAGAACGAACGTCTCTGCCGCCAACCCTCAGACCATCGTCTCATCACGCTCTATGGTGAAAGGATAGCCATGAATATCGTCGTCCTCTATGGAACCGAGTCGGGAAACTCCGAGCTCATCGCTCAGGACCTCTCAGACAAGATCAACGCCGATGGGCGGTCCGCTGAAGTCTCCGATCTGCAGGACTTCGAACCGGAGTCCATCACGGCTGAGAACTTCTACATCATCGTGTGCTCAACACACGGCGACGGAGAACTGCCCAATACTGCCCAAGACTTCTTCGAGAAGTTCTCCAACTTCGAGGGAGATCTGGCCGGCGTCCGCTATGCGATGTTCGGGTTGGGAGACAGCTTCTACGAGGAGACCTACTCTCAGGGCAGCGAGCACATCGACCGTCGCTTCGCCGAGCTCGGCGCAGAGCGCGTCGGTGAGTACGGCCGCCATGATGCCTCCTCCTGGGACCTGCCGAGCGATGTCGCGCTCGAGTGGCTGCCCGCGGTCGTCTCCGCTGCTGACGCCTGAGCCGACCGCCGCCGCACCTCTGAGGCAATCGCCGCAGCCATCGGGCCAGTCACGTCCAGACGGTAGGATCGAGCAAGGCGATGTGACCCCAGGAGGTGCAGGACTGTTGAGCCAGGCATTCAGGTACGTGCTTGCTTCTCACGGATCGAGCGGACCATTCGGCTACGGCGATGCCCTGGCAGATCAGATCGTCTCTGCGATCTCGCTCGGCTCGATCTCGGTCGGGGAACGCCTCCCTGCCGAGGTCGAGCTCGCTGATGAGTTCAACGTCGCTGTGGCGACGCTGCGGAAGAGCCTCGCGCTGCTGCGAGACAAAGGCATCGTCGAAACCCGTCGGGGTCGCGGCGGCGGAACCTTCATCGTCAAGGTCCCCTTCCCCTCCGACGAACAGATCAGCACCTATCTTGCGAGCCTGTCCATCGTGGCCTATCGCGACTACGGCGATGAGCACACGGCCGTCGCCACCGGCATTGTCCGTTTGGCATGCCAACGCGCCCACTCTCAAGCCATCGGCGAACTCCGTCATGCCGCACAGAGGCTCGAGGAAGCGACAACTCTTGCAGAATGTTCGGCAGCCGATTCTCGATTCCACACCCAGCTGGGCGTCGTTTCCCAGTCTCCGAGGCTGCTGCGCGCATCCATGCGCCTGCAAAGTGAGATTCTGGCCCTCAAATGGTCTCCCGCCGGCGCCGCTGCGCAGAAGAACGAGGTACTCGCTGACAACGCCGAAATCGTCGAAGCCGTCGCCGCTCACGATATCGAACGCGCAGAGCGTGCGGTTGAGGCGAATATCAGGAAGACTGTCTACAGTCTCATCGACGTCAAGCTGACCATCGAATCCCATGGCGCTGACCAGTCGACTGTGCAGTGAGTAGGAGCGACATGACCAATTCTGCTGTGCGTGACGTAGCACGGGAGCTCTCGGCCTGGGCAGACGGCCTGTTCCTCGGGCTCGAGGAGCTCGAACGCAACCTCAGTGCCCATCTCACCGCTGACTTCGCAGGAGAACCTCCGTTCGAGGTCGGCCGGAGAGCTCGCGCGGCACTGGGAGCCGACATCGCCGATTTCCTCGGTGCCCATGCCGGATTCGACGGTGCCGGACTCATCTTCAAACTCGATCTGCTGGAGCCGTCCACTGCCCGCATCGAATGGTGGATCACCGACGGCGACGGCGTCGCGCGCAGGGACTTCATCCTCGATCGCAGCTCGGACCGGTTCTACGACTACGAATATCTCGAGTGGTTCGAAGGCGGCTTCAACGCTGGGACCCGGACCTTGGCAGGCCCCTATATCGACCACCTCGGAGTTGATGACTATATCGTCACTCTCACCGTTCCGTGCCACGTGAATGGCAGCAAGGTCGGGGTCGCAGGGATCGACATACTCATGAATGACGTCGAGTCCCAGCTGCTGCGAATGCTCTCACCGCTCGGCCATGGTGCAGCCGTACTCAGCAGGCACAATCAGGTGCTTGTCGGAAATTCCGGAGAGCTGAGCACCGGGGTGCGCATTGCAGTGATGCCGCCGGGATACTCTCGCCTGCCTCTTGACGTGACAGGCGTGGACCTCAGTCTGCTCTATCGCGTTGACGAAAGCTGATCCGACGCCACCGTTCGCGAAGACCAGTCTGATGCCGGATCAGCAGTGCGGCCCCTGTCATATCGACAGGGGCCGCACTCATTGCTTCGGGGACTGATTCTGCACTGATTCCGTGCGAGTCAGGATCGGCACGTTCCTGGAGTCGACCCCGCTGCCTCGTCTCAGTCGAACTTCGTCCGCTCGGGCACAGCATGTGCGAACTGTGTTGCATCTCCGCCTGCTCGCCCACGGCGCTCAGGATGGGAGGTGAACAGATACAGGGCACCGACTCCGACGACCACCAACGACATGAGTCCCACGATCCATGCGTCGTACCAGGGCACATCCGGCACCGGCCACAGAACGATGACCATGGCGAAGATCTGATAGACCAGAGCCGAGATCGAGATGAGCCAGCCCCATTTGCCCATGGTGAACTCTCCGCTCGGCTTCCAGCCTTTCACCCGTGCCCTGATCGAGGCGAACACCACCGAGGCGAAGGCCAGGTAGATGCCGAATGAGGCGAACGAGATGATAGCCAGGAGCGCATTCTCGCTCAGCAGTGAGATGAGGATGACGGCCGAGGGGATCGCACCGGCAACGATGAGCGCATACGGAGGGACTGCGCGTGTCCGGCTGAACTTTGCCAGCAGATGCGAGAACGGCAGCTGATTGTCTCGACCCATCGAGTACATCAGGCGCGATGCGGCTGCCTGCAGAGAGATCGTGCAGGAGAGGAACGACACCAGGACGACAGCCATCACCAGCTTGAAGCCGACCGGACCGAAGGCTTCGAGGAAGACGACTGTGATCGGATCCGGAATCGTTCCGTTGATGATGTCTTCGAAGCTGCCCACCGACAGGATCAGTCCCAGAGCGATGAACATCGAGGCGAGACCACCGACGTAGATCGTCATCCGCATCGCTTTGGGGATGACACGACCGGGGTTGCGCACCTCTTCGGCGACGTCGCCATTGGCTTCGAAGCCGTAGTAAAGGTAGATGCCCATGATCGCGGCTCCGACGAAGGCGAGTGCAAATGGGGTCTGATCCTGCATGTCAGCCGGCCGGAAGTCCTGAAACAGCACTGACAGGTCGTGTTTGCGCACCGTGAGCAGCAGCCATACACCAATTGCCGCGGTGGCGAAGATCTCCACAACGAAGCCGACGAATGCGACATTGGCCAGGAACTTCGTCCCGCACAGATTGGCGATGGTGGCGAGGAAGATGATGAAGAGCGCCAAAAGCACGTTGGCGATCGGAGACATCTCGATCCCCAGAAGGGCACCGAGGAACGGCCCGGCTCCATAGGCCACCGAGGCGATGGTGACGTTGATGGCGATCATGTAGATCCAACCGCTCATCCACCCCCACTTCTTTCCCCAGAGGTGCTTGTTCCAGGGGTAGATTCCGCCGGCGATCGGATATTGAGAGACAACTTCGCCGAAGACGGTTGCCACGAGGAGCTGACCGGCTCCGGCGAGGATCAGCATCCAGAATGCTGGCGGTCCGGCCAGTGCCATCGACGCGGCGAAGGTCGCATACACGCCGACGACTGGTGACAAGTAAGTGAATCCGAGGGCGAGGTTGCCCCAGAATCCCATGTCCCGTTTGAAGTCTCCGCCCTCGTCGTGGGCATTGCTGCCCGTAGCGGGATTGAGTGTTGATTGAGTGTCCATGCTCCCGATTCCTTCGTTGGAGTCGAAGCTCGCCCACCACATCACCCTCGCTCCGATAACAGCCCGTTCGATCCTCTTATACGACGTGGCCGACTGCGATGGAAGCGAAGCGCCGTCATGGCAAGGTTCGCTGAACTAAAACCTATGTTTATATTTCTTTAAATGGCCTGAGTGCCGAAATAATCGGATCAGGAATCGATACGAATCGCCCCGAACAGCCTGAAGTTGAACGTCTCCCCCTTGAAATGCCACGGCTTCGAGGTCTCACTAAGCGAACAGATCATCGGTGATCCATCCTGCGGGTCATCAGAATACTATCAACTCTATATGTTTAAGCAAGGCATTTTCAGCAACGTTTGTGACACGGGCCTCTTCGGCGCCCGTGCAATGGACCCACACTGCGTGCCCGACCCGCCCCACCCTGCGGTGGCGAGCTCGAAACTGTCAGTAGTACACAGCCAGCGGACCGCGTGGACCGTCGATGACGTCGACGGGGGTGTCGAACACCCTGGACAGCACCTCGCTGGTCATGATCTCGTCCGGTGTTCCGAATTCGACGATCGCTCCGTCTTTGACCGCGCAGATGTGGTCGGCGTAGTGGCCGGCGAAATTGATGTCGTGGAGGACGATGACGATGGTTCGGCCCATCTCGGCGGCCGCTCGGCGCAGGTGCTGCATCATCTGCACGGACCGCTTCATATCGAGGTTGTTCAGCGGTTCGTCGAGAAGCACGTAGTCGGTGTCCTGGGCCAATACCATCGCCACATAGGCCCGTTGCCGCTGTCCGCCGGAGAGCTCGTCGATGAACCGGTTCTCCAACTCGCCAAGCTCAAGGAAGTCGATCGCCTGCGAAATGACTTCCTCATCGACCGTCGTCAGTCGCCCCTTCGAATGGGGGAAGCGACCGAATCCGACGAGCTGCCGGATCGTCAGTCGGGTGATGAAGTGGTTCTCCTGGCGCAGAATGGACACGATCTTCGCCAGATCCTTCGACTTCGTCGAGCTCACGTCGTACCCGGCCACCGAGATCGTCCCAGCATCCAGTCCGAGCAGCCGACCGATCATCGTCAGCAGCGTCGATTTTCCCGCACCGTTGGGACCGACCAGCGCGGTGACTCCCCCGGCCGGAATCTGCAGATCGACTGGTCCGATCGACACGTCGTCGCTGTAGGACTTGCGGACCGATTCGAGCGTGATCACAGGCGCCCCTTTCGCAGAATGACGAGCAGGAAGGCGCCGCCGCCGACGATCTCGATGATGATCGACACGACGCCTTCTGCGTAGAAGATGTTCTTCATGACGAAGTACGCACCACCGAGGACGACAAACCCGATGAGCGCGGCCATCGGGAAGAGCCGCTTGTGGTCGAAGGTGTCTGCGAACTGGTAGGCGAGCATCGCGACGAGGAATCCGAGGAAGACCATCGGCCCGATCATCGACACGGACACGGCCATGAGGATGGAGACGAAGAAGAGGACCTTGAGCAGCTCGCCCTTGAAGTTCAGCCCCAGGTTGCTCGTCATGTCTCGGCCCAGCGCCAGCACGTTTAACCGCGAAGAGCACAGGTAGAGGCCGAGACAGGCGAACAGGCACAGCGGGATGGAGACCGGCAGGTAGCTCGCATCCGAGTTCGAGATCGACCCGAACAGGCGTGCGGAGAGAATGTCGAATTCGCTCGGCGTGAGCGTCCGCTGCATGAACGTCGCCACCGAGCCCAGTCCCCCGCCGATGACGACGCCGATGAGCAGCATGAGCGCCACCGACGAGTGCCGCCCCGACAGCAGCCATCCATAGAGGGCAAGCGACAGACCGACCATGAGGCCCAGCTGGACGACGAAGGGCACGAGTCCCTTGAGCTCGACGATCGCGGTGACCCCGAAGAAGTACATCGCCGAGGTCTGGATCGCCACGTAGAGGGACTCGAATCCCATGATCGACGGCGTGATGATCCGGTTGTTCGTCACGGTCTGGAAGGCGACCGTGGCGAAGGACTGGCAGAGTGCGACCATGGCGATGACGACGAGGTTCGTCAGCCGCAGCTGCGCGATCAGCCAGAAACCGGGGTCGGTGATCGGCATCGGATTGTCCCAGGCCAGGATGCCCAGAGCGATCCCCGCCGAGGCGACCGCGAGGACGATGATGATCGTCCAATACCTGCGCACCGACTTCGCCGTCGGCAGCGGTCCGGAGTTCCGCGACGGCTGTCCCGACCGATGATGCGAACGCTCCGCCTCTCGCCGAGGCGGCTCCCCTTCCCGTACGTCTGTAACCTGACCGGTGTCGTCCTTCGCACGCATGCTCATTCACCCGACCTTCCGCTGGCGCAGCAGCAGGGCGACGAACACTGCCGCACCGACGACGCCGAGGATGAGCGAGACGGGCACTTCGAAGGGCATGACGATGAGGCGGCCGATGAGGTCGCAGACGGTGACGATAGCGATGCCCAGCAGGCACACCCAGGGCAGGTTCGAGCGCAGGTCGTCGCCGCGGATGAGGGAGACGATATTGGGCACGATGAGCCCGAGGAACGGCAGGTTGCCGACGACGACGGTGACCACGCCGGTGGCGACGGCGACGAACACGGTGCCCAGCAGCACGATCTGGTTGTAATTGAGACCGACGTTCGTGGCGATCTCTTTGCCGAGACCCGCCACGGTGAAACGGTCGGCAAGGATGAAGATGGCGACGACGACGGCCGCGACGATCCACAGAGTCTCGTACTGGCCGCGCAGGATCGAGGTGAAGCTGCCCGCGAACCAGATGCCCAGCGATTGGAGCATGTCGGTCCGCACGGCGATGAATGTCGATACGGCGCCGACGACGGCACCGAGCATGATTCCGACGATGGGAACGATGAGCGAGGACTTCAGCGAGACGCGGCGGAGGAAGACGAAGAACACGAGCGTGCCGATGAAAGCGGCGATGATCGCCCCGACCATGCGTGCCGCGATCGAGGCATCGGGGTAGATGATGACGGTGAGCATGAGCCCGAGGCCCGCCCATTCGGTGGTGCCCGTCGTCGTCGGTTCGACGAAGCGGTTCTGCGTGAGCAGCTGCATGACGAGCCCGCACATCGCCATCGCAGCTCCGGCGAGGACGAGGGCGATGGTGCGCGGGATCCGCGTGATCTGGAACATCTGCGCCCCGCCGTCACCGCCGAAGACGTCGTAGACGCCGGTGAACAGGGAGAGGGCGAGGAGGCCTGCGACCCCGAGGATGCCCAGCAGCAGCGGCCATCCGAAGAGTCGTCCCTTCGCCGAGGCGGCCCCACGCGGGGACGGATTCGCCGTCCCCGGCTGGGACGATTCCTCCGTCCCCGGTCGGGCAGGATTCGCTGCCCCCGGTCGGGCCGGAGCCGATGACGCAGCCACCTGTGCTCCGGATCTCCGACGTCGGGCCGCCTCGGCGAGGGTCATCACTTCTGTTCTTCGAGCTTGTCTGCGAAGTCGTTGAAGAACTCGGTGTACGTCTGGATGCCTTCGTTGAGGTAGGTGTCCTCGGGGAAGTAGACGATCTTGTCGTCCTTGATCGCGGGGACGTCCTCCAGCGCCTCGGAGTCTTCGAGCACCTCGGCGGCCGGAGCCGAGCCCTTCTCCCGCTCTTCGGGGGCGAAGGAGGCGTCGCGGTCGAGGACGACCATGAGTTCCGGGTTCGACTTCGCGATGGCTTCGACGGAGATGTCGTCACCCTGGTGGTCTTCGCTGCCCTCTTCGACCTCGAGGGCCGGGGTGAGGCCGAGGATGTCGAAGACGGGTCCGACCGTGCGGCCGACCGATGGTGCGGCGTAGCCGATGTCGCCGGCCGAGGTGATCAGACCCATGGCCTTGTCATCGCCGTCGTAGGCGGCCTTGGCGCGTTCGATGGAGGCGTCGAAGTCCTCGATGAGCTTCTTCGCCTCACCCTGCTTGCCGAAGACCTCGCCGAGCACGGTGGTCTGGCGGCGCAGTTCGGCGTCGAAATCCTCGCCGTCGCGGGGATCGAGTTCGAGCACGGTCGCGTCGGGGGCGAGCTTGGCCAGATCGTCATGGAACTGGGCGAATCGCTGGCCGTTGACGATGAGGTCCGGCTTGGCCTCGACGACCTTCTCGAGGTCGGGCTCACGGTGGCTGCCGAGGTCGAGGATCGAGTCGTCCTTCGTATAGTCGAGGTCCTCGCTCATCAGAGACACGGCTCCGGCGCTGAGCTCGATGTCCCAATCGGCAAGGGTTTCGAAGGTGCGATTGTCGGTGGCGACGACGGACTGCGGAGGCGAGACGACGGACTGCTTGCCGTTGTTGTCTTCGACCTCGATGGCGGCACCGGAGTCCTCGGCCTGCGCCGAATCGGATTCAGCGGAGCCGCAGCCAGCCAGGGTCAGAGCGACGACGCCTGCCAGGGCGCTCAGTTGAAGGCGAGTCGAAACCATAGGGTCCTACTTCCAGGAATGAACGGATGAGAAAACCGTGTGCGCACACTGAAAGTAAGCTTAGCCTATGCTTTCCGAATAACGGCAGAAAAGTGTGATGTTAACTGCATCACATCTGCAGTGATGTGGTTGAGACCCCTCGTGGGCTGGTTCAGATGGCTGCTGGTGAGCTGGCCCAAGCTTGCACGGGGGCTGACTCAGATGGCCGCGACGAGGCGGTCGACCTCGGCCTGGGTGTCAGCCGCAGCGGTCGGGCCGCCCGCCCCTCCGCGGCTGACCTTGAGTCCGGCCTCTTCTACGATGACCGCTCCGCCCGCGTAGTCGTAGATGCCCAGGCCTCGCTCGGCGTAGCCGTTGACGCGCCCCTCGGCGACCATGCACAGGTCGATGGCGGCCGAACCGCAGCGCCTCAGGTCGTCGTAGCCGCTCATGAGGTTCTCGAGCTTGGCGAGCTGCGGTCCTCGGTTGTCGCCGGTGTAGGCGAACCCAGTTGCGAGCAACCGCCCGGACAGTCCGGACGGGGTGCCGCGCAGTCTGCGCGCAGGGATCGTCGCCGAGGCGGCGTCATCATGATCGGTCAGGCAGCCCTCGACGCGGTACGCGCCGCGCCCCTCGGCCGCCAGCCATGTGGCGTCGAGTCCGGGTGAGGCGACGAGGCCGATGCGCCAGCGACCCTGCCCGAGTCCGGGCTCGGGAACCGCCCCGGGCTCGGCGGTCGCCCCGGGTTCGGCGGTCGCCTGTTCGCAGACGCCGACGGAGAAGGCGTGGTGTTCGATGTTGCGGACATAGTTCACGGTTCCGTCGATGGGGTCGACATGCCATTCAAGCACCGGGCCGTCGTCACTGAGGTCGATGAGTGACCCCGCCTCGGCATCGTAGGCATGAAGCCGTCCGAGAAGCTCTGCTGAGAAGAACTCGACCGGGTCGAGCGCCGCCGCTCCTTCCTCCCCGACCATGAGGTCCTGCGGCCTCACCTTCAAGAGGTACCCGCGGACCAGCGCTTCGATCTGCGCATCGGCCCGGGTCACCAGGTCGTTCGGCGAGGTCTTCGTATCGACCACGCGCGCATCCAGACTCGACCCCAGCAGCGGCCTCCACGCGAGCATCTGCTCCCAGGCCATGGCAGAGAGGTCGGCGGCGATGCGGATGAGGGGCAGGTCAACGATCTCAGCGGGCAGCGATTCGGGCTCGGAGTTCATACCGCCACTCTAGACAAGAGTTTCGCCCTCTCGCCCGGACGTCCATGCCCACCCGTGCCCGTCCACACCGACAGCACCAGCCGACTTTCCTGTAACAAGACTGCAATACTGCGCCGAGTGTGTCGTTCTTGTATCTAAGCCGCAGTGAGGCGGCTGCGAACCATCTCTCATGACAGGAATCCGAGTCCCGAAAGTCTTTGGCGGGCACCCTGATGAACGCTTCGAATCGAGACTCTTCTCTTCATGTAGCCGACGGATTCGAAACAAGGCTTTTCGGTGTAGAAGGTAACCGTTTCGCCTATTTCTGCACCTATCTGCCGCATTGTCGGATCGAGCATATTTCCAGATGCCGATCGAGTGAGGAAAATCGAGCATGCAGCGGACACGATTCACTCATGGAATGCACAAGGGCGGTGACCCATCACTTCGATGGGCCACCGCCCTTGTGTCGGCGCGGGAAGAATCAACGTCCCTGGGACTGAGAATCACTTCTCCGCCCCTAGGATTCGGGGATCAGACGGGGTCCGCGACCTCCGCCTTCGGTTCGCTGCGCTTGACGGGACCGTGCCTGCGCACGATCTCCTGCACGGCCTGAGACGAAGTGCCGGCCGCCTCGGCGATCGCACCGAAAGTCGCACCCTCTTCGCGTGCGCGCAGGATCGCCATCACGTAGTCGGTGTTGATTTTCGATCGCTGCCGCGCAACCTTTCGGACCGCTCCGACTAATGCGGCCTGATCGACTGTCAATTCACGAGCTCGACGAGACATGGTTTCTTCCCTTGCATTCATGTAGTGGCCCGTTGCCACGAATTGGTGTAGTCCCATTAGATACCACGAATATGTCAATACACCAAGAATTCCCGGATAAAGGAACTCAGGGTTCGATCGGGAGCCGTTCTGAGCTTGAGTGATAACGAATCGATAACGTTCAACCGCTCTGAACGATGACTGTGCGGATCCCGACCAGGGGTGGAATGTCTCGCTGTTTCGGCAACCCAAGTGGCACAATGCGGACATGACGACTATGGCCCATCTCACCGGTGCGAATCGGGCGACCGTCGACGCAGACGGGTCCACGATGACGCTTCCCTCCACTCTGGCAGCCGAGTTCCGTGCAGCAGGCATCCGCGATTTCAGCATCGATGACACTGACCGTGCCGCCTATTCCTCGGACGCCTCTCTGTTCCGCCTCGTGCCCGCCGCAGTGGTCTTCCCACACGATGAGGAGGAGGTGCGCTCCGTCCTGGCGATTGCACGTCGCCTCGGTGTGCCCATCACCAGCCGCGGGGCAGGCACCTCGATCGCCGGCAATGCGATCGGTCGCGGAATCGTCCTCGACTTCTCTCTCCATATGAATGCCGTCCTCGACCTCGACCCGGACGCAGGATCGGCCTGGGTTGAAGCCGGGTGCGTCCATGCCCACCTGCAGAAACAAGCCAGACCTCATGGTCTGCGCTTCGGTCCCGATCCGTCGACGCACACCCGCTGCACGATCGGCGGGATGATCGGCAACAACGCCTGCGGGCCGCGAGCTCTCGGCTACGGGCGCACCGGCGACAATGTCCTTGCGCTCAAGGTCATGCTCATCGACGGCACTGTCGTCACCCTCGATGACTCGGACGCCGCGGAGGTCTTTCCGCGCCTGCACGAACTCGTCGCCGCGAACCTCGGCACGATCCGCACGAACTTCGGCACGTTCTCCCGACAGGTATCCGGGTACGGGCTCGAGTCCCTCCTGCCGGAGAACGGATTCGACGTCCGCCGCGCCTTCGCCGGCACCGAGGGGACCTGGGGCGTCGTCCTCGCTGCGAAGATGCGTCTGGTCAGGGAGCCGAGTTTCACCTCGGCGGTGGTGCTCGGCTATGCGGACATGGTCGCGGCCGCCCACGATGCGCCGCTGCTGCGCGATTTCCCCGTCGCCGCCTGCGAGGGCCTCGACTCGCGGATGCTCGATCGGGTCATCGAGACCAAGGGCGCCGAGGCGGTTCCGACACTTCCCGAGGGCGCGGGCTGGCTCGTCGTCGAACTCACCGGTGAGGACGAATCCGCTCTGACGCAGGAGACTCAGCGCCTCATCGCCGAATCGAAGTCGTTGGACTCTGCGGTCCTCGACGCGGGGGCCGCCGCCGAGGTGTGGGCGATCCGCGCCGACGGTGCGGGTCTGGTCTCGCGGACTCCGGACGGGCGCGATGCGCACGCGGGATGGGAGGATTCCGCGGTCCCGGTCGACCACCTCGGCGATTATCTGCACGACCTCATGGAGCTCCTCGACGAGCACGGGCTGTGGGGCATTCCCTATGGGCACTTCGGTGACGGCTGTCTGCACATGCGTGTGGACTTCCCGCTCGAGGACCCGAACGGTCCGCAGGTGATGCGCGACTTCATGGTCGCGGCCACGAAGCTCGTGGCCCGGCACGGCGGGTCTGTCTCCGGGGAGCACGGCGACGGCCGGGCCCGTTCCGAGCTGCTCAGCCTTATGTACACCCCGGCAGCGCTCGACCTGTTCTCCCAGGTCAAGGCACTTTTCGACCCACAGCATCTGCTCAATCCGGGCGTCATCGTCGACCCGGACGCCCTCAACGAATCGCTCCGGCTCACTCAGCTGCCGCTGCGGCAGGAGCTGCCGGGGACCTTGGCAATGGCCTATGAGGGAGAATCCGCAGGCTTCGCCTCGGCTGTGCACCGGTGCACCGGCGTCGGCAAGTGCCGAGCGGATTCCGCCGCGAGCGGCGGGACCATGTGCCCGTCCTACCAAGCCACGCGCGATGAACGGCATTCCACGCGGGGGCGCGCACGGGTTCTGCAGGAGATGGTGTCCGGGGATCTGCTCGAACCCCGCTGGGACTCCCCCGAAGTCCACGAGGCCCTCGATCTGTGTCTGTCGTGCAAGGCCTGCGGGGCCGAGTGCCCGACCGGCACGGACATGTCGACGTACAAGGCCGAGGTGCTCTACCAGTCCTATAAGGGCAAGGTGCGGCCGATGAAGCACTACTCGCTCGGATTCCTGCCCCAGCTCGCGCGCCTGGTCACACCTGTGGCACCGGTGCTCAACCGGGTGTCGGGACTGCCGGGGCTGACGACGCTGGCCAAGAGGATGGCCGGCATCGACGTCCGCCGCTCGATTCCGCAGTTCGCGGCCACGACGTTCCGGAAGTGGTGGACGACCACCGCCGAGGCGCGGGCGGAGTCGGATTCGCCCGCGCGGTCGGCAGGCGGGGCACTGTCAGGTGCTGAGTCGCAGACGGGAGCGGCCGGTGCGCGCCCGACCGCCGAGGTGGTGCTGTTCGCCGATTCGTGGTCGAACCACTTCGCCCCGCGCATCCTCGCTGCGGCCGTGGCCGTGCTTGAGCGTGCCGGAGTGCGCGTGCGGGTCATCGACCAGACCGTGTGCTGCGGCCTGCCGCTCATCTCGACCGGACAGCTCGATGCGGCGAAGGCGAATCTCTCTGAGACGATCACTGCTCTCGATGCCACGGGTGATGTGCCGATCATCGGTGTCGAACCCTCGTGCCTGGCCACGCTCAAGGACGATTCGCGCAAGCTGCTGGCCGATGATGCCTCGAACCGTGTGGCCGAGCGCGTGCAGACCCTCGCGCAGTATCTGCTGAGCATCGGCGCCGAACTGCCGGATCTCTCCGGCGTCGAGGCGCTTGTGCAGCCGCACTGCCACCAGTCGGCGATCTTCGGCAACGCGGCTGACAAGGAGCTGTTGGCCAGATCCGGAGCGAGCACCGAGTTCCTCGGCGGCTGTTGCGGACTGGCCGGGAACTTCGGTGTCGAGGACGGCCACTATGAGACTTCGGTCGCCGTGGCCGAGGTGGCTCTGCTGCCCGCACTGCGGAAGCAGGACGCGCGGCGGGAGCAGGCGTCGCGGCGAGAGCAGAACGCGCGGCCGAAGCGGACGGTTGCAGCACAGCCCCGCGAAGACGTGGCGGCGGGTGAGGATTCGGCGCTGCAGGTGGTGCTTGCCGACGGCTATTCGTGCCGGACCCAGATCACGGATCTCTCCACAGCCGACGGCGTGTCGCTGGCCGAACTCCTCGCCTGGGGATGGGGGCTGGAACCGCGCCGTTGACGGTCGCTCTGGGGCCGCCTCGGCGAGGTGTTCTCAGGCCTTCGCGGCGAGGTGTTTTCAGGCCTTCGCTGTGAGAACCGGGACCTCGGCCTCGAGGAGGATGCGCTGAGCCTGGGAGCCGAGGATGAACTTCCCGATCGCCGAACGCTTGCGCAGACCGATGACGATGAGCTGGGCCTTGTACTCGACGGCCAGGTCGTTGAGGGTGCCCGGCAGATCGTCTTCGTGATCGGGCTGGAGCACCTCGACCTCGATATCGGACTCCTTGCCGAGTTCGACGATCCGTTTGATTTCGTCCTCGTCGATCTCGGTCGGCGTCCCGCTGGCACCTCGTCGCTGAGAATTGATCACGACGGCAGTGCTCGACCGCAGTTTGGCCTCCGCGAATCCCGCGCGCAGAGCAGCCTCACCCTCGGGAGCAGGTAGGTAGCCAATGAGAATCGTCATGGCCACCAGTATATGGACTCTCCGATGATTCATTCATTTTGGGATCATCTGGCGGTCAGGTTTCCCCACTCACCCACCCCTTTTGCTACCTGACGGGCCCCCAGCAACGTGGCGCCACGTTGCTGGGGGCCCGTCAGGTAGCAAATCAGATCGCTGAGGCGTCGACGATCGCCTGCACTCCCGCGGCGAGATCCTGCAGGGAATCGACGAGCTCGGGCGGGTGGAGGATCTCGATGGGGGCGGGAATGCCGGCCAAGGTGGCTGCGACCCACCTGAGGTCCTCGAATCCGAAGGTGACGCGCACGCTTCCGCCCGCCTCGGTGATGGTGGCGGTGCGGGTGGGGAACCATTCCTTCGCTTCCTTCGCCGAGGCGGCCACGCGCAGCTCCACGGTGTGCGGGTAGGCGGTGGTGGTGACGGCGGCGCTCACGGCCGCCTCGGCGTCGGGGTGGGGACGCGGGGCGAAGGTCAGGGTCGTCGAGTGGACCTCGCTCATCCGGTCAAGGCGGAATACCCGGTGGTCGTGGCGGTCGAGGTCGAAGGCGAAGAGGTACCAGTGGGCGCCGAGGACGACGAGCCGGATCGGTTCCACGCGGCGGGCGGTCGCGGCCGAGTGGGATGCGCTGCTGGCAGACCTGGCGATTCTGGCAGTGGTTCCGACGACGATTCCGGCGGTGGTTCCGGTTGAGGACACAGCCGAGGTTCCGGCCGTGGAACTCCCGGACGGGGTGGGATCGGTGCGTCGCAGCTTCTGGTAGTCGAACGTCGCGATCGTCGAGGCGCTGATCGCCGAGGCGAGCGAAATGACCGCACCGATGTCGACGCCGGGGACATTGCCTTCGGACACGGACACTGCGGCCGAGATGTCCGCGACGGCTGCGCGCATCGCGGCAGGCAGCATCGACCGCAGCTTGGTCGTCGCCGAATCCGCGTGCTCGGTGTCCAGCCCTGCCCCGCGCAGCAGAGCAAGGCCGACCGCGGTGGCCAATGCCTCCCCCGCCTCCAGCTGCAGCGGCGGCAGCACGGTCCGCGACTCGGCGCGGTATCCGCCGGCGAGGCCCGGCACGGATCCGATGACGTAGCCGAGTTCGCGCAGCTGGGCGATATCGCGCCTGATCGTGCGGGGTGTGCATTCGAAATGGGCAGCGAGCTCCGGCGCCGAATACGTCCGGCCTGACGCGAACATCCCCAGCAGGGACAGCAGCCTCGTCTCTGACCTCATGTGGGCTCCCTTCGGTGCACTGTCGGTCCGATGTCCGAACTTCTTCGATCACACCGTCTGATGCGGACACTATATGTCCTCATAGTCCTCAATACTCGAAGACACGAACCGGAACACCGGCTCGGGCAAGGACAATCAGGAGAGATCATGGCCTTCTTCGCACCCAGCACCACCGACGAGACCGACACAGCCTTCACGTTCCTCACCCAGCAGTGCACTCAGCTCAAGCTCACCGCCCGCGGCCTCAGCGATGAGCAGGCCACCAGCACTCCGACAGCCAGTTCTGCGAACATCAAGGGCCTCATCGCCCACGTCGCACAGGTCGTCAACGGCTGGCTCAAGCAGGTCGAGAACCCCGAGCGCGTGGTCCCCTTCGAGGAGTTTCCTGCGATCAATGCCGAGATCGGCCTCGAGGGAATGTTCGACAGTTCCGCTGTTCCGGATCTCGACATCGCCGAGGTGGTGGAGATCTTCGAGCGCGTCATCGCCGGCATCGATGAGGTCCGACAGACCGTCGTCGACAACAGCGTCGACCTCGGGGCGGTGAGTGCGACCCCGCCGAATCCGTGGATGCCGCAGGACTTCGTCATGTCCGTGCGCTGGATTCTCTTGCATCTCAACACCGAGGTGGCCCGGCACGCCGGCCATGCCGACATCATCCGCGAATCCATCGACGGCGCGATCGCCTATCAGCTCAACGCCGAGGCCGATGGTCAGCCCTGGCCTCCCGAGGGCATGGAGGACTGGTCCTGATCGACCGCACTCTCCCCCAGAACTACTGTGAGTATGGGTAGTGGCTGGTCTGGGACTAGCTGGCAGAGTAGGAACTGACCGTCCCCTCAATCATCATGACTCAAATTACTACTGACTCAGACGATGTCTTCGTCACGATCTGTCTGGTGATTGGTGGGCGGTCGGCACCGGCTCGGCCCACATCGATAACTTGATCAGAAGGTTGTCCGTTCTCAAACGAACGTGACTCATCACAGTAGTGTTTCGACGTGACTATCTCCCGGACCGGAGCCGACCGTTCGACGGTCGGACCACATCCGCTCTGACACGGGAGAATCACGAACCGTCATGTCTATCATCTCGCATTTGTACGCGTTTGTCGTCGGCGTCGACACCCACGCGAAGAACCACGTCTACGCCGTGCTCACCAACACCGGTGAGCAAGTCGATACCCGCGAATTCCCCACCAGCAAGGCCGGCCTGGCCAGGGCCTTGGACTGGGTCGGTCGCCGTACCGGCGGGGACCAGGACACCCTGTGGGTCATCGAGGGCATCGGCACCTACGGAGCGATCCTGGCCGAGACCGTCGCCGAAACAGGCTACACGGTCGCCGAGGCCGCCAGCATGAGTGCCCGCGACCGCCATGCCACCGGCAAGGACGACCGCATCGATGCTTACAGGGTCGCTCACACCGTCCTATCAATGGACGAGTCGCGACTGCGTTGTCCCCGGCAGGCCGATGGTCCGCGCCAGGGACTGCGGATCCTGGTCAAGGCCCGCCAGTCCATGACCCAGGAGAAAACCCGGACGATCAATGCGCTGACCGGCCTGTTGCGGGCCAATGACCTCGGGATTGATGCGCGCCGGAAACTGTCTGTGGCCAAGATCCGCACGGTCGCGAAGTGGCGGGCTCGCAACGAGCCTGTGGCACGGGTAGAAGCGCGCCGGGAAGCGATCCGGTTAGCCAAACGCGTGATCGAACTCGATGCCGATATCAAGGACTACGCCACCCGGATCCTGGCCTTGGTCAAAGACAGCCCGGCGGCTGTGCTGCTGGAACAACCCGGCATCGGTGCGATCACCGCGGCCGTGTTCTACCTGGCATGGTCGCATCCCGGGCGGGTGCATTCCGAGGCTGCGTTCGCGAAGTTGGCGGGGACGAATCCGATCCCGGCATCGTCGGGCAACGTGGTGAGATTCCGGCTTAACCGCAGTGGAGATCGTCAGTTGAATTCCGCGTTGTACATGGTGGCCATCACTAAGCTTTCCTTCGATGAGAGGACGCGGGCGTACATGGCTAAACGGCTCGGGGAAGGGAAGTCGAAGAAGGAGACGATTCGGTGCATCAAGCGGTATGTGGCCCGGAATGTGTATCGGCTTCTCGAGGCGACGAGCGTGAGGTGCGAGGCCGCTTGACAAGCATAGAAGGATCGTGACGGCGCCCCAGCAACCTGGCGTGGACTGGTCCCCAAAAGTTGGACTGCTGTGAGGTCAGCATAGTTCGTAAATAGGCTCACCATCCTTGGCGGTCTTGTTCCGATATTCCATCGGGGCAAGATCGCCAAGTCGTGTCGAGATCCTTTCGTAGTTATACCAATGAATGTACTCATTGATCGCGGCTTTGAGGTCCTCGACCGTGTCGAACTTCTGCAGATAGAACATCTCGGACTTCAACTGCCCGAAGAAGTTCTCCGCCATCGCGTTATCCCAGCAGTTTCCCTTCCGCGACATCGACGGTGTAGCACCATGCTTAGCTAGAATCGACGCCCAGGACACGTGCTGGTACTGAAACCCCTGGTCCGTGTGCACCAGCGGTGTCTGCCCGGGACGCAGTCCCTGACAGGCTCGCATCAGCGACTCGTTCGTCAATGCCGTGTTCGGTGACGTCGACATCGAGTACGACACCACACCGGCATCGAACAGATCGATCACTGGTGACAGATACAGTTTCTTGTCTTCAACAGCGAATTCCGTGACGTCGGAAACCCATTTCTCGTTCGGTTCATCAGCGGTGAACTCCCGATTGAGTACGTTGTCAGCAACGGCTCCGACCGTGCCGCGATGGGAGTCGAATTTCTTCTTCCGCACCTCGGTCTGCAGACCCATGTCACGCATTAATCGCAGTACGGTCTTCTTCGCGATCGTGATGCCCTGTTTGACCAAGACAGCCCAGATCTTGCGGTGCCCGTAGCGTTTGTGACTCTTCTCGAAGATGTCCTCGATGAGGGTTCTCACCTGCGCGTATGGGTCGGGTCTCACGTCGAATCGTTTCTGGTGGTAGAAGAACGTCGACCGGGCCAAACCCGCGACCTGCAGCAGCAATGGCAGTGGATAGTCTGCCTTGAGACTGGCAACAATGCGTGCTTTCACAGCTGCCCTTTTTGCCTCAAGGCCCGCAGTTTTTTCAAGTAAGCGTTCTCCGCTTCAGCCCGCAGCAGCCGGTCTTGCAGCTGCCGATACTCGGCCAGGCTGATGTCCTCGACATGCGTCTTCTTCGCCATCAGGTCTGGCTTCGACGGTGCCGGATCAGCATCGGGGTCCTGACCGTTGTCGAGGGCTCGTATTCGTGCTGTCTTGCCTTTGGCCGGCGGCGGTGTCACGAACGCGTCTTCGCCCTTGTCCCGGTATTTCTTCGCCCAATCAACCACGGTACGCGAGGACGCCAAACCGAGCTCTTGAGCCAGGACGACTTTGTGTTCGCCGTCGAGGTACCGTTTCGCAGTCGCGATCTTCGTCTCTGCCGGTATGCGGCGGGGCTGGTGCGGTTCCATGACCGATATTGTTCCACGCACCAGCCACCGGTCGTGGAGGAGTTTGAGCGTGGGTTTATGCACGTCGAGCTTCGTGGCTGTCGCGGCATAGCCGTGCCCTTTGTCGAAGAGGTCGATCGCGGCCCTGGCTTGTTCGTCTGTGATCAGACAGTCCTTACGCATGGAGTGGTCCCTTCAAGTTGTCTTGTGTTGATCACAGTCCAACTTTCGGGGACCACTCCAGCGAGAGGTTGCTGGGGCGCCGTCGGGTAGCAGTTGTAGGGAGTTAGGCGACTGAGGCTTCGGCTGCGGCCTTCTTCGAGACTCGGTCGACCAGGTGGTCGGTGTAGGCCGGCATCGTGAGGAACTCGGCGAAGGGCTCGTCCAGGGCCGTGGTGCGGAAGATCTCCACAGCCTCGTCGAGGTGGTCGTCGGGACGGCTCTCCATCGCTGCCAGCTCCTCACCGAGGTAGCGCTCGGCCAGTCGGCGAGTCAGCTGCTGGCCGTTGTCGAGGGTCACCTCGTGGTGGATCCACTGCCAGATCTGCGAGCGGCAGATCTCCGCGGTCGACACATCCTCGAGCTGGTTCTCCAGTGCCACGTGGCCGTTGCCGCCGAGCCATTCGTTCATGTACCCGATGGCCACACGGATGTTCACCCGCACGCCCTCCTCGGTGACGATCGGCTCGAGACCGGTGGTGTCGAGGATGTTCTCACTGGTCACCTGCACGTCGGGACGCATGTTCTCCAGCTGGTGCGGCTTCGAGCCGAGTGCGGCGTCGAAGACGGCCAGGGCAGCCGGCACGAGAGCCGGGTCGGCGACCCAGGTGCCGTCGAAGCCCTGCCAGGCCTCGCGTGCCTTGTCCTCACGCATCCGCTCGAACTCGGCGGCCACGAACTCCTGGTCCGGGTGGTCGGACATGAGGTTCGACATGGTGCCGATGGCGTGTGCTCCGCGACGGTGGCAGGTCGCGACCAGGCGATCGGTGAAGGCCTTCATCAGCGGCAGATCCATCGTCAGGCGCTCCCGGTCGGGCAGCACGTAGTCGGTGGTGTTGCGAAGGTTCTTCACCACGGAGAACAGGTAGTCCCAACCGGCGGCTTCGAGGCCGGCGCAGTGCTCACGCAGTTCGAAGAGGATCTCTTCCATCTGGAACACCGCGGTGATCGTCTCGATGTGCGCGGTGGCGCGGATGGTGCCCTGCTCGATGCCGAGCATGTTCTGCGCACGGATGAAGATCTTGTTCCACAGGCGAGCCTCCTGCGAGGACTCGAGCTTCGGCAGGTAGAAGTACGGGCCGGAGCCGCTGTCGATGAGGTAGCGGGCGTTGTGGAAGAAGTACAGACCGAAGTCGACCAGTGCACCGGAAGCGGCGAACTCGGTGCCGTTGTCATCCACGTAGAGCAGATGCTTCTCCGGCAGGTGCCAACCGCGGGGACGCAGTCCGATGGTCGGCTGGTTGTCGTTGTTCACTCCGGGCAGCTGACCGCGGATGGCGCGGTAGAGGTTGACCTGTCCGCCGATGATGTTGGCCCAGGTCGGGCTCGTGGCGTCTTCGAGATCGGCGAGCCACACCTTGGCCTGCGAGTTCAGCGCGGCGACGACCTCGGTCTCGGTGACCGGACCGGTGAGCTCGACACGACGGTCTTCCAAGCCGGGGGCTCCTTCCGAGCCGGCAACGGTCCAGGACCGGTCGGCGCGGATGCGGGCGGTCTCGGGCTTGAACCGCGGGAGGGTCCCGCCGTTCATCTCGGCCTGACGGTTGCGGCGAGTGCGCAGCAGGTCGGAGATGGTGCCGGCGAACTCGTCGTGGAGTACGGCGATAAAGGTCAGTGCGGACTCCGAGAGGACGGTGCCGAAGCCGGTTTCGAGCGGCGCGTTGATCTTGATGTAAGACATGGGCTTCTCCTCACCCGTCGTAGTGTGCTGCCGGTCAGTGCTGCCGGGAGTCATCGGTTCTGTGAAAGCGGTGCTGTCGAGGATCCTCGCCGAGGCGGCTCTATCGTGAGCGTTCCGGTGGGATCGTGGCGGGGTTGAGATTCGACTGTGGTGCAACGGCGCGGATCGACAATGCAAACCCCGTGAAAACATTGCCGATCCGCGCCGAGTTCCTAGCGGCCGATGGCCGGTGCCGCACCCGGGCCGTGCAGCCCGGGCGGGCGGGGCTCCGCGGAGCCGGTCGAACTCAGTGGAACTGAGCGGTTTCGGTCGAGCCGGCCAGAGCGGTGGTCGAGGACTCAGGGTTGAGTGCCGTCGAGACCAGATCGAAGTAGCCGGTGCCGACCTCGCGCTGGTGGCGGGTTGCGGTGTATCCGCGCTCTTCGGCGGCGAACTCGCGCTCCTGCAGGTCGACGTAGGCCTTCATCTGCTCACGGGCGTAGCCGTGTGCCAGGTCGAACATCGAGTAGTTGAGCGCGTGGAAGCCGGCCAGGGTGATGAACTGGAACTTGTAGCCCATGGCGCCGAGCTCACGCTGGAACTTCGCGATGGTCGCATCGTCGAGGTGCTTGCGCCAGTTGAACGACGGCGAGCAGTTGTAGGCCAGCATCTGGTCCGGGTACTCCGCGTGGATCGCGTCCGCGAACTGCTTGGCAGCTTCGAGGTCGGGAGTGGAGGTCTCCATCCACAGCAGATCCGCGTACGGTGCGAAGTTCAGTCCGCGGGCGATGCCTGCTTCGATGCCGTTCGTGATCTTGTAGAAGCCCTCGGAGGTGCGTTCGCCGGTGACGAAGCGCTGATCGCGCTCATCGATGTCCGAGGTCATGAGCGTGGCCGCCTCGGCGTCGGTGCGGGCGATGACGAGGCTGGGCACGTTCTCGACGTCGGCCGCCAGGCGAGCCGCGTTGAGGGTGCGGATGTGCTGCGAGGTCGGAACGAGGACCTTGCCGCCGAGGTGGCCGCACTTCTTCTCGGAACCGAGCTGATCCTCGAAGTGCACACCGGCGGCGCCGGCCGCGATCATCGAGCGCATGAGTTCGTAGACGTTGATCGAACCGCCGAAGCCGGCTTCCGCGTCAGCGACGATCGGAGCGAACCAGTCGTCGACCTTCTTGTTGCCTTCCGAGCTCTCGATCTGGTCGGCGCGCATCAGAGCGTTGTTGATGCGGCGAACGACCTGCGGCACCGAGTTGGCCGGGTAGATCGACTGATCGGGGTAGGTCTGTCCGGCGGCGTTCGCGTCGGCGGCGACCTGCCAGCCGGAGAGGTAGATGGCGTTGAGGCCGGCCTTGACCTGCTCGACGGCCTGGTTGCCGGTCAGTGCGCCGAGTGCGTTGACGTACTCGCCGGACTTGATGTCGCTGGAGGTGATCTGGTTCCACAGGCGCTCGGCACCGTGGCGGGCCAGCGTGTGCTCCTCGATCAGAGATCCGCGCAGTTTGACGACATCCTCGGGCTCGTAGTCACGAGCGACTCCCGACCAGCGGGCGTTGGTCGCCCAGTCGCGGCGGATGGCTTCAGCATCGTGCAGGTTGCTCTGCGTGGTGTTCTCAGTCATGTTCCTTCACTTTCTCGTTCGTTCGGGGTTGTTGATGTATCCAGTCTGAGGGGGCTGCAAGAGGTTCGATAGAGAATTTCCGAATGAATAATCGCGATATTTCCGGTTTCAGAAATTTCGACGTTCTGTCATACTGATTCGAACGCATGTGAACTGGCACACAGAAACGATTGGAGCCGCCTTGGTCAGCATCGGAGCGGAACTCGAGGACGATGAGCAGCAGACCGATCCCTTGAGCATCGGCAGAAGAATTCGCTTTTTTCGCAAGCAGCGCGGATTGACCCTGCACGAGCTGGGGCAGGAAGTGGGGCGTGCAGCCTCGCAGATCTCGACGATCGAGAACGGCAAGCGAGAAACTTCTGTCACGCTCCTGGCGACCATCGCGAAAGCGCTGAAGACCGATGTCGCCGACCTCATCGACCCGGCCCCGATCGATGAGCGCCAGGCTCTCGAGCTCGAGGCCGAACGCAATCAGGCCTCGCCCATGTACTCGTCCCTGGGGCTGCCGCAGGTGCGGATCAAATCTCTGCCTGCCGATGCGCTCGAGGCGATCGTCGGTCTGCAGCGGCAGCTCGGGGAGGTCCTCGAACGCCGCGCGGCGACTCCCGAGGAAGCGAGGCGGGCGAACCGGGAGCTGCGGGATCGGATGAAGGAGAAGAACAACTACTTCGCCGATCTCGAGGCCACCGCCGCCGAGCTGCTCGACCTCGTCGGCTACGAATCGGGCACGGTCTCCCAGCGGCAGACGGCGCTCATCGCGGAGAAGCTCGGCTTCAGCCTCCACTACGTCTCGGACCTGCCCGAGTCGACCCGGTCGATCTCGGACACCGCGAACAAGCGGCTCTATCTGCCCAATGCCGATGCCGCCTTCGATCCGCGCTCCCATCTGCTCATGAGTCTGGCCCCGCACGTGCTCGGCTATGACTCCCCGAAGGACTTCCACGAGTTCCTCGAGCAGCGCGTGGAGGCGAACTACTTGGCCGCGGCGATCCTGCTGCCCGAGTCGGCAGCCGTGCCGATGCTCGAGGAGGAGAAGAGGAAGCGGGTGCTCTCGGTCGAGCATCTGCGCGATATGTTCGGCGTCGGCTACGAGATGGCCGCCCACCGGTTCACAAACCTCGCCACCGAGCATCTGGGCCTGCCCGTCCACTTCATGAAGGTCCACAACTCGGGCACGATCCACAAGGCGTACTCGAACGACGGCCTGCCGTTCCCCACCGACCCGCTCGGCGCGATCGAGGGCCAGTTCGCCTGCAAGCGCTTCACCTCCCGCACGGTCTTCCGCGTCGCCGACCGCTTCAGCCCCTACTACCAGTACACCGACACCCCGCACGGCTCGTTCTGGTGCACCGCACGCGTCCTGCCCGGCGGTGACTACGCCATCAGCGTCGGCGTCCCGTTCGCCCACGTCCGCTGGTTCGAAGGCCGGGAATCGCCGATCCGCTCGAAGTCCGAATGCCCGGACCCCTCGTGCTGCCGGCAGGCACCCGAAGACCTCGCGGAGAAATGGGAGGACCAGGCGCTGCCGTCGGCGCGCATGCACGCCTCCCTGCTGGCCGCCGTCCCGCCCGGCGCAGTGCCCGGCGTCGACGACACCGAGGTCTACGAATTCCTCGAACGCCACTCCGGTTGATCGACGGCACCGATCACCGGTGCATCAATCCCTCGCCGAGGCGGCTCCCCCACGTCGGGTCCCCCGTGACCAGGTCTGACGAGCGTTGGGTTATTCCGCAAGGACTTCGGCGAGGCGGACGAGCATGAGTTCGCGCCACCACAGATATTCGTGTCCGCCGACAAAAGGGCGAGGTGCGAAGTCGATGCCGCGAGCAGCGAACTCTCCGGTCGCCTCGGCGACAGAGTCCGCAATGGCCGTCTCCAGAATCCCGTGGTCGACACAGAATGTCGGACGGTCGGCGGTCGCCGTCCGGGTTTCCAGCGTCCGAGACTCCGGCGCCCCTGCGAGTCTGCCCGGATCATCGTCGGTGGTGCTCGGCGTGAGATCCCAGATCCTGCGCCCCTGGTCGTCGGTTTCCCAGAACGACGGCGAGAGGCAGATCCCGCGGAACTCCTTCGGATGCCGCAGCGAGAAGAACGCCGCAGCCAGTCCGCCGTACGAGGCACCCGCGACGATCGTCCGGGCAGAGACCTCCGGGGCCGTCTGACGAACGAGCGCGAGCACGTCGTCACAGAACCGCGGATTCATCACGAGGTCGTCGGCGCGCTGACCGACGGCCGCGTCCTCGTCGGGGCCGTCGTTCCCGACGGGTGCATGGTCGATGGCGATGACCGCTGACGGCGGGGACACCAGTTCGTCGATCGCGGCGAGCAGTCCCCCGCGGATGAACCGCTCCCCATCGAAGACGACGAGCACCGGCGCCGAGGCGGGACCTCGCTGCGGTCGGTGGGTCCAGATCCGCCTCGGCGCGGAACCGAGGGTGATGACCTGTTCGTCGACGTCGGACAGACCTTCGCCTGCCCCGCTGCGGGAGCCGGTCGCCGGCCGGTCCCCACCGGTCCAGATCAGGGGTCGGGCGTCGGGAGCGGCGAGCTCGAGGACCTGTTTCCTGCGCATGTCCGTGACCGTGCGCAGGCCGTGATCACCAACGGGCACGAATCCCCGTTCGAGGACATCGAGCCAGGTCGGACGGTCGGCATCTTGGAGTCCTCGCGGCACGGGCAGGAAGCGAAGCGCCCCGCGATACCCTCGCGGAACCGGCAGCTCGATCGAATACCTCGTCGCGTCGGCACCGTCGACACTGTCGCCGCCCTCGTCCCGGGCAGAGTGCCGGGTCATGATTCCGCCCAGCACATTCCGTCGGTCGGTGACGCCGTTGAGGTCGACGAAGATCTCCTGCTCGTCACCGGGAGCCGCCTCGGCGGGGATGGATGAGGCCGGCAGATCCACCTGCAGCAACCAACTCTCGTCACGACCGTTTTCGGTCCACGTGCACAGGGCAGAAGTCGAACCGGTCTGCTCCGCCGAAGAACTGGCTGCACTGGTTCCGGTCATGATCCGACCGCCGCAGTGTCGATCGCCTTGTCGCCCTGGTCCTTCGCGTCGAGAACGGTCGAGACCCATTCGGCCTGTGACTGCCAGCTGTCAGGGGTATTCTCCTCGAATGGGATCGTGTCCTCGGTCGACCAGTGGAAAAGCTCCGGATCGTCGCCGCCGAACTCATCGATCGTCTCCTCCGCCCACGGCATCACGGGCTCGACCGGAGCTTCGGTCATCGCCACGGGGACCACGCCCACGGACAGAGCAGCGTCCGCATCGGAGACGTCGACGTGGAGGCGGGTCGAATCGCGGGCACAGGCATCGTCACTTTCGCTCATAGCTTGGTTAGCCTAAGCTAAATTACCATAGGAGCTGTCTGCGTCCCAGAGCGGCGGTGCAGGTCAGTTGGGAGCGTCAGCGCGACACGGATCGCCGGCGAGGAGATCTCAGCGGGCCGAGTTCTCGAAGGCCCGATCGACGATCGTTTCGGCAATCGCCAGCGCCGAGGTGGCCGCCCATCTCGGCACGGACCTGACCACGGTCAGCCTGCCGCGCCTGGTCATCGTGAGCTCGTCGATGAGTTCGCCTTCGGCGGTCATCGCCTGAGCTCGGACTCCGCGGGTCCCGGGCGCTACGGCGTTCGGGTCGAGTTCGGGGACGAAGCGGCGGATTCCGTCGACGAAGGCGGTTTTGCTCACCATGGGCTTCACTCCGCGGGCCGCTGTCTTCGCAGTCTGCGCGGCGAACTTCCAGAACCCCTTGGACCGGGCAGTCGAGGTGATGTCGGCGAGGTCGAATCCGTGCCGGTCGTAGGCTTCACGGCCGAGAGCGACGAAGGTGTTCGGTCCGAGGATGAGTCCGTCGTCGAGTCCCCGGACGATCGAGGTTTCGGTGAACGGGGCCTGCAGGTCGGGAACGGACCCGATGATGCCGCGGACCACCTCGGTGTCGGTGGCCGGGCTTCGGTAGAAGTCGCTGGTGAAGGGCACGATCCTCGGTTCGGCATCGAGTCCCGCAGAGACCGCGAGGCGATCGGCCTGGAGACCGGCGCAGACGATGACGATGTCGAAGGTGCCGAGCACTTCCTCGGCTGGCGCTTCGCTGCGCGACCTGCCGCCGGGAGCGTCACCGGTGCGTGAACCAGAGTCGCCGATGCGCGAGCCGTCGCGATTCGCCCACGCGTCGGAGACCTTCTGCGTCCACTCGCCGAGAGTCGATTCGGCCTGCTTGAACCAATCCTGCTGTCCGAAGCGATCGCGCAGCTCGTCTGCAATGCCGATGACGGGTTCGCGGCCCTCGTCTCCGCGATAGGTGCGCGGACGGTCATGGACCTGTTCGTCGCGTTGGTCGCGGTCGTGGACCTGGTCGTCGCGGCCGCCTCGGTCATCGACGGCATCCTTACCCGACCCGCCCCGTTCGCCGGCCGTGTTCGCACCACGGTCGTCCTCGTCTGATTCTCCGGCTGCGACCCCGTCCCCCGTCGGCGAGTCATCTGCCGGAACCGGGCGCCCGCGCAGTCGGACTTCGCTGCTCATGGTGTCGAATCCGGTGACCTCGGTTCCGAAGCGGAATGTCCCTCCGGCGGCGCGCACATCGGAGGCGAGCGCTGCGGTGAGCGCCGAGAAGTCGGCGATGGCTGCATGGGGTGAGAAGAGCCCGAGGACTCCTCTGACAGCTGGCTCGACGGCTCCGATCTCGTGACGCTCGAGCAGTCTGGCGCCTGGAACCTCATTGTCTTTGGCGCGGGCGAAGATCTCTTCGAGGCGCTCGGCCTCATCGGTGTTCTGGGCGATGAGCAGCTGCCCGCATTCCCGGTAGGGAACTCCTGCCTCAGCCATATAGGGAATGAGCAGCTCGAGACCTCGTCGGGTGAGTTTCGCCTCCGCTGAGCCGGGCTTCTGGTCGAGTCCGGAGTCGACGATTCCGGGGGTGTGACCGCTCTGATGTGCAGCGACGGACTCGGCTTTGTCGAAGACGGTGATCTCGGCGTCGGGGAACCGCTTGGCGACTTCGCAGGCGGCGGCGGCGCCGAGGATGCCGGCACCGACGATGGCCACTCGTGAAATACTCATACAGCAATCTTGGCACCGTTCGGGGTGAAGGAGAAGGATGACGACGGTCTTGGACTGGCCGGGCAAGGCCACGGCTTTCGCGCTCGGTCGCCGCCTCATCTCCGCCGGCGTCCCCGCGGCGAATCCCGGTGACGGGATCACATCAACGGAGCCCCGCCTCGGTGACGGGATCACATCAACGGAACCCCGCCTCGGTGACGGTGCTCCTCATCCGCGCCTGCGGGACGGCAATGGCGCGACTTACACCCCGGATCCGCGCGAGAATCTCCTTCTCATCGGCGACAATCTGCCCGGGCTCTCGGCGCTGCTGGCCACGCATCGCGGGCGGGTCAAGGTCGTCTACATCGATCCGCCGTACAACACGGGAAATGCGCACACGTACAAGGATCACGGGCACGATCACGCCAGTTGGCTGTCCTTCATGACGCCGCGGCTGCTGCTGGCCCGCGAACTCATGCGCGATGACGGGGTGCTCTTCCTCCATCTCGACGACAAGGAGAGCGCGTGGGCGCAGCTGCTCGGGCACGAGATCTTCGGGGAGGACAATTCGCTGGGCACGCTCATCCATCAGCGCGCGAAGGGCGGCGGCAATGCGCCCTCGTTCGTGCGCGGGCACGACTATGTGCACGTGTGGGCCCGGGATGCGAGCCGGGTGGGGCCGTTCCTCACGGAGAAGAAGTCACCGGCGAGGCTCGAGGTCATCGACGGCAAGCGGATGCTCGTCGAGACCGATGTGCTGCGCGCCGGGTTCGGCCGGTACGCGCGCGGATCCGAGCGGCGGCTGATGTACGAGGACATCGTCGCCGTCAAAGGGGAGAAGAAACTCGCCGAGGTGGACGCGAAGTTGGCATCGGGCGAGTACATCCTCAGGCCATGGGGTGAGGACGGCAAGCACGCGGTCGTGCGTGTGACCCCGGCGGAGAAGGCGAGTTCGAAGATGTACTCGATCATCAAGGCGCTCGGCGGGCAGAACGATCTGGAGCCGCTGGGTCTCGGCGGAGTGTTCAGCTATCCGAAGCCGGTCGAGCTGGTCAAGGCGCTCGTGGCCTCGCAGACCTTCTTCGACCCCGAGGCGATCGTGCTCGATTTCTTCGCCGGGTCCGGGACCACTGCGCAGGCTGTGATGGCCGCGAACGAGCGGGACTCAGGATCGCGGTCGTTCGTGCTCGTGCAGACTCCGGAGCCGCTGCGGTCGAAGAACGCCAAGGCAGTGGTGACAGGAGCGGGGTCGGTCGCGGGCGATGCCGGTGCCGGAGATGACGGCGCGGGCGTGGCCGGCAGGTCCGGCGCGGCCGGCAGGGCGGGCGGCGATGCTGCGTTCCCGACGATCAGCGAACTCACCGCCGAACGCATCCGCCGCGCCGCCGACATCCACGCCCCCGGACTGCAGTTCGCCCAGCTCGAGGTCGCCGACGGCGAACGGCCCGCCGCCACGCCCATCAGCTGAATTGTCTGGTCGATCCGCGTCGTTCTGAAGCGGCGGATTCAAGCTATCGTTGCAACACCTGTCGAATCGTCGTGTTCGTTCAATAGCTTAGCCAGGGCCTCGGCCGGTGTCTTCCAGCCCAGCCGTTTCCGGGGTCGGGCGTTGAGCTCAGCAGCGACCATATCGAGGTAACCCGACCCCCACTGGCTGAGGTCAGTGCTCTTCGGGAAGTACTGCCGATACAGCCCGTTGGTGTTCTCATTCGTTCCCCGCTGCCAAGGCGCATGCGGGTCACAGAAGTAGATATCAAAACCCGTGGCCTCAGCGATGCGTACATGTTCAGACATTTCACTGCCCTGATCCCAGGTCAGTGAGCGCTTCAACTCGGCCGGCAGCTGCGCCATCTTCGCGATCATCGCCTCGGCCACTGCGTTGGCTGTGTGTGACTCAGGCAGATGCAGCAACATCGAAAACCCCGTGGCACGCTCGACCAGAGTCCCGATCGCTGATCCCGATTCGACTGTCCCCAGGATAAGGTCGCCTTCCCAGTCGCCCGGCACGGCCCGGTCCTCGACCGCCTTGGGCCGGTCGGCGATGTTGACCATGTTCGGGATCCGTCCCCGCCGCTCCTGACTGGTTCTGCGCGGTTTACGCAGGCTGCGGCCCGTACGCAGATGCTTGACCAGTTCGCGCTTGAGTCCGCCTCGGCCTTGGACGTACAGGGACTGGTAGATCGTTTCGTGCGACACCCACATCTCCGGATCATCGGGGTAGTCCACGCGCAGTCGTGACGCGATCTGCTCGGGACTGTGGTTCAGTGCCAATCGTGCCTGCACCTCACGGCGCAGGGCAAGATTGGTAGTCAGCTTCCGGTCCCGGTGCCGATGGCGTTTCGCATCAGCGTCTTCCTGGGCGATCCTGGGCCGATAGGCCGGTCGGGAGGGTCTGACGTGTTCCGGGGCGCGTGCGGCGCGGCGCAGTTCGCGACTGATCGTTGACGGGCTTCGATTCAAACGCTCAGCGATTGCTCTGACGCCCAGCCCCTGACCCCGATAAACCGCGATGTCTTCACGGTCATCGATGGTCAGGAACCGGGTTGGGTGACCATAACCGATTGGTGGTTTCACACCTCCACGATGGCGAAACCACCGCCGAAGGATCGATACCGACACGCCCAATACCTCGGCGGCCTCTTCGACGGTCAATCCTGTCCTGATCAGGTCCCAGAATTGGGCCTCGACTGTTCTGGGCAGGGAACGGGGTCCGGGACGGGCCATGGCAACATCCTCCTCACTGGAGGTGTTGCGACGACTCCTTGAACCCAAGAGCCCGAGAACGCGTCGGATCGACCGGACAATCGCCAACGGCTGAGTTTCAGCGCGCCGATTACTCCAGCGCGAGGTCAATGTGCGGCCAGTTCGGCCAGTTCCGCTTCGAGGATCGCCTTCGCCGAGGCGGCGCTGCGCTCATCGAGCATGACCTCCTGAGCCAATCCCTTGCCCAGGGCGATCATCCGCATCACCCATGCCAGGGCGGCTGCGTTATCCGCGCCGCCGACCTCACCGCCGGTGGCCCCTGCATCGTCGGTACCAGCGTTGTCACCTGCAGCCTCTTGGCGCCAGCCCCCGGCCCGTTCAACGAGCCTCATTCCGAGGTCGAGGGTCGCGCGATCGGTGGCCCGGATGATCTCGCCGATCTGCTCGTCCATCACCGCTCTGGCAACGTACGTGTACCACACGGACGCCCCGATGCGCATGGCCTCACCTGTGGGAATGAACGCGAGGCAGAATTCCCGCAGGTCCCCCATCGCACTGCCGGAAGCCGATTCGGAAGTGCCACCGGCAGACTCCCGTTCGGTCCCCTCAGCGCCCTCCGCCACCTCGGCGCCTCGGGCGATCTGTCGGCAGCCTTCGAGGATGAGTTCGCTGCGGGAGGGGAAATAGTGCTGCACGCGGCCGATTGAGATTCCTGCCGCCTCGGCGACAGAACGGAACGACACTCCATCGATCCCGTTGAGGTAGATGACCTGCCACAGGGCGTGGACGATCTCGGTGCGGCGCTGGGCATGGTCGACGATCTTCGGCATGCCCCCACTTTACAATACGTTCAACTTGCATCATTATTGCGATATGAACATATTGCCATCGCGTGATGAGGGCATCGCGGTCCGCTCCCTGACGAAGAGCTACGGCTCTCACCGAGTCGTCGACGACCTCAGCTTCGACGTCGCACCCGGCCAGGTGACGGGATTCCTCGGCCCCAACGGCGCCGGCAAGTCGACGACTCTGCAGATGATCCTCGGACTCGTCTCCCCTGATTCCGGCACCGCGACCATCCACGGTCACCGCCTGTCCGTCCACCCGGATCCCGGCCGGGTCGCCGGAGCGTTCCTCGGTGCCGAGCACATGCTGTCGGGACTGACCGCTCGGGGGCATCTCGACTGGATCGCGAAGGCCACGGGGACCCCGGGTGACCGGATCGACGAGATGCTTGAACTCGTCGATCTCACCTGTGCGCATGCCCACCGCGTCTCGCAGCTGTCCCTGGGCATGCGGCAGCGGCTGGGGATCGCCGCTGCACTGCTCACCGGCCCTGATGTGCTCATCCTCGATGAACCGCTCAACGGACTCGACCCGGCCGGCATCACCTGGCTGCGGACCCTGCTCGCGGATTTCGCCGGCAGCGGCAGGACGGTGCTGCTCTCGAGCCACCTGCTCCGGGAGATCGAGCTCATCGCCCACCACGTCATCATCATCCGCGACGGCGCCCTCATCGCCGACCTCCCCCTGAGCGAGCTGCGACGGGAGTCGGCGGTGCGGGTGCAGGGGCCGAACCTCCTCCCGCTCCTCGACTATCTGCGGGCAGAAGGCGTCACGGTCGACGCGGATGAGGCGGTCGACGCAGATGAGGCGGTCGACGCGGATGAGGCGGTCGACGCGGATGAGTCGGTCGCCGCAGGTGAGGCGGACGCCAGGGCGCTGATCTACGACCGCGAACCCGGCGAGGTCTTCAGGCTCTGCGTCCGCCTCGGCGTCGAACTCACCGGGCTCCACGCGGGCGAACGCGACCTCGAAGACATCTTCATGGGCCTCACCGCGCCCACAGGGAAGCCGACCGACACCACCCAATCGAGCAGCACGCCACGGCACTCGACACAGCCGACTCCGGGAGGGCAGCTATGAGCACGACGACCAGAGCGCCGAAGACGTCTGCACCCCGGTGGATCTCGGCCGAATGGGCGAAGTTCCGGGACCTGCGACGACCCCGCCGGCTCCTCATCACCGCTCTCGTGCTCGGCGTGGGCACGGCCGTGCTCCTCATACTCACCATTCCCGCCACCCGCGGTACGGCACTGACGGACACCGGCACCGAGGATGTGCTCTCGGCCGGCGTCCTCGGCGTCGATGCCGCCGCAGCTGTTCTCGTCGTCCTCGCGGCCTGGTTCGCCGGGGCCGAATTCCGCACCGGGGCGATCACGGAGGCTCTGCTGCGGACCCGCGGCAGGGGCCACATCGTGACGGCGAAGACCCTCGTCATCGCTGTGGCCTCGGCTGTCACCGCGGTCGTCACCGCCGTGGCCGTCACCCTCTGCGGCATCGTCCTCGCGGGGACTGTCGCCGGCGCCGATGGGAAGGAGGTCCTCGAAGTCGCCTTCGGTCCCGATCATCTCCGGCTCGCGCTCGGCGGCGCCCTGCTGCCCGTGATCTTCTCGGTCCTCGCGGTGTTCGGCGCGGTCGCGTTCCGGTCGGTTGCCGGCGGAGTGCTCACACCGCTGGCTCTGCTCTCCGGGTCGATGGTCGCCGGGTGGCTGCCCGACGGTCCGGCTTCCCTCATCCGACCGCTGCTTCCTTTGGGTGCCGTCCACAATGTCAGCGGAATCGCCGAGGCGGGAGGAACCGAGTACGTCGGTGTCCTCCCAGCCCTCCTCGTCCTCATCGTCTGGGTGGTCGGCGGAGCAATGCTGGCGACGTGGCGTCTGCGCCGGCAGGACTTCTGAGGCACGGAATCTGAGACGCTGAGTGCGCTCTGCCGGACTCCTCAGACAGCACTCGGGTCAACGACGTAGGGTCGAAACGAGTCCGTCAGATACACCGAATAGGAGTCACCATGTCAGTCGTCGCCATCAATGCCCTCACCGTCCCGGAACCGGCTCGGGCCGAACTCGAGAAGCGCTTCGCCGAACGCAAGCACTCGGTCGACGGCTCCCCCGGCTTCGAAGGGTTCCAGCTGCTGCGCCCGGTGGCCGGCGGGGACCAGTACTTCGTCTACACTCAGTGGGCGACCCGTGAGGACTTCGAGAACTGGCGCGCCAACCGCTCGCCTGCCCACGAGACCAGCGGCAAGAAGCCCGTCTCCGAGCAGGCGAATCTCCTCGAGTTCGAGGTCGTCGACCTCGGCGAGTGAGGGTCGCCAGACCAACCGCAGCAACACGGACCCAAGGACGTCGGCCTATGCGTCGGCGTCCTTGTCCAATTCGCTGAAGGCCTCGACCTTCTTCGGATTCCCTGCCACGAGGATCTCGTCGTCGGCGTAGAGGATGACGTCACGATCGGCGATGTCCCAGTGGGAGCCGCCTCGACGCTTGAAGGCGACGATCGTGACGTCGTATCTCCCGCGCAGCCCCAGCGAAGCCAAGGGCACGTCGGCGACACGCACCGGCGGGGTGGTGCGGGCGAGGACGAAATCCTCGTCGATGGGCAGGAAGTCCGAGATGTGCCCTCTGATCAGGTGCGCCAGACGCCGGCCCATGTCGTTTTCGGGGCTGATGACGTTCGTGATGCCCAGCTGGTGGAGGATCTCGGCGTGGGGTTCGCTGATCGCCTTCGCCCAGATGTGCCGATTGCCGAGTTTGAGGATCCGGGAGGCTGCGAGGATGCTCGCCTGGAGGTCGCTGCCGATGGCGATGACGACGCGGGAGACCTCGTCGATGCCCAGCTGCCGCAGCACCACCTCGTCGGTGGCATCCGCGCGGGAGGCGTAGGCGATGATGTCGGCGTATTCGGACACCGCCGCTTCGTCGATGTCGACGCCGATGACCTCGACCCCGTGCTCGGCGAGCTCACGGGCCAAGGATCCGCCGAAGCGGCCGAGCCCGATGACGGCCACCGCCCCGTCCTTGGCCAGGGGTGTGGGGTCGCCGGTGAAGAACGACGCTGATCGCGCCATCCAAGATCTTTCGTTCACTGTCGTGTCCTTTCTCAACCTTCGCCCTGCTCAGCGCTCCGACTGACGGTCGGGCCGCCTCGGCGAGGGTGTCGGCATTCGATGATCCGGCGCTCAGCCGATCAGCGGTCGTTCCTTCGGAAGTTCGTAGCGGATGGGTCGTTCGCGCAGGGCCAGCCCGGAGGCGACGGTCACCGGGCCGAGCCGGCCGAGCGCCATGGTGAGGATGAGGACGATCTGGCTGGGGGCCGAGAGGTCCGCGGTGATTCCGGTCGACAGGCCGACTGTGCCGAAGCCGGAGATGACTTCGAAGAGGACCCGGCTGAGGCCGAACCTCGGATCGCAGAGCAGGATGACCATCGTGGCCAGCAGCACCCAGCCGAGCGCGAGGACGATGACCGTCGTCGCCTGTCGGTGCACGTCACGGGAGATGCGGCGACCGAAGAGCGTGACCGAGCGTCCGCCGCTGATCTCCGTCCAGGTCGTGGCCGCGAGCACGGCCATCGTCGTGATCTTCACGCCGCCCGCGGTGCCGGCCGGGCCGCCGCCGATGAACATGAGGATGTCCATGCCGAACCACGACACCGTGTGCATCTGGCTGATGTCGATCGAATTGAACCCGGCCGTGCGGGTGATCGTCGACTGGAATGTGGCCGCCTGGATCTTCCCCCACGCGTCGAGGTGGCCCATCGTCGCGTCGTTGTTCCACTCGATCACGGCGATGAAGACGGTGCCCCCGATGAGCAGGACCGGGGTGAGCACGACCATGATCCGCGTGGTCAGACCCCATCTCAGCGGGGTCCGGTATCGCCGGACGAGTTCGATGAGCACCGGATAGCCGAGCCCGCCGAGGACGACCGCCAGCCCGATGGGACCGCAGATGAAGGGATCGGCCACGTACCCCATGAGGTTGTCCTTGCGGAGGCCGAATCCGGCGTTGTTGAACGCGGAGATCGAGTGGAAGATCGCGTCCCAGATCGCGCGTGCGACCGGTTCGTCGTAATGGAGGGAGAACCGGAGGAACAGCGCCGAGGCGACCGCGAGTTCCGTACCGAAGGTCAGTGCCGTGATGCGCAGAACGAGGGGCTTGACGCCGCCGATCGCGTCGCTTTTGGTCTCCGAGGCCACGGACTGGCGCAGCCGCAGACCGGCCTTGCCTGCCAGCAGCAGAGCGAGAAGAGCAGTGAGCAGGAGGACACCGAGCCCGCCGGCCTGGATGAGGCAGATGATGACGATCTGGCCGAAGAGCGTGAAGTCCTGCCCGGTGTCGAGGACGACCAGGCCGGTGACGCTCAGCGCCGAGGTGGCGGTGAAGAGGGCTTTGAGCAGTGAGATGCCGCCTTCGGCGACGGTGGCTGCCGGGGTCATGAGCAGAGTCGTTCCGGTGACCAGTGCCATGAGGTAGCCCGCGATGACGCGGACGATCGCTGAGCGATGTGAGCTGTGCACTCACGAAATGTAGCACCATTGCTCGGGGATGAACCTGTGTGCAGACAACTCCCCGGTAACGGTCAGAATCCTGCTACTCTGCCATTCTGAGTGGTTCGGGTCGGCCTGGAGTCACCCCGTGCCATGCCCGTGCCCGTGCTCTGCCCGCGGCTCGTCTCGCAGCTCGTTTCCGAGACGCATCGAAAGCAGCTGCAGTTCGTCCACAGAGAAGTGTCGAGGTATCCCATGAGTCAATCCGAATCCCAGACCATCACCGAGGACCGGGGACACGGCTTCGTCCGCGCCCTCGGCACGGTCGATGCACTCTTCATCGGCTTCGGCGCGATGATCGGCTTCGGCTGGGTCGTGCTCACCGGAGAATGGCTCAACGGTGCGGGCACGCTCGGGGCGATCATCGCCTTCGCCGTCGGCGGCATCATCATGTGCTTCGTCGGCACAGTGTATTCGGAGATGGTGGCGGCCATGCCGCACGCCGGAGGTGAGCACAACTACCTCATCCGGGCAATGGGCCCGCGGGTGTCTCTGTTCGGGTCGTGGGCGATCACCGGCGGATACATCAGCGTCGTCATGTTCGAGGCAGTGTCCGTGCCGAAGACCGCGGTCTACCTGTTCCCGAATCTCGAGCAGATCAAACTGTGGAACGTCGCCGGCTTCGACGTCTACCTCACGTGGGCGCTGGTCGGCACGATCACCGCGATCATCATCGCCTTCGTCAACATCCGCGGCGTCAAGATCGCCTCAATGGTCCAGACCTTCGTCGTCTGGTTCCTCATCATCGTCGGCCTCATGCTGCTGACCGGCGGTTTCGTCGGCGGCAAGCTGGAGAACACCGAACCGCTGTTCACCGGCGGCGGCGCCGGGTTCATCGGCGTCATGGCGGTCGTGCCGTTCCTCTTCGTCGGTTTCGACGTCATCCCGCAGTCCGCCGAGGAGGTCAAGCTTCCTCCGGCGAAGATCGGCAAGCTCGTCGTGCTGTCCGTGGTCATGGCGATCGTCTTCTACATCATCATCATCGGCACCACGTCGATGGCGATGCCGGCGTCGCAGCTGGGCACCCATGATCTGGTCACGGCTGACGCGCTGTCGATCATGTTCGACTCGACCGTCTGGGGCAAGATCGTCATCGCCGGCGGTCTCGCCGGAATCATCACGTCGTGGAACGCCTTCCTCATGGGCTCCTCGCGCCTGATGTGGGCGATGGCCGCGGCCGGAATGATCCCGAAGTGGTTCGGCAAGCTGCATCCGAAGTACCGCACCCCGTCGAACGCCATCATCTTCATCGGCATCCTCTCGGCGATCGCACCGTTCTTCGGCACCGCCGCACTCGGGTGGATCGTCGACGCCGGGTCGCCGGCCATCGTCATCGCGTACTTCCTCGTCAGCGTCGGGTTCCTCGTGCTGCGCAAGCGCGAACCGAACATGGAACGGCCCCTGCGCATCGGCGGTGCCCGCAACGGCGGCGTGATCATCGGAGTGATCTCGTCGGTGCTCACGTTCATCCTCTTCATCCTCTACATCCCGATCACCCCGGTCTCTGCGCAGCTGGCGTGGCAGTCGTGGGTCGGCTTCGCGGTCTGGCTGCTCGTCGGCATCTGGTTCATGTTCCGCCTGCCCACCGGCATCAAGGCCGGCCCGAACGCTGAGACCGAGCTGCTCGCGAAGGTGAAGTCGCTGCGCAAGAAGTAACCGCCGCGGCGGCACCCGCTCCGTCGCCGCCACGCGGCACCACAACGCACCCCTCACCGAGGCGGGGCACCCGCTTCGTTCCCGCGCAGCCACCTCCCTGTGCATCCACCTCCCTGCGCAGCCACCTCCCTGTGCATCCACTTCCCTGCGCAGCCACTTCCACGCACCCCTCACCGTTAGGTTCATATCATCCCGTTGCAACGGGGTGGTGTGAACCTAACGGTGAGGGGTGCGCGACTATCTGTAGGAGGCACCGCTACCGGTGCGGGATGCCGGCGCAGCAGCGCTCTGCCCGAACTGTAGGAGGTGCCGCTGACAGTGAGGGATGCACCCACGCCAAGCAGGCACCGAACGGTAGGGGCTGCCACTGACAGTGCGGACTGCCGGCGCGAGATCGCTGCGCGTTCCGAGCCCGGGCATGCGAACGCGGCCGCCGGCCTGAGGCAACGGCGACCGCGCTCGGTCTCGGGAGCGGGAGTGGTCTCAGACGGCGGCGTCGAGGCCGCGCATCTTCAGACGCTCACGCTGATTGGGGTTGACACTCGGGCGGAACGGCATCTCGACCACCTCGGCGCGGACCGGGACTCCCGGGGTGTCCGCGAACGGCTCCGGCAGGTGCACCCAGTATTCGGTGCCGAGCGCCGTGGCTTCGACCGGCACATGCGCCATCGCGATATTCGCTTCGAGCTCCGGCGAGTACCACGGGGACGTCACATAGCCGACGGCATCTCCCTCGGCACTTGCGCTGACGAGCCAGAAGTCCGGCGCATAGTCCGTGATCGGTTTGCCGCCGACCAGCAGACCCACGAGCTGCGTCCGGTACGGCGGGGTGCCGGCCTCGAGCAGTCCGCGCACTTCTTCGAGCCTTGCCTTGCCGATGTAGTCGGCTTCCTTCTTCCGCGGTACCTGGTAGGACAGGTTGACCTGGAAGGGCAGGGTCTCGAAGTCCATGTCCTGGCCCCACGAGAGGATGCCCGCGGCGATCCTGCGGTGGTGGCTCGGGGCGACGACCCTGAGGTTGTAGGGCGCACCGGCCTCCAGCACGGCATTCCACATATCCTCGGCGTACTTCGTCGCGTCCTTGAGGTAGATCTCGTACCCCTTCTCCCCGGTGAACCCCGTCTGGGAGATGATGACGTCGCGGCCGCCGACCTGGGCCTCCATGAGACCGTAGCTCGGCAGGGTCCGTCCCTCCTCACCGACGAGGTCGGCGATGACGTCGACGGACTTCGGTCCTTGGACCTGCACCGGCGAAACGTCGATCTCGCCGATCGTGACGTCGAATCGGCCGCCGACGTTGACCCCCTGCAGCCAGAGCATGAGGTCGGTGTCGGAGAGGCTGAACCAGAACTCGTCGATCGCGACCCGCAGCAGGATCGGATCGTTGAGGATGCCGCCTGCTTCATTGCACAGAATGACGTAGCGGGCGCGCATCACCGGGATCTTCGTCGCGTCACGGGTGATGACGAAGTTCACGAACGCCTCGGCGTCGGGGCCCTTGACCTGGATCTGCCGTTCCACGGCGACGTTCCACAAGGTGACGTCGTTGACGAGTGATTGATACTCGGCCATCATCCCGCCTTCGTCGCGGGGAATGTAGCCGCGCGGGTGATACATCCGGTTGTAGATCGAGGCCCGCCAGCATCCTTGCTGCATGGACAGTTCCCAGTACGGGGACTTGCGGACTCGGGTGTCGATGAGCATCTCGACCGGGGTCGGCCCGGACTGTCGTAGGTTGATCGGGACTTCTCTGTCGCTTTGGTCCACTGTGGGGACGTTGTTGTCCATGGTGTTCCCCCTGCTCGCACAGTTCTATATTATGGAACTCAATTCCCATATTATGGGTATAATGAGTGTAGGATCGAAGGCACCGGGACGCAAGGGACTCGGACTCCGAGTTTCATGAATCGGCCGTTCGCGAAGGAGACGAGGATGTCACAGGCGACTCTGCGCACGCTTCTCAGCACCGCCCGCTACGAAATTCTGCCCACGGCCGGAATCGTCGAACGCGTCGGTGAATACGTCGCTCCCGGCCGCGAGATCACCGTGACCGCATCGACGGGGCTGACTCTCGAGGCGACGCTGTCCACCGCCGAACAGCTCCAGGCCTCAGGCTTCCGCGCGGTGCCGCATATCGCGGCACGGATGATCCATGGTCGTCCCGAGCTCACGGAGATCGTCGATCGACTCGCCGAGGCGGCCATCGACCGGATCTTCGTCCCCGCCGGGGACGCCACTCCCCCTGCCGGTGGGTACGTGGGCGCGCATGACCTCCTCGTCGATCTCTCGAGCATGGCCGCTCCGTTCCAGCACATCGGCGTCAGCGCCTACCCGGAATCGCATCCTCTCATCCCCGATGACGTGACGGTGCAGGCGATGTGGGACAAACGCGACTACGCCACCCACCTCGTGTCGAACCTGTGCTTCGACCCCACGACCGTGGCTTCCTGGCTGGCCCGAGTGCGTGCGCGCGGCATCGAGCTGCCGCTCATGCTCGGGATCGCCGGCAAGGTGGAGCTGGCGAAGCTCGCCCGGGTCGCGACGAAGATCGGAGTGGGCGAATCCACGCGGTTCCTGCGCAAGAACACCGCGACCTTCACGCGGATGGCCAAGCCCGGCGGCTACAACCCGCGGAAGTTCCTCGACCGGCTGGCCCCCGCACTCGACGACCAGGACATGGGCGTGGCCGGGCTGCACATCTACACGTTCAATCAGATCAAGGACACCGAGGTGTGGCGGCGCAGGCAGCTCGCCGCCCTCGGTGGTGCCGAAGAGGTCTCGAGCGTGTGGTGACGGACGCTGAAGGCGTTTCCTGACGGATGCCGGTAAGGCCAGTGGTGACGGACGCCGGAAAGGCCGCTCCGCGGACCAGATGTCACACTTCGGGTTCCCGATCCGACATACCGGATGACGGGCGAAGGGTCGCCCGCCGCAGCCGCATCGCGACAGCATCGCGAACACACCATGCGAAAGGGAACCCATGACACGCATCAGCCTCGACCAGATCAATCAGAAGGCCTATTCTTCGGTCGCCCATATGGACTCATACTGCAGGCGAGCGCTCGGCACCGAACTCTATGACTTCGTGAAGCTGCGCGCCTCCATCGTCAATGGCTGCGGATTCTGCGTCGACATGCACTCAAGTGACCTCCTCGCCCACGGGATCTCGTCGCGCAAGGTCCTCAACGTCGCCGCCTGGCAGCATGCCGGTGCGATCTTCGACGACCGCGAACGCAGTGTCTTCGCCCTCACCGATGCCGTCACGAAGATCGGCCCGGATTCCGTCACCGATGAGATCTGGGAGGCGGCGGCGAGTCACTTCGCGCCCGAAGAGCTCGGTGACCTGCTGCTCGGGATCGCGACGATCAATGTGTGGAACCGTCTGGCGATCAGCACCGAGACCACCCCGCCGGCAGAGACCACCCCGCTGGCAGAGTCCGATGCCGCCGCGGCGCCCGCACCCGGCGATCGGTCGTGACGCGACGCCGCCGAGAGCTGACGCTGGTCTACATTGGTGCACGTGAACTCAGTCGACACCGACACACCTGCGACCCGTGCCTGGGGTGACCACCGCAGCCGTCTCTTCGGGATCGCCTATCGCATGCTCGGAGATGTCGGACTGGCCGAGGACGTCGTCTCCGAGGTCGGCATCGCTGCAGTCGTCCAGGAGCGCAAGAGCGCAACCGTGCAGTCCTGGCCGGGGTGGCTGACGACTGTCTGCGTGCGTCGGTCGATCGACGAGGCGCGACACCTCGAGAGCGTCAAGGAGGAATACCCAGGAGCGTGGCTGCCCGAGCCGGTCGCCACCGAGGCGCTTCCCGACGAGGCCCTGGCGAACAAGGAGCTGCTGTCGGTGACCTTGCTGCATCTGGCCGATCAGCTCACTCCCGAAGCCAGAGCCGCCGTCGTCCTCGCTCGTGCGTTCGACGTCCCCACGGGCGAGATCTCCTCGATCCTGGGCAAGTCCGCCGCCGCAGTCCGGCAGATGATCTCCCGCGCCGAACGGCGACTCGACCTCGACCGGCATACGGCACACTCCGGCAACAGGCAGGTGATCGACCGACTCGTCGATGCGATCCGCTCCGGCGATCAGTCCGGGGCTCTGCGTCTGCTTCTGGCAGACGACGCGATCTTCTGGAGCGACGGTGGAGGACTGGTCCCGTCGACGCGCAATCCGCTCTTCGGCAACGACCGCATCATCCGCTTCCTCACTGCGGTCATCGATCCGGACGATCCCACCAGCCAACAGGTGACCGGAGTCGTCGATGTCAACGGCGAACCGGCCATCGCAGTCACCAAGGACGCAGGCCTGCGCGTGCTTGCGGTCGAGATCGACGAAGCCGGGCTCGTGGCGGGTCTGCGCCAGGTGAACAACCCGCACAAGCTGGAACGACTGCGCGCTGGTGTCGGACTGCGGTAGCCGGCGGCCGGCTGCGGAGCGGTGCCTCTACCGGTGGGCGACCTTGCGCTTGAGCGTCCGCGACAGCAGCCCTGCCTCATCAGCCAGCAGGGCACCGAGGCGGTCGTGGTGTTCGGCGATGCGCATCGTCGGTCCCGAGATGCCGACGGCCGCGACGACATCACCGTCGGTGCCGAAGACGGGGGCGGCCAGGGCGTCGAGGCCGATCTCGAATTCTTCGTGGACGATGGCGAATCCGCGTTCTCGCACCTGAGCGAGGTCATCGGTGAGCTCCTTGCGCGAGCCCAGCGTCCGGTCCGTCCGACGCTCCAGTCGACCGGTCGGCAGCGGGATGACGTCGAAGGCGTACATGACCTTGCCGAGTGCCGAACAGTGGGGCGGCACATCGACATCGGCCCAGTTCGTCGCACCGAGGACGAAGGTCGAATCGACCTGAGCGACCTGGACGACTCCCCGCGGTCCGGGCATCGCCAGATTGACGGTCTCCCCGGTCTCCTCGCTCAAGCGCTGCAGCGTCGGATCGGCCGCGGAGACGAGATTCTCGACCCGATCGAAGCGCGATGCGTAGGTCGCGAACAGCGAACCCCCGCGATAGAGGCCGTCACCGTCGCGTTCGACAAGCCCGTTGCGTTCGAGGGCCGAGAGCAGGCGCGAGACCGTGGACCGGGCCAGATCGGTCTCCTCGACCACCTCGGTGTAGGAGATCGGTTCGTCGGACCGGACCACCAGCGACAGTATTTCGGCCGCCCGGTCGATCGACTGGGTCCCATTGCTCATCGTGCTCAGCTCCGTCGGGGACAGTAGGCCGGCGCACTCAGGTCGCGCCGACCGCACTCACCCTACCCCACACCCATCGGCCTCTGTCCGGGTTGCGCCATGTGCGTTACAGTTTCGAAATGAGCAACAGCGAGGTCGCTTCCGGCGGAGTGCAGTCCGTCGACCGGGCCGTGACGATCCTCGAGATCATCGCCCGCACCGGACTGGCCGGGATCACCGAGATCGCCGGCGAGCTCGGTGTGCACAAATCGACGGCCTCACGCATCGTCTCCACGCTCGAGGCCCGCGGCCTCGTCGAACAGGATCAGCACCGCGGGAAGTACCGTCTCGGGCTGTCGATCCTCCGTCTGGCCGGGGCGACGACCGCACGCCTGGACATCGTCCAGGAGGCCCGCCCGATCACGAAGATGCTCGCCGAGGCGACCGGTGAGACGATCAACATCGCCGTGCTCTCCGACGGCGCCGCCCTCTACCTCGACCAGGCGGCGTCAACGGCGTCGGTGCAGAGTCACAACTGGGTCGGTCAGCGCATTCCGCTGCACGCGACCTCCAACGGCAAGGTCCTGCTCTCGGGGCTGAGCAAGGCCGGCGTCCGTGAGACCGTGGGGCCGAAGCTGCCGCGCTTCACCCCGCACACCGTGACCTCGGTCCCGCAGCTGCTCACCCAGGTCGCCGAGGTGGCCGCATCCGGATTCTCGCTCGTCATCGATGAGCTCGAGGTCGGGCTGACCGCCGTGTCCGCTCCCGTGCGCAATGCCCACGGCGATGTCATCGCTTCGATCTCCGCGTCGGGACCGAGCTTCCGCTTCACCGAGGAGAAGGTGACCTCGGCCAGGGAGCTGCTCGTCCAGGCCGCCGCAGACATCTCCGCCCGCCTCGGCTGGCGCGAGCACTGAGCCCGGCGCGAGCACTGAACCACACGATCCGGGCACGGATCACCCTCTTGACACACCCACCTCGGCGCGGGACGATCATCGTACGCAGTTCCACATAGCGCACCTCGTTGCATGATTCGCAACACTGCAGGTGAAGGCGAAGAGGCCTTCAGAGAGGAGCCGGCTCATGGCTTCCGTCCCCGCCCAGGCCAGCGTCGTCGTTGTCGGAGCAGGCATCGTCGGCAACAGCCTCGTCCACCATCTCGCCGAGCTCGGATGGACCGACATCGTCCAAGTCGACAAGGGTCCGCTGCCGAATCCGGGCGGCTCGACCGGCCATGCCTCGAACTTCATCTTCCCCGTCGACCACTCGCGTGAGATCACCGACCTCACCCTCGACAGCATGCGCCAGTACAAGGACCTCGGCGTCTTCACCGAATCCGGCGGCCTCGAGGTCGCCCGCACCGACGAGCGGATGCAGGAGCTGCGCCGCCGCATGGCCTCGGCGCGCGCATGGGGCATCGAATCCTCCCTCGTCACCCCCGCCGAGGTGGTCGAGAAGGTGCCGTTCCTCGATCCCGAGGTCATCCTCGGCGCCTTCTGGACCCCGACCGTCGGTGTCGTCGATTCCGTGCGGGCGGGCACGATGATGCGCGAATCCGCCGAAGCGAAGGGAGCACTGACGGTCTCGCCGAACACCGAGGTCACCGGCATCGACGTCGACGACGGCCAGATCACCCGCGTGCACACCACGAAAGGCGAGATCGAGACGAACCGCATCCTCATCGCCTGCGGAGTGTGGAGCCCACGCATCGCGGCCATGGCCGGAGCCGCGATCCCCCTGACCCCGGCGGTCCACCAGATGATCAGCGTCGGCCCTGTCCCCCAGCTGGCCGAACGTCCCGGCGAGATCTCGTTCCCGATCGTGCGGGACATGGACACCTTCTGCTACGAACGCCAGCACGGATCGGACATGGAGATCGGCTCCTACGCGCACCGGCCCATCCTCCACGACCCGGACGAGATCCCCTCGATCGAGGCCGCGAAGCTCTCCCCCACGGAGATGCCATTCACCGATGACGACTTCGATCCGCAGCTCGAGCAGGCACTTGAACTCATGCCCGAGGTGCTGTCGAACCCGGACGTCGAAATCCGCTACGCCATCAACGGACTCTTGTCCCTGACCCCGGACGGGGCGCCCATCCTCGGCGAATCACCGCAGGTGAAGGGCCTGTGGTCGGCGGCGGCAGTGTGGGTGAAGGAAGGACCGGGAGTCGGTCGGGCGGTGGCCGAATGGATGACGAACGGACTGCCCGAGATCGACGTTCAAGGTGCGGACATCGCGCGTTTCCACTCCCACCAGCGCACCCGCGCTCATGTGAAGGCCCGCACCTCGGAGGCGTTCAACAAGACCTATGGCATCGTCCACCCCTCCGAGCAGTGGAGTTCCGACCGCAACGTTCGCCGCTCCCCGATGTGGCAGCGCGAAGCCGACCTGGGTGCGGTGTTCTTCGAAGCCGGCGGGTGGGAGCGCCCGCAGTGGTATGAGTCGAATGCCGGCCTGCTCGAGGAGTTCGGCGACGCTGTCATGGACCGCAGAGCCGAATGGGACCGCCGCTGGTGGTCCCCGATCATCAACGCCGAGCACCTCGCGATGCGCAAGCGCGCCGGACTCGTGGATCTCTCCAGCTTCGTCATCTTCGACGTGTTCGGTCCTGCCGCCCTCGATGCGGTTCAGCACATCGCTCTGGCGCAGATGGATGTTGCGATCGGCCGGGTCGTCTACACTCCGATCCTCGATGAGGGAGGCGGGTTCCGCTCGGATCTCACGATCATGCGCCTGGCCCACGACCGGTTCCGCGTCGTCACGGGAGCCGCCCACGGGATGGTCGACGTGAAATGGTTCGCCGACAGGCTGCCGGCGACCGGCGCGCAGATCGCCGACCTCACGAGTTCGTGGACGACGATCGGTCTGTGGGGACCGCGAGCCCGCGACATCCTCGGCGCTCTCACCGGTGCCGATGTCTCTCATGAGGGGTTCAGATTCGGGACGGCACGGACCATCGAGATCGGCTCCCTCGAGGTGCTCGCCTCGCGCATCTCCTATGTCGGCGACCTCGGCTGGGAGCTCTACGTGCCGATGGAATCGAGCCTGAAACTCTGGGACGCGCTCATGGAGGCCGGCGACGAGCACGGGCTGATCCCCGTCGGTCTCGGTGTGTACGGCACGACGGGTCGGATCGAGAAGGGCTACCGGGCTTTCGGTGCTGAGCTCGATTCCGAACGCAGCGTCGTCGAGGTCGGGATGAGCCGACCGAAGGTGAAGGCCCAGGAGTTCATCGGCAAGGCCGCCCACCTGCGCCACCGCGACGAGGAGCCGAAGACCGTGCTGTGCTCGCTCACCGTCGATGACCACACGAGCACCAGCGGTGAGAAGCGGTACATGCTCGGCGGAGAACCCATCGTCTCTGCGAACGGTCAGCCGCTGGTCGACGGGCACGGACGCACCTCCTACGTCACTTCGGCGGGGTCGGCTCCGAGCCTCGGCAAACACGTGCTCATGGCGTTCCTCCCGCCCGCCGAGGCGGTGCTGGGCAACCGACTCCAGGTCGTGTACATGGAGGAGTTTTACCCGGTGACAGTGGCCGCGATCGATTCCACGCCGCTGTTCGACCCCGACAACGAGAGCATCCGGAGGTAGCCGTGAACATCCTCGTGTGCATCAAACGCGTCCCCGATATTGCCGGTGCCGTCACCCTCGATGACGCGGGGACCGGCATCGACGAATCCGGGCTCGGCCACACAATGTCCTCCCATGAGGAGTGCGCGGTCGAGCTCGCGATCCAGACCGCGGCCGCGACCGGTGGGACGGTCACGGTGCTCACTGTCGGCCCCGCCGAGGCGGTCGAACAGCTGCGCGCGGCCGTGGCCGTGGGCGCGAACGACGGGATCCTCATCGAGGCGGCCGATCCGTCCGTGTTCGGTCCCGAGGACATCGCGCAGGTCATCGGTGATGTCGTCCGCGACCGGGCGGAGGCGGGACAGTCCTTCGACCTCGTGCTGCTGGGCAATGATGCCGCCGACACCGGTGACTTCCAGGTCGGCATCCGGCTGGCCTATGACCTCGAGTACCCGGTGCTCACGAACATCCAGATGCTCACCCCGGCAGAGGATGGCAGCGGGCCCGGAGCTGGAGCGAACTCCACGGCGGGAGGGTCCGGGTCCGTCGAAGCCCGTGGAATCGGGCCGGCCGGCACGGAGATCTTCGCGCTCGATCTGCCCGCCGTCGTCGCCGTCCAGGAGGGCGGAGTCGACCCGCGCTATCCCTCGATCACGGGGCGGATGAAGGCGAAGAAGGCTGCGATCGTCGAATACGACGCCCCGGAACCGGGGACGGGAAATCCGCGGATCCGGCTCGAACTGCCTGAGGTGAAGGCGAGTGCTGTGACCATCCTCGGTGAGGGTCCGGATGCGGCTCCTGCCTTGGTCGATGTTCTGGAAGAGATCGGAGTGATCCGGCCATGACCTACGTCTTCGTCGAAACGGACACGTCCGGCGACGTGACCCTCACGTCCGCCGAGGCCATCACCTTCGCCCGCACAAACACCCACTTACTACCTGACGGCGCCGCAGCAACCTCGCGCCGGGTTGCTGGGGACCCGTCGGGTAGCACGGAGGGGGTGGTGGTCGGGGAACTCACTGATGATGCCGTCGCCCAGTTGGGGCGGCTGGGGGTCAGCGTCATCCACCATCTCGAGCACCCTGACCTCGAGGACTATTCGGCTGCCGCATGGGCGCAGGCGATCGTCGACATCGCTCCGGAATCCGGGACGCTGCTGGCCTCGGGCACACCGCGCGGCATGGAGCTCATGGCTCATGTCGCCGTGCGCACCGGTCAGGCCATGGCCGCGAACATCGTCGCCTGCGACGATGACGGACTGCTGCGGCAGGTCTTCGGCGGCACTGCCTTCGAACGCCTCCGCCTCGACGGAGACCTGCACGTGCTCACGATCGCCGGCCACGCCTGCAATCCTGAGGAGACGACCCCGGTGACACCGGAGGTCTATGACTATGACCTCACCATCGCCGAGGCGGACCTGGCCACCCGTGTTCAGCGCACCGAGGCCGAGGTCGCCGACGACGCATCCGGCCTGACCTCGGCAAGAGCCGTCGTCGGGGCCGGTCGCGGGGTGGGTTCGGAGAACGGATTCGGCGAGGTCCTCGAACTCGTCGACCACCTCGGCGGGGCCTTGGGCGTCTCCCGTGTGGTCACGGGTCTCGGCTGGCGACCGCACTCCGAACAGGTCGGCCAGACCGGTTCCCGGATCTCCCCCGACGTCTACATCGCCTGCGGAATCTCCGGGGCGATCCAGCACATGGCCGGAATCGAGGGGGCGAAGACGCTCGTGGCGATCAACACCGACGCGGAGGCCACGATGGTCCAACGCGCCGACTACGCGATCATCGGCGACCTCCACGAGGTGGTCGCCGCCGTCAACGAGGAGATCGTCCGCCGGAAGCAGTGATTTCCGTGGCCGCCCGCAACCTGATTAACTATGGAACGATCGTTCAGACATAGTTCCCAATCAGCTCCCGGAGGCAGTCATGGCCACTTTCGAACTCTCACCCGAAGTGCGCTGGTCGGATCAGGACCTGCTCGGCCACGTCAACAACGCCCGGATGATCACGCTCATCGAGGAGTGCCGCGTCCGCTGGATGCACGAGATCCGAGCCGGACACATCACCGGCGGCGGACTTTTAGTCGCCCGCCAGACCATCGACTACCTCATCCCCGTCATGTACGGCCCCGAGCTGAAGATGACCGTGACGGTGAAGAAGCTCGGCAACTCCTCGTTCACCGTCAATACCCGCGGTGACCAGGACGGACGTCAGGTCTTCGACCACGACTGCGTGCTCGTCCACATCGACCGGGAGACTCAGAAGCCGGCCCCGCTCACGCCCGAGCTGCGGGCGGTCTTCGAGCCCTACCTGCAGAGCTGAGCGCTGGGCCGGCCGGTCAACTGATTCCGGCTCACGGAACGCCGCACTGGGTGGACGAAATGGTCACGAATTCCCGCGGGGGACGTGACCATTTCGACCGCCTAGGCACAGTGGGAACGCCCAGCAGGAATGTCCGAAACTGCCGCGCAATCATGGCCGATTCGTTCAAGCCGACCCCCGGTCCGCCAGCCTAGGCTGAAGGCATGAAACTCGACGCGATCTCCATCATCACCGCCGACATGCCTACCGCCATCGCCTTCTACTCCGCGCTCGGCCTCGAGCTCGTCGACGGCGGCCCGGACGCCCCGCACACCGAGTTCACCTCCGGTGCCCTGCGGATCCTCCTCGACACCGAGGCGGTCATGCTCGGCATCGATCCCGAATGGACCCCGCCGACCGGCGGACACAAGATGTCCCTGGCCTTCGACTGCACCACCGCCGAGGCGGTCGATGAGACATTCGCCCAGCTCACCGGCCGTGGCGATGGAGACAGCAAGCCCGTGGCCGGGATCGTCCACGAACCCTGGGACGCGTTCTGGGGACAGCGCTACGCCGTGGTCTCCGACCCCGACGGCAACAAGGTCGACCTCTTCGCCGCCCTCGACTGAGTCCGTCCGCATCAGAGGCAACCGCCGACGTCCGGGACAGCCCCAAGGCCTCACCCGATGAGCGAGCGTTCATCGCGTCGCAGGTGGGCAGCGTCGGAATAGCCGACCTCCGCGGCCGCCGCGGTGCGGGTGTGACCTGCGGCGATGAGTTCTCGGGCGGCCTGCCAGCGCAGGATTTTTGCCAGATGTTTGGGACCGTAGCCGAACCATTCGGCACTCAGCCGGCGCAGCTGCCGCGGTGAGTACGCGAACTCGGCAGCCGCCTCGGCGACGGTCTGCGCAGGCGTGCCCGACCGCGCGTCCAGGCGCTCGGCCAAGGCCATCGGCCGAGGATCCAAGGACGCCCGCTCCGTCAGTTCGCCGGCCACACCGAGCAGGACCCGAACTGCCCCCTTCACCGAGGCGGCCCCGTCCTGATCCGCGCCCCGCACCCCAAATCCGCGACGCTCCACCCCGGATCCGCTGCCCCGCACCTCGGACAGTCTGCCGCCGAGCACCGCATCGAGCGGTGCCACCCGGTCGGCCAGCTCACTCGCCGAGGTGGCCAGCAGCTGCGGGAGCACACCCGAGTCGAAGCGCAGACCCACGGTCGGGGCGGTCGAACCGGCATACGTCCGGGCCAGGGAATCGGCACCGGCGATGACGATCCGCCCATCGATGACGATGAGGTCCATGCACCCATCGGGAACGATGAGCGTGCTGGCCGGAGCAGGCGCGGCAGCCACCCCGGCGGAGGGGTTCCCACGGTCGGGGTCAGCCGCCTCGGCGAAACGGTCAGCCGCCTCGGCGAAACGGTCAGCCGCCTCGGCGAAACGGTCAGCCGCCTCGGCGAGGGAATCCGTCGCATCGGGAGCCGAGACCCACAGGCTCGCGTGGAGCCGGGGGATGCGGGTCTGTCTGTACATGGACTCGGCCTTCGGCAGGTCTCGGCGGTAAACTCGTCTGTGATCATCTGGTGCGGGCGGCACGCGCTGCCCCCAGAATAACGCGCGGACAACCCCCGAAAGAGGGCGAGCGCCCAAGCAGCGGGAAGGAATCATGGCAGCAGCATCCTCGGCGCCGGTTTCGGCACGCCGGCAGGCTCGCCATGTCACGGTCTTCCTCGACGTCGACGGTGTCCTCAATTCCTATCCGGTGCCGAAGCTGCGCATCATGACCGAGGGGCGGAAGAAGCTGCAGGCGTGGAACTTTGAACTGCACTACCGGCCCTCCGTCATCGAATTCTTCGACCGCCTCGTCGAAACCCACGAGGTCGACGTCGTGTGGCTCTCCACCTGGTCGCAAAGGTGCAAGTCCGAACTCGAACCGAAATTCGGCCTGCGCAACTCCTTCGACGTCATCGAAATGCCCGACCAGACTCACAATCGCTTTGCCCACGACCCGCAGCAGTGGTGGAAGGCCCGTGCCATGGAGGAGTGGCTGTCCTCGCACGAGCACGGCCGTGCGATCTGGATCGACGACGACCTGGCGTGGCCGGCAACGCGCGAATACTTCCTCAACCACTACTCGCCCAACCGACTCAAACTCATCGCCCCGGACTTCTCGAAGGGCCTGACGAAGGCCCACCTCAAGGAGATCCGCGAATTCGCCTACCCGAAGGATGCTTCATGACGCGCATCGGTCTGCTCGATTCCGGACTCGGACTCCTCGGCACCGCCGACGCGCTCTTCCACCTCGCTCCCGACGCCGACCTCGTCCTAGCCATGGACCCGGACTTCACTCCCTACGGCAGCCTGAGCACGCAGACCCTCGAACAGCGGGCCCTGCATTCGGCCGGAGTGCTCGCCGAATGGGAACCCGATGCCATCGTCATCGCCTGCAACACCGCCTCGGTGCAGGCACTCGAAGCCGTGCGCGCCCGCTACGAACCGGCGATCCCGGTCATCGGCACCGTGCCTGCTGTGAAGATGGCCGCCGGCACCGGACAGGACTTCGCGATCTGGGCGACGCCGGCGACCACCGGCAGCGACTACCAGCAGAACCTCATCGATTCCTTCGCCGCCGACCTGCACGTGGCGAAGGTCGCCTGCCCGGGGCTCGCCGAGGCGATCAACGCCGCCGATCTGCCGACGATCGATGCCGCCATCGAGGATGCCTTCACCCAGATGGGCCCCGGGATGGAAACCGTGGTGCTCGGCTGCACCCACTACGGACTCGTCGCCGATCGGATCATGGCCGCCCGCGCCGGAGCCCTCACCCTCTTCGACTCCCCCATGCCGGTGGCCAAGCAGACGCTGCGTCGCATCGGACTCGAACCCGCCGGAGTCGGTGACGAACAGCCGGGCTCCGGACGGGTGCTCGCGACCTTCGCCTCCGGCCGTCGCGTCACCCTGCCGGAATCGCTTGCCGCCTACCCGGCGGGCAAGCGCCTGCTCGCCCGGGAGGCATGAGCCCGCCCGCACGCATGCCCTGCCGCGTACCCGCACGCACGCGAGCGTGAGCGCACAGGCGCCTCCGCGTTCCCTCTGAGCCCGGGCTTTCCGCACTCCGCGAGAGTAGAATGGGGTGGACAGTCAATCGTCAAAGGAGGCGATTCGGCATGTTGGTACTCAGTATCCTCGCCGCACTCGTCGCGCTCGGAGCCATCACGCTGGGAAACAGCCTGAGGATCGTCAAACAGTATGAACGCGGAGTGGTCTTCCGCCTCGGCAGAGTGAATGCCGAACCCAAAGCACCGGGGATGACGGCGATCATCCCGTTCGTCGACAAGCTCGAGAAGGTCAATCTGCAGATCGTGACGATGCCGATCCCCGCGCAGGAGGGCATCACCCGCGACAACGTCACCGTCCGCGTCGACGCTGTCATCTACTTCAAGGTCATCGACCCGCGCAAGGCCCTCGTCGATGTCGAGGACTACCAGCTCGCCGTCGGCCAGGTCGCCCAGACGTCCCTGCGCTCGATCATCGGCCAGAGCGAACTCGATGACCTGCTCACCAACCGCGAACGCCTCAACCAGGGATTGGCGATCATGATCGACAGTCCCGCCGTCGACTGGGGCATCCACATCGATCGCGTCGAGATCAAGGACGTCGCCCTGCCCGAGACGATGAAGCGGTCCATGTCGCGCCAGGCCGAGGCCGAACGCGAACGCCGATCGCGTGTGATCATCGCCGATGGTGAGCTGCAGGCGTCGAACAAGCTCGCGCAGGCCGCCGAGGCGATGGCGCACACCCCCTCCGCCCTCCAGCTGAGGCTGCTGCAGACCATCGTCGAAGTCGCCGCCGAGCGGAATTCGACCCTCGTCCTGCCCTTCCCCGTCGAGCTGCTGCGCTTCCTCGAAGGCAACACCCCGACCCCTGACCCGACCACCGAGGCGGGCGCACGGTCCACCACGAGCACCACCGCCGAGGCGGGGGCGCAGTCGCCTACCACCGCTGGGTCCGCCACGGGGTCCGATTCCACCGAATCCCAGCCGTCCGCCGAGGCCACGGCCGGAATCGCCGGCACCGCCGATCTCGACGCCATCGTCCAGGCGATGTCCGAATCGCTCAAGCTCACCGGGCTCATGCCCGAGCAGGAGCGCGTGACTTCGGACATGCCCGAGCAGGAGCGCACCACCTCGGACACGACCGACAAGTCCGGCATGGCTGACCAGTCCGGCACGGCCGACCAGGAGGAGCACTTCGGGCACGCATGAGGTCTTCAGCGTCCGCCCAAATCGGACGGTTAGGCTGAGGGCATGGACCTCAAACGCACCGGCAGAACCGTCATCGTCAACGGCGTCATCGCGCTCGTGATGGGTGCGCTGATGATGGTCTGGCCAGGCACCTCCGCCGAGGTGGTCGTGCGGATCTTCGCCTGCTGGCTCGCCGTCATCGCCGTCTCCTCCCTCGTATTCGCACCGCGGGGAGGCCGCACCGGCAGCATGGTCACGCGAGCGGTCCTGCTCATCCTCCTCGGTGTGCTCATCTTCCTCACCCCGATGCTGTTCGCTTCCATGGTCACCGTGCTCACCGGCTTCGCGATCATCTTCTTCAGCTTCCTCGCCCTCACGGTGTCCTTCTTCATCCGCCGCATGGGCGTGTCCACCTGGTGGGCGCTCACTGTCATCGGCGTCCTCGGCATCATCCTCGGCGGGTTCTTCCTCTTCGCCCCGGGCGCCGGGGTGACCGCGCTGATCTTCACTCTGGCCGGGTTCATCATCCTCGTCGGCATCGCCCTCATAGCCCTCGGCCGTCGCCTGCGCAAGGTCGATCGGCAGATGCAGTCCGACCCGCACCGCAATCGCCCCGACGACGGTGGCGGCGACGTTATCCGCGGCGAGATCATCGACTGAGGTCGGCCGCCTCGGCGCGCTTTCGCTCTCTTACTTCCAGAGCCCGTCTAACGTTCTGAACCCGCCTTTCTTCCTGAGCCCGGATCCGCACATGTGCGGATCCGGGCCTTTTCGTGTGCCCATCTCAGGCAGCCGTGGCCATTGTCACAGCATGATCTTCCGCCTGCTTCGACCGCTTTCGCTCCGTTCTGCGCGAACTCGCCTCTATAGCACCTGACCTGGAACATTGCGTGAACTGCAGGCGAAACGTACCGAATGTGCATGAGCATTTCGCGCTTCTCGGAATCGGAGTTCACCGCCCATTCACCTTCTCCGTAACCTGGAGGTCATTCGGCCTGCGGATCATGGGTGCCGACGCAACCTGCACGCAGACTTCCGCTAGGAGATTCGAATGACCCAGGTTCTGGCCCCGGAGCGCCACACTCCGCCGCCTGCCCTCGGCCGCAGCAACGACCGCCTCTGGCATCTGGCCTTCGGTGGCCTGCTGGCGATCACCCTCATCGCCTTCACCCTGTGGTCCTTCGACTTCGTGGGTCGGGACGCACCCCGCATGGTGCTCATCACCACGGTCATCTTCGGCGCCTTCATGGCGTTCAACATCGGCGGCAACGATGTCGCCAATGCGTTCGGCACCTCCGTCGGTGCGGGCACTCTGACGATGAAGCAGGCCCTGCTCATCGCCGCGGTCTTCGAGGTCAGCGGTGCTCTGCTGGCGGGCGGCGACGTCACCGACACGGTCAATAGCGGCATCGTCGACCTCAGCGGGGTGGCGATCAACCCGATGGACTTCGCGTTCATCATGATGGCCGCCCTCCTCGGCGCTGCCTTGTGGCTCCTCCTGGCGACCCGGATGGGTTGGCCCGTGTCGACGACGCACGCGATCATCGGCGGCATCATCGGTGCGTCCCTGACGATCGGCTTCGTCACCGGCACCGGCGGGTTCGCCATGGTGCAGTGGTCCGAAGTCGGCCAGATCGCGATCTCCTGGGTGCTCTCCCCAGTCCTCGGCGGACTCGCCGCGTTCTTCATCTACGGCCTGATCAAGAAATACGTCCTCGGCAGGTCGCTCTCTCACACCCTCAAGCCGCACATGCTCGCCCCCGTCACTCCGGCCGAGGGCTCCGTCGACGCACGGATCGACGCCGCGACGACCGGTTCGGGAACTGAGGCTGAAGACGCTGCCGGCACCGGCATGATCGGCACTCATTCGGCTCTGCAGCGCTGGGTTCCGCTCATCGCCGCGGCCGGTGCGGTCATCATCACCGCGATGCTGCTGTTCAAGGGGCTGAAGAACCTCGACATGAGCGTGTCCACCGTCGGCGGAATCCTCGTCATGGCGATGATCGGCGCGGCCGTGTGGCTGGCGGTGTTCGTCTTCGCCAGGACCCTGCGCAAGCAGACCGTTCCCCGCGCAACCTACATCCTCTTCTCGTGGATGCAGGTGTTCACCGCCTCCGCCTTCGCCTTCAGCCACGGTTCGAACGACATCGCCAACGCCGTCGGCCCTTTCGCCGCCGTTCTCGATGTGCTGCGCACCGACAGCATCAACGCCGAGGCGACCGTACCCTTCGCGGCAATGCTCACCTGCGGTATCGCCCTCATCGTGGGCCTGTGGTTCATCGGCCGGAAGGTCATCGCGACCGTCGGGACGAACCTCACCGAGATCCATCCCGCCTCCGGCTTCGCCGCTGAGCTCGCGGCCGCGGGAATCGTCATGGCCGCCTCGGTGAGCGGGCTGCCAGTGTCCTCGACGCACATCCTCATCGGCGCGATCATCGGTGTCGGCCTGGTCAACCGCTCGGCGAACTGGAAGCTCATGAAGCCGATCGCCCTGGCCTGGGTCATCACCCTGCCGGCAGCCGCCGCGATCGGAGCGGTCAGCGTGCTCGTCCTGCGCACCGTCATGGGCTGAGCCGACCGGGTCCCACGCCCCGTCGATTCCGACACCAGACCGGCCTTTTCGCCCCGCCGGCGCCCACGCCCCGCCGACTTCTCTATGAAGTCGGCGGGGCGTTTTTCCTCCGCACCCTGGTGCCGACAGTCGACCCTGTGCTACCTTGATCCGCATGGGAACATTGAACAGCAGCGCAATGACTGCGCCTTGCTTCTACATTCGTCACCGCAGCGCCTGACGGCGCGCTCGACGAATTCTTCTGCGATCGGCTGACCGACGACGGTCACCCTGATCTCCTCTGCAAGCGCGTTGTCCTCCCGGAAAGCCCTCGGCATCCGGGCGAAGCGGCAATCGGCTGACTCCACAGAGATCGACTGCGTTCGATCCGATTCACCCACATTGCGCTGCCTCGGGTGCCTCCATTTCCACTCTTGGAGCACCGCTCAATGCGACCCCACTCATCGCGCCGTTCCCGCCACAGCGGATCGGCACAGCAGCATCAGTCACCTAGCCGTTCCGTGCACGGCGGGCGGCACGAACTCGGCCAGAACTTTCTGCGCTCACCCACCACCATCGACACGATTGCGAGCCTGGCTCGTTCCACTACAGGGCCGATCATGGAGATCGGCCCCGGTGACGGAGCAGTCACGACCGAGCTCTATCGACTCGGTCGCCCACTCACACTCGTCGAACTCGACGAAACGAGGCTTGATCACCTTGAAGAATCATTCCCGCGGGCCGAGGTTCGGCACGCCGACGTCCTGACCACCCGGCTCGACCGGCCGGTCATCGTCGGCAATCTGCCGTTCCACCTCACCACTCCCATCCTCCGCAGACTGCTGCGGACCGGGCAATGGCGGCACGCCGTGCTGCTCACTCAGTGGGAGGTCGCCCGCAAACGCGCGGGAATCGGCGGCTCGACCATGCTCACCGCGCAGTGGGTGCCGTGGTTCCGCTTCCGCCTTGCAGGACGCGTCCCGGCCGACGCGTTCACCCCGAAACCCAGCGTCGATGGCGGCATCCTCACCATCGATCGCTGTCCCACCGGATCGCTGCCACCGCGCGCCCGATCCGATTATCAACAGTTCGTCCGTTCGGTCTTCACCGGTCGCGGACGAGGAATGAAAGGAATCCTCTCGACGATGAGCATCACCGATCGCCGCACGCTGCAATTGACCATGGACCGCAACGACATCAGAGGAGACGCTTTGCCCAAAGACCTCACCCCAGACCAGTGGGCCGGACTCTATACCGAGCTCAACGGCGCATCGAACCCGAAGAACACCGGCACACAGAAGAAGAGCACAAAGAAGGGAAAGACCATGCGAAACGACAAAGGATCACGGACGAACCCCATCACCGAGGCGGCCGCGGAGAAGCCATTGATCACCGGCGAGCTGCCCATCATCGACGCCACACCGGCGACCGAGAAGCTGCAGGCATCCATTCCGGGTGCCGATCCGAAGGCGAAGAGCCACGACAAGGGTCATCTGCAGGCCGAACGCGGTTTCATGAACCAGCACCAGAAGCCGCAGCAACCCCAGCCGAGGTGGAACCTGCCCCGGAGGTGAGCGCAAGCGCATCAGTTGATCGCTGGAAGTGAACGCCCCGGCCTGACGGTTGTCCGTCGGGCCGGGGCGCCGCGATCCTTCTCCGGGAGTTCATCTTCACCGGCGGCCGGCGCTCGTAGACTGAAAACAGTAGGTCCACGCACTGCGCATTCGGTCGAGAGGGCAGCCGGAATGGACAAAGAACACGGCACTCACATCAGACGCTTCATCAACGGATGGTGCCCGAGTTGCGAAGAGAGCAGCAGCCTGACTCCGGGCCGCCTCAACGCCGACGGGACCATCGAGCTCCGCACCTGCGTCGACTGCGGGGAAACGGTCGACGACCACGACCCACGATTCTGGTCCTCGGCTGCAGACGCCGATGAAGAAGGACTCGTCTAGCCTCCCACTCGGTCATGTCAGACCCACCGTCTACACTGAAATCACGTTCGCGAGTTGTGGCCATCGGTACCTGGCCGGCCACACGGCAACCCGTCATCGACCGGGTGCCCCAGGGGAAGAACGGGTCCGAGCCAACCGCTCGGGCAAGCTTCGATCCGGGCCGCTGTGTCCGAGAAGGACGGTCAACCATGTCCGCAGAATTCCATGGCAACCCCACCTCCGACGGTGCAGACGACTCCACTGGCCGCAAGGACGATGACGAGATCCGCCGCAGAGCCGCCGAACAGTGGCGGGGCTTCGACCCCTCGGAGGCGCTGCATTGGTCGAAGGTGCTCCTGCACCACTCCCCCGACCCGCAGCGTGCCGCCATCAAAGCCCAGATGAGTTCGGCAATCGCCCGCGGCATCGCGGTCGCCGGACCCGATTGGGTACGCACGGCCGATACCGCACGCATGGACGGTTTCAACCCGGTGCTCTACCAATCGCTCTTCGAGAGCCTGCGCACCATTCCGAAGTCGGCATTCCGTTCCCACCCGGGACATCGGCAGGCAACGTTCAAGACCTACCTGCCCGGCACGCCGTATGAGACCGAACTCTGGTGCGACTGGCCGAAAGTCTTCCTCAACGAGGGCTTCGATGCCCGCACCGCCACCGCGCTGACGCTGCTGCGCGCCGAACCGAAGTTCCCGCGACCGCGCACACGCGGACAGGGTTAGTCGCTCGTCGTAACGGTCGTGCGCAGATATACGGCCACGGCGAGCGCGAGGGGGATCGTCTCCCGCTGCCCTTCGATGTCCACGGTGACCTCATCATCGGTGGAGTCGATGACGTCGAGTGCCGCCTCGGGAAGCACCCCCACCTCGGCGAGCCTGCCCAGGACCTGCGGATCCGCGTCCGAAACCCTCAGCACCGCATAGGTGCCGGGGGCCGCCTCGGCGAGGAGAAGCGGCGAAGCGAAGGAATCTACGGAACCATCGGCCTGCGGAATCGGGTCGCCGTGCGGGTCGGCGTTCGGCCGCCCGAGGAACGCGTCGATACGGTCGATGAGCCGATCGGAAGCGGCGTGCTCGAGGATCTCGGCCTCATCATGGACCTCGTCCCAGCCATAACCGAGCGATTCGACGAGAAACGTCTCGATGAGCCGGTGCCGGCGCACCATCGACAGCGCGATCGTCTTGCCCTGCTCGGTGAGCACCGGCGGACGGTAGGGCACACGGGTGATGAGGTCGAGTTCATCGAGACGTTTGAGCACCTCGGTGACATTGGCCTTCGTCGTTCCGAATCGCTTCGCAAGCTCGGTGGCCGTCATCGGGTCCCCGCCCCATTCCTGGGCCGACCAGATGGCCTTGAGGTAGTCCTGACTGACCTCGGAGACTTCACCTGCACGCATGGGATCAGTATCCCATGGACGATCGGACACAGATGTTGCGAAACGATTACCTGTGGCCCGGCCCACCGCCGAGGAGGTGGTGCCAGAATCACATTCATGACCTCCCATCCGATCCCCTCCGAACCGGTTCCCCCGGCCGACGGCACCGGTCACGACCGACCGGAGGCCGTCGGCCGAGAAACCTCCGACGGCCTCTCGCCTGCCGCCATTCGGTCGCCGCTGCGCGCATTCCGCGACTGGCTGAGAACGCGCAGGACGGCGTCCCATGCAACACCGGCAGCTCACCGCGAGCCCGCCGATCGGCGAACACGATCCGAACCGATCACCCAAGCCGGACTGTTCCACCCGGGCGAGATCGAATACGCACACGTCAGGAGCCAACCGCCGTTCGATACCGACCGTCTCATCCTCACCGACCTGCGGATCATGCGGGTGCGCACCGACGCCGCCGGCGCCGTCCTCCAGGTCTCCCAGGCCGCCCCATGGCAGGTCATGTCCGCCCAAGCCGAAACCATCCGCGACCGTACGACCGTGACCGTGGAACTGCACGTCGGATCGTCGATGCGGCTCGAAGAGACCACACCCACCGAGGCGCAGCGCTTCGTCGACACCCTCACCGAGGTAGTCGCACGCTCCCGGACCTGAAGCGAACCTCCATCCGTCTTAGTCGGTTTCCTTAAAACAGGGGGTGATGTATTTGTGAAAATCCTCCATCCGTAGAATGGATCGGGCCCAATTTTGGGCCCAGTCCACTTTTGCCAACCGGAGGTCGATGCGTGCAGGATCCGAACGAAGAGAAGTTGAAGCGCCCAATCGTCGAACGAGAGCGGTTCGGCGGCACCGACCGTGCGACGAGGATCAGCAGGGACGTCGACCCTGAGAAGCGCGCTCCGATCGACAGCACGGAGATGAGCAAGGGCCCGGAGGAGCTCTCCGACGAGCGTGGCTCCCGGGTCAACTGGCGAGTATTCATCGTCGCCTCCCTCATCATTCTCGCGTTCTCCGTGTGGGCGATGATGATGCCCGACACGGCTCAGTCGACCATGAAGTCTGCCGTGGACTGGATCGCAGAGAATCTCGGCTGGTTCTACGTCGTCACCGTCACCGTGGTCATCGGCTTCGTGCTCTGGGTTGCGTTCTCCAAGGAGGGTTCGGTCCGCTTGGGGCCCGACCATTCCCGCCCGCAGTACAACCTCTTCACCTGGGTCGCCATGCTCTTCGCCGCCGGCGTGGGCATCGATATGCTCTTCTACTCGGTGACCGGACCGATCACCCAGTACCTCCATCCCGTCAACGCCTCCCCGGAATCGGCGGCGGCTGCTCAGGATGCGGTCGTGTGGACGATGTTCCACTATGGCATCGCCGGCTGGTCGATGTACTCGCTGCTGGGCATGGCCATGGGCTACTTCGCCTACCGCTGGGGTATGCCCCTGTCGATCCGTGCAGTGCTCTACCCGCTGCTGGGCAAGCGCGTCCGCGGAGCCACCGGTGACGTCATCGATATCTTCGCCCTCGTCGGCACCGTCTTCGGTGTGGCCACCTCGATGGGCATCGGCGTCGTCCTTCTCAATGTCGGCTTCGCCTCGCTGTTCGGGCTCGAACAGGGACTGGCCCTGCAGATCGCTCTCGTCGTCGTCGCCGTGGTCATGACCGTGGCCGCCTGCACCTCAGGCGTGGACAAGGGCATCCGTCTGATCTCCGAGCTCAACCTCTGGTCGTGTGCGGCGATGATGCTCTACATCCTCATCACCGGCAAGACTGCATTCCTGCTCAACGCCATGGTCGAGAACATCGGCCGGTTCATCTTCTCCCTTCCCGAGCGCACCCTGTCGACGTTCGCCTATGTCGACGGCGGCTCCGAATGGATGGGCGGCTGGACCCTGTTCTTCTGGGCTTTCTGGCTCGCCTGGGGTCCCTTCGTGGGTCTGTTCCTGGCCCGCATCTCCCGCGGCCGCACCCTGCGTGAGTTCGTCATCGCCGCGATCACTGCTCCCGTGCTCTGTGACTTCATCATCGTCACGATCTTCGGCAACTCGGCCCTGTCCGAGGTGTTCAACGGCAACGACGAGTTCGCGAAGACAGCCATCGCTTCCCCGGAACAGGGCTGGTACGACCTGCTCGAGATGTTCCCGGGAGCGACGTTCCTCGTCGGTTTGGCCACTCTGTCGGGACTGCTGTTCTACCTCACGAGTGCGAACTCCGGTGCCATGGTGATGTCGAACTTCTCGTCCTCGATCCCCAATCCGGAAGAGGACGGCAAGAAGTGGCTGCGCATCTTCTGGGCCCTGGTCACTGCGGTTCTCACGATCGCTATGCTCGTCGCCGGCGGTGTGACGACGATGGAGTACGCAACCCTGATCTTCGCCTTGCCGGTGACGATCATCGCCTACCTCGTCATGGCCTCGTTCTCGAAGGTGCTGCGCATGGAGCGCGCCGAACGCGAGGGCCGTACCCGTCGGCGCCGCGCCACTGCCGCCCACGGCGGTCGTGCTCCGGAGAAGACCTGGCGTCAGCGTTTGGCGACCCTGCGGTCGTACCCGACGAAGAAGGCCGTCGAGCGTTTCGTCGCCGAGGTGGTCGGACCGTCTCTGGAGGCCGTGTCCAAGGAGTTCCGCGAACTCGGCTACACAGTCGAGCACATCCAGACTCTCGACGAGGACACCGAGATCACGACGAACACGCTCAACGTCGACATGGGCGATCAGCGCGACTTCCACTACGAGGCCGCGGCCGTCGAGGCGAACGTGCCGTCGTTCGGTGCCCGCAACGCGCCCCGCGGAGACGACCGCTACTACCGGATCGAGGTCTTCACGCAGACCGGTTCGGAAGGCTACGACCTCATGGGTCTGAGTTCGCAGCAGATCATCGACGACGTGCTCGACCGGTACGAGAACCACCTGTCGTTCCTCGCGTATTCGCACGAGCATTCGTTCCAGTCAGTCGTCACTCCGCCGACGCCGCCGACAACGGATTCGATTCCTGCGGTGCCGAAGGACGCCGACGATGTCGAGGAGCTCGAAGAGCCGAAGCACTGAACCGAACCCCTCGCCGAGGCGGCTGTGCCCACCCGTGCACAGCCGCCTCGGTGACGGGGTGAGCCTATGAGGAGCGGTGACCGAAACGGTCACCGCTCCTGCTGTATTCACCGACGGTGTCGGGAGTCCTCAGTGTCGTATGCGACAAGGCGCTGCGAGGCCAGTGAGGCGTGGAAGAATCGAATCATGAAGTTCAGGCACCCGTCCATCGGCATGATCGTCGTCTTCGGTCTGTTCATCGCCGGAATCGCCCTCGTCGCCTTCACCTCGACGAATGCGGGAGTCGCATCGAAGCACAGCCCCGACGACTTCGGCGGCGACCCTTATTTGGCGCCGTCCATAATTCTCGGACTTCTCCTTGCCCTGAATGCGGTCGCAATCGCGGCGATGGCCATCGCCAGCGGAGACGATCATCCCGACCACGCCGAGGCGGACCCGCACACTCCGCGGCAACCGAAGTCGATCACCCGGTTCGTCCACGCTCCGCTTCCGCGAGTCCTCCTAGTCGGTCCGATCTGGGCGGTCTGCTCTTTGGTGGCACTGTTCATCGGGCATACGTATGCCGCGGACCCGGGCATGCCCGGAACTGTGTGGGGAGACCTCACCGGCAACCCGCTGTCCGCCCTGTCCATCGTGTTCCTCTGCTGGGCGACGGCGAACATGTCCTTCGCCTGGTCGTCTCTGGCCGAAGCCTTCTACCAAGATCATCGCCGGGTCTCTCTCACGATTCTCACCTGCGGGCTCGGTCTGGGATGTCTGACGGCCGGTCTCTTCGGCTTCTTCGGACTCGCCACACTTCCAACAGTCATCGCGTTTCTGCTCGGGTTGATCTGCCTGATCCTTTCGACGGCCCTTCTCATCCTGCTCAGATGGTGGGCGATCAGGCGAGCCGACCGTTACGACTCCGGCGAACGGCAGCCTGCTGGAAGCCGACGGGGATTCGGTCGAACCTCTCAGCCGCCCGAGGACGCCCTCCAGCCCGGCGAGCGGGTCCTGACCAGCTACCTCGGCGAGACCCCGGACTCCCATTCGAATGGCGGCGCCGCCGACCCGCAGGTGCTCGTGTTGACCGACCGACGAATCTTCCGTGCTTCGATCATTGCGCCGGGGCACACGTTCGTCCTCGAACAGGCCGAGCCCGGTCAGCTGAGCGGCGGCGCATCGGAACGTCGCAGCAACCACGTGATCACAACGGTGCTCTTCAACGGCCGGCAGCCGATGAGCGTGACAGGCGGCACCGAGGAAGCATCTGGTCGCTTCGCCGAGGCGATCACCGTCCTCGCCCGGACGGGCCGTCTTCCTCACTGATCCGACGCGCCACTCCACATTCTCCCGTGACTCCGAGGCGACGGATCCGGAACATCGTCACTCCCCGGGTTCGCTGAGTTCCTGCGAGGATGGAGACATGACAAGAAACAGAGGCTCCAGGGGCAGTACTACTCTCGTGTTCGGGATCGGATTCGCCGTCTTCGCCTCGATTCCGTTCTTCCTTGCCAATGCCGGTATCAATCCGCTCCGCAAGCATGTGCTCAGAGGCATCAACCCGGACCAGGCGCCGAGCATCGGGATCCTGGTCCTGTTCTTCTTCTCTGCCATCGCCGCCTTCGCCTTCTACGAGAACAAACCGCCCGCCGGCAGCGATGCCGCCCGTGCGCAGCAGGCCGCGGATCCGCATGGAGTGAAACGCAGACAGCCGCCCACCGCTTTCGTCCGGAATCCATGGCCTCGAGTGTTCGCCGTCGGACCGGTATGGGCCGTCTGCGGAGTCATCGCCGCATTCGTCTGGCACGCCTTCGCTAAGGACTCCGGCATTCCCGGCACCGTCTGGGGCGACCTCACCGCATCGCCTCTGTCGGCCTTCGCCCTGCTCTTCGGACTGTGGGCCACGGTCAACTTCAGCCTCGCCCTCGGAGCGATCGCCGACGCCTTCCACCGCACCCTTTGGGCGATCTTCCTCCTCGTCTCTGTGCTCATCGCGATTCTCGCCATCACCGTCGGCGTCGTCGCCTCGAACATCCTCACAATATCGCCCCTGGCGGCCCTGGCTGTGACCGCCGTCTGCCTCATCATCACCACGGCGGCACTCGTCCCGGCTCGCCTGTTCGCCGTCACCCGTGCACGCGTCACCAACCGGATCGATGCCGCCCACGAATCTCGACTGCAGTCCCTGCTGGCGACGCTCGCCCCAGGTGAGAACCTCATGCTCCACTTCGCCGACAGGGAGAACCCTGCCGGACAGATCCTCGCCGCCACGAACCAGCGACTCCTCCTGGCCGCACCCACCAGCATCGGAACCAGTCCCACCCGGCCGGGACAGGTCCGCATCCTCGACCAGGCTCATCCCAGACAGCTGCGCGGCGCCAGCACCAAGTTCCGCCCGACCGGGCACACCACCTCGGTGCATTTCCGGGACCGCCCGGACATGGAACTCGTCGGCGGGGACCCGAGTGAGGCAGACAAGTTCGCCGAGGCACTGACCTCTCTGGCCACGACCGGACGTCTTCCGCAGGAGGAGGATACTTAAGCCATGGACCTCAGCCAGGTGGTCGCTCTGCTCACCGCCGGCGACTACACGATCTCCCGCGAGATCATCCAACGCGGCTTCGGCGTGCTCTTCCTCATCGCCTTCGCCTCCGCGTTCAACCAGTTCCCGGCTCTCCTCGGCGAACGGGGACTCACCCCTGCTCCGCGCTTCATCGCTCTGACCTCGGCCCTTCAGGCGCCGACGATCTTCCGCTGGAAGCGGTTTTCCTATTCGGACCGAAGGCTGCGCCTCGTCTGCGTAGTCGGAATGGTCCTGGCCGCCTCAGCGATCATCGGTCTTCCCCAAGCCGGCCCCGCGTGGGTGCCGATTCCGGTGTTCTTAGCGATGTGGGCGCTGTACTTCTCGATCGTCTCGATCGGGCAGCGCTTCTACGGCTTCGGTTGGGAATCGCTGCTCCTCGAAGCCGGGTTCCTCATCGGTTTCCTCGGCTCTCACGAGGTGGCTCCGACTCTGCCGATGATCCTGCTGCTGCGCTGGTTCGTCATCCGCATCGAGTTCGGTGCCGGAATGATCAAGATGCGCGGCGACTCATCCTGGCGCGATCTCACCGCGATGGACTATCACCATCAGACCCAGCCGATGCCGAACCCGGCCTCCCGCCTGGCCCACCTCATGCCGGGCTGGTGGCACAAGGGCGAGACCCTGGGCAGCCACATCGTCCAACTCGCTGCCCCGTGGCTGCTGTTCGCACCGCAGCCCATCGCCTCGTTCGCGGCCGTTGCCATCATCATCACGCAGCTCGCGCTCGTCATCAGCGGCAACTACGCGTGGCTGAACTGGGCGACGATCCTGCTCGCCTGCTCCGGCATCAGCGACACCTTCTTCCGGTGGATCGTCGGCGGCCCGTTCCCCGGGTGGGGGTGGAGTTCCGTGACCGGAATCCTGACGGATCCCACCGGCACCGAGGCAGCCGACCGTACCGCCGGCACCTCCCCCGCCGATGCCCTTCCGATCTGGTGGCTTGTCATCGTTCTCATCTTCGTCGCCTGGCAGGTGTGGTTGAATATCCCGGCTCTGCGGAACCTGTTCTCGGCGAACCAGCTGATGAACGCGAGCTTCAACCGGCTCGGCCTCGGCAACGCATATGGTGCGTTCGGGTCGATGACCGAGACCCGCAACGAGATCGTCATCGAGGGGTGGATCGACGACTCCGGTGCCGGCTCTGGCTCCGGCGACGACAGCACCGACTCCGACGCTGGTGACCCGGACGCCGGTTGGCGGGAGTATGCGTTCAAGGGCAAACCCGGTGACGTGCACCGGCGCGGTCCTATCATCGCGCCCTATCACCTGCGACTCGACTGGCTGATGTGGTTCGCCGCTCTCGGCGACTATCGGCAGTCCTGGTTCACCGAACTGGTGCGCAAGATCGGCGCTGGTGACGTGCAGATCCGCCGCCTCATGGGCACCGACCCCTTCGACGGCGCGACCCCGGAGCTCATCCGCGTCCGCGTCTTCACCTACCGCTACGCCGCCCGCGCCGAGCGCCGGGAGGCCGCAGCCGCCGGCCGGCCCCGACCGTGGTGGGTGCGCACGGACCCGCGCATCCTCATCCGCCCCATCGACCTGCGGAAGGGCTGAGCCGGCGGTCGGGGATCCTTCCGGAGCGCCGCCTCGGCGAGGGTCAGTCCACGCCGAGAGCCAACAGAACGATGAGGACGACGTTGAGTGCGATGATGAGCGCCGAGGCGGCCGCCGCGATGATCGTGATCCATCGCGCGTTCGCGAATTCGCCCATCACCCGGCGACTGTTCGTGAGCCTGACCAGTGGAATCATCGCGAACGGGATGCCGAGGCTGAGCACGACCTGGCTGAGCACGAGCGCCCAGGTCGGGTCGACGCCGATGGCGAGAACGATGAGCGCGGGGATCATCGTGAACGCGCGCTGCCACACGATCGGGATGTTCACCCGCAGCAGGCCCTGCATGATCGACGCACCCGCATAGGATCCGACGGCGCTCGAGGCCAGCCCCGAGGCGAGGAGTCCGATGCCGAAGAAGAGGCCTACGACCTCGCCGAGGTTGGCCGTGACGACCGCGTGGGCACCTTCGATGGTGTCGGTGCCGGTCTGGCCGCGCAGCGCTGCGGCGGCCAGCAGCAGCATCGCGATGTTCACGGATCCGGCGACGACGAGGGAGAGCACGACATCCCAGCGGCTGGCGCGCAGCAGCTGCCCGGTCGAGGCGGTCGCATTGTCACGATGACGATCGACCGACAACGCCGAATGGAGGTAGATCGCGTGGGGCATGACGGTAGCGCCGAGCATGCTCGCGGCCAGCACCACGGAGTTCGTGCCTTCGAGCCGTGGCACGATTCCACCTGCGGCTTGCCCCCAATTCACATCCCCGACGAACAGGCCTGCTAGAAAGCCGATGGCGATGATGACCAGGAATCCGATGATGACGAATTCGAAGGGACGCTGACCGCGAGTGGATTGGATCGACAGCAGGAACAGCGACACCACCCCGACGATGAGTCCGCCGAGCAGGAGCGGCAAGTCGAAGAGGATCTTCAGTGCGATCGCGCCGCCGATGACTTCGGCGAGATCGGTGGCGATGGCGACGACCTCGGCCTGCCCCCAGTATGCGAGGCGGGACCTCTTCCGAAGGCGATCACCGAGGATGCCCGACAGCGACTGCCCGGAGACGAGTCCGAGCTTCGAAGACAGGTATTGGACGAGAACGGCGATGAGGTTCGCTGCCACGAGCACCCAGACGAGGAGGTATCCGTACTCCGCACCGGCGGTGAGGTTGGCCGCGACGTTGCCCGGATCGACATACGCGATGGCCGCAACGAAAGCAGGACCGAGAAGGACTGCAGTGGAGATCTTCTTCCGGCCATGCTTCTTCAGTCCACGTTCGCGGGTGCGCACCGATGCTGAGGGGTCGACATTCATAAAGTTAAGGTACATTAACTTTCCTGTAGAAGGCAACACGACACCGGGCCTGGAAAGTGAACACGGAAGGACTTAAGGTTCGAGCATGGCCAGTGAACACGTTCAGCTGAGGTCCGGCAAGCGCCGGCAGACCGAGGATCGGATCATCGGTGCCGCCGCCGAGCTGTTCCTCGACCGCGGCTTCAAATCCACAACCGTTCGGGCGATCGCCAAGGCCGCGGAGGTGTCGGTGGGCCGAGTGATGGCGGTCGGTGACAAGGACGCCATCCTCGTCCGGTGCTTCGATCGGTGGATCGGGCAGCTGCAGGACGGGACCTACACACCATCGCCTCGGCGAGAGAGCCTGTCGGAGCGAGGGAGCTCGACGGCCGCAGGTTCGGTCGGAATGAGGGCCGGCGCTGGGGCAAGCCCCAGGGACACGGGCCCGTCCCGACCATCCTCGGCGGTGCAGCGTCATCTGCTCGAACTCTTCTTGCCCTTCCTCGAGTTCTTCGCCGAGCACGAGGACCTGTCACGGGACTACGCTGCGGCGATGATGCGGGTCAAGGGCGAGCCCGAGGCATTCAACACCCTCGCTGTGGATCTGCAGAGCCGGCTGAGCGAATCGCTGGTCTCGATCGGGATCAACGAGGACAATGCGCGGGCCAGCGCCGCAGCACTCTACGACTCGTACCTGGGCATCCTCTTCCGGTGGGCGGCGACGACGATGAGCCGCGACGACGCCGTCGAAGCGATGCTGGCCAGCATCGTTTTCCACACTCGCGTCAGAAGCTCGCTGTGAGGGATGCACGATGATCCTGCTGCCCGAACCGGTCTGGCCGGTCATCGTCCTCGCGGTCATCGTCTTCGGCGACGGCCTGCTCACCTTCCGTCCCCCGCGGGCGATCGCCGCCTGCCTCGACGGGGTCGGCTTCCCGCGGGAGTGGTGGTGGGTACTCGCCGTCGTGAAGTTCCTCGCCGCGGCCGGACTGGTGACGGGGATCTGGATTCCCGGGCTCGGCGCAGCAGCCGCGGCGGGCCTCGTCGTCTACTTCCTCTGCGCCGCTGCCGCTCACCTGCGAGCGAGGTATGTCGGTCGGGATTTCTGGCTCAATTGTCTGGGAATGCTCGTCATCTGCATCGCGGTGCTCGCGTTCTGCTTCCTCTGAATATCCCATGTCTCAGTCCGGAGAATTCTTCTCCCACATCCCGCACCTCGATCCCGTTTTGGCCTAGAGTCGAAGTACGGCACCGGCGCCTCCTTCGGCGCTGAGCCGTCCGGCAGAATTGCTGACCTGCTCGGTGATGGTGCCGAGCCACCCGGCAGAGGAGTGTGGACATGCCCGAATATGCCGACAGCAGTCGCACGCGCGACGAGACTCCCCATGAACGCCACGAGCGATGGGCCTGGATCCATGAGACGGCGGCGATGACCGGGTGGGATTTCTCCCCACTGGCCGGCCGCCTCGTCGCCGATGATCCGCCGTGGGACTTCGATCAGATCTGCCTCGATGCGATGGCCGAGTCGAGCAGATGCCTCGACATGGGCACGGGAGGCGGCGAGCGCCTCAGCGAACTCATCGATCGGCTCGACGAGGCCAGGCCTCCCGGCGAACCGTCGCCGACGATCTCCGCGGCCGAAGGGTGGGAGCCCAATGTTCCCCTGGCCGCCTCGACGCTGCAGGACTATGGCGTCGAGGTCACCCGGTACGACAGTGAGCATCACCCGGAGATGCCGTGGGGCGACGGTGAGTTCGACCTCGTGACGAATCGACACGAAAGCTATGACCTCGCCGAAGTGGCCCGTGTCCTCTCCCCGGGCGGGCTGTTCCTCACCCAGCAGGTCGACGGCACGGAGGCGCAGGAGTTCCGCGACCTCTTCGGCGGCGGGGTGGGCGATCTGCACCAGCAGCTCGAGCCGTGCGTCAGCGACGCCGAGAGTCAGGGTCTGTCGATCGAGGCGGCTCGCAAATGGCAGGGTACGATGCGCTTCACCGACGTCGAGGCGGTCATCGAATACCTCGCCTATATTCCGTGGGACGTTCCCGGGTTCGCCGTCAGGTCCAACCTCGATGTCCTCAGACGCCTGGCCGAATCGAGTGAGCCGATCACCGTCACCCAGAAGAGATTCCTCATCGTCGCCCACAAGCCCTGACTCGCGCTGCCTGCAGGGTGGTTTTCCCGACCCCACTCTTGGGATAGCAGGGTGGGGCGCCGCCTTTCTGCGACGATAGCGTCGAAGCATGACTTCGACGGACTTCTCGTACCCCCAGCCCACCGACGATGAGCTCGCGGCACAGCAGCCCCGAGTCCCCGCCCCTCCTGTCCATCCCGTCTATGCCTCGCCGCGGCCCGACGATCTGGCTGATGCGCACAACGGCGTCAACACTCGAATGGATGGCGCCGCCTCGGTGAAGTCGCCGGCGCTGGGCAAGGTGGCCGTGGCGCTCTCGATCGTCGCCATGGCCCTGAGCCTGGCCGCCTCGGTGATCCTGGGCGTGACCGTCGGGCCGTCCGAGGCCGCGTCCGGCTACTACTTCACGGACACACCGGATTGGTATCAGACCCTGGCGACCGTTCTCGTCGGAGTCCAGGGCCTGTGCACCTGCTTAGGTCTCACAGGCATCATCCTCGGCATCACGGCCGCGGTCACCGGGCGGGGCCGAACACCCGGCATCATCGCAATCGCAGTCGCAGCGATCGCTCCGTTCGTCTCCTTCGGCACTTTCGTCGCGCTGAGCTTCATCGCCGCCTGAGCGCCCGGCACTCCCCCGTCCCACCCACCGATAAACGGGTTGAGCGTCGAGGCACGCGTGTGCGCATGCGTTTCTCGGCACTCAACCCGTTTATCGGCGATCTGTCCGAATTCCGAACCATTTGTTGACACCACCTCTCCCACGTTGCACGATTGAACAAATCGATTTGGCCGCTGAGTTTCAGGCCGATCACGATGTGCCTCGAGGAGCAGTGCCATGCCCGCAACACCTGATCCGGACAAGTCCGACAGCACGGACACCGACGCATCCGGCACAGCCGTCCACCCTGTTGATCAGCTGCGGCCGATCCGCAATCTCATCCCGTTCGCCATCCAGCACGTGCTCGTCATGGTGGCGACCCCGATCTCGTCGGTGTTCCTCATCGCCACCGCACTGGGGCTGGACGCGCAGACCACCTCGGCGGTGCTGTCGGCGGTCTTCGTCTTCTCCGGTCTCGGGTCGATCCTGCAGTCGGTGGGTGTGTGGAAGATCGGCGTGCGACTGCCGTTCGTCATGCTCCCGGGCGGGGCCGCGACGATCCTGTTCATCACGATCGCGCAGGGCACCGATGTCGAGACCGCGGTCGGAGCAGTGCTGCTCACGGGAGTCTTCTACATCCTCGCGGTGACGCTGTTCGTCAAGGTGCTCAAGTTCTTCCCGCCGCTGGTCATCGGCATCATGGTCATCGTCATCGGCATCAACCTCGTTCAGGTCACCGGCAAACTCATGGTCGGCGAACCGGACTCACCGGACTTCGGCGACCCGCAGAACCTGCTGCTCGGCCTCATCACCATCCTCATCACCATCGCGTGCTTCCGGTTCTTCCGCGGAATGCTCGGCAAACTCTCCGTGGCCGTCGGGCTCGTCGGCGGCACCATCGTCGGCGCGTTCATGGGCGCGACCGACTTCTCCGGTCAGACCGACGGCCCGCTGTTCGCCGTGCCGACTCTCTTCCCTTTCGGTTCGCCGAAGTTCGATCTCATCGCCGCGATCCCCATGCTGCTGTGGGCGCTCGCATCGATGGCCGAGGCGACCGGACAGACGATCATCAACGGTGAGATCGTCGGCAGGAAGGTCGAACCCCACCGTGCGGTCCCCCGCCTCATCCGCTCCGACGGCATCATCACCATCCTCGGCGGCCTCTTCGGCACCCCCGCGATGGTCACCAGCGGCGAGAACGTCGGCATCGTCCGCGCCTCCGGTGTGCGCAGCCGCTACGTCACCGCGATCGCCGGCATCCTCCTCATCCTCATCGGGCTCAGCCCCGTCGCCCGCATCCTCAACGGAGTGCCTTCGGCCGTCGTCGGCGGCACCGCGGTGGTCGTCTTCGCCATCATCGCCGTCCTCGGCATCCAGATGCTTGCGAAGATCGATTTCAATCAGACGGGCAACCTCATCACCGCGACCGTCGGCCTGGCCGCCGGCCTCATGCCGGTGCTCCTTCCCGGAATGTACTCGAAGCTGCCGCAGACGGCATCGTCCCTGCTGGGAAGCGGTGTCGCCATGGCCGCGTTCGTCTCGGTGCTGCTCAACCTGCTCTTCCACCACACCGGCAAGCGCAACCGTCACCCGAAGGCCCGGACACCGATCGCCGACCCGAGCAAGCTCGACCAGCGACCGGCCGACTACCGGATCTGAGGTTCGGGATTGAGCCGGATCCCCGGCCTGAGTATCCTGCTCAGTCCCTGCTCCGGTCCGGTGATCGGCCGGCCGTCGAATCCCTGACGACGAGAACCGGACCGAATGAACCCGCCGAGGCGGCCGACCCCGTGTCGACCGTCGCGGCGGGTTTCACGTCGCCGCCGACCACGGCAGCGGATTCCGTGTCGCCCTCCAGGACAGCGTTCGGATTCGATGAGTGGCCGCCGTCGAGCACGGTCACGAGCATCTCGACCGCCGCACTCGAGATCGCCTCGAGGCCGAGGTCGACGGCGGTCAGCGGCGGAATGCTCGTGCGTGCGCGCAGACCGTCGTAGCGGGTGGCGATGAGCAGGTCGCCGCCGACCGTTCGACCGGATTCCTGTGCGGCTCTCACAGCGCCGGTGGCAAAGGTGTCGATGGGCGCGAGGACCGCATCGATGTCCGGATGTGCGGCCAACATCTCCTCGGCGGCGACGAAGGCTCCGTCTTCTCCGGAGGTCTCGTCCGCCTCGGCGATCAGCGGTGTGAATCCGCGGGCCGCAGCGGTCTCGGTGTAGACCTCACGGGCCGCGATCTGTGCTCCGCGCCGGCTGCGGCTGACCAGCAGCGCCGGCTGCTTAGCTCCCTGGTCGAGAAGGTGGTCGAGCAGCAGCTGAGCGGTTGTTCGGTGGTGGAGATCGATGCTCCACCTGCTGTCGGCTCCGGCGGGCACCGCTGCTCCTGTGGGCGCCGCCGAATCATTCGAACTCGGCCCGTCGATCGTGACGTAGGGGATGCCGCGGTCACGCAGCGCCTCGGCGAGGGAGTCGTCGACGGTCGGCTCCAGGAGGATCGCACCGTCGATGTCGAGCAGATCGACGGGGTCGGCCGCCTCGGTGGGCGGGGCGAGGACGAAGACGTAGCCTTCGAGCAGCGCAGTGCGCGCACATCCCATGGCCAGTTCGGTGAAGAATCCCAGCTGAGAGGGCCCGGCGGAGACAGCCGCGGGCATCGAGGACAGCAGGGCGAGAGTCTGCGACTTGCCCGAGCGCAGACTTCTGGCGCGGGCGCTGGGCCGATAGTTCAGACGTTCGGCAACCTCTTTGACCTTCGCCCGGGTGTCGGCATTGACCTTGCCCTGACCGCTGAGCGCATGGGACACCGTCGTCCGCGACACTCCGGCCTCACGCGCCACATCGGCGATCGTGACGCGGTGCGCGCGCGGGAGCTCGGTCATGGAATCACCCTACTTCACACAGCGGCGGGAGGCGGGCCGACAGAACCCAGGTCGCAATCGGACATTTCTCAGCCCGGAAAGTATCCGATGCTGACCCATATCTGCCGCGCCCGGCCCTCACGCCTGGACGATAACGATGATGCCGGAGACGATGGCGAAACCGAGGACGATATAGCGCAGCACCGGCCCGTCGAGGCGGTGGTGGACGTAGCGGGAGACGAACGAACCGACCGCGAGGAACGGCAGCATCCATGCCGTCGTGATCATCGTGTCCGCGGAGACCTGCCCGCTGAAGGCGAGCACGATGAGCGAGATGATCTCGCCGACGAGGAAGCACACGGCCACCGTCGACCGCAGCTCCGGCCCGGGGCTGTGCTGATAGGCCAGTGCATAGGGCGGACCGCCGATGCCGGTCGAGGTCTCCGTGACTCCGGTGACGAGCCCGACCGTCGCGAGCACCGGCTTGTTCGGCGTGAACTTCGGCGCCAGCAGCGCGACGACCGCGGCGATGAGTGTCGACCAGCCGATGAGCAGAGCGAGCTGGTGCAGGTTGACGATGACGAGGATCCACAGACCCGCGAACGTGCCGGCGAACCGTCCGACGCTGATCCATTTCACGCCGGTCCAGTCGATGTGTTCGCGTTCTCGCGCGGCGATGTAGAAGTTGAGCGGAATCATCAGCACGAGCAGCATCACCGGTATGAGGCTCGGATCGATGAACGTCACGACCGGGGCGAGGATCATCGCGAACCCCATCCCCGTCGATCCCTGCACGAACGCGGAGATGAGGACGACCGCGGCGATGATCGCGAAGGCGAGCATCGTCATCAGAGGTCACCCCTCGCCGAGGCGGTCCCGCCGTTGCGCGGAGCGTTCACCGAGGTGGGGCGGTCGTTGAACGACGCGGCTCCGTGTTCGACCATCCACCGTGCCCGATGGTCGGCCGCGTTCGGGTCGATGCGGGTGATCGGCGAGTTCTCCACGACTCGGCGGGAGACGTCCTTCGCTCGTTCGAGGAAAGCACGGCCGTCCCAGTCGACGGGCCAGCCGTGTTCGAGGCGCAGCTTGCCGTCGACGATGACCGCTTCGGTCTGGTCGCGGTTGGCCAGGCGGACGAGTTCCCACGGCACGTCCCAGGAGGGCACGAATTCCGGGGTGTCGATGTTGAGGACGAGCAGGTCGGCACGGGCACCGGGCGAGATCTCACCGATCTGCCCACCGAGTCCGACAGCGTCGGCGCCGCCGCGCAGACCCTGTTCGAGCCAGGTCCAGCCCCCGCCGGCCGAGGAGTCGATGACCTCCATGCCGCCGGTGAGGCGCTGCGCGGTCTCGGCCGCGTCGAGGAGTCGGAAGGCATCAGAACGGGTGCCGTCGGTGCCGAGCCCGATGCGCATTCCCAGCTCGTGCATGAGCAGTGCGGGCGCCACGGCGTTGCCCTTCCACGAACTCGCGACCGGGTTGTACGCGATCGCGCCTCCGGAGTCGCGGAGCAGCCGGATCTCGCGCGGAGTCAGCAGGGTGGCGTGCGCGGCCAGCAGCTCTGGACCGAGCGCCCCGAGGCGGGCGAGACGTTCGAGCGGGCGCTCACCACCCAAGATGAGGGAGCGTTCGACGGCGACGATGTGTTCGTTGAGGTGGGTCTGGAAGGGCACTCCAGCGTCCCGGGCCATCTGCGTGATCGCCACAAGTGCTTCGTCGGAGGCGACCTCGGGAATGGACACAGCCAGGGAGGGGTGGACGAGGGACTGTGCGCCCCACCGGCTCAGGTGGCGTTCGGCGGCGGCGACCACCTCGGCGAGGGTCGAGGTGCGCACTCCCCCACCCAGGTCGTTGCAGATGACGCCGAGCACGCAGCGCAGTCCGACATCGGTGGTGACGTCGGAGATCGCGGAGACATCGACGCTGGAGCGGGTGCCGGCGTCGGTGACGGTGGTGAAGCCGCCGCGCAGGGATTCCCAGGCGGCCAGCCGGGTGGCGACGTCGATGGCGTCGGCGTCCATGTTCGACTCCATCGGCACCCACACGCGTTGGAAGATCTCGGAGGGTTCGCCGAAGACGAGGGACTTGCCGAAGGTCTGGGTCAGGTGGTGGTGGGCATCGATGAACCCGGGCATGAGCAGGCGTCCGGGCAGATCGATGCGGACAGGTTCGGTGACTGCCCGGTCGCCCTCGGGATTCGGATCGGCGGCGTTCGCGTCGTGCAGCAGCGATGGGGCCGTGGCGGCCACCTCGGCGAGGGGACCGACGGCGAGGATCCGACCGTCGTCGACGAGCACCGCATGGCCGGCCTGCGCGCCTTCGGGCAGGAGCACTTTCTCCGGGACGAGGAGGGCAGGGGCCTGGTGGAGGCTGCGCAGCTGAGTCATGGGGTCCTTCGCGTTTCGAGGGCAGGGCCAAATCGATTTGGCTACGTTCAGTCTACGGTTGTCGGACGGTCCGGGTCAACGATTTTCCGGGGCGGATCGGCGTCTAGAATGAGGGGATGACGACGTTCCCGCTCTCCCCCGCCTCGGCGGATCATGGGCACCTGCACTGCGGGTATTTCGAGCGCGGGGAATGCCGCTCCTGCGCCCTCATCGAGACCCCTTATGGGCAGCAGATCACGGACAAGGAGACCTGGTGCCGAGAGATCCTCGCCGAGGCGGCTCCGCGAGTGTGGCTGCCGACCTTTTCCGGCGGGGTGCGGGACTTCAGGAACCGAGCGAAGCTCGCGGTCGGTGGGGAGTCCGGACAGGTGACCCTGGGCATCCTCGACCAGGAGTTCCACGGCGTCGATCTGCGTGACTGCGGAATTCAGGCCCCGGCGATCCGTGCGGTGATCCCGGTGCTTGCGGACTTCCTCGATGCCACCGGACTCGAGCCCTATGATGTCTCTGCCCGCCGCGGTGAGCTGAAGTTCGTCCATGTCACGGCGGCACCGTCGGGTGAGCTGATGATCCGCTTCGTCGTGCGCACCCAGCACGGTCTGGACGTGATGCGGTCGCGGAAGGATCGGCTGTTTGCGCTCGTCCCGGACGCGTCCGTGGTGTCGGTGAATCTGCTGCCCGAACACAAGGCCGTGCTCGAGGGCAGTCGCGAGGAGATGCTCCGCGGCGAATCGCTGCGGATGGATCTCGATCGGGTCGACCTACATCTGCGGCCGCAGTCCTTCTTCCAGACCAATACCGCTGTCGCCATCGGGCTCTACGGCCAAGTCGCCGAGTGGGTGGAGACTGTCGGCGCTTCGGACTTGTGGGATCTCTACTGCGGTGTCGGCGGGTTCGCGCTGCACTGTGCGGGGCCGTCACGTCGGGTCACCGGGGTCGAGGTGAGCGAGCAGGCGATCGAGTCGGCAAAGGTCAGCGCCGCCGAGCTCGGAATCGATGCCCAATTCCTCGCCGGCGACGCGACTGAGTTCGCCGAGGCTCACCTGGCGGACGCAGCCGATGCGACCGGTTCGGTCGACGCGACAGCGACTGCCGGTGCAATGGAACCGGCCGACCCTGCCGACGTCGAACGGCCGGACTGCGTGATCGTCAATCCGCCTCGGCGAGGGATCGGTGCACGGCTGTCGGCGGCGTTGGAGAACTCCGGTGTCGAGCACATCGTCTACTCGAGCTGCAATCCCGTGTCTCTGGCGAAGGACCTCGCGCGGATGCCCGCCTATGAGGTCGTCCAGGCGCGGATCTTCGACATGTTCCCGCATACAAAGCACCTCGAAGTCGCGGTCCTGCTCCAGCGGCGGTGACTAGTTACCTCACTAGGTTCAGTAAGCCATACCCATAGCAGACCGGACGTCAGCCAGCGTCTCTTCTGCGATGACGTTTGCGCGCTCATTTCCCTCTGCAAGTATGCGATCAATGACTGTCGGGTCCGCCTCGAGCTCCCGACGACGCTCACGATGGTCTGAGAGAAATTCAGTCACTGCCTCTGTGGCCAAAGCCTTGAGCGCGCCGGCACCGGAATCACCTACCTGCGAAGCAACATCTTCCGGCTGGGCGCCAGTGCAGACTGCCGTGGTCGCCAAGAGTGCAGATACCCCCGGCCGCGACACCGGTTCGTAGGTAATCTGTCGTTGAGAATCTGTCTGAGCCTTGCGGATGACTGCGGCTGTCTCATCTGCGCTCATTCCCAAGGAGATGGCGTTTCCGTAGCTCTTCGACATCTTTCTTCCGTCGAGTCCAGGCAGTTCGGGAGTGTGCGTCAACATTGCTTCTGGTTCGCGGAAGACTTCGCCATATCGTTCGTTGAATCGACGTGCGATTGTGCGGGTGATTTCGACGTGCGGCAGATTGTCCTTGCCTACCGGAACCAGATTGCCCTTGCAGAAGAGGATGTCCGCAGCCTGGTGAACTGGGTAGGTCAGCAGCAGTCCGCTCAGGGGGCGTTCCGAGGCTGCCAGTTCTGCCTTCACAGTTGGATTGCGCCGAAGTTCGCTGTCCGAGGCCAGACTGAGGAAGGGCAGAAGGAGCTGGTTGAGGGCAGGGACTGCCGAGTGAGTGAAGATCGTCGTCCGCTCAGGGTCGATACCAGCCGCGACGTAGTCCATAATCGCCTCGCGGACGTTGCTCTTCACATTCGCCGAGGTGTCCCTGTCCGTGATCACCTGATAGTCGGCAAGAACGACGAAGGTCTCGACCCCTAGGTTCTGAAGGTTGACTCGTTCGAGGATCGAGCCGAAGAGATGGCCGAGATGAAGCGGGCCCGTCGGGCGCTCGCCCGTGAGCATCCGGTACGTTTCCGGGTGCGTTTCGACTTCGCCGCGAAGCGTCGACATCCGTGCGAGGGTGGCGGCATAGGAATCCATGTGTGATCTCCCGATTGTGCTGTTATGCGGTCAGATTGGCACGGGTCGCACGGAGAGATTCCACAGAAGTTGCGGGCTGCCATGCAGCCCGCGGGTATGCGTCAGTCGGCTGCTGTGAGGAGCAGCCACCACCAGTTGAGTCCGGAAATGCGCATGGTCTCACCATACCGCTTAGAGAAGTCACCTAGAGCACAAGTGCACGGCCGACAGCGTGAATGCGCACGTAAGTCGAACCCTGAAGGTGCCTTACCCCCAGACTGCGCTCGCGAAAGTTGTTCCGCCTCGGTCTCACGGCTTGTATGCTCGTTTGCGATGACCGGACAGGCGAACAGCCGCTCACGGATCGGTGACCCGGTCGACAGCTGAGCCGCAGAGGCTACGAGCGTTCTGCTCGCGGCCCTCCACATGATGAAGCCGTTTTCCCAATTCTCGGTTCGCCATGCTCGACAACTCATCGGGTGATGAGCGAACCACAACCCTTTCGAAAAGGACGCCATCATGTCAGCAATGTTCAACCACACCATCGTCGCCGCAGCCGATCCAGCCGCCTCGGCGCAGTTCTATGTCGATATCCTCGAGGCCGAACACACCCAATCATGGGGGCCGTTCGCCAACATCATGCTCTCCGGCGGAGTCATGCTCCAGTTCGCCACTCCCCCGCCGGAATTCGACATTCTGCCCGTGCACATGGCCTTCCTCTGCTCGGAAGACCACTTTGATCGAGCTGTTGACCTGCTGAAACAGCGCGATCTCGACTACTGGGCGGACCCACAGCGCACTCGCCCGCAGGAGACGAACACCGAACACGGGGGTCGCGGGGTGTATTTCCTCGACCCGTCGGGAATGTATCTCGAGCTCATCACCCGCCCCTATCTCTGAGCACTCACGGCCCTCGCCGATCGCGAGAAGACTCACACTCTGCCGTTTCCGACCTCATCCATGTGGTGAATCGGCGACAAGCGCATAGACTCGTCAGTCGCACGGCCCCACGAACGACCCAGTTCGCGGGGCCTGTTGCGTAATCTGCCGATCCCACCTGCCGAACCGACGATCGCTCATACCTGCCACCGAGGCGGCCACGAGCACGGAGACCACGATGACGATGCTGAACTCACCCGCCCCCGAACCCGCCAGCAGCACTGCCGGCGGTTCCGACCGCTCAACTGCGTCCACCCCCTCGGGCGGGTCGGACGACCCTCCCCCTACCGCCGGGGCCGGGTCCGAACCCAACCGGGTCGGGACGGTCTTCGTCTGCGCGGTCGCCCTCGTCATAGCCTTCATGGTGTGGGCGGCGATCGCACCCGCTGCCCTGTCTGACATCATGACGCGGGCGATGACCGCGGTGTCCACCGGTTTCGGTTGGATCTACCTCGTCGTTCCGTTCGCCGCGATCGCGATGCTGGTGTGGTTCGCCGCCAGCCGCTTCGGTCGCCTCCGCCTCGGCTCTCAGGACTCCCGTCCCGAATACCGAACCATCACCTGGCTCGCGATGATCCTCGCGGCAGTTATGGGAATCGGCCTGGTCAGCTACGGGGTGGCCGAACCCATGTCGCATTTCATGGTCCCACCCCACGGACTGGCCGAGCCCGAGACCATGGACGCGGCGATTCGCGCGATGCAGTTCTCCTACCTCGACTGGGGATTCCAGGCCTGGGCGATCTTCGGCGTCTTCGGACTGGCGATCGGCTATTCCACTCACCGGATGGGTCGACCGGCACTCGTGTCCACGATGCTGCGCCCCGTGCTCGGTCGCTTCGTCGATGGGTGGGTCGGCAGCTTCATCGACATCCTCACGATCATCGCCACGTTGTTCGGAACGACGACGTCCTTGGGCCTCGGCGCCTCACAGATCGGCGAGGGACTCAACACAGTCCTCGGCGTCGATTCCACCATCATCCTGCAGATCATCGTCATCACCGTGCTCACACTCCTCTTCACGGGCTCCGCCCTGACCGGAGTGAGCCGCGGCATCAAGTACATCTCCCAGATCACACTGACCATGGCGACCCTGCTCGGGCTCTTCGTCTTCATCACCGGCCCCAGCGGCTTCGTCTCCAACCTGTTCGTCCGGTCAGTGGGCGCATTCGCCGGGGACTTCATCGAGCTCAGCTTCATGACGCCCACCAGCGCCGAGGACAGCGAATGGATGCTCGGCTGGACCTACTTCATGATGGCCTGGTGGCTCTCCTGGAGCGCTTTCGTCGGCATCTTCCTGGCCAAGATCTCGAAGGGCCGGACCATCCGGGAATTCGTCGCCGGAGTTCTGCTCGTGCCCAGCGCCGTGTTCTTCATCTGGTTCACCGTGATGGGCGGTTCGGCAATCAAATTCGACATGGACGGGGCAGGAATCGGTGAGGCCACTCAGGACAACCTCGACACTGCCTTCTTCAGCCTCCTCGACCAGCTGCCGCTGTCAATGCTGGCTTCGGTCTTCACGATCATCATGGTCATCCTGTTCTTCGTCTCCTCCGCGGACTCGAACACCTTCGTCCTCAGCTCACTGTCCTCGCGAGGGTCGTTCGCTCCCCGACGCCCGGTCATCGCGACCTGGGGCTTCCTCACCGGAGGCTGCGCGGTTGTACTGCTCCTCGTCGGCGGACTGCAGGCTCTGCAGCAGGCGGCGATGCTCTCGGCGGTTCCATTCACCGTCATCGTGGTCGTCCTCGGCATCGCACTGATCAAGGAACTGCGCAGTGACCACCAGATCGTCGAGGAGGTCGCCCGCGAACGACGAGTGCTGGGCCCACGTTCCTGAGCCGGCGCTCATGCGTCACGTCGACTCGGCGAGAACTCAGGCACTCAGGCAAGCCAGAGCAGCACCCTCACCGCAGCTTGGCGGTCACCTCGGCGGCGGCGGCCTTGACCTGGTCGACGATCGGATCGGTGTCCTCGGGCAGGGTCTCGGTGACGAACGAGAGGCCGATGGCCGCGATCGGGCGACCCAACACGTCGAACACCGGTGCCGCGAGCGTCGAGATCCCGGGCGTGACTTCGCCGTGTTCGATCGCGGTGCCGGTCCGTCGCTCCTGAGCGAGCACCGCATTGAGCGCCTTCACCGAGGTCGGGCCCTTGCCCGTGCGCGTAACGAACTCGGTCTCTGACTGCAGCATCGCGAGCACCTCGGACTTCGGCAGCTGAGCGAGGATCGCCCGCCCGGTCGCCGTGAGGTAGCTGGGCATGCGCACACCGGTGGCGGTGATGACCGCGACGGATTTCAGGGACTGCTCCTTGAGCACGTACTCCGTCTCCCAGCCGCGGATCACGGCCAACTGCGCAGTCGTCGCAGTATCCTCGGCGAGCTGCCGGACGATCGGCTGCGCCAACCGCTGCAAGGGGTTCGTCCGCAGGTAGGACGCCCCGAGCTCGTGCACGCCGGCTCCGAGCACATACCCGGATTCGGTGCGCGCCACGAGCCCGAGCTCCTCCAACACGGCGAGGATGTCATACGCACTCGACCGCGGGATCTCGAGCGACCGGACCAGGGCGCCGGCCGTGATCGATCGGTTCGACGAGGCCATATGCCGCAGGATCGCGATCGCCCGCCGCAGTGCGGGAACCTCAGCCACGACTCAGCCCTCCATCTCCAACGCGGCGAAAGCCTGCGCGTAGAGTTCGGCGATATCGCCGAGCTCGGTGTGCACTCCGTCGCGCACGCGGACCTTGCCGCCGCTGACGGTCAGATGCACATCGCTCGCGCTGGCCGTGAGGATGATCTGCTCGTCCAGCGACCCCATGGTGCGAATACTGTCGTTGCGCACGGCCACGAAGTCACAGGCCTTCCCCACCTCGAGCCCGCCGACGGGCAGGTCGAGGCTGCGCGCCCCGCCCGCGGTGAGCGCGGTGATGAGTTCGGCCGGTGAGAACCGTCCGCGCTGACCGGAGCGCAGCCGTTCCCCGGCTTCGAGTCCCTGGGTCTCCCGCAGGGCATCGAGGACGACGTGCTGATCGGAGCCCAGCGAGATCACTGCTCCGGCATCGGCGAGTTCACGGGCTGGTCCGATGCCGTCGGCGAGGTCCGCCTCGGTGCAGGGGCACATGACGATCGTCGACCGGGAGCCGCCGAGGATCGCGATGTCCTCCTCGCTCAGGTGGGTAGCGTGGACGGCCGAGAGCCGGTCGTCGACGACCCCCGAGCGCGCGAGAACCTCGGTCGGGGTGGCTCCGTACGCCTCCTGGGAGGCTTCGTTCTCCGCCGGCTGCTCGGACAGGTGGACGTGCACGGGCCCGGACAGTTCGGTGAACCGCTGCAGATTTGCCGCCGGGACCGCACGAATCGAATGGATCGCGGCTCCCACGTGGACGAAGCTCTCACCTGGGGTCTCAACGGGAAATTCGTCGGCAAAGGCGCCGATGAGGCCGGCATGCCGGTCCATGTATCCGTCGATCGTGCCGTCGCCGAATCGGGCCTGTTCGGCCGAGAGTTCGGAGTCGATGCCGCCGGTGAGGTAGCAGGTGTCGAGCAGTCGGATGCGGATCCCCGCCGAGGCGGCCGCCCGTGCCAGCGCTCGTTCCATTGCGTGGGCGCGGTGTCCGGCATCGTCGCTCGCGTCCCCGCGGGGACGCTCGGTGCCGGCTTCGGCGTCCCCGCGGGGACGCTCGGTGCCGTACGGCGTTCCGTCCTGCGCGTGGTGGACGTAGTGGAATTCGCCCACCGAGGTGTAGCCGCCGGCGAGCATCTCGGCGAACACTGCGCGCGCCACGGTCTCGTAGGCCTGCGGGTCGAGTTTCGCGGCGACGGAGTACATGACTTCGCGCCAGGTCCAGAACGTGCCGCCGTCACCATGAGTGCGGCCGCGCAACATCCGGTGGAAGGCGTGCGAGTGCGCGTTGACTCCGCCGGGCAGGACGAACCCGGACACCGCCTCGGCGTCGGATGGTGCGGTGTCGATCCCGGTCTCGACGGCGGTGAGAGTTCCTGTGTCATCGGCGCTCAGCAGGACTCCGTGAGCAACGGCTCCGTCGATCCAGGCGGATTCGCACCAGTAGCGGGTGCTCATTGCGCACCTCCTGTCGTCGGGCCTGCCGCATTGCCGTCGACCAGGGCGTTCTCGATGCCGAGTTCGCGGGCGAGCACCTTGACGAGCGCATCGACTCCGGCCCTCTGGTCGTCGACCTCGCAGGCCTCTTCGGGAGCGTGGGAGACGCCGGTCGGGTTGCGGACGTAGAGCATCGCCGAAGGCACATGGGGTGCGAGGATGCCCGCATCGTGGCCGGCGCCCGAGGGCAGCAGCGGCGCGTCCGGCAACACCGAGGTCAAGCGGGAGTTGAGATCGGCGGTGAAGTGAGTCGTCGGCGAGTAGGACTCCTGCGAGATCGTCACCTCGACACCTGAATCGGAGCCATGGTCCTGGGCGCGGTGGCTGATCGCCTCGAGCACCTGCTTGACGACCGCGTCGTCAGGGTGGCGGATGTCGAGCCAGAAACTCATGGACGAGGCAATGACGTTCGTCCCGCCCGGGTGGATGAGAGTGCGCCCCACGGTCGCCACGGCGCTCGCGTCAGTGGCGGCCGCTAGGGTCGGGATATCCCCGATCACGCGGGAAGCTGCGACCACCGGGTCGGCGCGATGGCTCATCGGCGTCGTACCGGCGTGGTTGCCCTGGCCGGAGAAGGCGAAGTGCCAGCGACCGTGGCCGATGATCGAGGAGCCGATGGCGACGGCCTGATCGGTGTTGATCAGACCGATGCCCTGTTCGACATGGAGTTCGATGAAGGAACCGATTCCGGCCAGCCGAGACTGGTCACGCCCGATCCGATCCGGATCGAGGCCATAGCCACGGGCGACGTCGGCGAAGGAGTCACCGGCGGCGTCCTTGAGACCGAGTGCACGGTCAGCGTCGATGGCACCGGTGAGCAGCCGCGAACCGAGGCAGGCGACGCCGAAGCGTGAACCTTCTTCCTCGGGGAACACAGCCAGCCCGAAGGGCCGGGTGGACTGTTCGAGTGCGCCGGAGTCCTTGAGAACGTCGAAGGCCGCCAGCGCCGAGGCGACGCCGAGGGGGCCGTCGAACTCACCACCCCCGGGCACGGAGTCGAGGTGGGATCCGGTAACGACCGCGTTCGCACCCTGCGGGGTGGCCCATGCCCAAGTGATGCCGTTGGCGTCGATCTCGGTATCGAGACCGCGGCGGGCCGCCTCGGCGAGGAACCACTCACGCAGGTCCCGTTCGGTGTCCGAGAATCCGGGCCGCTGGTAGCCCGGACCGAGGGTGTCGCGGCCGGTGTCCTCGATCTGGCTCAGCAGCGAGACGACATCGCTCATTAACAGTTCACTCCGTTCGAAATCGGTCGGGTCCGGTGATGTGTCGGCTCCGGTGCGGACGAGCCGCGGACCGCGGGGCGCGGGGCCAACCGATATGCGTGATCGGCCCGGCCCGGTGTCAGTCCTGGTGGGTGGTGGCTGCTGAGGTGCCCGAAGCCTCGGCGGCGGCTTCGAGGTTACCCAGCGCAGTGAACTCGGGATCGTTGACGGCCGGTCCGCCGTCTTCCGGCTGCCAGGTTCCGGCGGCGGAGGTGACGGTGTGGGTCAGCGGTGCGACCGACTCGGCGGTTGCGACCAGCGTTCCGTCCTTGACCTTCGCGATGGTTTCGGCGAGTTCGGGCGAGAGGAACCGGTCAGGGCCTGGTCCGGGAACGGTCTCACGGATCTTCGCGATCACGGCTCCGGTCACCGGTGCCGGTGCGGCGTCGCGCATATCGCAGGCACGGGAAGCTGCGTAGAGTTCGATGCCGACGACGGAGGCGAGGTTGTCGACGACCTTGCGCAGTTTGCGTGCGGCCGACCACCCCATGGACACGTGGTCTTCCTGCATGGCCGAGGACGGGATCGAGTCGACCGAGGCCGGTGTCGCGCCCCGCTTGGCCTCGGAGACCATGGCCGCCTGCGTGTAGTGGGCGATCATCAGTCCCGAATCGACGCCGGCGTCATCGGCGAGGAATGGAGTGAGGTTCTGGTTGCGGGCGACATCCATCATCCGGTCGGTGCGGCGTTCGGACATCGAGGCGACGTCGGCAGCGACGATGGCGAGGAAGTCCAACGCGTGGGCCAGTGGTGCGCCGTGGAAGTTGCCGTTCGATGACACCATTCCATTGGTGAGCACGACGGGGTTGTCGATGGCGGCGCGCAGTTCGCGTTCGGCGACCTGGGTGGCGAAGGCGACGGCGTCACGCGCGGCGCCGTTGACCTGCGGGGCGCAGCGCATCGAATAAGCGTCCTGGACGAGGTGGGTGGAGTCGCGGTGGCTGGCGGTGATGCCCGAGTCCTTGAGCGAGGCGAGCATGTTCGCTGCCGAGGCGGCCTGACCGTCGTGCGGGCGCAGTGCGTAGTGGAGCTCGGGGGCGAAGACGGCGTCGGTGCCGAAGAGCCCTTCGATGCTCATGGCCGCCGAAACGTCGACGGCAGTGAGCAGGTTCTCCAAGTCGGTCAGGGCCATGATGAGCATGCCGAGCATGCCGTCGGTGCCGTTGACGAGCGCGAGGCCTTCCTTCTCGGCCAATGTCACCGGGGTGATTCCGGCGGCAGCGAGGATCTCAACGGCTGGCCCGGCCACTCCGTCGGGCCCTTCGGCCACGCCTTCGCCCATGACGACGAGGGCACACGCCGACAGGGGCGCGAGATCGCCGGAGCAGCCGAGCGAGCCGTACTCGTGGACGACGGGAGTGATACCGGCGTTGAGCAGGTCGACGTAGGTCTGGAGGACTTCGGCGCGGACGCCGGCCCGACCGGTGGCGAGTGTCCGGGCGCGCAGCAACATGAGGGCGCGCACGACCTCGCGTTCGACGGGTTTACCGACGCCGGCGGCGTGGGAGCGGATGAGGGACTTCTGCAGCTGGGTGCGCAGTTCGGCGGGGATGTGGCGCTGCGCGAGCGCGCCGAATCCGGTCGAGACTCCGTAGACGGGCTTCTCCGCCTGAGCGAGGGCGTCAATGGCCTCGCGGTACTTGTTCACCCGGGCCAGGGTGGCTTCGGACAGGGAGACCTTCGCGTCGTTGCGGGCGACGTCGACCACCTCGGCGAAGGTCAGCGTATCGGGGTCGAGATCGATGAATGTGGTCATGAAGAGCCTTTCCTTGTGTTCGTCGTGGATGAAGTTCAGTCGCGGGGTCGATTGTCGACGATGAGCTCACCGCCGGAGTAGACGCGTTCGACCAGCTGCACACCGGGCCGGTAAGCCAGGTGCCGGTAGCTGGGTGCGTCGAGGATGGCCAGGTCGGCGCGGGCCCCCACTCCGAGGTGGCCGACATCGGTGCGCTGCAGGGCGTTGGCCCCGCCCGCTGTAGCTGCCCACACCGCCTGTTCGACGGTGAAGTGCATGTCCCGGACGCCGATGGCGATGACGAACGGCATGCTGTTGGAGAACCCTGACCCGGGATTGCAGTCGCTGGCGATCGCCAGCGACACCCCCGCGTCGACGTAGCGGCGGGCGTCGGGGTAGGGCTGGCGGGTGGAGAATTCGATGCTCGGCAGCAGGGTGACGACGGTGCCCGCCTCGGCGAGGACGGCGAGGTCCTCATCAGAGGCGAAGGTGGCGTGGTCGACGGACACGCAACCGAGTTCCGCGCCGAGCTTGAGCGCCCCGCCCTCGGTGAGCTGATTGGCGTGCAGCCGCGGTTTCATTCCGACGGCCTTTCCGGCTTCGATGATCCGCCGGGTCTGGACCTCGGTGAAGGCACCGGTTTCGCAGAACACGTCGATCCACTTCGCCTTACCTTCGGCCGCCGGGATGATCTCGTCGATGACGAGGTCGACGTAGCGTTCCGGCTCGTCCTTGAACTCCGGCGGGACGACGTGCGCGGCGATGAGGGTCGATTCCTCGGTGTGTCGATTGATGATGTCGAGGGCCCGGATCTCGTCGGGCACGGTCAGCCCGTAACCGGACTTGATCTCGAACGTCGTCGTTCCCTGCCGCTTGGCCTGATCGAGCAGGTGGACGAGGTTCGCCTCGAGCTCAGTCGCGGTGGCGGCTCGGGTCGCGGCCACGGTAGTGGCGATGCCCCCGGCCGAGTACTTCTGCCCGGCCATCCGGGCCGCGAATTCCTCGGACCGATCGCCGGCGAAGATGAGGTGGTTGTGGCTGTCGACGAAGCCGGGGATGACGGCTTTCCCACCGAGGTCGATCGTCTCAAGTCCGCCGAGGTCATTCGCCGAGGTGACTTCCCCGTTGGCGATGTCATCGTCGTTGAGGCCGGCGGTGCCGGTCTGGTCCTCGTGTGCAGCGAGCGCGGTGTCCGCCTGTGCGGACGGTCCCGACCAGATCACCCGACCGGCGTCGACGAGCAGAGCGGCGTCAGCGATCACGTCGAGTTCGCCGAGACGGTCGAGATCATTGACGACGAGTTCGCTGATCCCGGTGAATAGCTGCATGACGGTCGGCCCTTTCCGATCAAGTGTGGTTCAGTCCCAGTATGGACTGTCGGCGAACGGCAGTGAACGGCCCAGAAAGATATTCGTCCGATATTTCGGACAAAAATTCATGCGTTCCTGTCGGAACGGTCACCCTCGCTGTCGGGCACCGGAAGCACCTGACACCTGGGCAAAGTCGTGACCCGAAGGCTAGCCTGGCTCATATCCATCCCGATCAACGGATCGCGGAACACGGACCCGACCACCGAACACACGGATACGATCATCGGACTACGGATGAAGGAGACGAACGATGACCACTGACAGCCACCTCGGCGAGGGATATTCCACCCGATCGCTGGCCGGACGGACGATCATCATGAGCGGCGGCAGCCGTGGAATCGGACTGGCGATCGCTCTGCGCGCAGCCCAGGACGGGGCGAATATCGCGCTGCTGGCGAAGACCGCGGAACCCCATCCGAAGCTCGAGGGCACGGTCTACACTGCGGCCGAGCAGATCGAGGCGGCCGGCGGCAAGGCCCTGCCGATCATCGGTGACGTCCGCAGCGACGAATCCGTCGCCGAGGCGGTCGCGAAGACCGTTGAGGCCTTCGGGGGGATCGACATCGTCGTCAACAATGCCAGCGCTATCGACCTCTCCCCAGTCGAGGACCTGCCGATGAAGAAGTTCGATCTCATGAACTCGATCAACGCACGTGGCTCCTACCTTCTGGCCAAAACGGCCCTGCCGCACCTCCGAGCCTCGGACGCCGCGCATGTGCTCACGCTCTCCCCGCCGCTCAACCTCAATCCGGCATGGGCGGGCAGACACCTGGGTTACACGATGGCGAAGTACGGGATGTCGCTGGTCACGCTCGGGCTGGCCGAGGAGCAGCGCGAGGCCGGAGTCGCGGCGAACAGCCTGTGGCCACGGACGACGATCGCAACGGCCGCTGTGAACAACCTCCTCGGCGGCGAACAGCTCATGGCGCGCAGCCGCAAGCCCGAGATCATGGCCGAGGCGGCATGGGTGATCCTTACCAGCGGCCCCCGCGAGGTCACCGGCAATTTCTTCATCGACGACGAGGTGTTGGCGGCTCAAGGTGTCACGGACCTCTCGGCTTACGCCCATGATGCGTCGAAGCGCGGCTCCGTCGGTCACGGGCCCAACGACCTCGAGCTCGACCTCTTCCTCGACGAGTAGAGTTCGCGGCGCAGCCGATTACTCGCGGTCGACAATTCCCCGCGGCACACAAAAAGTCGAGCAGCACTGTTTCAAAACTGTGCTGCCCGACTTTTTTCGAGCTATTCAGCAGCCGGCCGCTCGACGCAACGCCGCGAACTGCTTACTGTGCGGCGGATTCCTCGTCGCGCTTGTCGAGCTCGGGGATCATCGGCACGCGCTGACCACGCTCGGCTGCGACTTCGGAGGCGCGCTCGTAGCCGGCGTCGACGTGGCGGATGACGCCCATGCCCGGGTCGTTGGTGAGCAGGCGGGCGAGCTTCTTCGCGGCCAGTTCGGTGCCGTCGGCCACGGAGACCTGGCCGGCGTGGATGGAGCGGCCGATGCCGACGCCGCCGCCGTGGTGGATGGAGACCCAGGTGGCGCCCGAGGAGGTGTTGACCAGGGCGTTGAGCAGCGGCCAGTCGGCCACGGCGTCCGTGCCGTCGAGCATGGATTCGGTCTCACGGTAGGGGCTGGCGACGGAACCGGAGTCGAGGTGGTCACGGCCGATGACGATCGGGGCCGAGATCTTGCCTTCGGCGACGAGCTGGTTGAATAGCAGGCCAGCCTGATGGCGTTCCTTGTAGCCGAGCCAGCAGATGCGGGCGGGCAGTCCTTCGAACTCGACGTATTCGTTGGCGGCGTCGAGCCAGGTGTGGAGGTGTTCGTTCTCCGGGAAGAGTTCCTTCAGCGCCTGATCGGTGACCTCGATGTCCTTCGGGTCGCCGGACAGGGCCACCCAGCGGAAGGGGCCGAGTCCTTCGCAGAAGAGGGGACGGATGTAGGCGGGGACGAAGCCGGGGAATTCGAAGGCGCGGTCGTAGCCGGCCTTGCGGGCTTCGTCGCGGATCGAGTTGCCGTAGTCGAAGACCTCGGCGCCGCGGTCCTGAAATTCGACCATGGCCTTCACGTGCTTGGCCATGGATTCTTCGGCGCGGATGGTGAACTTCTCGGCGTCCTGTTCGGCTTCGTCGTGCCATTCGTCGACGCTCACGCCGATCGGCAGGTAGGACAGCGGGTCGTGGGCGGAGGTCTGGTCGGTGACGATGTCGACTTCGGCGGCCTCGGGGCGGTCGAGGATGAGCGGGAGGATCTCGGCGGCGTTGCCGACGAGTCCGACCGACAGTGCCTGCTTGTTCTTCTTCGCTTCGATGACCTTGGCCAGTGCGGTGTCGAGGTCGGTTTCGACCTCGTCGAGGTAGCGCTTGCCCTTGCGGCGGTCGAGGCGGGTCTTGTCGACGTCGATGATGAGGCAGACGCCGCCGTTGAGGGTCACGGACAGCGGCTGGGCTCCGCCCATGCCGCCGCAGCCGGCGGTGATGGTCAGGGTGCCGGCCAGGGTGCCGTCGAAGCGCTTGCGGGCGATGGCGCCGAAGGTTTCGTAAGTGCCCTGGAGGATGCCCTGAGTGGCGATGTAGATCCAGGATCCGGCGGTCATCTGGCCGTACATCATCAGGCCCTCGGCCTCGAGCTCGCGGAAGTGCTCCCAGTTGGCCCAGTCGCCGACGAGGTTGGAGTTCGCGATGAGCACTCGAGGCGCCCATTCGTGGGTGCGCATGACGCCGACCGGTTTGCCGGACTGGATGAGGAGGGTCTCGTCGTCCTCGAGGTCGTCGAGGGTGCGCACGATTGCGTCATATGCTTCCCAGGAGCGGGCGGCGCGGCCGGTGCCGCCGTAGACGACGAGGTCTTCGGGACGTTCGGCGACCTCGGGGTCGAGGTTGTTCATGAGCATGCGCTTGGGTGCTTCGGTCTGCCAGGACTTCGCGGTGATCTCGGTTCCGCGGTCGGCGCGGATGACGCGGGACGGGTCGTGCTGGGTGAACGACGGCTTGGTGGTCATGGGATTCTCCTTGTCGCTGTGTCCGACGAGGCGGATGCTTGGCTGCCGCTTCGCCGTCGCGCCGAGGTGTGGGCTCCCCTGCGCTGTCGGCTCTGACTACACCATCCATTCTGACGACTGGAGCAGAATGCGGAAGTGGCCCGCATCAAGTTCCGTCCGACATTTCGGACATAGATGAATCGATGCCGGGTTCGCCGCTCCCCGAGACTCACGCAGCACTGATCGGTTCCACGCGCCACCCACACAGATTTCCCACCGAGGCAGCCCCGGCAGTTTCGTTCAGATCCTCGCCGACTCCTCGACAGCCGCGTGCGGGTGCCCTTCGACCTCCGCGCCATACTGCCCTTCGCCATCGTCCCCGCCGGCGACCTCCGCAACCGGCTGCACCGGCGAGATCCGGTAGCTGGCCGGAGTCCGGGCGAGCTTGATCGGCGAGGCAACTCCGCGGTAGCCGTCGCCCATCTCCACGACCATCTCACGGTGCGCGGTATGCGGGTGTTCGACCACCTCGGCGGCGTCGAGGATTGGGCCGGCAGGAACGCCGATGCTCATGAGCTCCTCGGACAGCTTCTCCGCCGAGGTCTCAGCCATGAGCGCTTCGAGCTCAGTGCGCAGCGCATCCCGGTTACCCAGGCGGGCGGCATTGTCGACGAACCGCGGGTCCTCGGCGAGCCCCGGAGCACCGAGGTGGCCGACGAGCTTGGCGAACTGTCCGTCGTTCCCAGCAGTGATGAACACCTGCCCGGACCCGGTCGCGAAGGCCGAATACGGGGCGATGTTCGGATGATCGTTGCCGGAGAGCTTCGGCGCACCTCCACCGCCGAAGAAGTTCGGCAGGTGCGGGTGCATCACGGAGATCCCGCAGTCGAAGAGCGTCGTCTCGACCCGCTGTCCGCGCCCGGACGACACGCGTTCCTGCAGCGCCATGAGCACGCCGATGGACGCGTTGAGTCCGGTGACCATGTCGACGGCGGGCATGCCGATGCGCATCGGCCCGGTCGATTCGTCGCCGTTGACCGACATCAGCCCGGACATCGCCTGGATGATCGCGTCGTACCCGGGCCGCCCGCCCAGCGGTCCGTCGTCACCGAAGCCGGTGATGGACGCGTGCACGAGACGCGGGTAGCGATTCGGAATATCCGAAACAGGGTCGAGCCCCCATTTCGCCAACGTCCCGGTCTTGAAGTTCTCGACGAGGACGTCGGCACCGGCCAGCAGCCCATGCAGCGCCTCCTGCCCCTCAACGGTGCGCAGATCGAGAGTCATCATCCGCTTGTTCCGGTTGATCCCAGCGAAGTAGCTCGACACCTCGGGCGCCACGAACGGCGGCCCCCACGTGCGCGTATCGTCCCCTGCCGGCGGCTCGACCTTGATGACCTCAGCCCCGTGATCAGCGAGGATCTGCGTGCAGTAAGGCCCGCCGAGGATGCGCGAGAGATCGACGACCGTGATCCCGGCGAGTGATCCCGCGCTCACTGCCCGCTCCCTCCGGAACGCGCAGTTCCATCCTCGGCGGACTGAGCTGCTCCACCTTCGCCGAGGAGGTCCTCCACAGCCGCGAACGCTTCGTCCCGACCCATGCCGGAGCCCTCGATGAGGGCGTCGAGAACCGCGTCATCTTCGACGATGGGGACGAGCGGGTTCTGCGGCATGAGTTTGTGGCGCAGCACCAGCGCAGCGATGACGATGCGCGACCAATCGCCGCGGCCGTCTCCGATCTGCGCACCTTCGGAGGCCATGATGGAAGCGCAGACGAGGTTGTACGTCGCGGTCGCGAGCTGGCGCACCCGCGCCTGCTCAACTCCTTCGGGAGTGTTTTCGAGCGCGTGCAGCAGCGTCGAACTCAGCGACTGGATCTGTGCTCGGAACGCGGTCGGGAGGTCGGCCGCCTCGGCGATGAGGGTCTCCAGATGCAGAAACAGCGGCTTGAGCGTTCCCGCCCGGTGGGCGGCACGAATGACGTCGAGGGCGACGATGTTCGAGGTGCCCTCCCAGATCGATCCGAGCTGCGAGTCGCGGAAGACGCGGGCGTCACCGTACTCCTCGATGTAGCCGACGCCGCCGCGGATCTCCATCGCATCGGCGGTGACCTTGCGGGCGTCGCGGGTGGCGCGGAACTTGATGAGCGGAGTGAGGATGCGCAGCACCGAGGCGGCTTCGGCGTCACCGGCATCGGCGCGGGCGAACACGGCGGCGGTGTGCAGGGAGATCGACAGCGCCTGTTCCGTCGTCGTCATGATCTTCGCGAGCTGGCGACGCTGCAGGGGCAGCTTGCTCAGGGTCGAGCCGAATGCCTCCCGATTGCGGCAGACGAACTTCGACTCCGCGAAGGCGCGGCGCATGAGACCGGCCGCGCGCACGGCGTTCGACAGGCGCGAGGAGTTGACCATATCGGCCATCTGCACGAAGCCGCGCCCGATGTCGCCGACGAGGTAGGCGGTCGCTCCTTGGAGGCTCATCTCGCCGCTGGGCATCGATTTGGTGCCGAGTTTGTCCTTGAGGCGGACGATCCGCATGGAGTTCGGCGAACCGTCTTCGAGAGTGCGAGGCAGGAGGAAGAGTCCGATGCCCTTGATTCCGGGCTTGGCTCCTTCGGGGCGGGCGAGGACCATGGCGAGGTCGGCATCGGCGTTCGAGCAGAACCACTTCTCGCCGGTCAGCGCCCAGGTACCGTCGCCGTTGTCGACGGCCGTGGTCGTCGCCCGGCCGACGTCAGAGCCGGCGTCCTGTTCGGTCATGAACATCGCACCCTGAGTCAGGGTGTCGACGTCGGTGCTGGTCAGTCCGTCGATGAAGCGGTCGACGAGTTCGGGTGAACCGTACTTGCGCAGAGTGCGGGTGAGCGAGTCGGTCATGTTCACCGGGCACAGCAATCCGAATTCCGCCTGCGTGAAGAGGTAGACGAATAGGTATTTGACGATCGGAGGCATCGGTTCGTCCCAGCCGAGGACGCCGGGCCGGTGGCTCATCGCGGCCAGGCCGAGTTCGCCGAAAGCGACTTCCTGAAGGCGACGGTACGCGGGGTGGATCTCGATCGACTGCTGGTCGGCGCCATTGCGGGTGCGGTGTTTGAGAACCGGAGGATTGACGTCGGCTTCGTGGGCAAGGTCGTCGAGCTCTCCGCCGAGGCGAGGCCCGAGGTCCTCGAACACCGGACGCAGATGCGCGAGCAGCTTCTCGTCGAGATAGAGCGGCAGCAGGTCGTTCAGCGACCGGTCGTCGGCGAATCGGTCGATGCCGTAGCTGTCCGGCACGGGTGTCATGGTCGTATCGGGCGACGGGATAGTCTCACGCAAGATAATCTCCTTTGATGGTTACTTCGACGGTACGCCCGAGAATCTGCGGCTGACAAAGATATTTCTCTTATCTCTGATAATCTTCAGTTATGGCAGAACCAAGCCTCAAACGCCTCCAGTACTTCATCGCCCTGGCTGAGCACGGCAAATTCCAACTCGCAGCCGATGCCGTCAACATCTCGCAGCCAGCATTGAGCGCCGAACTCAAACGGCTCGAGGACTTCGTCGGCAAACCGCTGTTCCACCGCAGTCCAGTGACGAAGCTGACTGCGGCAGGAGAGGCGCTGCTGCCCTATGCGAAGTCCGCCGTCGGCGCCGCCCACCGATTCAACGAGTACGCGGTAGCCGTGAACACCGGGGCTCCGACCTCGATCTCGATCGGCACCGTGGCCACGTTCCTCCACCGCGGCCTGCCGCAGACGATCACGGATTTCTCCGCCGAGCATCCGAACATCCTCGTCACCACGGAGGAAGCCACCTCGGCGGCGCAGTCGAACATGCTGCTCGGCCACGATATCGACATCGCCTGCGGGCACATGCCCCTCCAACACCCCGACCTCGCATGCACTCCGGCGGCCAGGGAGTCCTTCTGGCTGTGCGCTCCCGCCGAGTCACCGATCACCACCATCGCCGAGGCCGTCGACTCCCCGTTCGTCATCTTTCGCAAGAGTGCGTCCCCGATCTACCACGACAACGTCGTGGGAATCTGCCGCACGCACGGCTTCGAACCGCAGATCCACCATCAGACGGCCAGCTGGTCAGCCGCCGTCGAGATGGTGGCACACGGTCTCGGCGTCTCGCTCGTCCCTTCGCCGGTGGCACTGAGCTACCGCAGCGATGAGCGACTGACCTTCACGCGGGTCGGCACTCGCCCGAATGCCCCACAGGCCTGGATCACCGTCCGTAGGGAGGACCAGTCGTCGCTCATCGGCGACCTCGCCCTCGACCTCGTCGCCGCCTCGGAGTCCATGGCCGACCCCGTCGGCGACTGAGTGTCGCCTCGGCAAGGGATTCCCACGGCGAGCGCACCTGCGAGCGCAACTCGGCACTCTGATACTCGGAGGGGAACAATCTCTCCAAGATTCTTTCACGCGGCATCAGACACAGTTATCTCTGATCCGGATTACGCATCGGTAATCCCAGAAAATCAAGGACAGCCGGCTTCAATATCACCGCGGGTTATACAGGTATAACGAGAAAGTCTTTGCCGTGGCATCAGTGAGCAACTTACTGTGAACAAGCACCCATGCCACGTCAACGACGCTGGGCATCGGTAGGCGCAATGACGCTCCACCTGAGAGGAATCGCATGTCTGACTCGGTCAACACCGCGAAACGAGCCCGGAAAGCCGGAATCGCATCATTCATCGGAACCACCATCGAGTGGTACGACTTCTACATCTACGGCACCGCCTCGGCGCTGGTGTTCGGTCACGTATTCTTCCCCGACACCCTGCCGGCCGGCGTCGGCACTCTGCTCTCCTTTGTCACACTGTGGGCCGGCTTCCTGGCACGTCCGCTCGGCGGAATCATCTTCGGTCACTTCGGTGACAAGTACGGCCGGAAGAAGACGCTCGTCGTCACCCTTGTGATGATGGGCGCGGCATCGTTCCTCGTCGGCCTGCTGCCGGGATACGCGACCATCGGCATCGCCGCGCCGATCATCCTCACCTGCCTGCGCATCCTGCAGGGCATCGCCGTCGGTGGCGAATGGGGCGGCTCCGTGCTCATCGCCAGTGAGAACGCGCCGAAGGGCAAGGGGGTCCTGTACTCGGCCTTCGCCCAGCAGGGATCTCCGGCAGGAAACCTCATCTCCTCGGGCATGTTCTTCGCCCTCGCGCTTCTGCCGACCCCGCAGTTCCTGCTCTACGGCTGGAGGATTGCATTCCTCGCTTCGATCTTCCTCATCGTCATCGGCCTCGTCATCCGCCTCAAGCTCGAAGAGCCGGAGAACATGAAGGTCGTGAAGAAGAAGGACGCCGTCGTCAAGGTTCCCGCCATCGAGGCGATCAAGAAGCACTGGGTGCTCATCCTCCTCGGCGCCGGTTCGCTGCCGCTCATTCAGGTCACCTATCTCAAGACGACGTTCGCCACTGCCTGGGCCACGGACACCACCCACCCCTGGGCGTACAGTTCGTCGACGTTCCTCGGCGTCGTCACGCTCGCCCTCGTCGTGCAGTTCATCGTCCAGCCGTTCGGCGCGGTCATCCTCGACCGGGTCAAGGACATGCGCAAGGCGATCGTCTGGATCATCGTTCCGGAGTTCGTCCTCATGCCGCTCATGTTCTTCGCGATCGAACTGGGCCATCCCGGGATCGCCCTCGCAGCCATGGCCGCCGCAACTGTTCCGCACTCGCTGTTCTACGCCGGCATCGGCGGAATCATCGCCCGGGCGTTCCCCACTCGGGTCCGGTACACGGGAATCTCGCTGGCCTACCAGCTGTGCTCGATGACCGTGGGCGGCGGCACTGCGGCGGCCGCGCAATGGATGTACAACAGTTCGGATTCCATCATTCCGGTGGCGATCCTCAGCGCCAGCTATGCGCTCGTCTCCCTCATCTGCACCCTCATCCTGCTGAACAAGACCGGATGGAGGGCGAGCGAGAACTCGAAGGCCGAGGCCGCCGACGAGGCAGAGTTCGCCGAGGCTCTCGCCGCTGAGAAGGTGGAAGCAGCTGAGGCCGCATCTGACGAAGGCGCTCCAACGGACGGGCCTGGCACGAGCGACACAGCACCAAATGCCGACGCCACGAGCACGGATTCCAAGCCTGTTCCACCACGCATGCCCGTCACCCCCTGAGGTCTCTGAGGCCCCGACCTCAGCCCCTCTGGGACCCAGCCTCTACGACAATGCGGCCCCGAGTTCACTGCGAACTCGGGGCCGCATCACGTTGCATGGTCTAGGTGTATGAAGCCAGGACGTTGTCCCTGGGCGCAACCAGCCGAAGAAGGGAAACTGCGACCAGCAACGCCGTTGCTGTCGCGACGACAGCCACCAAAACAGGCCCAAGCGAACCCGGCATAACGCCGAGTGCGGCAGCAGCGAGGACTGGACCTGCCGCCGCACCGACGTTGAGCGCCGCTGTCGCGTACGACCCCGCCATAGTGGGCGCACCCGCCGCCGCATAGAGCACTCGCGTGATCAGCGTGCTCCCAACAGCGAACCCCAACACACCCTGAGCGAAAACGAGCCCGAGCAGGGCAACGGGGTTCGTCGCGAATATTGCCAACGCAAACCACCCGAGCACTAGAACACTTCCACCGCCTACGATGACGATTCGGGGCCGGGCATCCGAGAACCGTCCTGCAACGGTGACTCCGATGAAGGAGCCAGCGCCGAAAAGCATAAGCGCCCCTGACACCCACCACTGGCTCAGGCCGGCAGTATCAGTAACGATCGGGGCCAGGAAAGTCAGCGCGGAGAAAGTTCCGGCATTCACCAAGGCAGCGAGCAGCATCGTTAAGACCAGGCGTGGAGAGGCCAGCTGCGACAGCTCCGCCCGCAGCGAAGTAGAAGACGGCTCTTCCCGAGAGGCTTCGTCAGACTGATGGGTGAAACCCGCAGCAATGCCGACCGCAGCGGGGACGCACAGTAAAGCGATCGCCCAGAACGTCGACTGCCAACCGAGCGCCGTCCCCAGCAGAGCACCCGCCGGGACGCCGGCAACGGTTGCGACAGTGGTGCCCGCAAGCAGGACCGCCACGGCCCGACCTTTGGCATCCGGTGTCACGAGTTTCGTCGCCGCCCCCAGCGCAACCGCCAAGAAGCCCGCATTGACAACCGCAGCGATCACGCGAGTAATGAACAAGACAGTGAAGTCTGGTGAGATTGCTCCGACGACGTGGGACAGCGCGAACACGATCACGCATCCCAAAAGTGTCGCTTTCGCAGGGAGGCGACGAGTGAGAGCGGCCATCGCAGGTGCGCCGATCACCATACCTGCGGCGAATGCCGAGGTCAGAAGACCAGCAGTCCCCACGGAAACGCCGAAGGTTGTGGCAATGTCGGGCACGAGGCCAGCGAGCATGAATTCGGAAGTACCCATAGCGAAGACCGCCAGGGCAAGAAGATAAAGAACAAAAGGCATCGAGATAACTCCGAAGTGAGAGTACGAACAAAAGAACGTCTCGTCACCACGGTCAGCGCCCAAAAACTCCCGAAGGTCGTGCTGCGGGCAACACCGGACAGCAGAGTTAGGGGATCAGCGGAGGTGAGGGGCTGACGGCGTGACCGACAGCCCCTGAGTGTCCGATTCGGGGCTCGACATACGGCTCATCGTACCCGTCTGCGCCGCACCTCCCAAGAAGCATCAAAGACCGCATCGCCAGCAACTTCTAGGTACTGTCCACTCTGGACTGCCCACGTTCCTCGGTGAGCAATCCAGAGAAAGACGTACCGATTCAGCCGACTCCGGTCCCACCTACCGCAGGTAGAGCCGGACCGTATCGATCTCGTCGCGGAGTAAGCGGACTTCCTCGGCCGTCGGCGCCTGAGTCTGCTGGACATCCTCGGCGACGGCGAGGTCCCAACCGGTCGCCTCCTGCACCTGTTCGACCGTGACCCCGGGGTGCACCTCTGTGAGTTCGAGCTCGCCGAGGCGCTCACGTCGCCGCAGGATCCCCAACGGGGTGATGACGGTGGAGACGCCGAATCCGGGCGGCTGGATGAAGTCCGGCTGCTCAGCCGCGCGCACCGGCGAGGCGGAGGTCGTGAAGTCGAGTTCGGCGGGCAGCGCGGCCGGGTCATGGCGGCGGAGGACGACGAAGACCTCTCCTGCGTTGGCCATGATGTCCGCAGCCCCTCCGGAACCGGGCAGGCGCACCTTCGGCGAATCCCAGTCGCCGATGACCGTGGTGTTCAGCGAACCGTACCGGTCGACCTGAGCGGCTCCGAGGAAGCCGACGTCGACGTTCCCACCTTGGAGGACGTATCCGAACAGGGCATGCATGTTCACGACCGCCTCGGCGCCGGAGACGACGACGGAGTCCGCGATACCCTCGGCCATCGATTCCGGGTGCGCGCCGGCGACCCCGGATTCGTAGATGAGCTGGATGCCAGGATTGACCGTGCGGTGCGCCAGGTCGACGGCCAGCGTCGGCAGACCGACCCCGGCGAAGACGGTGCGGCTACGGGCGAGCATCTTCGCGGCCGCGCAGACGATGAGTTCGGTTTCGGTGAATTCCTTCGCCGAGGTGGTGCTCATTTCACGGTCCCTTCGTTGAGTAAGGCGCGGCGACCGTAATCGACTGTGCCGGAGGGGCGTGGAGCCACGCGCAGGCTCAACAGCCGGTCGGCGCCGATCGCCTGGAGGTATTCAGCATGGTCGTGGGTGCCGCGGACATGGGTGTCGAGCCATTCCCGGAGCCGAGCCGGGTCCTTCGAAATCGGCGTCCATTCGCGGTAGAAGGCGTTGTCACGGTCATAGGATCCCTGCACATAGGAGGGGTGTGCTCCGGTCGGGACCTCACAGACGGCGTCGACGGCGTGAGCCGGGATGAGGGTGCGGTTCGGGTCTGAGCGGACGACCTCGTCGTCGACGATCTCCTCGACGGTGACGATGACATGCTTCGCTGCGTAGACGGCTTCCTGCTGCGTGCCGGTGATGCCCCAGATCTGCACGTTTCCGTGCCGGTCGGCCCGCTGAGCATGGACGATCGTGACGTCAGGGTTGAGCGGCGGGACCACGTAGGTCTTCTTCCCCGAGTACGGGTCGACGACGGAGCGGATGTCCGGGTTGATGCCGGGGATATCCGAACCGACGAAGGAGCCGATCGGAGCGAAGGGCAACCTGGCGGCGCCGGCGTGATAGCGCAGGGTCATCGCGTGATGCGAGTACTCTTCGACCTCGAGCGGACGCGGGTCGGCGGATTGGATGCGACGCCGCACCTCGTAGAGGCTTCCGGCCGAACCGGAGGCGAAGAACGAGCAGACGAGGCGATCGACGCAGTCGGCGGCGATCATCATGTCGCTGAGCAGATCGGGGGTGAGCCGGCAGAAGGTGAGCCCGGAGATTCCCTGCCGGATGATCTCGTGCCCGGCGGCGAACGGGATAAGGTGGGAGAACCCCTCGAGCGCCACCGTGGCTCCGTCCTTGACGTAACGCTCAATGGCTTCAGGCAAACTGACGACTGTGTCACTATCCATGGTTCGCAGGCTATAGCAATTACCCAAATCTGCAAAATAGCCCTACCATTATTACTTTTTCATGCAATAATTAAGCCACTCGCCCAGCGGCCGCCTGACACAGGAGAATATTTTGGAGCTGCAGCAGATCCGCGCCTTCGTCGCCGTCGCCGAAGAACTCCACTTCGGTCGTGCCGCCGAACGCCTCGGCATGGCCCAGCCTCCGCTGAGCCGCACCATCCGGTCCCTGGAGACCGAGCTCGGAGCCTCACTGTTCCAGCGCACGACCCGTTCGGTCAGCCTCTCCCCCGCCGGTGAAGCCCTGCTCGAGCCGGCCAAGCACATGCTCGCCACTCAGCAGGCCGCCGTCGAATCCGTCCACCGCTCTTCCAGCGGTGAGGTCGGTCGCGTGCGCTTCGGCTACTCACATCCGTCCTCGCGCGACCTGGCCGCCACCCTCGTGGCGGCCTCACACGAACGCAATCCGGGCATCACTTTCCAGCTCGAGTCGACGGTCTATGCCGACGAAGGCCTCGAGCGGATCATGGACGGCACTCTCGACCTCGCGCTGGTCCGGTGGCGTCGGCGACCCCCGCTCATCGCCGGCCGCCCCGTGGCGATCGAGCGTCCATGTGTCGCCTTGCCGAGCTCTCACCGCCTGGCGAAGCGGAAGAAGATCGGCGTCAAGGAACTCGCCGACGAACCCTTTGTCCTCCTGCCCGCACGACCGAATTCGAACCTGCGCGAGACCGCCATGCGCCTGTGCCTCGACGCCGGGTTCAGCCCGCGCACCGTCCAGGAGGCCCCCGACTCGCAGTCGATCTCCGCGCTCGTGGCCGCCGGGATGGGCGTGACGATTACGTTCGATTCCGTCGCCGCCGGCTACGACTCGCGGATCGCCGCGGTTCCGCTCGATCTCCCGAACGAAGCCACCCAGCTCCACCTCGCCTACCGACTCGATCAGCAGGACGCCGCCCTGAACACGGTGCTCGATGTCGCCGAGGCGGTACTGCCGACCGTCCGCTGAGCGGCCTGGCCGCCGCAAGCCGGCCAGGCTGGCGAATCTTGCGAATCGAATCCAGCGACCCCGCATACCGTCACCGAGGCGACCCACCCACCAGTGCCGCGCCGTCACTATGAGGCCCATTCATTGAGACGCACCCTTGTCAGGCGCAATCCATTCGGATATGTTCATAAATGGGAAAGTATTAATACCAAATTCGGCAGTGATGCCGATCGTGTCGACGTTCCGGCCCCACAAGCGGGACGGTGCGACCGCAACCAAAGGGAGACTCCGTGTCCGAAGACATCGTCATCTGCGAACCTCTCCGCTCCCCCGTGGGCGGATTCGGCGGACAGTTCAAGGACGTTCCGCACGAGGAGCTCGGCCGTCAGGTCCTGAAAGCTCTGCTGGAGAAGACCGACCTGCCGGGTGAAGCCATTGAGGATGTCGTCCTCGGCAACTGCTATCCGCACATGGAGACCCCGGCGATCGGCCGCGTCGTCGCCCTCAACGCGGGACTGCCGATCACCGTTCCGGGCCGTCAGGTCGACCGTCGCTGCGGCTCCGGCCTGCAGGCGATCGCCGACGCCCACGCGATGATCTCAGCCGGTTTCGCGGACCTCGTCGTCGCCGGCGGCGTCGAGTCGATGAGCCGCGCACCGTTCTTCAATGAGGAGATCCGCTGGGGCATCAGGGGCGGCAACGTCGAGCTCAAAGACGGCCTCGTCCGCGGCCGCCTCACCGCCGGCGGCAATGACTACCCGGTGCCGGGCGGAATGATCGAAACCGCGGAGAACCTGCGTCGGGAGTACAAGATCTCGCGGGAGGACCAGGACGTCTACGCCGTTGAATCGCATCGTCGTGCCGCCTCGGCGACTGAGGAAGGGAAGTTCGCCGACGAGATCGTGCCGATCACGCTGCCGGCCACCCGGAAGACCCCTGAACAGGTCATCACGACCGATGAGCACATCCGTCCCGGATCGACGGTCGAGAAGCTCGCGAAGCTCAAGCCGATGCTCGGGAAGTCCGACGATGAGGCCACGGTGACCGCCGGCAATGCCTCGGGTCAGAACGATGGTGCCGCCCTGTGCATCGTCACCACCGCAGCCAAGGCCGCCGAGCTGGGTCTGCGGGTCTTCGCCCGCATGCGCAGCTGGGCCGTGGCCGGTGTGCCGCCGAAAACCATGGGCATCGGCCCGGTCCCGGCGACCGCGAAGGCACTGCAGCGCGCGGGTCTCGAACTCGTCGATATCGACCTCATCGAACTCAACGAGGCATTCGCGGCGCAGGTGCTCGCCTGCACGACCGAATGGAAGCTGTCCGAATCCGACTTCGCCGAGCGTCTCAACGTCAACGGCTCGGGCATCTCACTGGGCCACCCGGTCGGCGCGACCGGTGGGCGCATCCTCGCGACCCTGCTGCGGGAGATGGATCGCCGCGAATCGCGCTACGGCCTCGAGACCATGTGCATCGGCGGCGGTCAGGGCATGGCTGCGGTCTTCGAACGCGTGGCCTGACAGGACGGCCTCGCCTGAGGCTGATCGACTCGAGGAGCCAGCAGCTCACCGCAGGCCGAGTGAAGGGCCGTCCGCGTCTGTCGCGGGCGGCCCTTCACGCCGACTCAGGCCACCCCAGGGACGGACCGCCCGTCAGCGCTCGATCCAGTCCGACACCTCGGACGAAATCCGCGGAGACCCCGTTGTCTTCGCCCAGGTCAGCGCCGAGGATGAGGAACATGAACGCAACGAAGCAGCTGCTGACCGGGGTTCGGGTCGCCGATTTCTCCCGAGTCCTCGCCGGTCCCTACGCCACGGCGATGCTCGCCGATCAGGGCGCCGAGGTCATCAAGATCGAGATGCCCGGCCACGGGGACGATTCCCGACATCTCGGACCCTTCACAGATTCCGGGTCGACTTACTTCACCGGACTCAACCGCGGAAAGCGCTCGATCGAGGCCGATCTCAAGGACCCGGAAGACCACGCTCGACTGCTCGATCTCATCGCGAGCTGCGATGTCGTCGTCGAGAACTTCCGGCCCGGCGTCGCCGCGAAGCTCGGCCTGTCCTATGAGAACCTCAAGGCCGTCAAACCCGATATCGTTTACGCGTCGATCTCCGGCTTCGGACAGCACGGCACCCAAGCCAAACGCCCCGCCTACGACACGGTCATCCAGGCCCTGAGCGGCCTCATGGCCTCGACCGGCTTCCCCGACGGCTCCCCCACCCGAGTCGGCGAATCCATCGCCGACGTCTCCGCCGGAGTCTTCGCCGCCTTCGGCATCTCCTCGGCGCTCTTCCACCGCCAGACGACCGGCGAAGGTGCCCATATCGACATTCCGATGCTCGACGTCATGCTCGCCATGCAGCCGACGAACGCCTCCCTCCACTCCGCTGGATCCGCCCCCACCCGGGTCGGCAACCGCCACCCCGTCTCGGCACCGTTCGACACCTATCGCGCCGCCGACGGACTCCTCGTCATCGCCGTGGCCAACGACCGGCTCTTCGGTACTCTTGCCCAGACCCTCGGCAAGCCGGAGCTGGCCACCGATCCGCGCTTCGCCACCGACGCTCATCGGTCGGACAACGACGACGCGCTGCGCATCGAGATCGAAGAATTCACCACCGGGCGCACCGTGACCGAGCTGTGCGAGATCTTCGATGCCGCCGGAATCCCGAACTCCCCCGTCCTCGATTTCGCCGAGGCGGTCACCGGCCCCATCGGCTCCGATCGCGATCTCACTGCCACCGATCCCCGATCCGGGCACGCCTTCCTCGGCCACCCGCTCCTTGTCGACGGCACCCGCCCGGCGTCCGCGCTTCCGGCGCCCCGCCTCGGCGAACACAACGCCGACTTCGCCGCACCCACCGACGCACGCTGACCTGACCGGCTGGCCTCAACCTCGCCGAGGCGGCGCACTCCGCACGAATCCCCTGGCCTCTCAGTCAGGATTCCCCGATCCTCCTGGTCGGGACCCCGTCCAATTCCATCGAACCGATCCCCATTGCAAAGGAGCACTCTTATGGCCTTCGACATCACCGCCGATGAACAGGAACTCGTCGACGCCGTCGTCTCGATCAGCAAGGACGTCCTCGTCCCACAGGCCGCGGCCGCCGACGCGAACGAACGCGTCTCCGACGAAACCCTGAAGACCCTCGCCGAGGTGGGGGTCATGGGGCTCAACCTGCCCGAGGAATTCGGCGGGCCCGGCGTCGGTTCGGTGGCGATGAGCCAGATGGTCGCCGCCATCACCGAGGCGTGCGCATCGACCGCGTCGATCGTCACCGCACAGTTCCTCGCCACCGACTCGATCCTCCTCGGCGGCACCGATGCCCAACGCGAAGCGTGGCTGCCACGTACCGCTGCCGGCGAGGTCATCGGCGCTTTCGGGCTCACCGAGCCGGGTGCCGGTTCGAACCCGGCGGAGATGTCGACGAAGGCCACACGGGTCGACGGTGGTTGGCATCTCAAGGGCACGAAGTGCTTCATCACCAACGCCGGCTTCGCGGACTTCATCGTCGTCTACGCGAAGACCGACGTCGATGCTGGCCACAAGGGAATCAGCGCATTCATCGTCGACACGAAGGCCGCCTCGGCGGGGTTGGATTTCAATCCCCCGGAGAAGACGATGGGTCTGCGCGGCAGCCCTGTCTATGAGTTCGTCATCGACACCGTTGTCCCCGAGGATGCTCTGCTCGGCGTCGAAGGTGAAGGCTTCACAACAGCCATGCGCGTGCTCGACCGCGGACGCATCGAAGTTGCGGCAATGAGTCTGGGAATCGGCAAGGCCGCACTCGACGCTGCCGTGGATTGGGCTGGCGAACGCAAGATCAGCGGAAAGCCGCTCAACCGGCTCCAGGGCATCGCTTTCAAGCTCGCGGATATGTACACGAAGTACCGATCGGCATGGCTTCTGACGATGGACGCCGCCGAACAGCGCGACGCCGAGGTGGACTTCACTCGGTCATCGGCTACGGCGAAGCTCGCCGCCTCTGAGGCCGCCGCATTCATCGCCGACGAAGCACTGCAGATCCACGGCGGATACGGTTTTACCCGCGACTTCCCGCTGGAGCGCTATGTCCGCGATGCGCGGATTTACCGCATCTACGAAGGCTCATCGGAAATCCAGCGGACGATCATTGCACGCTCGCTGTCGAAGTGAGCGCTGGCTGGGTCGCAGGTCTGCGCTGAAGCTAGGGGCCACCTCGGCGATATTCCGATATCTCGGACAGAAAGTGTGATCCAGACCTCGTCGAGTGTTGCGCGTAGTGCCACACTGAACCAGGTCCATCAGTTCAAAGGAGACAATCATGGCTAGTACGACCAATTCGGGGATCGAGAAGCGGTCCATCGAGATGGTGCCTGACGCCGAGCGTCACGGAACGCCACGTTCCCAGTTCACTCTGTGGTTCGGCGCCAACACTCAGATCACCGCGATCGTCGACGGGGCTCTGGCCGTCGTCTTCGGTGCCGACGCGCTGTGGGCCATCATCGGCCTGCTCATCGGCAACATCATCGGCGGAATCGTCATGGCACTGCACTCCGCGCAGGGACCGCAGCTCGGCCTGCCGCAGATGATCTCCTCGCGTGCTCAGTTCGGCATCATCGGCGCGATCATCCCGCTCGTGCTCGTCGTGCTCATGTACATCGGCTTCGCCTCGACCGGTGCGGTCCTGTCCGGCCAGGCCGTCAACCTCATCATCGGAGTCCAGACCCCATGGGTCGGCATCGTCATCTTCGGTGCGCTCACCGCCCTGGTGGCCCTGCTGGGGTATAAGTACATCCACGTGCTCGGTCGGATCTCCTCGGTGACGGGCCTACTCGGGTTCCTGTTCATCACCTACTGCGTGCTCACACAGGTCGACGTCCCCGGTCTGATCTCGGGCTCGTCGTTCGCCTTCCCCGCCTTCCTCTCCGCAATCGCCCTGTCCGTGGGCTGGCAGCTGACCTACGGCCCCTATGTCGCCGACTATTCGCGATACCTGCCACGATCGACCCCAGCTTCGAAGACCTTCTGGTTCACCTTCGGCGGATCGGTCATCGGTTCGCAGTGGTCGATGACCCTGGGTGCGCTCATCGGAGCCGCCGCCATGACGGAATCCGGCAACCTGTTCGTCGAGAATCAGGTCGCCTATGTCGGCGACATCGTCGGCGGAGGGGTGTTCGCACTCCTCATCTTCATCGTCATCCTGCTGGGCAAGCTCACGGTCAACACGCTCAACGCCTACGGCGCGTTCATGTGCACGCTGACGATCCTCACCTCGTTCGGCAACAAGGCGACGATCCGTCGCTGGACCCGCGCGGTCTTCGTCATCGGCATCGTCACGCTCACCGTGCTCGTTGCGCTGCTGGCCTCGGCGGACTTCCTCGCGAACTTCAAGAACTTCGTACTCGCCCTGCTCATGGTCTTCACCCCATGGAGCATCATCAACCTCACCGACTACTACCTGATCTCGAAGGACCGCTTCGACATTCCCGCGTTCTATGACCGCAACGGCCGCTACGGCGCATGGAACTGGCGGGCGCTGGCGTCCTACGGAATCGGCGTCGTCGTCCAGATCCCGTTCCTTGCACAGTCCTTCTACACCGGACCGATGGTCGCAAAGCTCGGCGGCGCGGACATCTCGTGGCTCGTCGGCATCGTCGTCACCTTCGTCCTCTATTACGTGCTCATCCGCAACCGGGGAGTCGCCCCGAAGGAGACGATCTACCCCACCCTCGAGGAACTCGAGCGCAAGTGACCCTCACCCGCACCGAGGCGGCCCCGCCCTTTCCGGGCAGCTGACCTCGGCAGGGTGGCTCCACTCCTTCAACGGCCGCCGGTCGGCAGCAAACGCTGCCGACCGGCGGCCGTTGTCGTGTGTCCTGGAGAAGGATCAGCCCGCACGAAACACCGACTGTTTCCACATCGCCCAGGCGGCAAAGACCGTCCTCGGCAAAAGAGTTACCAATCAGTTCTACTATCGAGTAACGTGTGTGGTGCCCGTCACAATAAGGGCGTCCGATGAAGAGCATCCGCTGCCGACGACACCCCTGTCGCAGCGGTTCGCTCGCGGTCGCGGCCCGTTTCACCACGGCCCGCACCGACTCCACTGTCCCGCACCTTCTCACCGCCGAGAGACATGGCAGAACAGGACCACCGCCTATGAGCACGCCCAACACAGCACAGACCAGCACAGCACTGCCGACCACAACGTCACACAGTCCGCGTCGTCGCATTCAGGCCCTCAGCGCCGCAGCGATCGCCGGCCTCGCACTCACTCTGTGCACGACGACCGCGCCGGCCCAGGCCGCCGACATCGTCCCACAGACCGAATCCGAAGCCGAACAGTTCCTCGACGACCGTGCGGCTGAGGACCCGAGCACGCTCGACCGCGATTCCGTCCCCGAGGACATCAGCGTCGAACAGGCGAAGAAGGCTGTCGAGAGTTCCGATGAACTCACCACTGCCGACGTCGAATATGCCGCCGCACAGGAGGACCTTCCGGCCTCCGGAGTCCCCGAAGATTTCTATGAGACTCCGGACTCGCTTCCCAGTGAAGACGGTGCAGTGCTCAAGCAGGCCGACTCGGAGTTCTACCTCGATCCCGTGAAACTCATCAAGCATGACGCGAAATCGACGACGTTCATGTACAAAACCACCGACGAGCAAGGCACCGCCCGAGCCGCCACCGCCACTCTGCTCACCCCGAACGGCGCGAGCGGCCACGCCGAGGATGCCGTCGTCATCTCTCCGGGCACCCAGGGCATCGCCGACAAGTGCGCTCCCAGCCGGCAAATGGGCATGGGCACCGAATACGAAGGAATCTCCGTCGCCTCTGCCCTGGCCGCGAAGCATCCGGTTGTCGTCGTCGACTACATGGGCCTCGGCACTGAAGGCACCCATCACTACGTCAACCGCGTCGAAGAGGGACGCTCTGTCCTCGACGCGGCACGCGCAGTTCAGCAGGTCGACGGAAGCGAGATCGACGAGGAGACCCAGCTCCAACTGCGCGGATACTCGCAGGGCGGCCACGCCACGACGGCTGCTCTGGAGCTCCAGAAGGAATGGGCTCCCGAGCTCAACGTCGTCTCAGCTTCGGCCGGCGCCGTGCCGACCGATCTGTATAAGACCGTTTCCGACCTCTCGAGCGTCTATACGGCATTCGCGCTCTACGGCGTCGCCGGGTTCGCGGATCAGACCGGGGTCGATACGTCGGACTTCCTCAACGAGGAGGGACAGAAGGTAGTCGAAGAAACCTCGAACCAGTGCACCATCGAAGCGCTGCTCTCGACTGCCTTCACCGATGCGAAGACGCTGACGAAGAACGGTGAGTCATTCCAGGAGATCGTCGATGCGAACTTCACGGACGTCGCCGAAAAGCAGCGTCTGGGCAAGGCTGAAGTGCCTGATATTCCGCTGCTGGTCAACCACAGCCGCCTCGACGACGTCATCTCATTCGATCAGGGCAAGGAGCTCGCGTCGACCTGGTGCCGCGCCGGACACAAGGTCGCGTTCGAGGACAACCTCGGCCCCACACACATCGGCGGCTACGTCGCCGCGCTGCCCCGGGTCGAGACCTTCACCAGTCGCACTTTCGCGGGCAAAGCTCCCCTCGACAGCTGCTGGAGACTGTAACCTCCCAACTCGCCGAGGCGGCTGACTTCACGGAAGTAACCCCGCACCGAGGCGGCCCATCAGAATAGGATCACGTTTCCGAATGACGTGGCCCCAACCTCGCCGAGGCGGTCCACCCTTAACGGGTGGGCCGCCTCGGCGATATTCACATCATTTTCGCACGGCTCGCACCACTCACATCACGTACGAGAGGATCATTGACACGAGGGTCGCGACGACGACGGAGTTGAAGGCGAACGCGACGATGACGTTCGCGCGCACCAGGCGCCAGGCCTTCCTCGTCACGGCGCGGCCGGGCAGTGCGGCTGTCATCGTCGAAGACAGCGCGGAAAAGGTCAGGTAGTCGCCGAACTCGCGCGGGTCCTCCATGTCGAACTCGATCTGGCGTCCCTCAGCGCTGCCACCACCGCTGAGGTCGAGACGCATGAAATCGAGCGCGAACGAATACACCAGCACCGCCCACGAGGCGATGACGTTCACAATGCCGAGGCCTGCTGAGATGACGACGTTGCCGTCCGTGTCAGAGGTGACGAGGAAGATGTTGAGGAGGAACGCGAAGTAGGCGGCCATCGTCGCCCACGAGACCGCACCTCCCATGCCGAACCACTTCGACCACCACCTGCGGCGGTTCGCCATCGCCCACCGGGAATGGACGATGAGCTCGGTCTCGTCGAGGTCTCTCAGCCCTGCGTGGGTCCACAGCAGATAGGTCAGCGCGAAGAGCGGCCAGAAGACGAGGAAGAGATTGAACACCTCGAAAGGCAGGGCCAGCGGTGCCGCCACGGTCGCGCCCGAACCCAGCGGATCGAAGTCGAATCCGAGCACGAGGATGCCGCTGACGATGAGCGCCGGAACCCCCGCGATATTCGCACGCATATCGTCGGAGAGCGTGATCATCTGACTGTGCGTGGGTCTCATCGGCCCGGCTCCGGTTCGTTCGACGCGGCTGTTTCGAGTTCAGCCTAGTCGAGAGCGTGTACGCTTCGACCGATTTCCGAGCCAGACCGGCCGGGGTCCGGGCCAGACCATACGGGGCCCGAGTCAGACCAGCCGAGAGGCGAAGGCGAACAGATCGCGGTCGCCACCGGGGCGGCCGACCAGCTGCACCGCCTGTGGCCCTTCCCCAGATCCGGCTCCGGGCATCGGGATCGTCAATGCCGGCCAGCCGAGCACGTTGAACGGCATCGAATAGCGCATGAACTTCGCCGCCGTTCCGGAATCGATCTCGTCCCAGCGGACCACCGGGCCGTCGATGGCGGGAGTGAGCAGGAAATCCGCGGCGCCGAAGACCGTGAGTGATCGCTCGCGCAGTTCGGCGAGCGCTTCCACCTGCCTCCGGTATTCGGCCTCGCCGAGGTTCCTGCCGGACTCGATCTTCTTGGCCACGCCGGGTTGATAGTCTGCAGAGTGCTTCGCGAAGAGGTCCTTGTGGACCTCGAATGCCTCATAGAGGCGGATGAAGTCGTAGATCGGTGCAAGGTCGTCGAGGAGTTCGCCCATGACCTGCCCATTCGCCGAGGTGATCGTGAGTTCCGGAACCGACATGAGCAGGTCTCTCGCCCGGTCATCGCCATCAGGGAGGAGACTGACATCAATCGTCCGTTCGCCGCTGCCGGTGAGGTCGAACGCCTCACCTCGGCCAGGCGCCTCGCCGGAATCGTCCCCCGCGATCACGTCGAAGGCAGTGGTCAGCACGCCGAGGTCGGAGGCGAAGAGTCCGACGGTGTCGAAGGCAGGCGACAGCGGGAAGACTCCGTCGACGGGCACGAGGCCGAAGGTCGGTTTGAAACCGAACACGCCCTGGCAGGCTGCCGGCACGCGTACGGACCCGGCGGTGTCCGTGCCCAGCGCAAGTGGCACGGCACCTGCGGCGACGAGCGCGGCCGATCCGGAGCTCGAACCGGCGGTGCACAATGCCGGATCGACGGGGTTGATGACGCGACCGAATGCGGATTCGTCGCCGAGGATTCCGTAGGAGTATTCCTGACAGTTCGTCTTCGCGACCGGGATCGCGCCGGCAGCTTCGAGTCGGTCCACGACCGGCGCCGAGGCGGCCGCCGGGGCATCGCTGCGCACCGCCGATCCCATAGTCGTCGGGTAGCCGACCAGGTCGATGACGTCCTTGACCGCGAAGGGAATCCCTTCCAATCGCCGAGGCGGTTGCCCGGAATCCCTGCGATCGTTCGCTTCCGCGGTGAGGGCATTCGCACGGTCGACGGTCATCGCTGTGACGGCGTTGAACTGCGTTCCGGCACGCTCCACCTCGGCGATGGTGTGCTCATCCATCGGATGAGTCTGTCCGCTCGTCGGCTGCGACTGTCCGTCGGTCATCTGTCTGCTCCTGCTCACACGGCTACGGTCTCATTCTCATCGTCGACGTCGACGATCACTGCCGTCAGGTTAGTCGTGATTGCGATCGGTTAGGCGCAAGTCCGGCCCACGGGCGCAGCTGCTCGATCGCGGCGGCGACTGCGAAGGCGGCGCGGTCGTCATAAGGATGGCCAATGACCTGCACACCGGTGGGGATGCCGCAGTCCGCCATTCCCGAGGGCACGTTAACGATCGGCACGCGATTGCAGATATTGAACGGCATCGTCATATGCGCCTGCCAGTAGTGCTCGAGGCGGACGCCGGCCGTTCCACCGGAGCCAGCGATTGCACCGTCAGCTCCGCGTTCGCGGCCGACACCGTCGGTGCCGATCGTGATCCCGTCGAGATAGCTCGCATCGGCCTCCAGCCCCGCCACCGCCGAGGTGGGCGCCAAGAGCACATCGAATCCGTCTATGGCGGCTGCCAGTTCTGCCTGGATCTGTGCTTCCATGACGAGACCGTCATAGAACGTGCGGCGGGCGGCGACCGCCTCGGCGTCGGCCATGAATCGCAGCGTGTAATCGGCCAGGGTGTCCTCATGGCCGCGGGTGTCCGCGCGCATGGCGGGTGCGAGCAGGTGCCCGAAGTGCGTGAACGCGGTTTCGAAGATCCGCTCGGCCGTCCATGGCAGTTCGATCTCCTCGACGCGCGCCCCTGCCGATTCCAGCGCCGAGGCGACCGCGCGGGTATTCGCTTCGATGTCCTTCCCGACGGGAAAGTCCCCCAAGCGCACGCACAGTGCGACCTTGCGTCCGCGGAGTCGGTCGACCGCCGCGGCGGGGTCGAAGCCATCGAGGAAGCCGGGCGAGGCGATCGTCGCGTGATCGCTCGGATCGACGCCGACCATGACTTTGGCGAGCAGGGCGGCATCAGCGACGGTGCGCGCCATCGGCCCGTCCCCGCGGTACCAGTCGGCGGCCAAAGGCTGTGCGCCGGGGATCCGACCGTATGGGGCTTTGAACCCGACGGTGCCGGTGAACGCCGCGGGCAGCCTCGTCGATCCGGCGATGTCCGAGGCAGTGGCGAGAGGCGCGAAACCGGAGGCGAGAGCAGAACCTGATCCGCCCGAGGATCCTCCCGCAGAGAGGTCGGGGTTCCAGGGGTTGCGGGTCACGCCCCACATCGGCGAGTGCGTGATCGTCGCGCAGCTGAACTCAGGAGAGGTCGCCCTGGCGTGGATGTACCCGCCTGCGGAGCGGATACGCGAGACGATCGCGGCATCGTGTTCGGCGATGGTGTCGCGTTCGTGCAGCAGACCTTGGGTCAGGCCGCGGCCGGCGATCGCGTGCTTCTCCTTGGCGATCACGGGAAGTCCGAGCAGCGGACGGGCGGCGGCCGCCTCGGCGAGGTCATCGTCGGTGGCGTTCGTGTAGAACGTCTCGGCTTCCCGCGCCGAGGTGACCGCCTCTTCGACGACTTCGGTGACCGCATTGATGCGCTCATCTTCCGCGGTGATGCGGCCGATGAGAGCCTCCAGGTAGTCGACCGGGGAGAGCTCCTTGGAGCGGAAGGCGGCGAGCGCCTCGGTGGCCGACAGCGCCCAGGGTTCTGTCGTGGGGCTGGTCGGGACTGCGGCCGAGGCGGCGACGCTGGGGCGCGGGTCGACGTTGCTCATGCGCGCACCTCGGCGACGGAGGAACCGACCCAGACGGCACCGTCACGGACATCGGCGAGCTCACCGCGGACGAGTTCACCGGCCACCGAAGTGAGCACGCGGACGCCGCGGAGCATGTCGTCGTCGGTGGTGAACTCGCGCTCGCAGTGGGAGACGCCGTCGACGCTGGGCACGAACATCATCACGGCGGGCACGCGGTGATTCATCGCCACGGAATCGTGGCCGGCCATCGTCTCGAGACGTCGGATGCTCAGGCCTTCGTTGGCCACTGCCTTCTCGGCGAGTTCGACGCCTTCGGTCGGGAAGTGGCGCTTGTCGCGGATGTCGAAGTCACGGGCGTTGATGGTGATGTCGTGGGCACGGGCGATCTCGGCGATCTGCGTCTTCAGCGAGTTGCGGGCGGCTTGGACGATGTCGGGATCGGAGGATCGGAGGTCGGCGACCATGTGGACGCGGCGAGGGACGACGATCGGCGAGTTCGGTTCGACGACGTGCTGCCCGACCGAGGACACGAGGGCTTCTTCCTCGAACTCGCTGACCACCTCGGCGACGGCGAGGACGACCTTGGCCGCGGCGACGAGCGCGTCGTGGCGGTCGGCCATGGCTGTGGCCCCGGTGTGGGACTGTTCGCCGAGGACGTCGATGTCGAGCTTCTGCGTGTACCAGCTGGACTCGACGACGCCGATGTCCGTGGCTTCGCGTTCGAGGATTCGGCCCTGTTCGATGTGGATCTCGGCGTAGGTGATCGCCTCGGGCGGGGTGTCGGTGCCGGCATAGCCGATGGCTCGCAGCGCCTCTGCGACGGTGGTGCCTTCGAGGTCGGCGACGGAGAGCATCTCATCGAGGTCGAAGAGCCCGGCGTAGACGGAGCTGCCCATGATCGACGGGGCGAAGCGACCGCCTTCTTCGTTGAACCAGTTGACGACGGCGAGGTTGAAGGCGGGTTTCAGGCCAGATTCGGCGAGTTCCTCTTTGACGCGCAGGGCCGCGAAGAGGGCGGCGATGACTCCGTAGGCTCCGTCGAAGCGACCGCCGAGCGGCTGCGAGTCGAGGTGGGAACCGACGAGGACGTACGGGGCATCGGGAACGAACTCGAGGCACGCGAACATGTTCCCGATCGCATCGACGCGCACGTCGAAGCCTTTGTCCGTCGCCCACCCGCGCATCCAGTCGCGCGCCTGCTTGTCTTCGACCGTCAGCGCCTGCCGGTCGACGCCGTTGTTGTCGGTGGCACCGATGGTGGCGAGGAAGTGGAAGTCTGCGAGGAAGGCTGCGTCGGAGGATGGGGGTGCCTGTTGGTTCATTGCTGATCGCTTCTCTCATGAGGGTGGGTAGTGGTTTGCATGGGTCTGGGGCGCGGGTGGGGCTCGCACATCGCTTTTCGTTCAGTTCATCGCTTTTCATCCCGATGATCTGTACAGAATGTGATGTGAAAGTGGACGAAACTCGATGTCAATGCAGGCTCACCCCAGCCGTCCGCGGGTCTCGGGGAGGCGCGTGACGAAGATGAGGACGAGGCACACGGCGGCCGCAGCAGCCATGTAATAGCCGGGCGCGGTGTTGACGCCGGTGATGTCGACGAGCCACGTGCCCACGAACGGAGCCGTTCCGCCGAGCGCCGCGTAGGAGATGTTGTAGCTGATGGCCGCCGAGGTGAACCGCGTCTTCGTCGAGAAGCGCTCGCAGAAGAAGGTGTAGCAGCCGCCGCCGTAGCAGCAGAGCGCGAGGACGAAGATCGTCTGCCCGAGGAATGCCAGCCCCATATGTCCGCTGGTGACCAGCCCGAATGCCGGCACCGAGGTGACCGCGAGCAGGATCGCACCCGCGATGAGCATGGGCCGACGTCCGAATCGATCACCGAGGTGGCCGGCGATGGGCAGGAAGATCGTGTAGCTGGCCATGGCGATCGCGTTTGTCAGCAGCGACTGTTCGCGACTGAGGTCGCCCGTGGTCTGGATGTAGGTGACGAAGTACGCCGAGAGCATATAGAAGCCGAGCGCGGTGACGCCGAGGACGAAGAAGACCTGGAGCATTCCGACCCAGTTCTCGCGGAAGCTTTCGCGGATCGGGCTGAACTCCTTGGGCCGTTCGGCAGCGGTCTTCTTGAACAGCTCGGATTCGTCGGTCTTCGACCGGATCCACAGTCCGACGGCCGACAACGGCAGCGCCAGGAGGAACGGCACGCGCCAGCCCCATGAGTCGAATGAGGCGTCGCTCATCACCGTCGACAGCAGGAGGATGAGGCCGCCGGCGAACACCGAGGGCAGGGCGGTCGCAGCCAGAGTGATGTTGATCCACAGTCCGCGCTTGGCAATCGGAGCGTGCTCGTAGACGAAGGACGGTCCGCCGACGGATTCACCGCCGGCAGAGAAGCCCTGGCCGAGTCGGGCGAGGATGAGCAGGATCGGCGCGAACCACCCGACCGTGTCGAAACCGGGGAGGATGCCGATGAGGGCTGTGCAGGCTCCGACGAGGAAGATCGTGATGGTCAGGGTCTGTCGCCTGCCCACCTTGTCGCCGAGAGCTCCGAAGAAGAGTCCGCCGAGGGGGCGCATGACGAAGGCGACTCCGAAGGTCGCGAAGATGACCAGCAGACCGGTGATCCGGTCGCCGTCGGGGAAGAAGTACTCGGACAGGATCACCGCCGATAGACCGTACAACGTGAAGTCGTAGAACTCGACGAACTGGCCGATGCTGCCGCCCAGGAGCACCTTCCGCTGCATCTTCGTCGACGTGGTTCGCTGCTCGGTCGGGGCTGTGATGGACATCCGGGATCTCCTTAGGGCGCGGGGATGATTTCCACCATCTTTGCGATCCACAACACATTAGTCCAACAGATACTTTTGAAACTGGTCATGAGGAAAATCGATGAGAGGCCGAGGTGGCACCTCTCCGCGTAAGCCCCTGACCTCGGCGGCGGACCGCTTCCCCACCGACCGCCTTCCCCAGCACCAGCGCAGTCCTCGGCCCGCGGTTCGGGTCCTTCTGTCCGCTTCAGCCGCCTAGGTCCCGAGGATCTCCAAGGTCAGCTCGCAGAAGGCTCGCGCACGCTTGCTCAGCCTCAGCTCTTTCGGCCAGACGATGGCAAGGTCGATGCTCGGGAAGTCGTCCAGCAGCGGAACGTCCACCGTCTTCGATCCGATGTACGTTCCCGAGGACACGCTCTGGCTCAGCAGCGAGTACCCGTGCCCCATCGCCACGAACGACCGCACGGTTTCGTAGCCAGCAAAGGTGTGCCGCACGATCGGCTCGACGCCCGCGATCCGGAAGAGCTCGTCATAGTATTGAGTGCTGAACGGCAGATCCAGTTGGATGTAGTTTTCATCTGCGAGCTCTCGCAGGTGGATTGGTCGCGGCCGTTTCCCACCCCCGCCGAGGTGGTGATCGAGTGAGACGAGGACGTGCGGCTTCACGACGTCAATGAGGAAGCGATCGAAGCGATCGGTCATTCCCAGCGTGTAAGTCAGTGCGAGATCGCAGTCGCCGGCGATGACAGCGGCTTGCAGCTCCTGAAGGTTCGCCTCGAGGTAGTTGATCCGAACATCCGGGTAGCGCTTCTCGAATTCGCTGTGGATGAGCGGCAGGCGGGTGGGCGCGATCGGCGAGAAGACTCCGACAGTGAGGTCTCCACTGAGACGACGTGAGAGGCCCAACGCAGTCTCGCCGAGGTTGTCGGAGGCTTCGAGGAAAGGTGTGACCTCTGAGAGGAATCGCTTCCCGGCAGGCGAGAGCACCACCGAACGATTGCGCTGTCGGATGAAAAGGTCGAGACCGATGGTCCGCTCGAGCTGGGCCATCGCCGTCGAGATCGCCGACTGAGTGACGTTGAGCTGCTTCGCCGCCTCGGTCATGTTCTCCCGCCTGGCGACCTCCTGGAAGTAGCGCAGCTGCACCAGGGTGAAATCAAGGGCCATAGCTTCCCATCATCTCACTCGCAGCGATCCGCGTGCAGATCCAACCGCGCCGAGGCGGTTCTGTTCGAGCACTACCGACCGACCGTTCCCAGACGGCAGGCTGCAACCCTTCCCAGAAGGCAGGCTAGAACTCTTCCCGGCCGGCAGGCATCGCACAGACCATCCACTTCTACCGGGTCGGATCCAGTTCCGAGAATTCTCCCGACACTTCAGTCGTCACCGATCCCGAGTCAATGCCGACGAGTAAAGTGCCCTGAAACTGATCGAACTCCCAATAAACCACTCAAAAGCGTCCTTCACATTCAGCATGTCATTTCCAGTCGAATCTTTTTCGAAGATTCTATTGTCTTCTATTCTCTGACTGCCTACAATTGAGCTAAGAGACCTTCAATGACGAACGGAACTCAACAGCGATGACCTTCACCCCCGACCGCAAGCGACGCAAGTCAGGAAAGCGCGACCGCCGCGCCGCCGCTGACTCGCGCGGTGGGGCGAGCAGAAGACCGCCGACGAACATCACACCGGCAGACCTCGTGGGCACCTCTTCTCAGAATGCCCACGCACCCGAGGACACCGCGCAAGCACAACCCGAAGAAACATCGGACCCCGCAACACTGGCCGAACAACTCAAGGCGGCCGGGCTCGACCTCAGCGGCCACCACTTCGCCGAGGTGTTCGAGGCCCTTGACCCAGTTTCGACCGACGATGACGCAGCCATTGACAATGCGCCGATAGCCGACGACGAACAAATGGACGAAGACACGTCGGCTCTCGATGCCGGACAACCAAGCAAAACCGTCACGACCGCCAGCAGAGATAATTCGAGAGATACCGTCGATCCGGCGAAATCCACAGGGCTCGATCCGAACGCCAAGACTGACTCGACCGCACATGCAGACCCGACCTCATTGTTCGAAACAACCGAGCAGATCAGCTCAACCACGCAGCCCGCCTCCGCTGATCCTGCCAGCCCGGCCAACACAAGCGCCTCTGTCGCCGCTGAGCCTGAGGCTGGAACTGATTCTCAACGACCAACCTCGCTGCACCCGATCCTCACCGACGCCGCCTGGAACGACCTGGTTGCGAGCGCTCCCGAAATCACCGACTCGATCGCCTCCCTGACCGGACTGGTCGGAGGTCTTCGTGCATTCGACCGGCCGATGGGACCGAACGAGGCCCTGCAGGTTATCGATGGGGCCGAGGCGCTGCGTCGACTCAGTGAATCTCTGTCCACCCTGGCACTGGCCGTCTACGAACGCGTCGGCACGCCTAAGGACAGTGGTGCCAAGTCGACCAAGGCGCTCATCCAGGAACGCCTCAACCTCTCAGGGCGAGAAGCGAACCGCCGGGCAAGGCTCGCAGAGAATCTCGGCGGACGAGTCGCACTCGACGGACAACCCCTTGAGCCCGAACACCCGCTCGTCGCCGAGCAGCTCCACCTCGGCACCCTACCCGCGGAGCACCTCACCGTCATCGAAGACTGCCTCAAGGCACTGCCCGCGTGGGTGGACCACGAGACGAAGTCCCGTGTGGAGACCGACCTCGTGAAGTACGCGAAATCGGTGACTGTGAGCGAGCTCCGCGACATCTTCCGTCGGATGCTCGCTCTCATCGACCCCGATGGTGCCGAGCCGCTCGACCCCAGCGATCGTTCCGCCTACTTCATCACTGCCCGGCCCAAGCGCAATGGAGACTGGAGACTGGAAGGCATCCTCGATCCCATGGCGGGATCCGAACTGCACGGACTGCTGACCTCCAGGATTCAATCCGCGAAAGGCACCACATCGACAATCGCAGAACCCACCGACTCCGAGGCGGACGAAGGCGAGCGCGAAGACGCTCCCTCACTCGCCCCAAACGCCGGGCCAGACCAGACTCCCGGTAGTGGCGGCCTCGGCCAGACCTTCGACGAGCAACGGTTCGAACCTCTCGATGCCGTCCTTACCGGAGATCGTTTCGATGCACCTCCATGGGCTGTCATCGAGGCCACCGGAGACAACGAAGCCGAATCCGCGGATCCCGCTGCCAACCGTGCCGTTCCTGCCGGTCACGGGGTCCGCGCCAATGGTTCGGCCGTCGATCTCATGAGCGAGCAGCCCAGTGCGAAGGCCTGGATCTACGAACGTTTCGCCACTCTCATTTCGCGCATCAGCATGAAGGAAGCCGCCAAAGGTTCGCCTTACGCCCTGGTCGTCACAGCAAAAGCGTCCGACATTGCCAACGGCATCGGCGAAGCCACCACAGGCTCCGGCGACCGCTTCCCGATGGGCGACGTCGCTCGGCGCGGCCTCGATGGCACCGTCTTCTTCCACCTGATGGACGAAAAGGCTCGCACGGTGGAAGTCTGCACGGAACAGCGCTTCGCAAACAAGAAGCAGACCGCAATCGTCACCGCCAGGGATCGCGGATGCGTGTTCCCCGGTTGCGATGCACCGGCGGGGTGGTGCGACGTGAACCATGTTGTGCCGCACGCCCTGGGCGGCAAGACCGACATCAACAACATGTGCCTGCTGTGTTCCTTCCACCACCACCTTATGGACCGCTCCGACTGGGAAGTCTTCATGCTCGGCGACGGACGGCCGGCATGGCGACCGCCCGAAAGCACCGACCCTGCTCGCATCCCGATCCTGCACTCACGATTCATCACAGACGACATCATCGACGGCCTCTTCGGGACGTAGCGGCGCATGGCCATTCAATGGCGCCGCTGTGCCTCCATTCTGAAGTGAGCGCGAGTGGCCTTGTCGCGGCTGCCTTCACCCCACCGGACTCGTGCTTACGCGCTGGTCAGAGCGCAGGCGGCACAGCGATCGGCCCGAAAACGGTCCTCGCCGGTCAGAGACCAGACGCGGCATAAAGGATTCTCAGACGGGTGCAAATAGACTGGCCCCATGCACCTCGGCCCAGTGACTTCCAGCGCGACCGCGATTCCGCACGACATCTCGGCGGCAATCCCCAGTCCTTCCATCTCTAGCTTCCAACTCGGACCGCTGACGATCCACTTCTATGCGCTGTGCATCCTGGTGGGCATCATCATCGCCATTGTGCTGACGAACCGCCGCCTGACCAAGCGCGGTGTCGAGGACTGGCAGGTGCTCGACATCGCGACTCTGGCCGTACCGATGGCCATCGTCTTCGCCCGCATCTACCACGTCATCACGCACTACACCGATTACTTCGGCCCCGGCCGCAACCCGTGGAACCCGTTCGAACCCGGCTCGGTATGGGCGATCTGGGAGGGCGGCATCGCGATCTTCGGTTCGCTCATCGGCGGCACGTTGGGCGCGTGGATCATGTGCCGCCGCCTCGGCCTCAAACTCATCACTCTGCTCGATGCCCTGGCACCGGGTCTCATCCTCGCTCAGGCCTGCGGGCGCTTCGGCAACTGGTTCAATCAGGAGCTCTTCGGCCTGCCCACCACGTTGCCTTGGGGACTCGAGATCGATCCCGGCAACCCGGCAATCCCACTGGGCACTCCCCCCGGCACCCTATTCCATCCGACGTTCCTCTACGAGGTCATCTGGAACAGCCTCGGCGCTCTTGTCCTGCTCTACCTCGGCCGCAAGGTCTTCTTCCAGTGGGGACGCCTCTTCGCTGTCTATCTCATGTGGTACGGCGCCGGTCGCATCGTCTGGGAGTCAATCCGCCTCGACCCGAGCTTCGTCATCCTCGGCCTGCGTACGAACGTCTGGGGTGCAATCGGCGCCGTCGCGCTCGGTGCGCTGATCATGATCGTGCAGTGGAAACGCCATCCCGAACCCGAGGAATCGCCCTTCCTCCCCGGACAAGAACCCGAACCTGCGAAGGACTGACGGCACCCCTCGCCGAGGCGGCTCCCCTGCCCCGTCGTCTCGCGCGGTTCCCTTCCTTGACCGGACGATCCACTCTTTCTCCGGAAACGACCGGTCACCGATCACAGGCGACCAGGGCTGAGGTTCACTCAAGCTGAAATGCTGTCCCAGCCGAGGCAGGAGGGGCGGCACCCGCCGACTATCTACTGCAAAGTAACGTAGTCGTCATGCACTTCTTCCGTATGCTCCTGCACCTCTTCAGGTCCAAGCAGCGCTCTGCCCGCGACATTTGGGACACGTATTTCCTCCCCATGCGCGTCCACCTCGGCGAGATCGACATCTTCATGCATCTCAACAACGGCAAGTACCTGTCGATCATGGACCTGGGACGACTCGACATGATGGTGCGCAGCGGAGCATGGCAGGCGATGCGTGAGCGCGGGTGGACCGGCGTCGTCAGCGCCGAGACCATCAGCTTCCGCAAATCACTGAAACTCTGGCAGCGCTACAACCTCGAGACCAAGGTCTGCGGAATCGACGAGCGCACCGTGTTCTTCGAACAGCGCATGGTCGTCGACGGCGAGATCTTCGCCCGAGCCTATGTCGCCACTCGCCTGATCTCCGATGACCGGCCGCTCACCAGGGACGACCTCATCGAGGCCTTCGGGATGCCGGAGAACGAACCTGTGCTGCCGGAGTGGATCCACGATTGGCGCCGTGACAACGCGCTGCCGAGCACCCGCCGGCCTGCCTGGAGCAGCTGGACATAACTGAGCCGTCGTCTGGGCCGAGCTGTGGTCGGCACTGCACCGTGGTCCGCGTTGAGTTGCGGTCGGCACGGCGCCGCGACCCGGGCAGAGCCGTGGCCAGGACGGCGCCGCGGTCGACACCGAGCCGTGGTCGCGACGGCGCCGCAGCCCGGTACCACTGCGAGCAACCCCGCCGCACGAACTACCGCCCCGCCTCGATCCACTCCTTGAGGCGGCCGAGACCGGTTGTGATCGCGGTTTCGTCGATACCCGAATAGGCCAGTCGAATGTACGACCGGTCCTCACCGGGCTGCGGTGAACCGAAGTGCTCGCGAGTGCAGAATGAGACACCAGTGGCATGCAGTGCCTCGGTAGTGAAGTCCGCCAGGGTCGCGATTCCCTTCGCCTCCATCGCCTCGGTGACATCGGGGAAGACGTAGAACGTCGAGCCCGGCGTCGCCACGGACATGCCGGGAATCTCGTTGATGAGCCGGCACGTGGCATCACGCCTCTTGCGCAGCACCTCCAGCATCTGGCCGACCGGCCCCTGCGGTCCGCGCAACGCAGCGATCCCTGCCCACTGCACGTACTGGTTCGTGCAGGATTCGTCGTTGGTGTTCATCAGCGAGATCGCTTCGGCAACCTCCTTCGGTGCCACCGCGCAGCCGAGCCGCGAACCTGTCATCGCATACTTCTTCGAGAATGTGTAGAGGATGACGGTGCGGTCCCGCATTCCCGGCAGCGCGGCGATCGACTGGGACTTCCCGCGATAGCGCATCTCGAAGTACGCCTCGTCGGAGAGCACCCACAGGTCGAATTCCTGCGCGATCGCGGCGATGGCCTCACGCTCGCCCGGAGTCGATTCGGCGGAGATCGGGTTCTGCAGGTCGTTGTAGATGATGGCAGTGGTGTTCTCGTCGATCGATGCCCGCAGTTGGTCGAGGTCGATGGCGAAGCCGTCGGAGGTCGGAACATATCGGTAGGGCAGGGCCGTACCGCCGAGATATTCGATCTGGGATTCGTAGATCGGGAAGCCCGGATTCGGGTAGAGCACGCCTTCACCGGGGTTCATCACCGCTTGGAGGAATTTCGTGATCACGGGCTTGCCTCCGGTGGTCACGACCACCTCGGCGGGGTCGATCGTCATTCCGCGCCGCGAGCCGAGGTCATCGGCGAGCGCCTCCCGCAGTTCGGGGATCCCCGGTCCCGGGCAGTAGCCGGTCTTGCCGTCGCGGATGGCCTGCTCCATCGCCTCGACGATATGCCCGGCCAAGGGGAAGTTCAGGTCGCCGAGGTGGAACGGGAATACCTCGTTGCCCTTCGCCTTCCAATCGGCAGCGGCCTGGGCCACGCGGAAAGCGGTCTCGGTGCCGAGGTTGTCCAAGCGGCGAGCAGTCTTCATCGTCGACTCCTTCTTCGGGGTCCATCTCTTCGGGGCAGTGCTGAGGTGTCGGTGCTGAGGTGCCCGTGGGTGCTGCGCAAGGAGGGACGGAACCGTCCCGGGGCACGGTGCGCACCGGTTCACTCACGATAGAGCACCTGACCAGGGATTGTCAGCGGTGTCCGAGATTCATCCGACGGCGAGCGCGCTGCGTCCGGCAAGCAGACACCACAGACCGATGCCGAGGAACACCGGAGCGCCGAGGATGCCGCACCAGAAACTCGGCGCCGCGGTCCCGCGCGGCAGGATGAACGCCACCACCGCGACGATGGTCAGCAGCAGCCCCGCCAAATGAAGGACGGGCTGGCCGAAGACGACGGCGAGCGCGAAGAAGTGGATGCCGACGATCGCTAGGATGAGCGGAGCGATGTTCTCGGTCTGGCCGGCGCGGATGAGGAAGAAGCTCACCACCGCGGCGATGACGACCTCGGCCCAGAACACGATGAGGTAGAGCGTGAATGCGACGGTCCCGGTGGCTTGAATTCCAGCAGTCGTTGCAACACCCAACTTTCTACTGAGGTTCCAGTAAAGCACGGAGTCGTTCTGCCGGTGTATCCCAATCAAGTGTTTTCCGTGGTCGAGCATTGAGTTCTGCAGCCACGTTCTTAAGTTCCTCGGGAGCATGCGGGGACAGATCGGTACCCTTGGGAAAGTACTGGCGCAGGAGCCCGTTGGTATTCTCGTTACTCCCACGCTGCCAGGGACTCCCAGGGTCACAGAAGTAGACGTCCATGTTGGTTGCGGTACGAAACGCGACGTGTCCAGACATTTCCGCTCCCTGGTCCCACGTCAATGATCGCCGCAGAGTTTGGGGGAGTTCGCTGACGGTCTTCACGAGACCGTCTCGGACCGTTTCAGCAGTGTGGTCGTGGTCAAGATGGACAAGAGTTACGAACCGGCTGGATCGCTCGACGAGTGTTCCAATCGCGGATCTACTCTTCGTGCCGATGATGAGATCGCCCTCCCAATGCCCCGGTACGACACGGTCATCGGCCTCAGAAGGACGCTCGCCGATCGAGACCATCTCATCGACAAAACGCTCCGTCCTGTGTGCTGGATCTCGTCGGGGCTTGCGTACTGCCCGCCCGCGACGCATCAGCGCTGCGATCTCGCGTTTGAGGCCACCATGGCCCTGGACGTAGATCGACTGGTAGATCGTTTCCGTACACACACGCATTCCCTCGTCATCGGGGAAGTCTTTGACTAGCCGGTGGCTGATCTGTTCTGGTGACCATTTCTTGCCCAGCTTGCCCTGAATGTAGGAGCGCCGAACGATGTCGCATCCCTGCATCCATGTCTGCCAACGTATATGTTGGCAGACATGGAGTCACGGACCGGCGACCACGACACGGCGACGCCCGCCCCGGCCACCGACGATCAGGCCCGGGCCGCCCAGGCGCGCATCGCCGACGCTCTGGCCCAGATCGGCTTCGTGCTGCCCGGCACCATCACCGAGCGGATGAGGCGCTGCGGCAAGCCCAACTGCCGTTGCGCCCAGGACACGACCGCGCTGCACGGGCCCTACATCCAGTGGACCCGCACCGTCGCGGGCAAGACCGTCACCAAGCAGCTCAGCGCCGAGCAGTGGGCCGCTACCGGCCCTGGTTCGACGACGCCCGCCAGCTACGCCAGCTCCTCGCCCGCCTCGAAGCCCTCTCTCTGGGCGCGATCCATCAGGCCGAGGGGTGGGGGGCCAAAAGCTAACCCAGAAGTGCGGAACGCGAGGATTAACAGGAGTTCTCTTCGATTAAAAGGCAACACGATTAAAAGGCAACACGCCGGGCCCCGCCCACACCCCTCACAAGGCCGGACTTTGAAAAAGCCCTCAAAGCATCGGCGACAATCATTCGGCAGGGCATCAATCCGTCGAAGCGCGGTGTCTCACATTGGGACACACATGATATTCACCACACTCCTAAGATGAATCCATGCTACAGGCGAGCCCCACCCTCGGGATGCCCGCACACACCGGCGGGGAACGAGTCCCAGGCCCCGCCCTCACCGGAAGGACGTCATCATGACCGACACCACCACCCAGGACGCCCTGCGCGACCTCTACACCGACTGGTCCGCACTCATGGCAGCCAACCCGGAGATGCCCATACGTCTGTTTCGTTCGATCTTCGACGAATGGCACCAGCCCACCGTGGAGCCGGAGGACGTGACGTATCGTGAAGAGACCGTCGGGGGCGTACCGGGGATCTGGTGCCTGCCCACGGGTGCCGACGAGGCGCAGGTGCTGCTATTCACCCACGGCGGCGGGTTCTCCGTCGGTTCCGCATCCAGCCACCGCAAGCTGGCCGGACATGTGGCCAAGACTCTGGGCGCCGCCAGCTTCGTGCTGGACTACCGCCGCGCCCCCGAGCATCAGCACCCGGCCCAGGTCGAGGACGGCGTGGCCGTCTTCGACGCCCTCGTCGCCTCCGGCCGCCAACCTCAGGACATCACCACGATCGGTGACTCTGCCGGCGGCAACCTGGCGATCACCATCGCCCTGTCTCTCAAGGAGCGGGGTAAACCCGCCCCTGGCCAAGTCATCGCCTTCTCCCCATGGGTCGACATGGAAAACAAGGGCGAGACCCTCAAGACCAACAACGAGACCGATGCGCTTATCACCCCCGAGCTGCTGGCCGGCATGATCACCGGAGTCCTCGGGGACACCATCGATCCCGCCACCCCATTGGCCAACCCGCTCTACGCCGACTTCGACGGCTTCCCCCGTCTGTACATGAACGCCGGCAGCGCCGAGGCCCTCGTGGACAACGCCACCCGGATAGAGGAGCGTGCACGTGCCGCTGGCGTCGACGTGACCCTGTCCGTCGTCGAGGGCCAGCAGCATGTCTTCCCGTTCCTCGCCGGCCGCTCCGCCGTCGCGGACCAGGAACTTGCCCGCATCAAGGACTGGTACGCCCAGGGCCGCTGAGCCCCTTATCGTAACCTCGAGCAGACCACCCACCGGAGGAATCACTATGACCACCCAGAACCAACCCGAGACTCAGCTGGACCCACAGGTCGCCGATGCCATCGTGATCGGCGCCGGCTTCGGTGGCATCTACGCCGCCCACAAGCTGGCCAACGAACTCGGCTTGTCCGTGATCGGCTTCGACAAGGCCGACGGGCCCGGCGGAACCTGGTATTGGAACCGCTACCCGGGCGCCCTATCCGACACCGAGAGCCCCCTGTACCGCTTCTCCTTCGACCAGGAGATGCTGCAGGAGGACACCTGGGAGCACAACTACCTGACCCAGCCGGAGATCCTGTCCTATCTCGAGCGCGTGATGGACCGCTTCGACCTGCGCCGGCATTTCCGGTTCGGCGCCCAGAACGAGGTTACCTCGACCGTCTACCGGGACGAGTCGGGCCTGTGGGAGGTCACCACCGCGCGTGGTGACGTCTACCGCGCCCGGTACGTGGTCAATGCCGTGGGCCTGCTCTCCTCGGTGAACATGCCCCAGATCCCGGGCTTGGACACCTTCGCCGGCGAGGTGCTCCACACGGGTGCCTGGCCCGAAAGCCATGACTTGGCCGGCAAGCGCGTCGGAGTCGTCGGCTCCGGGTCGACCGGAAACCAGGTGGTCACCGCCGTCGCTCCTCAGGCCGCGCATCTGACCCACTTCATCCGCACCCCTCAGTACTCGGTGCCGACGGGCAAGCGGCGCGTGTCCGAGCAGGAGCTGACAGAGGTGAAGGACCACTATGACGAGATCTGGGCCCAGGCAAAGAACTCCTCCGTGGCCTTCGGCTTCGAGGAGCCCACCACCCCGGCCCTGTCCGTCTCCGAGGAGGAGCGTAACCGCGTCTACGAGGAGGCCTGGCAGCGAGGCGGAGGCTTCCGTTTCATGTTCGGCACCTTCGGTGACATTGCCACGGACGTGGAGGCCAACGAGACGGCTGCCGTGTTCATCCGCTCCAAGATCACGCAGATCGTCAAGGACCCGGAGAAAGCCCGCAAGCTGACCCCGCATGACCTCTATGCCCGCCGCCCGCAGTGCGACAGCGGCTTCTTCGAGGCCTTCAACCGGGACACTGTCGACGTCGTGGCACTGAAGGAGACCCCGTTCCAGGAGATCACGCCGCAGGGCGTGGTGACGGAAGACGGTAAGCTCCACGAGCTGGACGTGTTGATCTTCGCCACCGGTTTCGACGCGGTGGACGGCAACTACCGCCGGATGGAGATCCGCGGCCGCAACGGCCTGGAGCTCAACGAACACTGGCAGGGCCAGCCGAGCAGCTACCTGGGCGTGTCCACAGCCCACTTCCCCAACTGGTTCATGGTACTGGGCCCGAACGGTCCGTTCACCAACCTGGTGCCGAGCATCGAGACCCAGGTGGACTGGATCAATGACCTGGTGAAGCAGGCCGAGGACCACAACCTCAAGGCCATCGAGCCCACGGCGGAAGCCGAGGAGGAATGGGGCCAGATGTGCACAGAGATCGCCAACATGACGGTCTTCACCAAGGTGGACTCGTGGATCTTCGGCGCCAACATCCCGGGCAAGAAGCCTTCGGTGCTGTTCTACCTGGGTGGCCTCAGGAACTATCGCGACGTGCTGCAGGACATCCGGGAGAACGGCTACCGCGGATTCCGGCTGGAGCCCTCGTATATCCCGGCCGGTGCCTGACCGCCTGCCCTGGGGCAGGGCCGGGCCACGGGTGCCGCGGCCCGGACACCACACATCAGAGTGAATCGCCCCGGGGATAATAGAGGCAGGGAGATTGGAAGAAGGAGATTCTCTCTTGCCAGTGAAATACACCGACGAACTCAAGGCTCGTGCCGTCGAGCTCGTCATCCATGCCCAGGCCGATCCGGACACCGCGAACGGAGCGATCACCCGTGTCGCGAACGAGCTCGGCCTGAGTAAAGAGACCCTGCGAGTCTGGGTACGTAAGCACAAGGATTCCGGCAAAGCCACCCCGGCCGAGTCGGTCGACTTGGAAGTGGAGAACCGTCGGCTGCGGGCTGAGTTGGCTGAAGCGAAGCGGACCAATGAGATTCTGAAGAGAGCGTCGGCTTTCTTCGCGGCGGAGCTCGACCGCCCATCGAAGTGATCGTCGCCTTCATCGACGACAATCGTCACGAGTTCGGAGTCGAGCCAATCGTGCGCGCCCTGTCCGGGACTGCGGCACGGATTGCTGTGAGCTCGTATTACGCCTACAAGAAGCGTCAACCATCAGACCGGGCTCGTAGGGACCAGGCGCTGATGGTCGTCATCCAGGATGTCTATGAGGCGAACTACTCGTGTTACGGGGTGCGGAAGATGTGGAGGGCGATCAACCGCGAGTACGCCGACCGGTTCGGCCCTGTTGCTCGGTGCACGGTAGAGCGGTTGATGCGCCAGTTAGGCATCGACGGAATCCGGCGGAAGCGGAAGCGTCCGAAGACGGCCTCAGCACGTGCTGAGGAGTGTCCGGATGATCTCGTCGAACGTGAGTTCGCAGCACCGGCACCCAACTGTTTGTGGGTCGCGGACATCACCTATGTTCCGACGTCTGCTGGGTGGGTGTACACGACGTTCATCCTCGATGTCTTCCACCGGGAGATCGTCGGCTGGCAGGTGACGAACCATATGCGGGAGTCACTGGCCAGGGACGCTCTGACGATGGCTCTGGCTGCGAAATATCGGGCCGGTGAAGACGTCTCCGGGCTCGTCCACCACTCGGATCGCGGGGTGCAATTCCGGTCGATTCGCTATGGGGAGACCCTCGCCGAGTCCGAGGTCGTGGCATCGGTGGGGTCGCGTGGAGACTCGTACGATAACGCCATGGCTGAGGCGCTGAACTCGGTCTACAAGGCAGAGCTCATCGACCGGAAGGTGTGGTCGGGATTGATTGAGGTGATGGCGGAGACATCGAAGTGGGTGGCTTGGTACAACCAGTCCAGGTTGCATTCAGCGATTGACTACCGACCGCCGACCGAGGTTCATTCTGAATGGATCAACCAGTCCGCGACAGAGTCCGCGGCTGCTTAGGAAACCAAGAATAGGAGCCTCTACGAAACCCGGGGCTTGACAGAGGAGGGGGGCGTCATCACCGTGATGGCGCCCCGTTCAACCGCAGAAGGAGGACCTGGATGGGTGTCTACACGACCACCAATCCGGCCACGGGGCAAACCGTGGCGACGTATGAGGAGATCTCGGACGCCGAGCTGCAGGATGTGCTGGGCCGCAGCCACGCGGCTTACCAGTCCTGGTGCGTCACGGACCTGGCCGAGCGCCGGGCCGTTCTGGCCCGGGCGGCTGAGCTCCACCGGGAGCGGGCCGAGGAGCTGGCATCTCTGCTGACCCTGGAGATGGGCAAGCCCATCAAGCAGGCCCTGGCGGAGGTAGCCCTCGTGGCGTCGATCTACCAGTACTACGCTGACCACGTCGAGGAGTTCATGGCTGACGAGCGGTTGCCGATCTCCGGGCGGGGCACCGCGGTGGTGCGCACCGAGCCGATCGGTCCGCTGGTCGGGATCATGCCCTGGAACTTCCCGTACTATCAGGTGGCCCGGTTCGCGGCCCCGAACATCGCCCTGGGCAACACCATCGTGCTTAAGCACGCCCGCAACTGCCCGCAGTCCGCGCTGGCCACCGAGCGGGTCCTCATCGAGGCCGACCTGCCGGCGGGCGTGTACCAGAACGCGTTCATCTCCTCGGAGCAGGTCGCGGATGCGATCGCCGATGACCGCGTCCGGGGAGTGTCCCTGACCGGGTCAGAGAAGGCCGGGGCAGCCGTCGCCGAGGTCGCCGGGCGCAACCTGAAGAAGTGCGTGCTGGAGCTCGGCGGCTCGGACCCGATGATCGTCCTGGCTGACGCGAACCTGGATATTGCGGCGAAGGCCGCCGCCGGCAACCGGCTGTTCAATGCCGGCCAGGCCTGCACCGCCTCCAAGCGGTTCCTGGTCCACGCCAGCGTGTATGACGCGTTCGTGGAGAAGCTGACGGTGGCCATGTCCGCCTACGATCCGGCTGACCCGACGAGCCAGGACGCCTTGATGGGCCCGCTGTCCTCGGCCGAGGCGGCCCGGGAGATCGACGAGCTGGTGAGCGCCGCCGTCGGGCAGGGCGCTCAGGTGCTGCTGGCCGGTGGGACGGCCGAGGGCCAGGGGGCCTTCTACCGGCCCACCCTGCTGGCCGGGGTCACCCCCGAGATGAACCTGTACCGGGAGGAGGTCTTTGGCCCGGCCGGCGTCATCTACCGGTTCGAGACCGTCGACGAGGCCATCGAGGTGGCCAACGACTCGCCCTACGGGCTGGCCGCCAGCGTGTTCACCGAGGACATGGACCAGGCCCAGTACGTAACCGAGGCCCTGGAGACAGGCATGGTGTGGATCAACGACACCTCCAAGAGCTCCCCGGAGCTGCCCTTCGGTGGGGTGAAGAAATCCGGCTTCGGCCGGGAACTCTCCCGCTACGGGTTCAACGAGTTCGCCAACAAGAAGCTCGTGCGCGACCCTCGAGACTGAGCTCGCGCATCCGAGGCAGCGCTGGGCACGCCGCGGGGGGGGCCTCTATGGTTTTCGTCAAGCCGCTAAACGGTGGGTGGTTCCGCCGCGGGCATTGTCTGGTTCGTGGTAAAAGGTGCCATCACGCAACATCGCGTAGAGGGTGTCGAGACGTCGGCGGGCTAGGGCGATGATGGCTTGTTTGTGGGTCTTCTTCTCGGCTCTCTTCTTGTTGTAGTAGGCCTTCGACGGCGGATGAGACAGGGAAGCGAAGGCGCTGTTGAAGAGACTGGATTTCAGTCTCTTGTTGCCGCCGCGGTTGGCGAACTCCCCACGAATCGAGGTTCCGGATCGTCGGGTGGTCGGGGCGATGCCGGCGTAGGAGGCCAAATGTCCCGGGGTTGCGAAGTCCTTGCCGATGACCTCGGTCAGTATCCGGGCTGTGGTCCTGACACCGACCCCGGGCATCGAGGTCAGGACCTGGTGAAGAGGGTGAGCCTGCACAAGTGTCTCGACTTGGGCGTAGACAGTCTCACGCTGGGTGTAGAGCCCGATGAGCTGATTGGCCAACATCGGCACGATCGTGGCCGCGGCCCCGGTGCCGGCAACGACGACCGATTGGGCGTGCAGGGCTGCGAAGATCTCCTCAGTCACCGGTGCGGCCAGTCTGGGGTTGTGCTTAGCGATCCGGCGGCGCACATGCCCAGGCCCCGCTGTTGCCAGCGCGTGCGGGGTCGGCCACCGAGACAGGGCTTCTAAGACGCCTTGGTGATGGAGCTTCGAGCCGACGGCGTGCTCCAAGCCGGGGTGGATCTGGGTGAGCAACCCACCGCAGCCGGTTCCTGGCTGCGGTGGGTTGGGTCAGCAGGTCATCATCGAACCCGGCCAACACGGCCAGCTCAGCGATCTGCTCGTCACTGACAGCGATCTGGCGCAGAGCTGTGGGCATGGTGCGGGCGGTCTCGGCGATGATGTAGGCATCGCGGGCATCGGTCTTGGCCGAGCCGGCGTGGAGGTCTGCCACCCGTCGCATCGTCAACCCTGGCAGATAGGCGACGTCCACGGCATCGGTCGCGCGTGCGACAGCCACCGGCAGGGCGCCTATGGTGGCGGGTTGGTCGACGACCAGCAGTGCCTTGCCGTGTTCGTCGGTCAGCTGTCCCAGCAGTTGATGTAGCTGGGACTCGTCGTTGGGCAACGCCTTGTCATAGACTCGCTGACCGTCGTCAGCCAGCGCAGTAGCGTGGTGTTCGGATTTGCCGACGTCTAGACCGATGAACAGCGCATAGCTATCGAGGTCGAATGCGCTCATGATTCCCTTCCGTATGAGAGTGTCTGTCACCACCGGCGGCAGGTCACCGCCGTGGTCTGTGGCCAGTCCCGGCATGCTCATCGTGGCTGGTGAGCGAGGTCGGTGGGCGGTTCATGCTCGGCATCCACGTTAGAAAACTAGCCCTTTGCCTGCTGCTCGACAGCGAGGGTGGGGCGTCGTGCCTCTACCAGCGATCCACGATCCGCCGCGACCAGTCTCTGGGTGACAACACCCCCCTGATCATTGCTGCGACTGGGGGTAAACGATCATGTCCAAAGACCGGACCGGCCAGCCCCTTCATCCTCTTGGATTCCGAGACCACCTACAAGCTAACGGGGGGCCTTCCGAGACATTTGCATTCATGAACCCTCCCGGGAAAGAATCGCTGCCGCGGAACAGAGTCCGCGGTCGTAGTTGATCATGCCGAAACCGGACACAAGGCCGGCTTTCGCTTCGGTTACTGGTGCACCCGCAGGCATATCGGTCAGCTGTCTGAGCGCTTCGACCATTCCAAGGGTGCCACCTGCAGCACCAGCTTGGCCTACGGAGAGTTGTCCCCCGGAGGTGTTGTGGGGGAAGGATCCTTCAATTGTGAATTCGTTCTGCCGAACGAAGTCGGGGCCCTCCCCTTTGGCACAGAAACCAAGATCTTCAAACTGCAGCATGGAAATTACCGGGTAGTCGTCATATGTCTGGAGGAAATCCATGTCGTCGGGCCCGAGGTCGGCCATGCCCCACAACTCGTCGGAATCCATCTGCCACCCGCCCCGGAATTGTACGGGGTCGTGCTCAAAGCTGTTGTGTCGTTCTATGGTTCCACGCAGGTGGGTATAGCCGATGTCCAAGTCGCGGGCGATTTCTTCCCGCATGACTAGGAACGCGTCGGCGCCCGAGCAAGGCATCACGCAATCGAAAAGTTTGATTGGGTCGGCAATCGGTCGGGCTTCCACATAATCCTGCAGAGTTAATGGGGTCCGGAACAGTGCGTTGGGGTTGGATAAGGCATTTGTCCGTTGGGATACGGCCAGCTTTCCAAAGTCCTCCGCGGTGGCCCCGTAAGTGCGCATGTAGTAGTCAGTCAGCAGGGCGAAGCTCGCATTCGGTCCGGCGCCTCCGTATGGGTACGCACCGTCCTGGGCAAAGCGACTGAACGTGGTCACCAGGTCCCTGAAAGAACCTGGTTGGTTCACATCAGCGGCTACACAGGCAACAACGTTGGCATCTCCTGCTTGAACGGCTCTGGCGGCCCTTCGCAGACCGACGACTCCGGAGGCACCACCTAGGGATATGCCGTCGACCCACCGCAGGGACATTCCCATATGCTGGGCCACTCCTACTGGATTGTCTGGTGCCAAGGTGAACGATGCCAGGGAGAACCCGTCGATCTGCTCTTTGGCAAGCCCTGATTGGTCGACCAGCGCCTTTAGCGCCTTGCCTATCCACCAATGTACCGGGCGGTCAGAGAATCTCTGGTAGGGGACGGTTACCGGCACTGCTACCGCCACGCCGTCATAGTTCGCTCTATGAGATGCCATAGTTGATGTGGTTTCCTTTCGGAGAGGGTCCGAGGTGCCTCAGTGGGAAGTGAGCGCGTGGCCTGTGGTGGTGCCTCACGACTTGTGAGCGCGAGGCTTGCGGATCATTTGCTTCTTTGGAGTCGACTCATCGACGATTCCAATGCTGCCATGTTCAGATGCCGGGCCGCGGCCATCGACTCGGTTTTGCCTTGAGCGAGCTCGATCAAACTCATCTGGATCTGGTTGATCTGGCGAGTGAGATCGGCAGGGTTGACGCCAATGATTCGCGCCTGGATAGTCTCGGTTTGCTGTGTCGTGAGGAGACCGGAATCGAGGACCCGGTTCCACGGGGTCGCTGGCTTGTCATAGACGCGCCGACGACGACCGTCAGCGGTAGTGGAATATCCCACAGGTTTCTTCGTCGGGGTGAAGAAATTCAGCAGCATCGATACCACCGGCCATAGTCGTCCCAACAGCTCCAGTTCCTCGCTGGTGTCATAACGCCAGTAGAACGCGTGTTTACGGACGATGTGGTTGTTCTTCGACTCCACGGTAGCCTGGTCATTCTTCTTGTAGGGACGCGAACGTGTCTGAGCAATATCGCGTTCCTGGAGCCAGTCAGCGACCTCGTGGTTGATGAATTCAGATCCGTTGTCGGAGTCGAAGATCGAGAGTGGGAACGGAAACATTTCTTGGAGGTCGCCCACTGCTTGAACGATCCATTTCGCCGCGTTGTTGCGGATCGAGGCGTTCTCGGTCCATCCGGTGACCAGGTCCGTCATCGTCAAAGTACGAACGAATTCCCCGACGAACGTTGGCCCGCAGTGGGCAACGGTATCGGCTTCGATAACTCCGGGAACTGTCGGTGGTTCGTCGCCGACCTTTGATAGTCCGATCGAGTTCCGCAGCAGTGGTGAAGGCGTCGTTGTTGTGATGCCTCGCAGGCGCATCGATTGACGTGCCGGCAACAGGTAACGATCGATGGTTGCCGGGCTCATCGATTCCAGTTCCCTGATTGTCTCGGGAGTGGCGAAGGTGTGGTCGAGGTCGCCTGCCTCGTCCAACAGCGGTAGCCACAGTGGCAGCATCACCACGAGGTACTTTCCGCACGGCATGCCCATCAGGGCCCATACATGCTCAAGCAGGGCCCGAGAGTCGTCGGAGTAGGTTTTGGGTCTCAGGCGACGTTTGTCGACTTGCTCGTTCGGGTTGGGCAGTACGGGGCCGGTGAGCATTCGTCTGGCTGTGGATCGGCCCATCCCGGTCGTCGCGATCACCTCGTCGAGGATGCGACCACGGTCGGTCTTGGATGCTTTTCGGTAGGCGGTGTGGAGCTTGTTCGTGACGTGACGCCTCGCGGTCATCGGGATCTTGCCTTCCATGTCAGGCAAGCTTCCTCCCGTTTGCTGGGAGTTACGCGCTCAAAGTCTTTGAGGCACCAACCCCACCCACGCGCTCAAAGTCACTGAGGCACGTCGGCGGGTTGACAGGTTGGTACTCGCGACGCTAATGTGTTCTACAACACATCGTACATGTGTCACAGAGTAGAACCGCCGAGCCTGAGTTCTAATCCGAAGCGCGTGGACGACGTAAGTAGCCGCTCCCGAGGAGGGGCAGCGGTGGATGAGACTCCGATCGCCGGGAAGGGGACGGGATCTTCGTCGCACACGGTCACCTGCGGCTGAACGCGGCACAGGTCGCCGAGGAGATGAACCGAGGAGATGAACGAGGAGATGAACATTGCCGTACGGAGAATCGTCCGAGCTTTCACTGCTGAGGGACGCGGTGGCATCGGTGGCCGCCGACTTCGGCCCGGAGTACTTCCTCTCAGCGGCGCGCAACGGTCAGAAGACCGACGAGCTCTGGGCTGCGCTGGCTGAGCCCGGCTTCCTCGGGGTGAGCATCCCGGAGGAGTACGGGGGCGGCGGCGGCGGGATCACCGAGTTGACGGCAGTGGTCGAGGAGACCGCGGCAGCTGGCTGCCCGCTCGTCATGCTCATGGTATCCCCCGCGATCTGCGGCACCGTCCTCGCGCGCTTCGGCTCCACCGCCCAGCGGGAGACATGGCTGCCCGGTCTCGCCGACGGCTCCATCAAGATGGCCTTCGCCGTCACCGAGCCCGACGCCGGCTCCAACACCCATGCCATCACGACGACCGCAACCTGCGGCCCCGACGGCTGGACGCTGCGCGGCACCAAGTACTACATCTCCGGCGTCGACGAGGCTGCCGGCATTCTCGTGGTGGCGGCGACGCGTGACGAGTCCGGCCAGCCGCTGGGCACCTCGCTCTTCATCGTCCCGGTGGATGCCCCCGGCCTGCAGAAGACGCTGATCCCGATGGAGATCGCTGCACCGGAGAAACAGTTCACGCTGCACTTCGACGACGTGGCCCTTCCACCCGAGGCGGTCGTCGGCGATGTGGGCGGCGGCTTCCGCTCGGTCTTCCAGGGACTCAACCCCGAGCGGATCACCGGGGCGGCCGTCGAGACCGGGATCGGGCGCTACGCCCTGGAGCAGGCGGCCCGCTACGGCCTGGAACGCTCGGTGTGGGGTGCACCGATCGGCACCCATCAGGGCCTGTCGCACCCGCTGGCCGCCGCCAAGATCGAGCTGGAGCTGGCCCGCCTGATGATGTGGAAGGCCGCCGGCCTGCACGACGCGGGGGTGGACGCCTCCGAAGCCGCCAACATGGCGAAGTACAGTGCCGCCGAGGCGGCCCTGCGGTGCGTGGACCAGGCAATCCAGATGCACGGCGGGAACGGCCTGGCCAGTGAATACGCCCTCGCCCCCTATTGGGGCCTAGCCAGGCTCTTGCGGATCGCGCCGGTGAGCCGGGAGATGGTCCTCAACCACGTGGCCCAACACTCGTTGGGCCTTCCGAAATCATACGGAGGTAGCCGCTCGTGAATCTCGCCAGCATCCAGCAGACTCTGACCGCCGAGTACTCCCCGTGGGAGCGGCTGACACTCGCCGACCGCTTCGACCGGCTCGTCGAACGCTACGCCGACCGTCCGTTGGTCATGACAGAGGCCCGCGACTGGTCCTACTCGGAGGTGTCCAAGGCCTCCGAGTCCGTGGCCGCCGGCCTCCTGGCGCTCGGCATCCGGCGCCGCGAGCACGTCGCGATGATCATGGCGAACTACCCGGAGTACATCATTATCCGGCTGGCCCTGGCGCGGATCGGTGCGGTGGCCGTGCCGCTCAACTTCGGCCTGAAGGCCGACGAGAACGCCTACCTGCTGCGGCAGTCCGACTCGGTCTGTCTCATCACCATGGACCGCTACCGGGATCAGGACTACCTGGCCCAGCTGGACGAGATCGCGCCCGGGTGGCGCTCGGGCAGTCAGGACGGGCTGCCCCGCCTGCGCGAGGTGGTCGTGCTCCCCACCGGCACGGACAGCGAGGCCGTGCCACGCACCTACGCCGACGTCGTGGAGCTGGCGGCGTCCGTGCCGCCGGAGGACGTCTGGCAGCGCCAGCAGGAGTCGGCCTTCCCGGACGAGGTTGCCGACATCCTCTTCACGTCGGGCACGACGAGCCGGCCCAAGGGTGCGATGCTGACCCATGATATGCTGTGGCGCAGCGCTATGTCTACGGCCTACGGGCGGGGCTACGAAGACGGCTGGCGGCTGTTCGTCCCGATTCCACTATACCACGTCTTCGGCTACGTGGAGGGCCTACTCGGCGCCATGATCGTCGGCGGCGCGATCATTCCGCAGGTGCAGTTCGACCCCGCGCAGGCCTTGCGGCTGATGGCGGGCAAGCAGGCCACCGAGGCGCTCTTCGTCCCCACCATCCTCCTTACGCTGCTCAAACAGCCGGAGCTGGACAGCATGGACATGCCCGCCCTCCGCTCGCTCTTCTGCGCCTCAGCCCCGGCCCCCGTGTGGCTGTGGGAGAAGGCGAAGGATGTCTTCGGGCTGGAGGAGGTGCACACCGGCTACGGAATGACCGAGGTTAGCGCCGCCACCGTGGAGACCCGGCCCGGGGACCCGGTCCAGGTGGTGTCCAGCCGCGTCGGTGCCGTCCTCCCCGGGGGGCCCGGCGGGCTCGAAGAGTTCGGCGGCGCCAACACCCAGTACAAGACGGTGGACCCGATGACCGGGGAGGACCTGCCCGAGGGCGCCGAGGGCGAGCTGGCCTGCCGCGGCAACACCGTCACGCGGGGGTACTACGCCATGCCCATCGAGACGGCCGAGGTCATCGACAAGGACGGCTGGCTGCGGACCGGCGACCTCGGCCGGATCCATCCCGACGGTCTGATCGAGCTCACCGGCCGCAGCAAGGACCTCTACAAGCTCAACGGCGAGAACATCATCCCGCGGGAGATTGAGGACATGCTCTGTACCCACGAAGCCGTGGAGCAGGCTTTCGTCGTCGGGGTCCCGGACGAGCGCAGCGGCGAGATAGGGGTCGCGTTCATCGTGCCGCGCGCCGGGGCTACGGTCGATCCGGAAGATCTACGGGGGTACGTGGGCGAACGGCTGTCCCGGCACAAGGTTCCGCACTCGGTGCTGTTCCTCTCGCCGGAGGAGCTGCCCACGACGACTTCAGGCAAGGTGCAGAAGTTCCGGTTGCGCGAACGTGCCGTGAGTTCCCTCGGCCGGTCGGCGCTGGTCGAGCAGATGACCGGTGGCGGCGGGTCAAGGGCCGGGCAGTGACGGCTGCCATGCGTGCTCCTCACTTAGCCGGCCATTGGAGCGAGGCCGGGTCATGGTCGCCGGAGCGGGTCCAGGCCGTGCAGAGTCGGCGGCTGAGGGAGCAGATGGCGTATCTCCGTCGGCACAGCGAATTCCATCGACGCAGGTCTGAGGAGAGCGGCGTCCCCCTGGAGTGCGTCGAATCGGTACCGGACCTGACCCGATTCCCGTTCACCGAGAAGCAGGAACTCCGCGAGAGCCCGGCCCAACAGCCACCGCTGGGCTGGCATCGAGCAGCAGCTGCAGAGGACACCGTCCAGATCCAAGCATCCAGCGGCACGACCGGTAGCCCCTCTTACGTGGGCCTCACCTGGTCCGACCAGCAGGTCTGGAACGAGATGGGTGCGCACGCCTTCTATGTGAACGGCCTGCACCCGGGCGACCGCTCCCTGCATGCCTTCGGAATGAACAAGGGGTTCGTCGGCGGTCTGCCTCTAGCGCAGGTCCAGTGGCAGATGGGCGTGCGCGACATCCCGATCGGGACGGAGGCCGGTGCCAAGCGGATTCTGCACGCGACAGGCCGACCAGCGGGTATCGAGCCTGATCAGGTGCCCCATCGCCCAGGGCGGTATGCAGTGGGTTGGCGGGCGGAAATCGTCTCCGCCGTCGCGGAGACCGGTGTGCTCGGTTTCATCACCGCGCTGACCCAGCCAACCCCGGAGGCTCTGGTCAAGGAGATCGCCCGCACCCGAGACATGACGGACCATCCCTTCGGCGTCAACCTCACCATCCTGCCCGCCATCAACCCAACGCGGTGTACCGGCGGGCGATCGTCGGGACCGTCGGCAACGACCCCACCGACCACGTCGAAGTCTTCCGACCCGCTGGGGTCAAGGTCATCCACAAGTGCACGAGCGTGCGCCACGCCCTCAAGGCCCAGCGCGTCGGCACTCGACGCCGTGAGCATCGACGGCTTCGAGTGCGCCGGGCACCCGGGCGAGGAAGACGTCCCGGGGCTCGTGCTCATCCCACGGGGGGCCGAGGAGCTGAGCATCCCATTCATCGCCTCCGGCGGCTTCGCCGATGCCCACGGCCTAGTGACTGCGCTGGCACTCGGCGCGGACGGCATCAACATGGGCACCCGCTTCATGGCGACCGTCGAGGCGCCGATCCGCCAACGCGTCGAGGAGCGGATCGTCGGGACGAACGAGCGCGACACAGAACTCATCTCCCGAACGCTGCGCAACACCAGTCGCGTGGCCACTAACGGCATCAGCCGCGAGGCGATCACGAGGCTCTACACGGGAGCACAGTTCGAGGAGGTGCGCGATCTCGTCGCCGGGGCCCGGGGCCCGGGGCCGTCGGGTGTACGAGGAGGGCGACCCCGAGCTGGGCATCTGGACCATGGGGCAGGTCCAAGGCCTCATCCACGACGCCCCGACCGTCTGCGGGCTCATCGAGAGGATCGCGTCCGAGGCGGCTGAGCTCATCCGGGGCCGCCTTACCGGTATGGTTGCCACGGAGTATGACCGCGTCGCAGCCGTGACAAGTTGATGGCTCGGCTGCCAAGGACATCAGATCGAACGCCTGCGCCCCGCAGCCGACGGGGGGGGGGGAGCGCACCCCCGAACCAGCTCAAGCGAAGGGAGACATGATGACGAACGTCGCCGATAACCGCGCCGGGGTCCCGATGGAAAGCCAAGACGAGGTGCTGGTCGACCGCGAGGACGGGGTCCTCGTGATCACGATCAACCGACCGCACGCCCGCAACTCTGTCACCCGGTCGGCCTCCGAGGGGATAGCACGGGCGCTCGACGAGCTGGACGTCGACCGTGACCTGACGGTTGGCATCATCACCGGCGCGGGTGGCAACTTCTGCGCCGGCATGGACCTCAAGGCCTTCGCAGCACGCGGTGAGGACCCGAGCCTCCCTGGTCGAGGTTTCGTCGGCCTCACGGAGGCTCTGCCACGCAAGCCCCTCATCGCGGCGGTGGAGGGCTACGCCCTCGCGGGCGGGTGCGAGGTGGTGCTCGCCTGCGACCTCGTGGTCGCCGGTCAGGGTGCCAAGCTGGGGATCCCGGAGGTCAAACGCGGTCTCACGGCAGCCGCCGGTGGCCTGCACCGACTGCCCGAGCGGATCCCCCGGAACGTCGCCATGGAGCTGGCGCTGACCGGCGACATGATGACGGCCGAGCGGGCGTACCAGCTCGGCCTGGTGAACGAGGTGACGGAGGACGGCCAAGCGCTCATCGCAGCCAAGGCCCTGGCGGCCCGGATCGGGGGCAACGGTCCGCTGGCAATCGTCGCGAGCAAGCGCGTGATCGTCGACTACCCGACGTGGTCAACGGCAGAGATCTGGGAGCGGCAACGCGAGATCACGGACGTCATCAACGCGTCCGCCGACGCCAAGGAGGGTGCACGGGCTTTTGCCGAGAAGCGCCCGCCGCGCTGGCAGGGGCGCTGACATGGCCGGTGTTCGCCGCGAAGAAGTGGACTTCGCCGAGATCTACGACTGCTTCACGTTCGTTGTGCTGCGTTAGCTCGAGGAGGTGGGCTTCTGCGGCAGAGGAGAGTCGCCCGACTTCGTCAGCGGGGGTCGTATTGCCCTCGGTGGCGAGATGCTGATCAAGACGCTCGGCGGACCGCTCTCCTAGGCACACGTCGTAGGCATGAACCACGTCGTCGAAGCCGTCTCACAACTCCGCGGTGAGGCTGGCGACGCTCAGGTAAGCGATGCGCACATCGGGCTCGTGACCGGGTACGGAGACCTCAGTGACGGCTCCGTCGTCCTCTTGCGCAACTGACCGGCCAGCCATACACGGGATTCCCGTGACGAAGGAGAAGACGAGACATGGATACGACAACCACCATCAGGGTGGCGCCTCCCGCGCCGCTTCTTCCCGACAACCCGCTCTATGAGCTGAGCAGTACTTCGACAGTCTACGTGAGAGGCGCCTCACGGTACGAGAGTGCACCGAGTGCGACACGCGTCAGTGGCCACCGTGCGAGCTCTGCGGACACCGTCAAGGCTCCAGTTTCGTGCGGCGCCATGTGCCAACCACCGGCGAGGTCTACACCTACACGGTGATGTACCGACCCTTTCACCCCTGGTTTAAGGACCAGTTGCTGTACGGCGTCGTCGAGGTCGAGGATGGGATCCAGGTCATCGGCAGGTACGTCGGTGAGGATCCGGAAGATCTGACGTGCGGCCAGCGGATGGAGGCGGTGTTCGACGACCTGGGTGAGCACAGCGGATCGATCGCATGGCGACGGACCCGTGACCGTGCCCTGAGCTAACCAACCCGACCCCACCACCCAATGCCGGCGTCAGCCACCCACGGTGAACACCAATCAACACACCCCGGAATGGGGCCGAATCAAAGCATCACAATAGGGCCAAATGGGGTTGCCATACTCACGCACGCATGCCATTCACAATCAGGAGGGACTAGGAGTGGACACAATCAGCATCAAAGACAAGGCCGCGATCATCGGCGTGGGGCACACCGAGTACACTCGAGGCACGCACCGAACCGAAATCGAGCAGAGTCTGAGCGCGGCCATCGCCGCCTGTAGAGACGCCGAGATCGACTCCGCAAGCATCGACGGCGTCGTCATGGGCTGGCGCGATGAGCCCACCAATGAGGACTTCATCAACGCGCTCGGCATCAGGGATCTGAAATACCACGCTCACGTGCATATCGGAGGCGCTTCCCCCGCTGCTGCCGTCTTCAACGCTGCGTTGGCAGTGGCGACAGGTGTAGCGAGCCGAGTGGTCGTCGTCACGGGGTGGAATGCATTCAGCAGTCCGTCCCGCCTGAGTGAGGTCTCCGACCGTCCCACAGTCGTGAACGTCCCCGGTAAGGCGCTGCGAGAGAATCTCGAGGCCCCCCTCGGCCTGTTGGCGCCCATGCAGTGGTACAGCTTCCATGCCAACCGGTGGATTCACGACTACAACATAGACCGAGATGCCATGGCGACCGTGGCGCTGACAGCACGTGCACATGCGCACCTCAACCCACACGCGTTTATGAGGGATCGGCCTATGACGCGGGACGACTATTATGCCAGCCCATTGCTGGTTGAGCCCTTCCGGAAGTTCGATGTCTCGCTAGAGACGGACGGCGCTGCGGCTGTGGTAGTTTCCTCGGCGTCCTCGGCGAACACTAGCCGTCGCCCCATCTACATCGCTGGTGGCGCGGAGGGGCATGCAGACTCACCCGACGATCTGCTGAACCGCCCCGACCTGCTGGACATGGGGATTGGGCGAGCTGCACCGCGCGCTTTCGAGATGGCAGGAGTTGAGCCCAAGGATTTCGACTTCGCCGAACTCTACGACTGCTTCAGTTTCATTGTCCTGCGCCAACTCGAGGAGATGGGCTTCTGTGGTCGAGGGGAATCCCCCGATTTTGTGAAGGACGGTCATACCGCGCTCGGGGGCGAGCTTCCGATCAACACGCACGGTGGTCTGATGTCCGAAGCGCATGTTGCGGGGATGAACCACGTAGTCGAGGCGGTCCGGCAGCTGCGTGGAGAAGCCGATGAGCGGCAGGTACCCGGTGCCGAGCTCGGCCTCGTCACCGGGTACGGCGATTTCGGTGACGGCTCAGCACTCGTACTGCACAACTGAGGAAGGAACAAGAGATGAATCAGGAACTGACAGCCACAGTCAAGGGGGAGGTCGCCAACCTTCCTCTCCCGCTGAATGCTGAGGACCCGCTGTTCGCCCCCTATCTGAGTGCTCTTGCGAACGGTGAACTTCTCATTCGGCAGTGCGCGGCGTGCGATACCCAGCAGTGGCCGCCCCGACCCTTTTGCCGCAATTGCCAGTCCAGCGACTTCATTTGGGTCCAGGTCCTTCAAACGGGCACGATCGCGAGCTTCTCGATCGCCTACCGTGCCTTCCATCCGGGCTACCTCGATCGCCTGCCCGCCGGGACCGTGCTCGTCGATGTGGAGCCTGGCATTCGCATCGCGGGCCGCTGGACCGGGAAGCTGGATGAGATCAAGATTGGTGCAAGGGCCGAACTTGTCGTCGATGAGTGGGCCAAGCATGGCGTCTCAGCCGCTTGGGCGCCACCGCAAGCGAAATAGGCATTCCGGTTGGCGAAGTTCCTCCCGCACTTCGCCAACCCGAGGGCCCGGCAGACGTGGAGCAGGCAGAGAATGGTGGTGGACGGGCATGATGGATGGCGAATTGTCGCAGACCCCGCAGGACACCGAGCCGAATGCACTTTACGAGACTCTCTCTGATATCTCGGACCTGTTGGTTCCAAACGAGATCCTGGAAGCCATTACGGCGCGCGCTCGCTCGGCTATGCGTGCCGACCTGTGTTACTTCTCGCTGGTGGATCCTTCGAGCCATGACCACGCAGCGCGCATGCACAGTAACCGTGATCAGGAGTGGTTGCACGACGACTACGTCAGGCTGGAGCAGAATCTGGGGGTGGCCGGAAAAGTAGCCGCGACGCGTGAGGTCTTTGCGACGAACGACTATTTCGGAGATCCCTCGGTGCAGCACGAATCTACAATCGATGTAACTACTCAGCTGCGGGCCTTGATGGCCGAATCACAGCAGACGCATCGGGCGCAGCTTGCTGAACTGCAGGAGTCGCATCGAGCCCAGGTGGCCGAGATGCACAAGCTCAACGAGGTGTTGGCGGTGCGGGTGGCGCAGTTGGAGGCCCGGCTGGGGAAGAGCCCGCGGAACTCGGACAAGCCCCCTGCCAGTGAGGGCTACGAGAAGCCGGCCCCGAAGTCGAGGCGCAAGCGCACCGGCCGGTCCTCGGGCGGCCAACCCGGCCACAAGGGCCGCACCCTGTCCCAGGTCGCGGACCCCGACAGGGTCATCACCCACCAGCCGGACGAATGCGGTATGTCAAGTCCCGGGTTTTGTTGAGGCTGAACGGTTGTTCAGTATTTAGGCTGCGTTGGCGATGGTCTGGTTCTCGGCGAAATGAGCGGCCTCGATCTCGGCAGGGGTCTGGTAGTCGAGCATGGAGTGGAGGCGTTCGGTGTTGAACCAGTGGACCCAGTCCGCGGTCGCGGCCTCGACGTCGTCCCGGCCGGCCCAGGGCCCGTCGAGGTGGATCAACTCTGCCTTGTAGAGCGAGTTCAGCGTTATCTGGAGCCGTGTTCTGTTCAGGCTTGTCGTTGTTGGTGTTCGCGGTCAGCGACATGTCACTGACGACGGGTTCAGGGCTGTCGGGGTCCTGTGACGGCGCGTTCTTCGCTGAGGACGACGGCGAGACGTTCTGACCTGCACGTTGACGGGTCCATAGGCCCATGTTCAGGGCATCCAGGGCCAGGTCGGTGTACATCCGGGTCGAGGTCTGCCAGCCCACGATCATCCTGGCGAACACGTCCAGGATGAAGGCGAGGTAGACCCACCCGGACTCGGTCCGGACGTAGGTCAGATCCTATGCCGACCTCCGGACTATGCCGATCGCATCTGTGCTGGTGCGGGTCATCGGCACTTCTGAGGCCTGAAAGGTCGGCATAGTCGGGTAGTCGCGATCATGCTTCAGACACGAAAATGTCTGGAGGTGAGGTTCGTGACGAAGAGATCGCCGACGGCCCGGCCATACGCGGATCGGATTCCGCGGGTACCGGTGGGCCCCTTGGCACCAAAGATGCTTGCCGAATGCTCGGCATGGCTGGCCGCACAGGGGTACACGCCGGGGACCTCAGCAGGGATCCTGAACCTGTTGGGCCGCCTGAGCTTGTGGATGCAGCAGGTAGGCGCCGAGGCCGACGACCTCAGCCAGGAGTTGCTGGACCGGTTCATCGTCGCGGAGCGTTCACGCGACTTCGTGTGCACCACGGTGAAGCATTCGATGAGCACGATGCGCCGGTTCCTGGTCGATGCCGGCTATCTGGCCTTGATCGATGCCGCCGTTGGTCCGATGACGCCGGCCCAGGCGGCAGTCGCGCAGTGGGCTTCGTGGATGCGCGACCAGCGTGGTTTGGCCGAGAAGACCATTGCTGCCCGTTGTCATTACGCTGCCGGGCTCCTGGATGTGATCATGGTGCCAGACGGGAACGTGGAGTGGGGCCGGCTCGACGCGCCGGTCGTGAACGCCTACGTCGCTGAGCGTGGTCGTGGCTACGGCCTGGTTTCGCGTGCGCATATCGTCGATGCGGTTCGATGCCTGCTGCGGTGGGCGTTGAGCACCGGCCACCTGGACCGGGACCTGGCTCCCGGGATCCTCAAGCCTCCCGGGACCCGGCATGGACTGCCACGAGGCGTCAGCGCCGAACAGGTTACAGCGCTGCTGGCGGTGTGTGATCCAGCCACCGCGATCGGGGCCCGAGACCGTGCGGTCGTGATGATCCTGGTGCGGTTGGGCCTGCGTGCCGGGGAGGTCGCCCGCTTGAGCCTCGACGACATCGACTGGGCGAACGGACTGCTCAAGGTCACTGGCAAGGGCCGCGAGCACAGGCTGCCAATCCCGATCGACGTGGGCCAGGCCCTGGAAGCGTGGCTACGGCTTCGACCGGTCGCTTTGGACCGGGCAGTGTTCGTGAGGATGAAGGCACCGCGCGGGATGATGATGACCTCAGCGATATCGGGGATCGTCGCACGGCTCTCGGGCGTAGCGGGGATCGATCCGATCTACGCGCACCGGCTGCGGCACACCGCTGCGATGGACGTCCTGGCCACCGGCGGCACCTTGGCCGAAGCCAAAGAGCTGTTAGGCCATGCATACACCGTCACCACGATGGCCTACGCCAAAGTCGATCTGACGTCGCTGCGCGAGCTGGTCGTCCCATTCGGGCAGGTTCCGCGATGATGACACAGGATCCGACGCTGCGGGACCGCCTGGACGATTACCTGGTGATGCGCCGTTCCCTCGGGTTTCAGCTCAACGACATCGAGCGGCAGGTTGGGCTGTTCTGCACCTGGCTCGTGGCCCGAGGACAGACGCAGACCTTCAGCCTCGACGAGGCGGTGACATGGGCGCGACTCAATCCAGACGCGCACCCCTCGTGGTGGGCAACGCGCCTGTCGTTGGTGCGCCGCTTCGCGGCCTACCTCAACGCCAACGGTATCGAGGTCCCGGTCATCCCGAGCGGTCTGCTGCCAGCCAGGAAGCCCCGGGCGGTGCCTTTCATCTACAGCCAGGAAGGCGGTTTCAAGCTGTCGTTGCAACACCCGGTGATTGACCGTGTTCAGACAACAGCTTATCGAGTGCCTCAGCAGGTGTCGCCCACCCCAAACGTCTGCGTGGTCGACCATTGAGCTCAGCAGCAACTTTGTCGAGGTATCCCGGCCCCCATTTACGCAGGTTCGTGCTCTTGGGGAAGTACTGCCGCAACAGACCATTCGTGTTCTCGTTTGTGCCTCTCTGCCACGGCGAGTGAGGGTCACAGAAGTAGATATCTAACCCAGTGACCTCGCTGATACGCCCATGATCACTGAGCTCGCTTCCTTGGTCCCAGGTCAGGGACCGCTTCAACTGATCCGGCAGATCTCCCATCTTCGCGATCATCGCGTCAGCGACCTCTTCGGCACCGTGTCGACCCGGCAAATGCAACAGCATTGTGAACCCGGTGGCACGCTCGACCAGCGTCCCGATCGCGGATCCGGACTCGACCGTGCCGATGATGAGATCACCTTCCCAATCGCCCGGTACTGCCCGGTCCTCGACACTTTTGGGACGCTGGGAGATGTTGACCATGTTCGGGATCCGACCCCGGCGTTCCTCGCTCGTCCGGTGTGGTTTGCGCAGGCTCCTGCCGGTGCGTAGATGTGTGGCCAGTTCGCGTTTGAGCCCACCGCGTCCCTGGACGTAGAGAGACTGGTAAATCGTTTCGTGTGACACCCGCATCTCCGGATCCTCGGGAAAGTCCTCACACAACCGGTGAACGATCTGCTCGGGACTATGGTTGAGCTTTAATCGTGCCTGGACTTCACGACGTAGAGCAAGATTCGTCGCGAGTTTCCCGGGCCGGTGTCGGTGTCGTTTCCGGTCGGCATCGGCCTGGGACACACTGGCCCGATATGCCGGTCGGCTCGGCCGTACTGCCTCGGGAGCGCGGGGTGCGCGGGCCAGTTCCCGACTGATTGTCGACGGGTGACGACCGAGTCGTCGGGCGATGTCGCGCACACCGCGACCCTGACCTGTGTAGATCGCGATGTCTTCGCGTTCGTCGAGGGTGAGGTAGCGGGTGGAGTGTCCGTATCCGCGTGGTGGTTTCACACCTCCACGGTGACGGAACCACACGCGGCATGACGGTGCCGACGCGCCGATAGTTTCGGCGGCTTCTTCGATGTTGAGTCCAGCCCGGATCTGATCCCAGAACAAGGCTTTGACTTTCGTGGGCGTGGTTGGTTTCCCGCTGCGGGCCATAGCAGCTACCTCTCGTTCAGAGGTGTTGCGACGAACCCTTGAACCCAAGTGGTGAAAGCGCTGGGTTCCGACCAGTTGCCGATGGCGGTGAGAATGCTCGGCACTGCGAGTGTGAGGCCCGCGACTCCGAGACCGGCGAGCACGAGCCTCCAGACCAGTGCTCTGGGCGGTGCTGCCTGTGCCCAGCCTGACCAGATGAACGCGGCGAGGCCGAAGATCGCGCCGATCATGATGAGGTCGCGCGAGTATGCCACGTCGATCATCGTCGATCCCTTTCGTCCGTGCGGGCTGTCTTCGACACTACTCAACGAAGAGGATCCGCGCCCATGACGTTTTCCCGACTCCCTCGGCTCTGCGCGCCGCCGATGGTGCCGAGTTCGGCGAGTCTCGTCGTCACACTCGCCTCCCCCGCCGAGGATGTCGCCCCTTCCAGCCCCACCGATCCAACCGCGTCGGGCCCTCCCGCCGAGGCGGGCGAGACCTTCTGCCAGTCCTCGATCGGTTCGTGGCTGAGTGGGAATTCGTGGGTGTCGATCGGCTCCATTGCGCTCATGCGAACAGTGTAATCAGCGCAGCCACCCAAGTACCGCCGTGACGAAGAAATCAGTAGGCTGACGAGCTCGTTTCAGCACTCGATACAAAGCGGCGCAACTATTTACTTCACCTTGAGCGTGAGATAGAACTGTTTTCGTAGGCGACCGCATGGTCCGCCTCGAGTACAGGAGATGATCTGTGTCCTACTTCAATGGTGAAGCCTCGCACTGGCTGGCGGCCTCCCCCGCCGACGACGTCGACCCCGCCCCGTTGCCGCGCGAGAAACAAGATCTCGTCATCGTCGGCGGCGGGCTGACCGGCCTATGGTCGGCTTATTACGCCAGGCAGGCCCACCCCGATTGGGCGATCACCATCATCGAGGCCCGCCACATCGGCTACGGCGCATCCGGTCGCAACGGCGGATGGCTCTCTACCCTGCTGCCGGGCAATCGCACCAAGTTCGCCGAGGCGGTCGACCGTGCCCGGAAGGACGATCCCACCGGGCCGGTCGGCTCGGCGGGGCTCGACGGCGTGGCCAGCGTCAGCGCATTCCAGTCGGCACTCTTCGACTCCATCGACGAGGTCCTCGACGTCTGCGAGACCGAGGGCATCGATGCCCACCAAGTCCGCGGCGGTCATATCGACATCGCTCAATCGGAGGCCGGCTTGTCCCGGCTGCGCGATCTTGAGGCCGGCAATGAGCAGTTCGGATACGGGCCCGAGGATATGCAGTTCCTCGACGCCGAGGCGACTCGTGCCCGCATCAACGTCGACGGGGCGCTCGGCAGCCTCTACTTCCCCGGTACCGCCGCCATCGATCCTGCACTGCTCACCCGGGGACTCGGCCACGTGCTCAGGGAACAGGGCGTGACCATCTGTGAGGCCACCTCGGCGAGGCATATCCGAAAGAATTCGGTCGCCACGGACCGCGGGCCGGTGCACGCGGACACGATCTTCGTGTGTCTCGAGGGGTATTCGGACACGGTCGGCGGCGACCTGCCGGGCCTGCAGGGACGGCAGGTCATCCCGGTGTTCTCGTCGATGATCGCAACCGAGCCGCTGCCGGGCGACGCGTGGGCGTCGATCGGCTGGGAGGGGCGCGAATGCCTCGGCGACACGGCGCACACGTTCATCTATGCCCAGCGCACGGCTGATGGCCGGATCGCGCTCGGCGGCCGTGGGGCGCCTTATGCTTTCCGGTCGGGCCTGCCCGGTGACGGTGAGGTCCCCGCCGAGGTGGTCGACCTGTTGGCCGGGCGCCTGTCCTCGCTCTTCCCGGACCTCGAGTTCGAGGTTGCGCATGCCTGGCGCGGTGCGCTCGGGGTGACCAGAGACTGGTGCGCCGGCATCTTCTTCGACCCGACACAGCGCATCGGGGTGGCCCGCGGCTATGCCGGGCACGGGGTGACGGCGACTCATCTGGCGGCGAAGACCCTGCTCGATCGGGCCGCCGGGGCATCGACGCCCTTGACCGGGCTGCCGTGGAACGACCACTTCTCCGGACAGTGGGAGCCCGAACCGATTCGCTGGTTGGGCATCCGGTCGATGTACAAGATCTTCGGCCTCGCCGATGCGTGGGAGTCAGCGACCGGGGCGAAGAAGACGAGCCTGCTCGCCCGGTTCGGGTCCCGGCTGGCGGGGTTGCACGAGTAAGCGGGGCGGGGCTCCACCAGTCCTACCAGCTCCACCAGATCGGTGAAACTGCATCAGCTCGGTGCAGGGACCAAGCCGGCGCAGTTTCACCAAGCTGGATATCGAACCAAGGTGGAGCAGCGCATGGTGAACGCACGGCCGCCCCGGTCTCGCCTCGTGACCGGCTCATCCCGCACCCGAACGACAGGAGGACACTGACAGCATGACGGACACGCACCCTCGCATCTCCCCCATGGCCGCTTCCTACCCCGCCTCGAGCATCCGCAAGATGTTCAACCTCGCCCTTGACTTCCCCGATGCCGTGAAGCTCACCGTCGGCGAGCCGGACTTCACCACTCCGACGCACATCAAGGCGGCCGGCATCCGCGCGATCGAGAACGACAACACCCGCTACGTCGCCAATGCAGGCATCCCCGAACTGCGGCAGGCGATCGCCCGGAAGTACTCGAATCGGTGGAATCGCAGCATCGCCCCCGAGAACGTCATGGTCTCCTTCGGCGCGATGGAAGCGCTCACCTTCGCCCTCGACGTCACTGTCACCCCAGGGGATGAGGTCATCATTCCCGACCCGAGCTTCCCCAACTACATGGGTCAGGTGCACCGCCTTGGCGGGGTCGCCGTGTCTGTGCCCGTCACCGAGGACAACGATTTCAAGCTCCGCGCCGAGGATGTCCGCGCCGCTATCACGGACAAGACCGCGGCCGTGATCATCAACAGTCCGTCGAACCCTTTGGGTTCGGTCATGGATCGGGCCGACCTCGAGCAGATCGCTGCGCTGGCCGATGAGCACGGGTTCACCGTCATCTCCGATGAGGTCTATGACGAGATGGTCTTCGACGATGCCGTCTTCACATCCATCGCCGAGGTGAAACCATCCACCGCCGAGGTGGGGGCGGAGTTCGATCGGTTCCTGGCCATCGGCAGCTTCTCGAAGACCTATGCGATGACCGGTTGGCGGTGCGGTTTCGTCATCGGTTCGCAAGATTTCATCGCGCCGATGGCACTGCTGCAGGAGGGCCTGACCTCGAGTCTGCCCGGGTTCGTCCAGGAGGCAGCGGTCGCCGCAATCGAGGGACCGCAGACCGCGGTCGATGAGATGGTCGCTTCGTATGCCAGGCGGCGTGAGCTCATGGTCGAGCGCATCAACGCCATCGAGGGCTTGAGTCTGCTGCGCCCGGCGGCGACGTTCTATGCCTGGGTGAATGTGTCCGAGTGGGGATTGGACTCTTGGGAACTGGCGACCCAGCTGCTCGAGAAGCACAATCTCGCGACCATCCCCGGTTCGGCCTTCGGCCCGGCCGGCGAAGGCTACCTGCGTCTGACTTTCGCGGTGTCGGACGAGACCATCAACACGGCGTGCAACCGGCTGGAGGCCTTCGCCGCTGGCCGGTGATGCCAGGAGTGTTGAGCCACCGAGCGCTCAAGTTACCGTCGACCGCGCATCGCATTGCGTGAGCGGTCGGAGGGAAGATGCACGGTCGCTGATCCGCACCTCACTCCACCGCGGCGAGCGCTGAATTCCAGCTTCCGTAGAACTTCCGGACGGCCGCGGCCGAGGGCACCTCGCCCTTATGCTCGGCGGCGTATTCGGTGTAAGCCTTGTAGGTCGCGGCGGTCCCGCGTGATTCGCAGTCGGCGAGGAATTCGGCAATCGCCTTGTCGTACGCTGCTGAGTCGAAGCGCAGCTGCCCCTTGGCTCGGCCGATTTTGTTCGTCGCCAGCCCCGCCGCCTTGAGCGCTTCGTTCCAGGACCCGAACCTCTGCACCGCGGTCTGACTGGTCGGCGGCCAGATGGTCGCCCCCTGCGCTGAGGTCGCTCCGAGGCCGTCGAGCACCGTTTTGCGCAGCTTGTCGTACCCGCTCGCGGTCAGACTTGGGACCTCCGCCCGGCCGCGGACGTACGCAACTGCTGCAGCCACCTCGGCGAGGGTGGAAGTCACGGACGTCCCTGAGTTCTCGAGTTGGACGGTCAGTGCGGACTCCACCTCCGCGAGGGTCTCCCGGTCGCTGGGACTGAGCTTCGCCGGGTCGGCGCTCGCGGGGATCCCCGGCGCGCCGGTGGAATCGAGGCTGCGGGCGGTGACGAATAGCAGCGCACCGAGCACGGCCAGCGACGAGGTGTGGGTTCTCCCGGTATCAGACATTCATCCCATTGTACGATCCCAGATCCACGATCGCGCCGACAAACGGAAGCGGATGCACCCGATCACGGACGATCTCTCCGCCGGCGCTCAGCCTCAGCCTCCAAGCAGGGCGAGCGAACCGGTGGCGATGAGCGTGGTCAGGGTCGTCCAGGCGATGATCGCGATGCCCTGCCACAGCAGGATCCACGAGGTCTTCACACCGGCACTGACGAGGATCGTCGAGGTGATCTGGGTGGGAATCGCCAGCGGCCCGAGCAGGCTCGCACCGGGAACGCCGAAGCGGGTGAGGAACCTCTTGAACTTGACCCGCCCCTTGGACTCGGGCTTCCCGCCTTCACCGAGGTGGCCCTCCGTCACCGTGTCACCTGCGGTGGCAGCGGCGGGAGAATCAATCGACGATGGGCCGACGGGAGCATCGATCCCTGACCGATCGGTTGCAGCGGTCGACTGCGCAGGCTCAGCCGTCGCGGCGTCGGCGAACCCGCCTGCCCCGACGGCCGCGAGCTCTCGTTTTTCGCTCTGACGATTCACGACGGCGCGGCGGGCCCGAGCTCCGAGGAGCACGACGACGGTGACGCAGATGAAGTTGCCGACGGCCCCGGCGATGCCGGCTAGTACGGGATTCATCCCGGCCCAGACTCCGATGATCGAGGAGATCTCACCTTCGATGAAGGGGATCGCCCCGGCAGCCGCGATGATGAATGGCTGAAACAGGTCAGGAACCTGAGCGGCGAGACCTTGGAAGAAATCGATGATGGGGTTCACGGTGTCCTCCTGAACGTGATCGGCAGATCCCGGCCCGGAAGAACCGGATCTGATGGTTGATACGTTCAGTACAGACTGTGTTCTCAGAACAGGGTCAAGCCCTCATCGTCTGACCCAGCGAATCCTCAGTTATCTTCCCCAGCCGTTGTATTCGTCTCTCCGCCTCAGCCCCCTGCCTCAGCCCTCTTCCGCCGCGGCAACGTCCTTGATGAAGGCGATGAACCGCTCACGGTCGGCGTCCGGGATATCGAGATTCGGGAAGACAAAGATGAAGGAATCGTATTGACCGTGGTTCCGGTCAGACGCGCCAATTCGCTCGTGCTCCATCCCACGGTCAGGTCCTTCCGCCGATGCCGTGTGGTCCAGTGTCGATGAGGTCCTCGTCGACTCCCAACACCGCTCAGTCTAAGCGGACGGACTGACATGGCGAGCGGGAGAACCGACGTGGACGGTCCGATCCACGCGGACTACCGTGTAACCATGACAGCAGGATTCGATTCGGTCGAGGCCCTCGTCTTCGACATGTTCGGCACCGTCGTCGACTGGCGCAGCAGTGTGTCCGCCGAGGTGGCCGTGCACTTGCACGATCATGTTCCCGATTTCGTTCCACTTGAGTTCGCCGATGCCTGGCGCGCCGAATATCAGCCGTCGATGGAGCGGGTGCGCGATGGTGACCGGGAGTTCGTTCGTCTGGATGTGCTCCACCGGGAGAATCTCGAGACCGTGCTCAGGGGTCTCGACGTCGATCCGGACTCGATTCCCGCGCCGGTCCTCGACGAGACCAATCTTGCGTGGCACCGGCTCGATCCGTGGCCGGATGCGATCGCAGGATTGACCCGCTTGAAGGAGCAGTTCATCATCGCCCCGTTGTCGAATGCGAACATCCGGTTGGCTCTCGACGTCGCCAAACGTGCTGGTGTTCCCTGGGATGCGATCCTCGGCGCCGAGGTGGCGGGAGCCTATAAGCCGGACCCCGACGCGTATCTGCGGACCGCCGAAATCCTCGGTCTCGAACCGCATCAAGTCGCCATGGTCGCCGCGCACAACAGTGATCTCGCCGCAGCACAGTCCCTCGGGCTGCGCACGGCTTTCGTTCGTCGCCCCACCGAGCATGGACCCGATCAGACCATCGATCTCGAACCCACGGGGGACTGGGACATCATTGCCGAGGACTTCGAAGACCTCGCTGACCGGATCGTCTGACGCATCGCCTCGATCGGGTGCTGGGCCGGCAGTACCTGCAGAACGCCGATGCGCCTATTTCAACGGCTCCAACCCACACCACTCGGCGGTGAAGAGAGCGATGGTCTCCGTGATGTTGCGGACGGACTCAATGTGGACGCGCTCGTCGAAGGCATGGATGTCGAGGGATCGGGGGCCGTAGGTCAGAGTCGGCCTCGATCCGTAGTTCGTGTACACCCGGCCGTCGAGGTAGCCCGGCGTGGTGAACGACTGCAGGGGGAGGCCGAACACGTCCCGGTGGGCCGAGCCGAGGACGGCCTCAGCTTCTCCGCCTTCGTCGAGTCGCTATCCTGCGGTGAAGAAGCCGGTTCGCTCCAGGCGTGGCAGGCGACTGTCCTGACCGCGCCGGGCGATGCTCGCGTGCCGAACGTGCTCCTGAATCTCTTCCCACGCCTGTCCCGGGTCGAGTGTGCGCAGGTCGGCGATCACGTCATTTGTCGCGTCGAAGGCGTTGAAGCCCTTGCTCATCTCCGGGACATGACTCGGTTTCCCCTCGACACGAACGGTGAACCAGATGACTCCGACGTTGGTTCGAGGGCGGAGCAGTCCAATTCTCCAAGGGTCCGGTCGGAACGACATCCACATGACCTTGCAGGATCAGCGATCGGCCTTGCGAGACTGCCGGCCGATAGCTGCCTACGATGTTGAAGTCTTCGTCGTAGGGCACGTACCTCTGTCGGCTATTCTGCATTCCTCAACGAGGATCCGGAAGACCAGCCACATTTGCTGTCATTGGTTGCGCACCCCCTCCCCTCATTCGGAACCAGGGTATACCGTGGGCCACAGGGACGGGTCGACCGGCCCGTACTCCAGCCACCATCTGACGAAAGGTGACAAGCATGAGTGAGACGAGCATCAGCGCTTCCCGCACGATCGATGCCCCCGTAGAGGACATCTTCCGAGTCCTCTCCAATCCAGAACGTCATGCCGAGATCGACGGCTCGGGAATGGTCCAGTCGGATGACAAGACCGATCGCATCACCGAGACCGGCCAAGTGTTCACGATGAACATGCACTGGGACAAGATGGGCGGCGACTACAAGACCGACAATCATGTCATCGGCTTTGAGGAGAACAAGCTTCTCGCCTGGAAGACGGCACCGGCCGGTGAAGAGCCACCGGGTTGGGAGTGGGTCTGGGAGCTCAAGTCCCACAGCCATGACTCGACCGAGGTCTCCGTGACCTACGATTGGAGCGCTGTCACCGACAAGGAGGTGCTCAAGCAGGTCGACTTCCCGGCCGTCAGCGAAGAGGACCTCGAATCGTCCCTCGGCAATTTGGCAGCCGCGGTGTCCGGAGTCTGACGCCCCGCAGCAGCGCGTGCCCCCGGGCTGCTCACGCCTGATGAGGCTGATGAGGCGGCCCTGTTCGAGCTCACCGCAGTTCGTTCAGGGCCGTCTCCGCGCGTTGCCGGCGGTCTTCGACTGACATCTCCCACCAATACTCGCCGCGTTCGCCGAGGCCGTGCTTCGCGACATTCACCCTCTGTCTCGCCTCCGCGAGATCATTCTCAGCACCCCGCTTCTTCGCCTGCTTGACGGCATTCCTCGCAGCGCCGAGGTGACCCTTCAGTTCCTCGATGACGCTGGGTTCCAGTGTTGGGTCGGTTCGTCGCCACCGGCGTCCCTTTACGATCAGCCACCGCTCGTCATCATTGTCGCTGTTCTCGCTCATGCGACGAATATGCAGAACGGATGGCCGGAGGGATCGGTGAAGACATACAGCGGTTCGTCCTCATCGTGGGTACGCTCGACGCGCAGTTCGGCGCCCAGGCCTTCGGCTCGCTGCCTCTGTCGTTCCAGCGTGGTCCGGTTCGGCACCGTGAGGTCGAGGTGCATCTGCATGGGGATGTCCGTTGCCGGCCACGTCGTCGGTTTAAGGCGATCAACCAGTTGAAAAGCGAGCTTCCGGTTCCCACTCGCATCAGTGAGCACCAGCCAGTCAGGGACCTCAGGCTCGGCACTCGTCCCTGAACTGCGACCGTCGGTCGGTGCGTCTCCCGGGCGATAGACGTAGCCGAGCAGCTGCCGGTAGAACTCCGCGAGCATCCTCGGTTCGGTCGTATCGATGACTGTGTGCAAAAGCTCAGGAAGTCCAGTGTCCTCCGCCTCACCCGTCACTTGCGAGCCCTTCTCACCCGATTGCCCCGTCATTCGAGCTCCAACGGCGTGAGCACTGCGATCTTCCAACCAGCATCGGTGCGCACCAGCTGATACATGTTCCGCTCGTCGGGGGCTCCTCCCAGGTACTTCCACGTGAAGTCGGCCCAGATGCTGTGCTCGGACGATGACGCCACCGTGACATCAACGTCGACCTCGGTGACGCCCGAGTACTGCCCGAAAGCACTCGCGAAGAAGGTCTCTGTCTGAGCGGCATCAGTGACGAGGAGCCGCTGCCCCGGGAATTCGATGAGCGCCGGAACCGCGTAATGATCGGCGATCGTCGCGGCATCCCGATCGAGCAGCGCACGGGTATAGGCGTCGAAGAACTGTGTGTGAACCTCGCTGTTCTCATCCATGCGCCGACTGTACCGCTCGAGCCTGACACCGCCCCTGAGACTCCCGGGTGCAGCCACGGGACGCCCACCGATCCGGTGCGCGTCCCGATGCGACTGTCTCGGCTAATCGAGAGTTTCTGACTCAACTCATCGAGACGAGGATCTTCACCTCGTCGAGGCTCTTCGTCAGGCGCTCGAATCCGTCGCTGACGATATCGTCGGCGAGGATCTTCGAGGTGATGAACGGAGCCAGATCGACCTTGCCCGAACGGACGAGTTCGATCGCCTCGGCGTGATCATCGGCATAGCCGACGCTGGCACCGAGGGTCCGATCCTGCATCATCAGTTGGCTGGTTAGATCGACCTCGACCGGTTTGCCATGGATGGCGATGACCTGCAGGCGACCGGTGGCGCCGAGCACGTCGAGCAGCTGGCCGACGACGGGAGCGGCACCGGCGGCGTCGAACGCAACGTCGGCCATCGCACCCGAGGTCTGCTCCGACACTATCGCCTTGAGGTCTTCGCTCGTCGGGTCGACGACGACATCGGCGACGCCTGAGCTCTGCGCCTTCTCGCGACGGACCTGCGAGACCTCGCTGATGATCGTCTTCAGTCCCTTGGCCTTGAGTACGGCGGCGACGAGGAGGCCGATCGGTCCTGCTCCGCCGACTGCTCCGACCTGTCCCTCGGCGGCCGTCGTCTGCTTGACTCCGTGGAGCGCCACAGCGAGAGGCTCGATCATCGCCGCCTGGTCCAGCGGAATATCACCTACCGGGTGGACCCAACGGGATTCGACGACGATGTGCTCGCTCAGACCGCCGCCGAGGCCGGAGATGCCGATGAAGCCCATCTGCTCGCAGAGGTTGTACGCACCGCGCTGGCAGGCAGGGCAGGTTCCGTCGACCATCAGCGGTTCGACGACTACCGAGTCACCGACCGACAGACCTTCGACACCTTCGCCCAGCTCTTCGACGACACCGGAGAACTCGTGGCCGAGCACCACCGGAAGGGTCTCTCCCGATAGCGGATGGGCATCCTCGGTGGTGGGGGCGGGCGGAATCGGACCGTCATGGTACAGATGCAGGTCGCTGCCGCAGATTCCGTTGTAAGCAGGGGCGATCTTCACAGTTCCTGGGCGGGTTTCGGGCTCGTCGATCTCCTCGACTCGCAGATCCTCTTTGCCGTAATAGCGGACTGCTTTCATTATTGGACACTCCTTCGACTCGAGGTCGGTCGGAGCCGGAATGTTCCGATCGACCGTTCACTTCAGACCGTACCCCCGCCCCGTATCGCCGGCAAAGAAATCCCGGGGAAGGTGAGCAACGAGACAGTGGCCCCGACTCACCGAGGCGGCTCCGGACTCAAACACGCCAGTGGCTCTGGGGCTCCGGACAGTCACGCCGAGTGCCCAACCCACACTCGCACTTACGGGCAGGCGAAGACACGGTTCACAGCTCCATGTCACGCAGGACGAAGCGCTGAACTTTACCGCTGGGAGTCTTGGGCAATTCGTCGACGACGTGGACACGGCGCGGGTAGGCATGCGCTCCGTACGTCTCACGGACTGCCTGCTGCAGGCGGTTCACGAGTTCCTCAGCCGACTCCTCACGATCGACGACGACAAAGGCCTCGATGACCTCGCCGCGGATCTCATCCGGACGCCCGACGACAGCCGCCTCGACGATGGCGTCATCCGTGACGAGAATGCTCTCGATGTCGAATGGGGAGATGCGGTAGCCGGCCGCCAGGATCACGTCGTCATCGCGCGAAGCGAAGAAGAAGTTGGTTCCGTCGCAACGCCCGACGTCGCCGGTGAAATACCAATCGCCGTCCTCTGTGAAGCGCTCCTTCGTCTTCTCCGGATCGCCGACATAACCGGTGAACCACATCAGTGGACTGTCCGTGACGGACAGGGCGATCGCATTCCCGACCGTGCCGGCGACGAATCCAGGCAATGCCTGCCCCATCGAGTTCGGAGCTGCATCGGAGATGAGACGCTCATCCCATGGGTTGCAGATCGCCATTCCCTGCTCGGTCTGACCCCAATGGTCACGGACGGTCACACCCAGGGCATCCGGTGCCCAGTCGACGACATCGGAGGTCAGAGGTTCGCCCGCCGAGGAAGCCACGCGCAGCGATGGGTTCGCCCTTACTCCGTCCTTCTTCAGCGCCCGGTAAACCGTCGGTGCCGCGGCCACATTCGTCACCGCGAGCTCCTTGAACAGACGCCCGGTGGCTTCCGGGGAGAAGCGTCCGGCAAAGAGGATGTTGGGTTTCCCAACGGCCAAAGGACCGACGATGCCGTAGTAGAGACCATAGGCCCAACCGGGGTCCGCGGCATTCCAGAACACGTCCTTGTCCGTCACGTCGAGACCGTAGCGCATGTATGCGATGAAGGCGCCGATGGCTCGGCCGGGGACACCCACTGCTTTCGGGCTGCCGGAGGTTCCGGACGTGTAGAGCTGCAGGAACAGCCCGTCGCCACCGACTGCCTCGGCGGTGTCGATCGGCTCGTGAGCATCGATCGCGCGGTCGAGCTCGTCCCCGGTGGAGAGAACCGGAATGTCGATGCCGTCGAGCTTGACCTGCTGGTCGACGTCAGCAACGATGAGCGAAGCTTCGGCTCCATTGACGCGGACAGCGATCGCGGGACCTGCGAATGCCGTGAAGAGCGGGACTTCAATGGCCCCCAGCCGCCACAGCGCCACCAGCACGATCGGAAGCTGCACCGTCTTCTCCATCAGCACCCCCACGCGCGATTCGCGTCCGACGCCGAGTTCCTGAAGGTGGCGAGCCAGCCTGCGCGAACGATCCGACAGTTCTCCATAGGTCAGCCGCTGGGGTTCGAAGCGATCATCGACGCAGATGAATGCGGTGTCGTCGGCCGGGTGAGCATCGCAGAGGACGTCCGCGACGGACAGGGCCGCGCTTGAATATGTCTCCTTGAGGTTCTCCACCTCAGCTGCGATCTCCGGGTGCGACTGCCACGGTGCCGTCGCGGTCTGACGTGATTCCTCGGCGTTGCCTGCGTTCGTATCGTCCATCTGCACTCTCCTTTGGTGTCTGCATGTGGGAAGTTGAGTACACCGAAAAGTCCGGAGCACTCGCGGTTCCAGTCTTTGCTGGCCCCTGATTGAGGCCATCGTAGATAATGGACGGTGAACTTCACTACCCTCCAAAGAGGGGTTCGACGCGAAGATTCTGAACGAGAACAGGGCCCTCACCCGATAGGAGCAGCGACCGTGACCACGATTCGAGCCGACCGGATTCGACGCTCGCTCGATACCATCCGAAAGCAGACAGGCGTGTCCCTGTCCTTCGGCGGTGAGGTCACTGGGTCTCGCGGCCTTGCGCTGCGTCACTTCTCCGGTCATACGGTCGGCGCACTGCCCGGAGTCGAACTGGCCTATGACGCGGGTCTCGGGGGACGGACCGTTGCCCAACGCCGCCCGATGGTCCTCGGAGACTACGTCGAGTCCAGAACGATTTCGCATCAGTACGACACGGTGATCAAGGCAGAGAGTCTGCGTGCCATCGCCTCCGCCCCGGTCGTCATCGACCGTGAGACATCTTTGGTCCTCTACGTCGCCTTCCGCAACGACAATTCCATCGCCGATCGCATCATCTCCACGCTCATGGATGAGGCCCGCGCCCTGGAACACGATCTCCTCATCGCCGATCGGCATGAAGCCGATGATGCTGCCGGACCCCTACGCGCCCGGCTGCGGCGCGCACATGCCGAACTCTGCGAACTCAGCACCGTCATCGACGATCGCGAGCTGCGGGATTCCCTGCGCCCCATCGCCGATAACCTCAGCGGATCGATACTCGACGCAGGTGACGGGCAGACCGTCCTGACCGCCCGAGAAACCGATGTGCTCACACTTGTTGCTACTGGGCTGACCAATCAGGAGATCGCAGACCGCCTGTCTCTCACTCTGCTCACCGTCAAGGCCTATATGAAGGCGATCATGGCCAAGCTCAATGCCCGCTCACGAACCGCGGCCGTCACCAGCGCCCAAGCCCGCGGGCTGCTGCTCTGAACCGAACCGGGAGCAGAATGCCCGCCGCAGGATGTCCTGCCCGACGCGGCCGCCGCCACGCCCCATGTCACCGCGCAATGAGAAGATGGCTAGGTGCCCGAGACCTCCCCGACCACCGGTTCCGCCATCCCCGCCGATTGGCGTGATGCCTTCGCCCCACTCGCCGAGGCGGCTCCGCACTCGCATACGCCTCTGGCCTCGATGTTCGGGTCGTGACCGAGTCGACGCGGGCGCGCGGGATCGCCCTCGCCGAGGAGGACTACGTCTTCCTCATGGATCCGTGGTGGAACCCCGCCTCGGAGAATCAGGCGATCGACCGGGCGCACCGGATCGGTCAGACGAAGAACGTCATGGTCTACCGCTACGTCGCCGAGGGCACAATCGAGGAGAAGGTGCTCGCCCTGCAGAAACGCAAGGCCGAACTCTTCGACGAACTCATGTCCGATTCCGGCACCTACGAGGGTCGCGGCCCTGGCGGTCAGGCCTTCAGCCAGACTGTGACCGCTGCGGATATCAAGGGGCTGCTCGAGGGGTAGGAGCTCTGCAAGGATCAGCAGCCTTGCGAAGTGCCACTCACCTACGTCTGGTCGCTCCCCCACCGACCCCGTCAGACCATTGAGACGACCATGTCAGGCCATTGAGAGGAAGAGCTTCTCGAGTTCTTCTGTGCGCACTTCGTCCTCGTCGCCTTCGAGGCATTCCCGCAGCGCCGTCGAAATAATGAGGAATCCCGCCCGATCGAGGGCCTTCGATACCGCAGAGAGCTGATGGATGACGTCGCGGCAGTGGCTTCCGTCCTCAACCGCGGTGATCACCGCGCCGAGCTGCCCCTGCGCCCGGCGCAGTCGGTTGAGAACCTTCTTCTGCGCATCGGGATCGGCGAGCATCCTCTCACCCGGGTCGCAGTCTGCCCCTGTCGGCTCAGTCGGGGACGTGTCGCGTTCGCTCATCGTCGTCCTTTCACGTTCACTGCTTTGACTTCGACTATACCCCTATGGGTATATTTATCTACATACCCCATGGGGTATGTAAACCCAATAATATCTAGGCCAATAGTGGCCGAAGAAGGAGTCAGATATGTGTCGAGCAGCGACGTGCCGAGTGTGCGGAAAGACCACATGGGCAGGATGCGGACAACACATCCAGTCAGTGAAGAGCACCGTTCCGGCCGGCCAGTGGTGCAACGGCAAGCACACTCAGGCCGAAAAGGATGCGGCTCGAGCTGCCAAGCCCGGCTTCTTCGCCCGTATCTTCGGCCGCTGACCCCGCGACAGTCCACCCACCCCTCGGTCACGGAAAGAGGGCTCCATGCTCCTCGAGCGCATATTCGATGCCGATCTCGCCCACGCCAGCTACCTCACCGTCTGCCAAGCCGCCGACCAGCGGAGCTTCGACAAGTTCCCATACATTCTCAACTACACCGGAGAAATCACAACTGAGTCAGAAACTGTCCGCTCCAGCCGACCACAAGGACATTTCCTCTGCCTCAACGACTGACGGCTTTCCAGGGGAGCTGCAGCAGATTCAACCGTCGATTTTCAACGCGCGCAGCTTCCGATACAGAGTCGTCCGTCCAATTCCGAGCAGCTCAGCTGCACGCGCCTTATTCCCTCCCGCGTCCGCAAGCGCAGACTCGATCGCGCTCCGTTCTGATCGTTCGTAACGACTCAGAGAAGCTCGTGTCGCTCGCTGAATCTGCTGGGGAAGGTGGTCCACGTCGATGGCTCCACCACCGGCAGCATGGTCTGCCGATTTGAGGGTTTCGATGAGCTCTGTGACGTTACCTGGCCAATGCCACGCCATGAGTGCACGGAGCGCGGCAGAACTGAATTTCAGCGGCGAGTCTCGAAGAAGGATCTCCTCCCCAAGGGATCTGATGAAATGCGGGAGCGCAGTCGGCACCTCCTCGAGAGACGGAACCTCAACCTTCGGCACAATAGTCCTCGCCTCACTGAAGCGGAGTTCTTCAGCACAATCGGTGAGCTCCACCAGGAAGAGCAGCTGACGGTCTGTCCCGCGCCTATTCTCTCTGTCCCAGACGTCGACCAATCGCGACCGGTCTCTTCGACTCAGCATATGAGAGTCACCGACGACCACGCTGTGCCCCGCTGCAAGCGCCCGCTCAACCTCAGCAACAATTGTCTGCTCTCCGGGCCTCTGATCGGGGTCAGGACAATCTTCTGCGCGCATTCCTCGGCGACCCGGCACAGACTCGATGAGCATCGGGGCCTTGCCCGTCTCTGCTGTGATCCAAGCGGTCGCCTGGTACCGGCGACCCGCCCCCGGCCGACCGCTCACTTGAACGACGCCGCCCTGCGCCACTGCCTTTCCCAAATCACGACGAACCGAGACATACGCGTCACTGCTCTGCCTGGTGATCTCGTCAGCTTCATCTCTCCATCGAATATCGAAACCTCGTTTTGCCCCTTTCCAAATTCCATCGTCTCTGTTCGCCCTTGCTTTGCCGCCGAATGGCTGATCAGCTGAAAGCCGATCTATCGACTCTGTCTCACCCTGACTGACAAACTCAATTGCCCAGATCGAATCGTAGGCGTGACCGCTGCGGCCGAGCACACGAACGATCCCGACACCGGGCACTGGCACATCAAACGATCCCGCGCCTGATCGGTTCCTCTGGATGCAGTCCCAAATGACTCCATGTTCCTCCGGCCCGATATACGGAAGTACCGCCTGACCAGCCATGACAATCTGAGAACTCACCACAGCGACTTGATGGCCTGCACTTCGCCAACGCCTGTACATGCGTGCCAGCTCTAGCGCGTGGGAATCAGCCTGGACCTCAATTTCATCGCTGATCTGCCGTGCCAACTGCCTTGTCATAGAAAGCATGAGTTCGTTAGCTGACCGGGACGGCGCGGCCAATGAAATCGATCCCATGATCCGCCCGGTGAGCGGATGTCGCAGTGGCGCTCCGGCACAAGTGAGATCAGACAGTGACTCATTGAAATGAGCAGCACCGTGAACGTAAACGGCGTCTTGAGATTCGACCGGCGTGCCCAACCCGTTCGTCCCCAAGCTGGTCTCCGAAAAGTCGAATCCCTCGGCTGCGTGCACACGGTCAAGCAGCCGCATCGATTGAGCTGAAGTGCCACGCCGGCCTAGTATCCACCCCTGGTGATCGGCCAGAACGATCGTCATGTTCGCATCTGCCAGACTCGCCTGCCACTGGTCGAGAACGGGATTGGCCACGCGCAGCAGAGTCGCCTCAGGGTCGATTTCGGTGACCAGCCTGGGCTCCGCGTCCGGTTGCACTTTCAACGAGGCAGACCGACGCCAGCTTCGCTCAATCTCGTTAGGCACAAGGTCAGAAGAGAAGCGCACATCGTGCAATCCGATCCTGAGCAGATCTTCGCGAGCCTTCCTGACTTCGTCGTTCGAGTTGGCTATCACTTTCGTCCTTGTATCCACGTCTGCAATCAGACTTCGGTCAGCACCCGGGAAATTCGGGGTCGACATCGACCATTACACCGTGATCCAGGTCACTACATATTAAGGGTTGCCCCCTCCCAGTGTCCCCAACCAGGGAAGACCGATCGTGTTTCATATCGGAACACTCCCTCATTCGACGGGATTTCTAGCATGGTACACACACCCCTCGAGCAGAGGCAGCGCGGCCGTCCTGAACCAGGTTTGGCTGCGCCCCTGCCAACGCTCGAGGTCCAGCCCGAAAGGTCGCCAAAAGGGTGACCAACTCACACGAAGGAGTGCGTACAGTGGCCGCTACCAATATTCCGCAGGATATCCTCAAAGATCTCTACGCCGAGTGGGATTCTCTGATGGCAGAGAACCCTGCGATGTCTATGAGGATGCTTCGATCACTATTCGACGAATGGCACCAGCCGACATCCGAGCCTGAAAACGTCACTTACAAAGAAGACGCTGTCGGAGGCGTAAGCGGAATCTGGTGCCTTCCGGCCGGTGCCGACCATTCTCGCGTCCTCCTCTACACTCATGGCGGCGGATTCGCAGTCAGCTCTGCATCCAGCCATCGCAAGTTGGCCGGCCACGTCGCCAAGGCACTCGGCGTCACTGCCTTCGTCTTGGACTACCGGCGCGCCCCGGAACACCCTCATCCCGCCCAGGTCGAAGATGGGGTTGCGGCCTTCGAAGGTCTTGTCGCATCTGGAGTATCGCCGGACCGCATCACCACGATTGGTGACTCTGCAGGCGGCAACTTGGCGATCGCCATTCCGCTTGCGCTCAAAGAGAAAGGCGGCCCGCTCCCCGAGAGTGTCATCGCGTTCTCCCCGTGGCTCGATATGGAAAACCTCGGTCAGACTCTGAGCACCAACAATGATACGGATGCGCTCATCACGCCGGAGCTCCTCGAAGGAATGATCGCCGGCGTCCTCGGAGAGTCGGTCGACCCGAAGACACCTCTTGCCAATCCTCTCTATGCCGACGTCACGGGCTTTCCTCGCATCTACATCAATGCAGGAAGCGTCGAGTCTCTCGTCGACAATGCAACGCGGTTCGCTGATCAGGCCACGCAGGCCGGTGTCGACGTGACGCTGTCTATTGCTGAGAATCAGCAGCATGTCTTCCCGATCGCGGCCGGCCACAGCGACGTTGCCGACGAAGAAATCGTCCGCATCAGCAAGTGGTATGCGTCCGCCTGAACCTCCCTGCTTGATATCTCGAAATCTCTGCCATCCAGCGTTCATCTGTCCTGGCAGTTCCGAAATATCGCCCGCCGGCTGTATCCGCCGGCCATCAAAACTGAAAGAGCAAACACCATGATCGAAACACATTCCGAAGCTGCAGAAACAACCGTCACGGAAATCGATGCGGTCGTCATCGGGGCCGGGTTCGGCGGGATCTACGCGGTCCACCGACTCGCCAATGAAATGAACATGAGCGTCATCGGCATCGAAAAAGCTGGAGGACCTGGAGGCACTTGGTACTGGAACAGGTACCCCGGAGCCCTGTCAGACACAGAGAGCTTCGTCTATCGATTCTCCTTCGACAAAGACCTGCTGCAAGAGGACACCTGGGACGAGTCGTACCTGACTCAACCTGAGATTCTTGAGTACCTCAATCGGGTGGTGGACAGGTACGATCTGCGCCGTCATTTCACCTTCGGAGTTGAGGCTACGTCAGCAGTATTCGACGAGAACACAAGTCGTTGGACTGTGACGACGGACTCCGGCGCCGTCTATCGCGCGAAGTACATCGTCAATGCCGTGGGACTCCTGTCGAAGATCAACACTCCCGACATTCCCGGCGTGGATGATTTCGACGGCGAACTGCTTCACACCGGGGCCTGGCCCGAGGGCATCGATCTCTCACAGAAACGAGTAGGAGTCATCGGCTCAGGATCGACGGGCACTCAGGTCGTCACCGCGCTCGGCAAGGTCGCCAGCCACCTCACCCATTTCATTCGTACGCCTCAATATTCGGTTCCGGTAGGAAAACGCCCTGTCTCTGACGCCGAAATCGCGGAGACGAAACGCAATTTCGACGCCATCTGGGATCAGGTATACAGCTCGAATGTCGCTTTCGGCTTCGAAGAGTCGACGACGCCGGCATCGTCGGTGTCAGAGGAGGAGCAGCGCCGTGTGTTCCAGTCAGCATGGGAACGCGGCAATGGCTTCCATTTCATGTTCGGCACGTTCTCTGACCTGGCAGTCGACGAAGAGTCGAATGAGGCCGCAGCAGCGTTTATCCGTTCGAAGATCGCAGAGACAGTGACAGATCCGGAAACGGCCCGCAAACTGACCCCTCAGGGCCTCTATGCTCGCCGCCCGCTCTGCGATGACGGTTTCTACCAGACCTTCAATCAGGACAATGTCGATGTCGTCGCGCTCCGCGAAACACCGATCAGCAAAATCACGGCAGATGGCATCGTCACCGACGACGGCACATTGCATGAGCTGGACGTCATTGTCTTCGCCACTGGATTCGACGCTGTCGACGGCAATTACCGAAAGATGGAAATTCGCGGGCGAGGCGGCAAACATATCAACGACCGCTGGGATGGTCATCCGGACAGCTTCCTCGGTATCGCATCTGCAGAATTCCCGAACTGGTTCATGGTGTTGGGCCCCAACGGTCCATTCACGAACCTGGTTCCCAGTATCCAGACGCAGGTGGAGTGGATCACTGATCTGATCGGGTACGCAGAGGAACATGGCATCTCCTCGATCGAGCCGAAAGAGGAAGCCGTCGAGGAATGGACAGACACCTGCACAACGATTGCCAACGCGACAGTTTTCGCAAAGGTCGATTCGTGGATCTTCGGCGCAAACATTCCCGGGAAGAAGCCATCGGTCCTCTTCTATCTCGGCGGATTGGGCAACTATCGCGCCAAGCTCGATGAGGTTGCCAAGAGTGGATACAGCGACTTCGCCATCAAATACGAGCCCGTATCACAGTCGGCCTGAGGCAGAGCATCATCCCTGACTCGCCCGGCCGAATTCGAAGTGGTCGCAGAATCCCTGGTGCCGAGGCGGTTGCACCGCCTCGGCACCACCAGATGCGACTTCACCGAGAGGCGACGACGGATGCCAGAACAATGTCCGCAGAAGGAACAGAGGACAAGATATGAAAGCCTTTGCTATTGAGAAGATCTCGAGTCCTGTCTCGGAGATCGAGTTGAGCACCCCTACCCCGGTGGATCACCAAGTGCTGCTGAAAGTTACACACTCGGGTATCTGCCACACCGATACCCATGTTCAAGCCGGGGGTTACGATCTCGGTTCCCGGGGCTTTATGTCCATGACGGACAGAGGGTTGACCCTTCCCGCAGTGATGGGGCATGAAACCGTCGGAGAGGTCATTGCTGTCGGCGATTCTGCAGATGAGTCACTTATCGGGGAGAAGCGGCTGGTCTTTCCCTGGATCGGCTGCGGAGAATGTGGCCGGTGCCTGGCCCATCAGGAGAACTACTGTGACAGCAGCCAAGCACTCGGGATCTTCCGACCTGGCGGTTTCGCCGAAGAGATACTCGTACCCCATGAAAAATACCTTGTCGATATCACTGGTCTCGATGCTGCTTGGGCAGCCACGCTCGGCTGTTCAGGAGTCACTTCATATTCCGCAGTTCGGAAGGCACGAGAGTTTGCGGCCCCTGACGAAACAATCGCCGTGATCGGTGCCGGTGGGGTCGGACTGATGGCAATCGCGATGCTCAGCGCCGTAGGTCACCGGAATATCGCAGCCGTTGATGTCAACGATGAGAATCTCCGGGCGGCGCAGAAACTGGGTGCCACGACAATCGTGAATTCTTCCGATGGCGAAGGATCCGCAAAGCTCAAGAGCCGGGCCGGCGGACCCGTCAGCGCAGTGATCGACTTCGTCAACACCGGCGAAACAGTGACTTTGGGATTTGACGCACTGACCAAGGGCGGCATCTGTGTGCTCGTCGGATTGTTCGGCGGGGAGTTCGTCATGCCGACTGCTGTAACAGCGCTCAAAGCCCTCACCGTGCGAGGTAACTACGTGGGCAGTCTCGACGAGCTGAAAGACGTCGTGCAGCTCGCGAAGCGCAGCGACCTGCCGAAGATCCCCATCAGTCCCCGACCTCTGAACGCCGAAAGCATCAACTCTGGACTGGACGACCTTCGCGCCGGAAAAGTGCGAGGGCGGATAGTGCTCCATTCGAACTGACGACGCTCAACGGCACAGCAGGAGACGACTTCTCCGGCGCGCCGCGGGCGCCAGCGTCATCTCATCCGACTCGGTCGGATCCGCCAGGGCCGTGTTATACAAGTCCGATTTCGCTGTCGTCGCGAGCCCAACCAGTGGCAGCTTGTTCCGCATTGGAACAGCGGCGGCATGCACCACAGCCCTAATGTTTTTCACACCTGCAACCGGCATTCTTCAGAGAGGACACCAACGTGGCTGTCTACAGCACTATCAATCCGGCGACCGGACGGACGCTCGCCACTTTCGACGAGATCTCGGATTCCGCATTACAGTCGATCATCGCCTCCAGTGAGGAGGCCTACCACTCGTGGCGCACCAGAGAGACAACCGATCGAAAGACGATCCTCGCGCGAATCGCACAACAGCACCGCGACTCCAGCGAAGAACTGGCAAACCTCATCACAATGGAAATGGGCAAGCCAGTCGCACAAGCCCGCGGCGAAGTGGAGCTGTCCGCACAGATCTACCAGTATTACGCCGACAACCTCGATGAGCTCCTCGCCGAGGAGCATCTGGAGATATCAGGATCAGGGACCGCAGTGGTACGCACGGAGCCCATCGGCCCGCTGATTGGGGTCATGCCCTGGAATTTTCCCTACTATCAGGTTGCCCGCTTCGCCGCACCAAACATTGCATTGGGCAATTCGATCATCGTCAAGCATGCTCGCAACTGCCCCCAGGCTGCACAGAAGATCGAGGAGACGCTGACTTCTGCGGGGCTTCCCAAAGGCGTCTACATCAATGCATTCATCTCCTCGACGCAGGTCGCAGATGCCATCGCCGACCCCCGGATACAGGGAGTATCGCTGACAGGGTCCGAACAGGCCGGCGCCGCAGTCGCCGAAGTCGCCGGTCGCAATCTGAAGAAGTGCGTACTCGAACTCGGAGGTTCGGATCCGCTTCTCGTCTTCGACGACGCCGATCTCGAAGAGGCTGCTCAGGCTGCAGCGGCGAACCGCCTCTTCAATGCAGGTCAAGCCTGCACTGCCACCAAACGGATCATCGTCCACACGGCCGTGTACGACGACTTCGTCTCAATGCTCGCCGAGCGTATGACGGCGTTCGAGCCGTCCGACCCCACGATGACCGAGACGAATCTGGGACCGCTGTCCTCTCAGCAAGCGGCAGCCGAACTCGACGAGATCATCGGACAGGCAGTATCTGCGGGAGCTTCGGTCGTACTTGAGGGCGGCGCTGCCGAAGGAAACGAAGCATTCTACTCACCCACGCTGCTGGCCGACGTCGACCCGACGATGGATGTCTACAATACGGAACTCTTCGGGCCAGTCGGAGTCGTCCATCAATTTGAGACTGAAGAGCAGGCCATTGATTTGGCCAACGACTCCCCATACGGTCTCGCCGCCAGCATTTTCACCGAAGACATGAGTCGGGCAAGTCGTGTGACCGGCGCTCTGGAGACTGGAATGGTGTGGATCAACAGCACGTCGAAAAGCTCACCTGAACTGCCATTCGGCGGCGTCAAACGGTCTGGGTACGGCCGAGAACTGTCCCATTACGGGTTCAACGAATTTGCCAACAAAAAGCTGGTCCGCAATACGCGGGTCCAGGACTAACACATAAGAAGGGAACCGATCATGAGCTTAAGACTCGAGGGCAAAGTCGCCATCGTCACCGGCGGAGCGCAGGGAATGGGGCGCACACATTCACAGCTCTTGGCCGAACACGGAGCAACAGTCTTCGTCACTGACGTCAACGACACCGGCGGCGAGGAAACTGTCCGCCTCATCGCAGACGCCGGCGGCCAAGCCTCCTTCGTCCACCATGACGTTTCCGAATCCTCAGACTGGGACCGAGTTGTCAAACAAGTCGTGGATGCTCACGGACGAGTAGATGTCCTCGTCAACAATGCCGGCGTCCTGGCATTCAAATCGCTTCAGGACACGACAGAAGCGGAGTGGGATCAGATCATCAATATCAACGCCAAGGGAACCTTCCTCGGCTGTCGGGCCGTCCGGCCCGCGATGCAGAATTCCGCCGCTCCGTCGATCGTCAACATCTCGTCGATGTACGCGATCATCGGCGCGCCCAATGCAGCTGCCTATGAAGCATCGAAGGGAGCAGTCAGATCGCTCACCAAGGCTGCTGCCGTCGATTTCGCAGACTCGGGCATTCGGGTGAATTCTGTTCACCCCGGAGTGATCGACACGGCCATGACGAGTGACATCCTCGCCGACCCTGACGGCGCCAAAGCCCTTCTGGGACCGACCATTCTCGCCCGTGCTGCACAGCCTGAGGAAGTGTCCAACTGTGTCCTCTTCCTTGCGTCGGACGAATCTTCGTTCATGAATGGGTCCGAAATGGTCGTCGACGGCGGGTACATCGCGCAGTAGTACCGCGCACCTGCAACACAACAGAATGCGAATTGCGCTGATCGGTGATTTCGGCTCGAGCTCGTTCTACAGCGAACCGAGTCCGATGTCGCCGATCAGCGCATCAGTTTCACTTCGCCAGATACCAGCACGGACGATCCTTCCGACATCCCGACGTCCAAGCAGGCCCTTACCCTGCCCCACGCCTCGTGTCACCGCGCAATGAGAAGATGGCAAGGTGCCCGAGACCTCCCCGACCCCCACCGCCCTCCCCGCCGATTGGCGTGATGCCTTCGCCCCACTCGCCGAGGCGGCTCCGCACTCACACACACCCGTGGCCTTGGGATTCGAGCTCGTCCAGGTCATCCCCCGCACTTGGTTCGAAGCTCAGCACTCCGTCCTCCTCGACAAGGACGACGTCACCCCGGGCGCGAATCCGAGCCTCGCGATCCGTCCGCTCATGCTCAGCGAGTCCGGCAACTGGGTGAAGAAGTCCCTGACCTGGCGCACCATCGACCGCATGGCCCGGCAGTTCGACATCGACCCGGCCCACCAGGAATGGTTCACCCAACTCGCGGGACTGCGCACCCGCGGGAAAACGGACTTCACCCCCGACGGGGCGCCGTACCACCTCGGCGATTTCCGCACTCCCCTGCTGTGGGATCACTTCACGCAGGGGACGAAGCTCGGCATCGAATTCGTCGGCATCAATCCGGATATGATCGTCCGCATCGGGCACAGCGCGAAGGCCGCGATCGATATCCGCCGCAGCCAGAACCGCCTGCAGGTGCAGACGCGGGCAACGATCGACGAACGCGAATACGCCCCCGGACTGATCAAACCCATCTGGACGCACGGCTTCTTCGGCATCGACATCACCAGCGGTTTCACTGTCACCCTCGCCCCCGCGGAGACCCCGACGAAGGAATCCGCGCTGCCCGTGCTCCAATCCCCCGGGCCGATCACGATCCCCGCGGCCGAGGCCGAAGAGTTCTTCGAGGAGTACTACCCGCAGCTGCGCTCCAGCGCCGAGGTCATCAGCAGCGACGCCACCGTCACCTTCCCCCAATACGGCCGCCCCCGCCTCGTCGTCTTCGCCGCCTTCGGCGCCGGCGACAAACTCTCCTTGCGCTGGTACTGGGAATACCAGGGGCCCCGCCGCACCTTCCCCGTCATCGACCGATTGAGGCTCAGCGCCGCCTCGGCGAGGGAATATGCGGAGCAACGCGAACTCGACTTCGAAGATGCCGTCGTCGCTGAGGTCGACAAGCTCCTTGCCGACACCCACGAAACCGGCTCCGCTCTACCGGGCATCAAGGACGTCGAACTCGACGACGCGGACACCGCGGACTTCGTCGTCAACGTCCTGCCCGGGCTCGAAGAGATCGAGCACGTCAAGGTCATCACGCGCGGGAAGAAGCAGCCCTACCGGGAGCTCGGCAGAGAACCGAACGTGAAGATCACCTCGGTCGAGTCGGAGAAGAACGACTGGTTCGACCTCGGCTTCCAGATCAGCATCGACGGCCGCCCGGTCCCCTTCGTCAAGCTGTACAAGGCCCTGGCGGCCGGGACGAAGAAGATCAAGCTCTCCGACGATTCGTTCCTGTCGCTGAACAAGCCCATCTTCGACAAGCTCAAGGCCCTCCTCGCCGAGGCGGACCTCATTCCCGAATGGGAACCCGGAGCACCGAAGATCTCCCGGATGCACGTGGGCCTGTGGTCGGATTTCGAGGACCTCGCCGACGAGTCAGAACCCGCCGTGACCTGGCAGGAATCGGTCCGCGCATTGGCCGACCTCGAGCACCTGCCCGCCACCGAGGTGCCCGACCTGAACGGTGCGAAGCTGCGCCCGTATCAGGTGCAGGGCTTCCGGTGGTTGGCGCTGCTGTACCGGTGCCGCCTCGGCGGAATCCTCGCCGACGACATGGGCCTGGGCAAAACCCTGCAGACGCTCGCACTCATCAAGCACGCGAAGGCGAGCACCCCCTTCCTCGTCGTCGCTCCCACCTCAGTGGTCCCGAACTGGGTGAAGGAGGCCGCCGCGTTCACCCCTGACCTCGACGTTCGCGTCGTGGCCGAGTCGACGCGGGCACGTGGGATCTCCCTCGCCGAGGTGGCTCGCGGTGCCGATGTCATCGTCATGTCGTACGCGATGCTGAGGTTGGAGGAGACTCCGATCTCGCGGATGGAGTGGGCGGGCCTCATCCTCGACGAGGCCCAGTTCGTGAAGAACTCCTCCGCACAGACGCACCTGGCGGCGAAGGAAGTACGGGCACCGTTCCGGCTCGCGCTGACCGGAACACCGCTGGAGAACTCGCTCAAGGACGTGTGGGCGCTGTTGTCGATCACGGCACCCGGACTGTTCCCGTCACCGCACCGGTTCGAGGAGGAGTACGTCCGACCGATCGAATCGGGTGAGAACCCGGGACGGATGCAGAGGCTGCAGCGGAGGATCCGCCCATTCATGATGCGTCGGACGAAGGACCTCGTCGCCGCGGATCTGCCGGAGAAGCAGGAGCAGGTCATCTCCGTCGAGCTCAATTCGGCGCACCGGAGACTCTACGATCGGATTCTACAGAAGGAGCGGAAGAAGATCCTCGGCTTCATCGACAGCGAATACGACAAACAGCGGTTCATCGTCTTCCGGTCGCTGACGCTGCTGAGGATGCTCGCACTCGATCCGTCCATCGTCGATGCCGAACATGCCGAGGTTCCATCGTCGAAGCTGGCTGCGCTCTTGGAACGGCTCGACGATGTCATCGCCGAAGGCCACCGGTCGATCGTGTTCAGCCAGTTCACGTCGTTCCTGTCCAATGTCGCTGCCGAGCTCGATCGCCGCGGCATCCCCTATGTCGTCCTCGACGGAACGACGCGGAATCGCGGGGCCGTGGTTGATGCGTTCCGCTCGGGTGAGGCGCCGGTGTTCCTCATCAGCCTCAAGGCCGGCGGGTTCGGGCTCAACCTCACCGAGGCGGACTACGTCTTCCTCATGGATCCGTGGTGGAATCCTGCCTCGGAGAATCAGGCGATCGATCGGGCACACAGGATCGGGCAGACGAAGAACGTCATGGTCTATCGCTACGTCGCCGAAGGCACGATTGAGGAGAAGGTGCTCGCCCTGCAGAAGCGCAAGGCCGAACTCTTCGACGAGCTCATGTCGGATTCCGGCACCTATGAGGGTCGCGGACCCGGCGGCCAAGCCTTCAGCCAGACCGTGACCGCCGCGGACATCAAGGGGCTGCTCGAGGGGTAGGGGCCTTAGGCACGTGCCCCGTCACACCCCTCCGTCCTCATCAGGCCATTGAGAGGAAGAGCTTCTCGAGCTCTTCAGTGCGCACTTCGTCCTCGTCATCCTCGAGGCACTCCCGCAGTGCCGTCGAGATAATGAGGAATCCCGCCCGGTCGAGTGCCTTCGACACCGCCGAGAGCTGGTGGATGACGTCTCGACAGTGGCTTCCGTCCTCCACAGCGGTGATCACCGCGCCGAGCTGCCCCTGTGCCCGGCGCAGTCGATTGAGGACCTTCTTCTGCGCGGCAGGGTCGGCGAGCATCCGCTCTCCCGGGTCGCCCTCTGCGTTCGCCGGCTCAGCCGGGGACGTGTCGCGTTCGCTCATCGTCGTCCTTTCACGTTCTCGATGTTGACATCAACTATACCCCTAAGGGTATATTTACTGCATACCCCCTTGGGTATATGGAATTGATGACGAACCGGCCCGCTATGGCCGAAGAAGGAGACAGCTATGTGTCGAGCAGCGACGTGCCGAGTATGCGGAAAGACCACGTGGGCAGGATGCGGGCAACACATCCAGTCGGTGAAGAGCACGGTCCCGGCCGGCCAGTGGTGCAGCGGCAAGCACACCCAGGCCGAAGAGGATGCGGCCCGAGCGGCCAAGCCCGGGTTCTTATCCCGCCTCTTCGGCCGCTGACCCGGCGGCAGACCAAACACCCGTCGACCCCGGAAAGAAGACTCCCATGCTCCTCGAACGCATCTTCGACACCGACCTCGCTCATGCCAGCTACGTCATAGCCTGCCAGGCCAGCGGGGAGGCGATCGTCGTCGATCCCCGCCGGGACATCGCGGTCTACCGCGGCTTCGCCGACCGCCATGGACTGACGATCACCGCCGTCACCGAGACCCACATCCACGCCGACTACCTCTCCGGCACCCGCGAACTCGCCGCCGCCACCGGCGCGACGATGTACGTCTCTGGCGAAGGCGGACCCGACTGGTCCTACGGGGCGGGCTTCGACGACGCGGTGCGCCTGCACGACGGTGACGAGATCGCCCTCGGCAACATCACCCTGCGCGCCTCGCACACCCCCGGCCACACTCCCGAGCACCTGTCGTTCCTCGTCACCGACGGCGCCCAGGCCGACGCGCCGGGGTTCATGCTCACCGGCGACTTCGTCTTCGTCGGAGACACCGGACGCCCAGACCTCCTCGACGAGGCGGCCGGCGGCTCCGACACCCGCTTCGCCGGTGCCCGCGACCTCTTCGCCAGCCTCCGCGACCGCCTGCTCACCCTCCCCGACTACGTGCAGATCCTGCCCGCCCACGGCGCGGGAAGCGCCTGCGGCAAAGCCCTGGGGGCCATTCCGACGACCACCGTCGGCTACGAGCGCGCCTTCGCCTGGTGGTCGCCGTTCCTCGAGAGCGGCGATGAGCAGGGCTTCGTCGACGAACTGCTGTCCGGGCAGCCCGACGCCCACGCCTACTTCGCCAGGATGAAGACCGAGAACCGGGAGGGCCCGTCTCTCCTCGGCGAGCTCGCCGAGCTCGAGGAATTCGACGCCGGTCGAGTGCAGGAGAGGATCGAGGACGGCTCGGCGGCTTTCATCGACACCCGTCCGACCGCGGATGTCCATGCCGGCACCCCGGCCGGGGCCCTGCACATCCCGGGACCCGGAAAGGCCGCGAGCTTCGGCGCCTGGGTCTTCGACCCGGCCGCGGAGTCGACGCCGATTGTCGTCCTCGCAGACGACGCCGGGCAGGCGGCGGAGTTCCGGGATCATCTCATCAGGGTCGGCATCGACACAGTTGCAGGCTACGCGACCTCGCTTGCCGGAATGGATCTGCAACCGGTCGAGCTGGTCGCCCCGGCGAACCTGGCAGACGCAGCCGACATCCGCCTCGTCGATGTCCGTTCGAAGATCGAGCACGCCGGCGGCCACATCCCCGGTGCGACCCAACTCAGCGGCGGCCGCGCCCTGTGGGAACTCGACCGCCTGCCGAGCGAAGGCCGGATCGTCACCTACTGCCAGAGCGGCACCCGCAGCAGCATCACCGCCAGCGCCCTGCGCCGTGCCGGATACCAGGTAGCCGAGCTCGCCGGCTCCTACGACGCCTGGCGGTCGCTCGAGTCCTGATCCGGAACAGGGAGCTGCCGGCCCTGCGCGAGCCGCTTACCCCTCCCGGTCGGGGATGATCGGAAGCTCGGTCGTCACCTCATCCCGGGGAACCGCCTCGGCGCTGGTCGCGGTGTTGTCCACGGAATCATCGGCGGGCATTCCGGTCAGCCGTTCGGGGTGGAGGATCTCGCCGAGCTCGTCCCGTTCGAGCAGCCCGTGCTCGACGACGAGATCGGCGATCGGTTCGTTCTTCGCCAGAGCTTCCTTCGCGAGCTTCGCTGCGGCGACATAGCCGATGACCGGGGCCAGAGCCGTGATGACGGTGACCGAACGGTCGACAGTGTCTTCGATGTGCGCCTCGTTGGCGGTGATGCCGTTGACGCAGTTGACGCGGAAGGTCTGTGCCGCACGCTCGAGCCACGTGATCGACTGGAACAGCGAGTGGGCGATTATCGGTTCGAAGGCGTTGAGCTGCAGCTGCCCGCCTTCGACGGCCATGGACACGGTGACGTCGGCGCCGGCCACGGAGTACGCGACCTGGGACACCGCCTCGGGGATGACGGGATTGACCTTGCCGGGCATGATCGACGATCCGGCCTGGCGGGCGGGCAGGTTGATCTCGCCGATGCCTGCCTGGGGCCCCGAGGACAGCAGGCGCAGGTCGTTGGCGATCTTCGACATCTTCAGGGCGCTGCGCTTGAGCGCACCGGAGAAAGTGATGAAGACGCCGGTGTCGGAGGTCGATTCGACGAGGTCGCCGGCCGTCTTCAGGTCGAGCCCGGTGATCTCACGCAGGTGCTTGATGACCGCTTCCTTGTACCCGACCGGTGCGTTGATTGAGGTGCCGATCGCGGTGGCGCCCATGTTCACCTCGCCGAGGAGGGCGACGGCTTCCTCGAGGCGCTGGACGTCTTCGCGGAGGGTGGTGGCGAAGGCGTTGAATTCCTGGCCGAGCGTCATCGGCACTGCGTCCTGCAGCTGGGTGCGCCCGACCTTGACGATATGAGCGAACTCGCGGCCCTTCGCGGCGAAGGCATCAGCGAGGAGTCGAAGCTCGCCGAGGAGGTTCTGCAGTGAGAACGCCAGCGCGATCTTGATCGCGGTCGGGTAGGTGTCGTTCGTCGACTGGCTGTGGTTCGTGTGGTCGTTGGGGTGGATGAACGCGTAGTCGCCCTTGGAGCGGCCGGCGATCTCGAGGGCACGGTTGGTGATGACCTCGTTGGCGTTCATGTTCGTCGAGGTGCCGGCTCCGCCCTGGACGACGCCGACGGCGAACTGGTCGTGGAGTTTGCCTGCCTTGATCTCTTCGCAGGCGGCGTCGATGAGGTTCGCGCGCTGGTCATCGAGAGCCCCGATCTCGGCGTTGGCGCGGGCTGCGGCCTGTTTGACGCAGGCGAAGGCACGGACGAAGTCGGGGTAGACGGAGATGGGGCGCCGGGCGATGGGGAAGTTCTCGTTCGCTCGAGCCGTGTGCACGCCCCAGTACGCGGTGTCGGGGATCTCGAGGCTGCCGATCGAGTCGGTCTCGGTGCGGGTGGGGAGGTTCGGGTTCGCCGCGGTCGGCGAGGTGAGGGGAAGGGAGGCAGTGTTGGGCGTTGCGGAGGCGTTTGGCTCAGTCATAGTGATTTCAGAGTCTCACATTTTCCGTGCCGACCGAAGCTGGCTTCGGCAGGTCCGGACGGGCGGGTTGTTTCCCGAGATGAAGCGGGATCGTTCGGTTGGTTCCGTGCCGCTTGCGGCCCGATTCGTCCCATCGCTCGCCGAGGCGGCCGAACGTTTGGTCGACACGTTCCCGCCCCGTGTCGCCAGGTGGTTCAGCTCGCGAAATCTTCTGCAGCGATCCGCTCGTTAGTACGCACGTTCCAGAGAGCTGACAGGCTCTCGAGAACGAACTCTCGATCCATTCTGAAAAGTCCGTCTGTCAGTTCGAGCTGAAGCGTCTTGGTCTGTTCTCCAGTCTCACCCTGATGAGAGGTTCCTGGAGCCAGCAGCAAAGCAAACATCGTTTGCCTGTGGAACTGAATCAGACGTTCACTACCGCACGAAACCACAAGAGTATGCAGAAATTTCGGCAGGCTCCCCGAACTGGCTTTCCTCAATTCACGTAGATCATAGTCATTCTCGAGAATCCTTTTTACTGCACTGCGCTCGAAGAACTCCAGCAGACTCAGCAGCTCCGGCACATCTGACTGTTCGACTATGCGCACTTTCAATGCGGCATGTGCGTGCCTGACAAGTAGTCCGTCGAAAATCAATCTCTCAAGGGCGTTGCGAGCACTCGGCCGAGCCACTCCGTACTCGGCTGCCACACCTGTTTCAGCGATCGCGTCGCCGGGCTGATATTCTCCTGAAAGGATCCTGCCACGAAGATGAGTCGACAGATCATCCGCAAGTACTTTCCCCCGCCGTTTCATCTGGTTGGTCATCTCCTCAGTGCCAAAGCGATTCAATAATCAGGATACGTTGGAGGCGGGTGTAGACCAATCTTGGAAGATGAGTTCTCTGTACCCGCACGTCTCGGAATGAAGGCGTTCCTGGCTCGTCGCTGGGCGGTATTCATCGTTGCATATGTCGGTTACGCCGCCTGCTATTTCGTCCGGAACAACCTCGTGGTCGTCAGCGACCTCATGACCAAAGAACTTGGATGGTCGGCGGTGGCGATCGGTTCAATCTTGACTGGCTTCGCCATCAGCTACGGCATCGGCAAGTTGATCATGGGCGTCATTGTCGACCACCTTCGACTTCGGCATTCATTCGCGGGGGCGTTAGCCATCAGCGCGGTCCTTTGCATCTTGATGTCATTCCAACGCGACCCTGCAGTCTTCTGCCTTTTCCTTGTCGCCATCGGCCTCGTCCAAGGAGCGTGTGCACCTGCCGCACTGGCGACTATTGGAGCTTGGTATCCGGCCTCTCAACGCGGCAGCCGTATCGGAGTCTGGAACACTTCGCAAAATGTCGGCGCTGGCACTCTGGCAGTCATAATCTCAGCCAGCCTTGCGTTCGCTGGCCCTTCCCAGTGGCACATTGCGTTTTGGCTTCCCGGACTCATAGCACTGGCTTGTTCTGGACTCATATTCTTCGTCGGTGGAGACCGACCTTGGCAAGAGGGGATGCCCACCCTCAAAGAGCTGTATGGCTCAAGAGCACTCCCGGAGGTCCAGGTTCCAGCCGATGTCTCCTACTGGAGACTCGTGCGTGTGCACGTTGTCGGCAATCGCACCCTCCTGCTCCTGGCGACTCTCAATACCCTCCTCTATGTCCTCCGTTTCGGCATACTCAGCTGGATCCCGATATTCGGGTCGGACGTACATGCGATGTCTCCGCACCAGACATCCGTGGTCATCACGATGTTCGAATGGGGAGCAGTACCGGGAGCACTGATATTCGCCTGGATCGCGCTCAAACATCCTTGGCGTGTCACTATCCCTGCCGCAGTGGGAATCGCAGTGCTGTCGCTGCTCATTCTTGCCTACGCCTTTGCAGGAACGCCCGTTTCGGTGGCGGCCCTCGCACTCCCAATGGGAGCTCTGATTTACGGCCCGCAGATCATCATCAATGTGCTCACGGTCCAGTTCGTATCGCCTCGAGCCGTTGGCGTAGCAATCGGCTGGGTTGGCCTGGGCGGCTACCTGGTCGGTGCCGCCCTGGCCAACCTCTCGTTGCCCCGAATCGCAGAATCGATCGGATGGACTTCAGGCACTGTCGGCCTTTCAGTCGTCGGTCTCGCCTGCGTCTTCATTTGCATTCGACTTCGCCGAGCCGAACGCAACGCCGCTGTCTAGTAATACGTCTTAGGCTTTGACGATCTTCTTCTCGTAACGTCCAAGGAAAAGGTAGATTGCAGCACCGGCAAGTGCGATCAGACAGAGCACGGTGAAGCTCGCTCCCCAGCTCAGCATCTCTGCAAGTATCGGCATAACCAGGTTCGCAGCAAGTTCGCCGACTATGTATCCAAAGAGACCCACGAACCCGACGGCCACGCCCGCAGCTTTGAGAGGAACAACGTTCAGGGTCAAGATGTTCACGATGAGCTGCGGGCCATAGATCAGACCGCCCATGAGTCCGGTCACAATCAGCAATACCGGGTAGCTCTCATTTCCCATGTAGATGAAGATCAGCGCTGCCAGCAGCAGCAGGCCGACACAGCCGACGATCGCCTGCTTGTTCGGCGCCTTGATCGCGATCCAGGCGAAAATGAAGCACCCTGGAATCGCCACCCACTCCAACATCGAAAATGCTGTCAGGTACTGGCTTTCGCTGAAGCCCATCTCTGTTCCGAGGAATGCAGGAATCCAGTTCGTGATGCCGAACCGCAAGAAGTAGAGAATCGCGTTGATCAGACCGATCAACAGCACCACTGGCGACGTCAGAACGAAGCGGACAAAGATCCGCATGTACCCTTCATCGGGCGCGACTTCGACCTGAGGCTCGCCGAACTCTCCATAAATGGTGGATAGGCGATCTTTGCCTTCGTCTTCAGGGCGATCTCCGCCCTTCTTCCAGAACCAGAAGCTCAGAGCCAGAACCAGCGCACCGGGGATGAGGAATCCCACCCAGGTATTTCCGGGACCAACGAGGGTGACGAGCCAGGTGATCAGCAAAGGAAGTCCAGCACCTCCTGCATTTTGTGAAGTGTTCCAGATCGCGATCCCCGAACCACGCGATTTGTTCGGATACCAATTCGCAATCATCGCCATCGAAGACGGCGCAAGTGCACCCTGGACGACGCCGAGCATGAGCATCAGAATAAACAACAGCACGAAGTTGTGAGTGAAGCCAAGACCGATGCAGATCAGCGCTGAAGCTGCAAGACAGCCAGCGAAAATCTTTCGCAAACTAACACGGTCCGCAACTGCGCCCATACCGAACTTCGCGAATCCGTATGTGATGGTGAATGCCGTCAGAATGATGCCGACTTGGGTTAAGCTCCAGCCATTTTCCAGACGAATGCTCTCACTCTGGAGCTTGAAGTTGTTTCTCACAAAGTAGGCACAGACGTAGCCAACATAGGCAACTAAAAACACCACCTTGCGTCTCGATAGGTACGACCTGAAGCGTTCTGGATGGGCACTCCGATAGAGCTCCGCGGCTTCTTCCTGGCTCCCGGGCGAGCCCGCCGACCGTGCCTGCTGATCAGACATGATGATTCTCTTTTCACTCGACAACTCTGTCTCTCAACGTCTGCTTTGGATGACGCTCTCACTGATTGTATAGCAATCTTAAGTAGTGTCTGACAAAGCGATATGCGATGGACGTATGGCCAACGGCTAGACGAATGAGTGTTGGATGTTACGCCCTGGAGGGAGGCACCCTGTTGAACCTCGTCTGGGCATACTCCGAGTCAAATCATGAGCAGTCGCAGCTGAGGACGATCGGTCGGCTCGCGACGCGAGGTCATTTCTGGAAGTAGAATTCCGAGTGCGCTTCGCAACGAGGGTTGAAAGCGGCCCCGCATTCCGGACAGGCGTCGACCGTTTTGTAGGCGCTGATCGTCAGCTCGGTCCAGCAGTTTCCGCAGAGGATCGCGGGCTGGTCCCACCTCTCGCGCGGCCATTGCTGTGCGGGATGATCAGCAGTCTCCGAGTGGCACAGGTGGCAGGGATAATAGCGGTCGCAGCAGGCGAAGCGGATCGCGATGATGTCGAGGTCGGTGGCGTAGTGGACGCACCTAGTGTAATCGTCGACCGTCGTGCCGAAGACCTCCGGAGATGGCGTCATTGCTCGCCTGTCCTTCCTGCACGTCACGACCAGGGCTGGTCTTAGTCCGTTCCAGCTTAGCGGCAGTGGTTCGGCTCTCGGCCAGCTGATTAGCCCAGTAGAGTGGAATCCCCGACCAGATGAGGATCCATGCCGCAGATTGACGACTACGTCCACCCCTTCGCCGAGGTGGCGCTGAGCAACGTCACCCGTGCATATCCGTTCGCCTCCCATCATCTGGCGCGGAGTCTGGCCGATATTGTGCCGGCGGTGGAGAAGCACCCTGCATTCGCGAACTCCTATGACTGGCATTCGAGCGTGCACATGCACTACCTCCTGGCGTCGCTGTTGGAGACCGAGGAGGCCCAGCGCGCTGATTGGCGTGAAAGGGCGTTAGAAGTTCTGACTTCGCATTTGAGTGAAGAGAATATCCTCGCCGAGGCGGCTTTCCTCCGTGAGAATCCGTCGTGGGAGCGGCCGTATGGCTGGGCCTGGGCGGTCGAGCTCAATCGGGTGCTGAATGCCAGCGCCGTTTCGGAGCTTCGTGCGCTCGGCGCGAACACTCAAGTGCTCGCGTACACGGTCTTCGATCTTGCATCGACGTGGCTGCCCAAAGTGGCCGCGCCAGTCCGGCATGGGGTGCACTCGAACACCGCATTCGGGCTGCGTCGGATTCTTTTGGGCGCCCGGGAGGCAGATCGTCACGATGTCGTCGACATCATTGCCGGTGCAGCTCGTCGATTCTTCGCCGAGGATGCCGCCTGGAATTTTGTTCAGGAGCGCAGCGGTCACGACTTCCTCTCCCCCGGATTATGCGAGGCCGATCTCATGGCTGAGATCCTCACCGAGGATGAGCTTGAGTATTTGAAGCTTTGGGGACCAGTCGATCGTGCGTTTGGGAGCCACCGATATTGCCGGTGGGGGCCAGCAGCCGGGACTATCGGGTCCACCAGCCACCCACCGACGGTTTCTCACGAATTCAGAGCAGCATGTTCACGCATGTTATGACTGCCAGTCTCGACCCAGATCGTGTTGTGCACGATTCGGTCCATGATCGCATCCGCGTGGACTCCAGACCCTAGTCGTTGATGCCAGTCCTTCTTCGCATACTGGGTACAGAACACCGTCGATGCCGTGTCGTAGCGGCGCTCGAGCAGTTCCAGCAGCATACTGCGCATAGCCTCATCGGGAGGATCGAGTAACCATTCGTCGATGACGAGGACGGTGAACGCGGCGTATTTCTTCAATAACTTCGTCGTGCCCAGCGGTTTGTCCTTTGCTAGTGCCCAGGCCTCTTCCAGATCAGGCATGCGAATGTAGTGAGCTCGGATCCGGTGCTGACAGGCTCGTTTTGCTAGAGCACATCCCAGATAGGACTTTCCCGAACCGGTGAATCCTTGGAACACGACGTTCTGGCCGCGGTCGATGAAGCCGCAGGTTCCTAGCTGCGCGATCACGTTCTGATCCAGTCCTCTCTCATCGACGCGGGACAGTTGCCGCAGGTCCGCTGCCGGGTATCGTAGTCCGGCCCGGCGGATGAGTCCTTCAACTTTGGCATGGTTGAACCTCGAGTGGGCTTCGTCGACGATCAACTGCAGGCGTTCATCGAAGCTCATTCCCATAGTCAGGTCCTCGTCCTGGGACTCGAGTGCCTCCAGCAAAGGTGTCGCACCCATCTCGCGCAGCTTGCGCTTGGTTTCTGTATCGATCGCCGTCACTGTCGGCCTCCTGCATAGTAGGAGGCTCCACGAACGTAACCGCCGTGCTCGACAGGCTGAGCCTCGTCGGCTCTGGTGTGGTCTTGCCCTGTGACCAGGATCGGGTTCACATGCGCATAGCGTGGGGACCTCACCGGACCGGCCAAAGCGATCCGGCAGGCCGCCTCGACCCTTTCAGCAGAGTAACGGCGGGCCAGCCTCAACACCGCCAGGGCCGGGTTGAGTCCTTGCTCGTCGATGGGAACAGACTCGAAAATGCGATCGATGACAACCAGTGCCGATGGACCGATCCGCTCGGCCCACCGGCGGGCTCGCGGTTTGTCCCACAGCTGGTACTTCTCGCCGACCGGCAGGTCGGCCTCATTCGTCCGATACTCATTCGCTGCCGTTACCGGTAGCAGCAGGTGCGTCGTGATCCTCTCATGGCCGGAATAGACCTCAAGACTGCGATCGGTGATTCGCAGATCAACCTTGGCGCCGATATGGGCAAACGGCACTGAATAATAGTTCCGCGCCCAACTGACATGCCCATTCCTGGCCACCCGGCGCCCGTAGACCCACCGGCTGATCTCGTAGGCAACCTGCGGCAATCGCCTCAGCAGTGGCTGCTCATCGGTGGTGAAGACGCTGAGTCTGGAACCTGGCCGCTTCTGGAAGGGCTCGGCGTTATAGGCTGCGACTCGCTCCTCGATCGCCGATGCCAGTTCCGGCAGCGAAGCAAACCGTCGGTCCCGAAGTCCCGCGATCACCCACGTGGCCACATGCCCGACAGTGTTCTCCACACTCGCCTTGTCTTTCGGTGCTCTGATCCGGCCCGGAAGCACTGCCGCCGAATAGTGGGCAGCCATTTCCCGATAAGCATCGTTGAGCACGACCTCACCATCGCGGGGATGAGCGATCACTCCGGTTTTGAGGTTGTCCGGCACGATCCTCGGCGTCGATCCGTCGAAAGCGGTGAACATTGCCACATGCGCCCGCAACCAGGAATCCTGGCTCATATCCAGACTCGGATACACGAACGCGTACCGGCTGAATGGCAGACACGCGACGAACAGATACACGGTCACAGGCTGACTCGCCCCCGACGGATACAGTCGCATCGTCGGCCCCGACCAATCGACTTCGATCGTCTGCGCGGCCTTGTGACCGACTCGGGAAGCGGCGCCAGTGACCAGCACATGACGTTGATAGGTGCGGCAGAACCGGTCGTAGCTCATCGCCGCATCACCAGCAGCAGCGCATGCATCGACATACTCGCCATGGAGGAGCTTCAGCGTCACCCCGACCCGAGCCATCTCCTTATGGATTCGTTCCCAGTCGGGTTGGGCGAACACACTGTGATGGTCGCCGCGGCCCGGGAACAACAGACTGTACACCTCACCATCGGGGCAGTCTTTGACATCATCCCAACTCAGGCCGGCAGCATTCGCGGCATCGAGGACTTGGGTGACAGACTTACGGGACATCGCCTGAGACGATGCAATAGCTCTTCCCGAGAGCCCCTCGGCCCGAAGCTGTAGAACCAGCTTCGCTCTGATCTTGCGTACCATGAATATTCTCCTTCTGCCGCGTGCCCTATACACGCGGCGGAAGGAGCTTATACGTCAGTGGCCCCCATGCACGCCATAGCTGGCCCCGAACCACACGATTATCTGATCAGGCGTCCGGCCCCCGAACCCACGATTGACGGCCCCCAATAAAGCGGATATTCAGAGCTTACGTCATGGCTGCCGAGTTTCCTTTCGGAGCTGTCTCCCGAGTCACCAGCGCTCACACCTGTGAAGGTCCTCGACCCCACCGGCGGCCAACAGAGCCACCTCTACGGCCTAGGACTGTCGATTGCGGCATCGGTGATGCGGCTGGCCCCGAGGCTGGAGGCGATTACAGAGAAGGCTGGCCATGACGAGCTCATGGCACAGGCCAAGGGCATGCTCACTCGCGTCGATTCGCTCATGGCGCCTGGTCTCGAGGCTGCTGTGTCAAACGAGTACGTGTCCTCTCATTGGCTCGCGACGTTTGCGTGGGAGGCGTTAATCCAACGAGCTAGCAGCCGCCACTAGTAATATCTCCTGCCCCGACAGTCTCATCGTTAGAACAGCTTGTCTTTCTGGTCGTCGCTATATTCATACCGAATTGGTGACTCTTCGTGGCTAAAGTCAATTGACTGAGCTGCCGAGCCACGACTCTTTGCATCTTCGATTGCCGGGCCTGTCGTCAAATAGTCATAGAGCGCTGCATCAATGGGGTACTCCAAGTTGAGGTCCATCGTGACAACGTCCAAACTCTTCCCATTCTCCCCAGGCATCTTTGTTTGCACTGGGTCCGAGGACGTAGCCTGGCCCAAGTAGTAAAAGTCAGTGCCTTCAGCGTCGTCCTTCTTAGCAAAGAGGAACAGCGGGACCTCATTGTTCACAATTGACCGGACTTCCTTGCTCTGCAAAGTCCTCTTGCTGCGTGTGAACCAGCGGAGAGTGTTCTCGCTGACAAATGAGTCTTCGTACGAAGTGCTCGCCGACACGTCGTCATCTTTGTGATAAGTCACGAAGATTGGACACGAGTTGGAGTAGACGTCGACCTTGTACCCGTACATCGTCCCCTTTTGGTCGCTTTGCCAATTGAGCAATCTACAAACGTCTTTGCGCGAGTACTTCTTCCCGGCCTCTAGCCGCTCATCCCAGCGGTACCTGTGACGAGACAAGAAGAGCCCTGTCTCGATTGCATCATTCAAATGAGCTAAGAAGCTGGGCGAGTTTTCAAGCAAATGCAGGAATTCTGAGGTTGGAGTGACCCTGCCGTCCGTCCAATCGACGATCGGAGTCCCGTATTTCTTCTGATCGCCCTCAGTAAAGAATTCAAAATTGAAAATTCTTTCGATGGAGTCGATCGTGGCCTGGTCTGAAGTCGTATCCTTTTGGTCAAAAAGCGAGCGAAGGTCACTCACAGTCACAGAAGTCCTTGAACTCACTAGTTGATCGAGCACCAGAAGTTCGTGGGGTCGTTTGCCGTTCAGAAACTCCTGACTGACCATTGACAGGATCTGGCTCTCTCTGTCTGTGGGCTGCTCGTCTTCGACTTTGAATGCATTGAGTAGTTTCCAATAGTTGCCACGCGCACTGGCTATGACGACGGGATCAACAACATCAAAGCGCGCATAATCCATCAGCATCGGCGGCCTACCGAGTCGGGTATGCAGGTCTCTAAAGGACTGCTTGAGATTCTTCAGGCTATCCAGGCGTGTGGACTCGATCGACTTGAAGATCCGTTCCTTTGCGACCGCATCAAAATTAATGCTTGAGAGTCCAGAAACCGCACCTACATCTTGAGCTTCAATCATCTTTTTTCGGAGAGAATCCTTGTTCAGGCTGCTGTCCCCGAAGAGTGCAATCGGCACAAGGAAGTTGTTCGTGTAGTTGCCGATGAAGTCGATAACGATGAGATGACTCTTGCCGGCTGCTTTGCGCAAACCGCGACCCAGCTGCTGGGTGAAGATAATGCTCGACTGAGTTTGCCGAAGCATGACCACTTGGTTGACAGTACGGATATCAATGCCTTCGTTAAACACATCGACGGTAATAATGTAGTCGAGCTCTCCGTTTTCAAGCTGAGCGACTACGCGTTCACGAGTTTCAACCGAATCTTCACCAGTTAGAGCTCGCGTTCGAAGCTGATTACCATGAACTTGCTTTTGGTTGAGAAGCATCGATAGCTCTCGAGCTTCATCTTTACGACTGCAGAACATGAGGCCCCTGACAGGGTCCCCAACATGCCCGTAACGCTCTATTGCCTCTATAAGGTGGGCTACTCGTTCCGGCGCCACAAGGGTGCGAAGTTGGCTTGCGTCACCGATGACTTCGCCGTCCTTCTCGAAGTCGGTGACTCCGTAATAGTGGAACGGGGCGAGCATGTCCTCCTCGAGCGCTTTTTGCAGTCGAATCTCGTATGGCACGTTGAAGTCGAACAGGCTATAGACATTGAAATCGTCTGACCGCTCGGGTGTAGCGGTGATTCCAAGCATGAATTCCGGGGTGAAGTACTGAATGATGTTCTGGTGCAACCTCGCACCGGCCCTATGAACCTCATCGATGAGGATGTAGTCGAAGTGGTCGGGCGCGATTTGGCTCAGCTTTTCAGGAGACCCCAGTGACTGCACGGTTCCAAATACGAATCGTCGATCAAGTTCTCTACGTGACCCGACGAACTTCCCAACCTCATGTTCCTCAAGATCGAGCACTTTGGTGAATTCCTCAATCGCGCGATCGAGAATTTGTTCTCGGTGCACGACGAAGAGCACTCGTTCCGGATTTGCGGCCTTCACGTCTAGCGCCGCGAGAATGGTCTTACCTGTGCCAGTCGCCGACACGACTAGAGCTTTATCCTCACCCGAGTCGCGTACTTTTTGAATTTCAACGAGAGCCTCTGCCTGCATCGCGTTGGCGACAATCTGAGTACGAGTCCCTGGCAGCTGAAGGTTCGACCCCGAAACTTCGCTACGTGCCGAAGGCGGGACGTACAACTCTTCGTATGCATTGATCCAGTCATCGCTCAGCAGCGTGGCGGACTCAAGCTGGATATCAATTGCAGCAGCAAGCTGCTGAACAATATCGCCGTCAGGAAGTGCTGAGAACCTCAGGTTCCACTCGTGGTTTCGCTTGAGCGCCCGAGAAGTCAGATTTGAGCTACCCACGATCGCTGTGGTCGTAGCTGCTTGCTCGAAGATGAAGCCTTTGGGATGGAAACCTCTTGTGTCATCTTCAAACACGTACACTTCGATGCCAAGGTCGTGGAGATTCTTCAGTTCCCTAAATGACTCAGGTGAGTTGAAACCTAAGTAAGTCGAAGTGATGATTCGGCCCCCGCCCGGGAACTCAATCAGTGGCTGCTTCAATGAAGCGATTGCGTCTGAACTGACAAATGCAACTGAAAAGGTGAAGCTCTTCGAGCGTCGCAGTTCTTCAAGGATGGCTTTGTGCATCGTGTTGGCTTCAACATTTGAAACCAACATCGGGTTGAAGAGGCGCTCCGCGGGTGACGAACGATCAAGAAATCCGAACGCTGTGTCTCGCTGAAGATGCTCTGGAACTGTTGCCACGCCTACTCCTCGGTCATTGAGAAATCTTGCACCACCTTTTCAACTGCAGGTATATCAGCTGGCGCCCACTCCACCGAATCGAGGTCGGTTGCTTCGATCCATCGAATTTCGGAATGTTCAGTTAGTTTCGGTTCGCCTTCGACTAGCTTTGAGTAGAAGGTAGTCAGGGTGACGAAGCCAAAATCGTACTCGTGCCGAGTCGAAGCGACTTCATCTCCAATCTCAGCCGTGCATAATAGCTCTTCTTGGAGCTCCCGGACGAGAGCCGCACGAGGAGTTTCACCGGCTTCGATCTTGCCACCGGGAAACTCCCACATGCCTGGCAGCGACATCTTGGAGCTCCTCTGCGCAGCCAAGATCCTTCGTCCGTCCACAATGATGGCACCGACGACGTTGATTTCCTTCTTCATTACTTACACTCCTACTGGGAGAACGACGCCAGTGACAGCCTATCCGCTTCTTAGCGGACAGAGAGTTCCCGAACGCATCAGGCGACCACTTGTCTTAGACATGAGCATGCATGAATCGCACTCTGACACCAGTCCCCTTGCTGATTAAGTTAAGATGTTCACAAAGCAACGTAGCTTGAATGTCGCCTGACCTACGAAGGTGCCATATGGAATCAGCACTCATCCAAGACACGGAACCGCCAGAAGTCGTAGCCGCTCATGAACTGCGCTCATGGTCTGAACCCGAAATTGCTTCAGTAAAGTTCAGATGCATCCATTGCACAGTTGAACTCACGCCTGCATCGTTCCGGCCACATAACGTAGTGCAACCCCACTTTCGGACAAGCCGGACCTTGGAGCATGATGCCTGTTGCTTGTTCATCAAGCAGAGCCCTGATGTTTCGGGTCAACGAGGTCAAGTTGGTGACGATTTCACATCGGAAATATTTCGACCCGTGTCCGGGTTTCCGGTGAAGCTAGTCGAGCCCACAGAGAAGAAAGTTACTAGCGCTTCAGGTGAACTTCGAACAAGCGTTCCCGGTCTGCAGGGGTCAGACAAACTCAGGAGTCGCCGACAGTACTCTTCAGCCCACCGTGCAGCGTCGTCCCGCACACTTCGCGCCTTCGCTGATGCCCACTGGAACATGACAAAGGAAGAGCGGAGTGTAGCGCCGATTGATCTGCCGGGCATTGATGCAGACACCTACCAATTCGCGTTTAAACGGCTTCCCTACAACGACATTGAACACTTGGCATACGCTCGAGTCTTCTATGCGGATATCCGCTATACCGCCGAACTTAGGCGAACAACCTACACGTTCGAGTTGGAGTTCTTTGCCGGCGAATATGACCCTGACAAAAAGCGACACACTCGCCCTTGGAAGCTAGTGATTGATCACACCAGCTGGTCTGAAATACAACGGAAAGACTTTCAGTCAGAATTTGACACCGCCGTCCACGAAGCCCAAAAGCCCAAACCCAGCCCACGATGCTACGCGCTTGCCCAACAAGATAGAGGGTCCCCGGAGCTCCTACGCGTCAGCAAGCGCCACTTAGTCACAGTGCTTATGCGTCTTTCTTCACATTGACTGTCATTCTCATTGCTGGCGCTTATTGAACTACGCTTTCATGTGTCTGCATCGAGGGCCAACATCTCAGCTAACACGCTCTCCGAATCCCCACCCAACCTCGGTGCTGGTACAGCCGCAGCCGCCGGGGACCCACTGAACTTCAATGGAACGCGGGGAGCCAGCACCCGCCCGACTCCCGGCTGGTCAATCTCGGTGAGCATCGGGTTCTCCGTCGAACACCGGGGATCCGAGTTCACCAGCTCCTCGAAAGTCTGAAACCCGCCGACGAGCACTCCGGCCTCGGCGAGCAGCTTCGTCGCGTCCTCGGAGTCGTGCGCGGTGAACCACGGCCGTACCACCGCATCAATAGCCTCCCGCGCCTCGAACCGGCCGCCCTCGGTGTTCAGGTCGACGTCGAGCAGTGGCCCGATCATCTCGAGCTTCTCGGACAGACCCGTCGCCTTCCCCAGGCCCCGCCAATGCTTATTGGAGATGACCACGACCATGATCTGCCGACCATCCGCGCACTCGAACGACTGCCCATACGCACCGTACAGTCCATTGCCCAAGGCACCGCGGGTCTTGTCTGTCGCCTGCACCTCGGCGATGTAGCCGAGATTGCCGACGGTGGCGAGCATGACATCGGACAGGGCCAGAGTGATCTCCTGGCCTTTACCTGAGGAACGACGATCCAACTCGGCGGCCATGATCCCGTTGGATATATAGAGCCCCGCAGCAACGTCCCATGCCGGCACCGCATTATTCACTGGGCGCTCGTCATCACCGGTGATGATCGGGAACCCACTGGCCGCATTCACCGTGTAATCGACCGCCGGGGAACCGTCGTGCCACCCGCCCAGGCGGAGCATGACGAGATCTTCGCGATGCTGTTTGAGATTCTCATAGCTCAACCACCCACGGGCCGGCAGATTCGTAATGAAGGTCCCCGCCTCAGCGATCAGCTGGGTGGCGATCTTCTGCCCCTCCTCGGACTTCAGATCCAGCGTGACCGAGCGCTTCCCCTTATTCAGAGACGCCCAGTAGATCGATGTGCCGTCATCGCTGATCGGCCACCGATTCGCATCGATATTCCCACCGATGGGGTCGATGCGGATGACATCAGCGCCGAGCTGCGCGAGCGTCATCGACCCCAGCGGGGCTGCGACGAAGGCAGAGATCTCGACGATCTTGAGGCCGGTCAGAGGTGCGGGGCGGGTATCGGTCATGCTGTGCTCCTCAGTTCTTCGTCGTCACGGTGGCGGCGATCGCGGTCTTCCCACCCGGGGCGATGGCCTGGAGTTCGTGGGTACCGGGTTCCGTCTCTCGCCCAACGAGGTGGATCTGCTCGTTCGCGAACAACGGGGACTTCGCCGTAAAACGATATTCGGCCACAGCCGCCTCGGGGTGGGTGGACATGAACGCATCCAACAACAGTGTCGCGGTCAACGGACCGTGCGTGACCAGCCCGGGGTAACCTTCGACTTCGGTGACATACGGGTGGTCGTAGTGAATGCGGTGGGAGTTGAACGTCAACGCCGAGTAGCGGAAGAGCGTGACCTCGTTCGGCCTGACCGAGCGCGTCCAGTCCCAGCCTTCGGGCGCGGGCGAATCCGCCCGTGGGGGCTTCGCCGCCGATCCCTCCGGCGCCGAGGTCGCCTCCCGGTAGACAATCGCGTGCTGATCCGTCGTGGCAGGCTTCCCGTCCGCGGTGATCTCGTGGCGGAGAACCACGAAGCACAGGGGTCCGGTGCTGCCGGTCTTCTCCGTGATCGATTCGATCGTCGTCGTCCGCTCGATCGTCTGCCCGGGCAGGATCGGGGCGTGGAAGGTCAGGTCGCTGCCGGCCCACATCCGCCTGGGCAGAAGCACCGGGGGCAAGAACCCGCCAAGCGCGGCATGACCGTCAGCGCCGAGGTCACTCCTCGGCACATCATCTTCGGAGAAATGCAGCCAATGCCCCAACGGGAACAGGGGTGCCACCGGGTCACCGTCGTGACCGAGAAGTGTCGCCAGGCGTGCAGCCCGTTCCCCATCGGCGATCTCGAAGGCGGTCGAGGTCCGCCCGACCCAATCCTGAAGGTTCGTCTCAGTCATCGCAGTCAAGTTCCTTACGGTAGTTCGTAAAATACACCCACATTGCGCCATTGCTACCTGACGGCGGCGCAGATACCTGGCGCCAGGTTGCTGGGCCGCCGTCAGGTAGTAAATCAGCGGCCTAAGAGTTCGTCGGAAATGATGCGCATCTGGATCTCCGATGACCCCTCGAAGATCTTCGTCAGGCGGGCGTCCCTCCAGTGGCGTTCGACGGCGAAGTCCTTCGTGTACCCGGCACCACCATGGATCTGCACGGCCTCGGAGGTGACTTTCTCGCTCATCTCTCCGGCCAGGTACTTCACCATCGCGGCCTCCTTGTCACAGCGACGGCCCGAATCGATCTCAGTGCATACGTGGTACATCAGCTGCCGGCACGCTTCAATCTGCGCGGCCATGTCCGCGACCTTGAACCGCAGATGCTGGAAATCCGCCAACGGGTGCCCGAACTGTTCACGTTCCTTCAGATACTTCACCGAGTCTTCGAGAGCCGCCTGCGCCAAGCCGATCGACCGAGCCGCCGTATGCGCACGCCCGACCTCGAGACCGGACACTGCCTGGTAGAACCCACGCCCTTCCTCACCGAGGAGAGAATCAGCCGGCAGGACGAAGTTGTCGAACGACAATTCCCACGTCTTCCACCCGAAGTACCCGATCTTCTTCGCTGGTGCCCCAGAAATCCCGTCCGGGAAAGTGCCGCGTTCCTTTTCGACGAGGAACACCGAAATCCCCCGATGCCGTTTCTCTTCTGTAGAGGTGCGGGCGAAGAGGACGATGTAGTCAGCCTGATCGGCATACGTGCACCACATCTTCGTGCCATTGATGACCCAGTCACCGTCCGCATTGCGTTCGGCCTTGCACCGCAGGTTCGCCACATCCGACCCGGCCTCCGCCTCGGAGAGGGCGAAGGCGCCGAGGTATTCACCGGCGGCGACCTTCGGCAGCAGGCGTGCTTCCTGCTCGGGTGAGAACCCGCCGCCCATGCCGTTGCCGCGGGCGAGCAGTCCGGCCACGGACATCCAGGCACGGGAGAGTTCCTCAGCGACGAGGCAGTACTCGAACACGCCGAGTCCGAGGCCACCGAACTCTTCGGGGATGAGGATGCCGAAGAAGCCCATGTCGGCCATTTGCTTGACCATTGAATCCGGGAACTGGCCCTCGACGGGGTCGAGCTCGTTGGCGATGGGGAGAACGACGTCGCGCGCAAATTCCCGGGCGAGCGCTTGGATCTCGAGGCGTTCCTCGGTCATCATGTGCGGCGTGTTCGGACGAGGACGCGGCTTATGAGTCATGAGTGGATCCTTCCTCAGGCCTTGTTGCGGCCGATGAGCTGCTTGGCGATGACGTTCATCTGGATCTCGTTCGTGCCTTCGCCGACGATCATCAGCGGGGCGTCACGGTAGTAGCGTTCGACGTCGTATTCGGTGGAGTATCCGTAACCGCCATGGACACGGATCGCGTCAAGAGCCACCTCGGCGGCCATCTCTGACGCATAGAGCTTCGCCATTCCGGCTTCCATGTCCACACGTGCCCCGGAATCGTAGGTGCGAGCGGCGTGGAGGACGAGCTGTCGAGCGGCCTCGAGCTTCGTCGCCATTGTGGCGAGCTTGTTGCCCACCGACTGGTGTTTCCAGATCGGCTTGCCCATCGACTCGCGTTCCTGCGAGTACTTCACCGCATCATCAAGCGCCGCCTGAGCGACGCCGAGCGACCGAGAGGCAACTTGGATACGTCCGATCTCGAGTCCCTTCATCATCTGCTTGAATCCGACGCCCTCGGTCTCACCGAGCAGCTGTGACTGCGGCTGCCTCAGTCCGTCGAAGGACAGTTCGCAGGTCTCGACGCCTTTGTATCCGAGCTTCGACAGATCCTGGGAGACGGTGAAGCCCTCCCCCTTCTCCACGAGGATGATCGAGATGCCCTTGTGGCGCGGTTCTGCCTCGGGGTCGGTCTTGCACAGCAGCGCGATGAGGTCGGACTTCCGGGCGTTCGTGATCCACGTCTTCGAGCCGTTGATGACGTAGTCGTCGCCGTCCTTGGTCGCGGTGGTGCGCATGGCCTGCAGATCGGAGCCGCCGCCGGGTTCGGTCAGCGCCATCGTTGCCCGCAGCTCGCCAGTGGCCATCCGCGGCAGGTACTTGTCCTTCTGCTCATCGGTGCCGAATTCCTGGAGGAGCTTCGCGACAACAGTGTGCCCACCCATTGCTCCGGCCAGGGACATCCACCCGCGAGCGAGTTCCTGCGTGATGAGCGCATACGCCTCGGTCGAGACCTTGCCCATCCCCCACGGCTCGTCGATGGCGAGCCCGTAGATACCCATGTCCTTCATCGTCTGGATCCACGCTTCGGGGTACTCGTTCGCGTGCTCAACCCGGTTGACCTCGGGCTTGACCTGTTCGTCGATGAATTCGGCGACCAGATCGATCATCATCTGCTCTTCATTGCTCACTGCCATGGTGAATTCCTCTGTTCGTTCGTCGCTCGTTCGTCGTCTCGGAAAGTTCAGTCCAGTCGGGTGCCATCGCGGACGGTGCGGGTGCGCCCCAGTCCGAGCGTCGGCGGTTCCGTCGTGTCGAAGAAGTCGTTGCCCTTGTCATCGGTGATGATGAACGCCGGGAAGTCCTCGACCTCGATCTTCCACACGGCTTCCATCCCGAGCTCCTCCATATCGAGGACCTCGACGGAGGTGATGCAGTCCTGAGCCAGCCGGGCGGCCGGTCCGCCGATCGAGCCGAGGTAGAAACCGCCGAATTCGGCGCACGAGTTCTTCACCTGTGCCGACCGATTGCCCTTGCCAAGCATGATCATCGACCCGCCGGCCGCCTGCAACTCACGCACATACGTGTCCATCCGCGACGAGGTGGTCGGACCGAACGACCCCGACGGCATCCCCTCGGGCGTCTTCGCCGGTCCCGCATAGTAGATCGGATGATCCTTGACATAGTCGGGCAGATCCTCACAAGCGCCGAGGCGGTCTCGCAGGTTCGCATGCACGATGTCGCGGGCAACGATCATCGTTCCCGTCAGCGACACCCGATCCCCGACTGACAGTTCAGACAGCTGCGCTTGCAGGTCCGACATCGGTCGGTCGAGGTCGATATCGGTGACGTTGCCGGATTCGATCTCTTCGACGCGGCCCATCGACGGCAGGAACCGAGCCGGATCGTGTTCGAGCTCCTCGATGAACACGCCGTCTGCATTAATGCGCGCGATGATCTGCCTGTCGGCCGAACAGCTCACCGCGATCGCAATCGGCAGGGAGCCGTTGTGACGGGGCAGCCGGACGACGCGGACGTCGTGGCAGAAGTACTTGCCGCCGAACTGGGCACCGAAGCCGAGGTTCTGCGTGAGTTCGAAGACGGTCTCCTCGAACTGCTTGTCCCGGAATCCGTGGCCCAACTCAGCATCACCGGCCTCGGGCAGGTCGTCGAGGTAGTGGGCGCTGGCGAGCTTCGCTGTCTTGAGCGTGAACTCGGCCGAGGGCCCGCCGATGACGACAGCGAGGTGGTACGGAGGGCAGGCTGCAGTGCCCAGCGTGGAGATCTTATCGGCGAGGAATTCGAGCATCGACGACTCGTTGAGCACGGCCTTCGTTTCCTGATAGAGGAAGGACTTGTTTGCGCTCCCTCCGCCTTTGGCCATGAACAGCAGCTCGTAGTCATCGGTGGGGCTTAAGGCCACTTCGATCTGGGCAGGCAGGTTCGTGCCGGTGTTCGACTCCTCGAACAGGCTCGTGGGAGCCAGCTGCGAATAGCGGAGGTTGAGTTCTTCGTATGCGCGGCCGATTCCGCGGGACAGATGCTTCGCGTCATCGCCATCGGTGAGCACATTGGGTCCGCGTTTGGCCGAGACGATTGCCGTTCCTGTGTCCTGGCACATCGGCAGGATCTCCCCAGCGGAGACCGCAGCGTTCTGCAGCAGGTCGAGAGCGACGTAGACGTCGTTCTCACTCGCCTCCGGGTCGTCGATGATCGCTCTCAGGCTGGCCAGATGGTCGGTGCGCAGGTAGTGGGAGATCTCTTTGAAGGCCACCTCGGCGAGGTCGGACAGGGTCTCCGGCGCCACGGTGAGGAAGGTGCGAGAGGTCCCGGCCACCTCGGCGGTGGTCGTCTCCACTCCCCTGATCTCGAGGCGGCGCATCCGCAGACCCTCACCGTCGGTGGGAAGCAGCGGTGAATAGGCGAAGTCAGGCCGTCCGTCCTCGATCACCGAGGCGGCTCGACCGTCTGCTGTGCGTGCTGGTTCGTGGTTCATCGCCTTCAGATCACCCCATTGCTGCGCAGTTCGCCGATCGCTTCGGCATCCATTCCCATTTCGCCGAGGATGGACTCCGAATTCTGCCCGACCGCGGGGATCGGGTCCATGCGGCAGCCGACCCCGGACATCTCGACCGGGGGTGCGAGCATCGAGATCGGACCGACCGGAGTGTCGACGTCGTGCCAGCGGTGGCGTTCGGTCAGCTGCGGGTGGTCGGCGATCTCGCTCATATCGCGCTGCCGGGAGTGGGCGACGCCGGCGGCTTCGAGCAGTTCGTCGCAGGCTTCTCCGGTGAGTTCCGCGAAGGCTCCGTCGATGATGTCCTGGAGTTCGTGACGGTGGGCGTAGCGGTGGGCGGCCCGGTCGAAGCGTTCGTCGGAGACCATATCGGGGCGGTCGAGGACCTGAGTGGCGAAGCGCTCCCATTCGCGTTCGTTCTGGATGGCGAGCATGATCTGAGTGCCGTCGCCGCAGGTGAACGCCCCGTATGGAGCGATTGCCGCATGGGAGGTGCCGGCCCGGGTGGGACGGGTGCCGCCATAGCGGGTGAAGTAGAGCGGGTAGCCCATCCATTCGACGAGGGAGTCGAAGAGGCTCGTCGACAAGGTGGCGCCCTCACCAGTGCGTTCGCGGTTGAATAGGGCGGTGAGAATGCCGGAGTACGTGTACATGCCGGCGGCGATATCTGCCGTCGAGATTCCCGTCTTTGCGGGGAACTCCTCTGTTCCGGTCACGGAGACCAGTCCTGCTTCGGCCTGCACAAGAGCATCGTAGGCCTTTGCGTCCTTGTAGGGTCCGTCCGTTCCGTATCCGGAGATCGAAGCGTGGATGAGTCGCGGGTTGAGATCTCGCAGTTCGTCAGCACCCAGACCCAGTCGGCCAGCGGCACCGGGGGCAAAGTTCTGAATGAAGACATCGGCCGAGGCGATCAGATCGTGAAGGATCTGCAGGCCTTCAGAGCTCTTGAGGTCGAGGGCGAGGCTCTCCTTGTTCCGGTTGATCCACACGAAGTGACTCGACAGACCGTTGACAGTCGTGTCATACCCGCGAGCGAAGTCCCCGACACCGGGGCGTTCGATCTTGATGACCCGCGCACCGAGGTCGGCGAGCTGGCGTGAGGCGAACGGCGCGGCGACGGCTTGTTCGCAGCTGATGACGGTGATGCCCGTCAGCGGCAGGCGCGCTTCGGATGCCTGAGCAGTAGTGGCCATCGGCCCTCCACGACGAGGTGTGATTCATTGACGCTCACATCATACATATCTTTCCAGATAATGCATTCTTTGGTCTCATCCGATGGTCGAGCCTGTAGACTGGAGCAATCAGGACATCAACCGGGCGCGCTGCGACCGAACCGCGTATGACCGAAAGGCGATGGTGTGGATCAGGAGTCGGCATCGACGAAGCGAGACGTCATCGTCCTCGGACTGCGCCGCAGGATCCTCTCCCGCGAACTCGATCGCGGTGAACGCCTGCGGCAGGATCAGGTCGCCGAATGGTTCAATGCCTCCATCACCCCGGTCCGCGAGGCCCTTCGCATCCTCGAAGCCGAAGGCCTCGTCACCTCCGAGGCCCATCGCGGCGTGCGGGTCGCCGGCGTCGACGTCGACCGGCTGAAGTCGCTCTTCGTCACCCGCCGACTCACCGAGACCTTCGCCATCGCCCGCGCGACCACGCGGATCTCCCGGCACGAGCTGCGGCAGGCCGAACGCCTGCTCGAAGCTCTCGATGAGGCGAGTGCCGACGGCGATTCGCTCGGGCGCAACACTCGCAACGAGGAATTCCACTTCTTCTTCTACGACCGCTGCGGCATGCCTGCGCTGCGCGACGACATCGCCGCTCGCTGGCGGGCCTTCCCTTGGGATCTCACCCTCGACAGCCCGGAGAGGCTCGATCAAGTTCACTCCGAACATCAGGCGATCGTCGACGCCGTACGGGACGTCGATCCAGACGCGGCGGCGCGCCACCTCGGCGATCACATCACGAACGGCTTCCTCCGCCTGGCAGAGTCGACGACCGGTCAGCCGGTCTCCGATCCCTTCGATTTCGATACGGACTGATCCACTCAGCCTGAGGCGCACCACCCGCTGCGCTCTCCGCAGTTTCACTCCCCCATTCCCGCTTTTCGAGAAATAATGCATTCTTGTGAAGATCATATTGGAAATCAGCAGAAAGTCCTCTAGGCTCGTGAACGGTCGATCGAGAACTTGACTCGGTGCGAGTCCGTCGCCAGGCAATGACCAGCCGAGGTTACGGCGAACTCGTCCGCCCGTACGCTCCCGATCGGCATCGCCCCTGGCCAACCAGACTGGAGCTGACGATGACGTCAATGAGACGACCGAGGTGGAAACCGCTTCTTGCGGGCCTCTCGATAAGTCTCCTGCTGTTGAGCGGATGCAATCCCGCACGCAGCGGAGATCAACAGAAATTCGAACTGCGATTCGCCCATGTCACCTCGGTGGGCACACCGAAGGGACTCGCAGCCGACTACTTCGCTGAACAGGTCGAAGAGAAGTCCGAACGCCGGATCGAGGTCGAGGTGTTCCCGAACTCGGAACTCTACGGCGACAAGGACGAGATGCAGGCCATCCAGTCCAATGCCGTCCAGGTACTGGCCCCGGCGAGCGCGAAGTTCACGACTATCGCGCCGAGCCTCCAGGTCCTCGATCTGCCGTTCATCTTCGATGATCCGGATGAGATCCCCGAGGTCGCCAGCCCCGATACGGAGATCGGCAAAGCCATCTATGCGAACCCTGATCTGGAGAAGAACGGGCTCAAGGTCCTCGGTCTGTGGGACTCGGGGATGAAGCAGATCCACTCGAACAACAAGACGCTGAGTCCCGAGGACATGAAGGGCAAGAAGTATCGCATCCAGCCTTCGGACGTGCTGCGCACCCAGTTCGAGACCTGGGGTGGAATTCCGACGCCTCTGTCGTTTGCCGAGGTCTACAGCGGACTGCAGCAGGGACTCATCGACGGTGGCGAGAACACTTACTCGAACATCCAGTCGCAGAACATGCATACCGTCCAGAAGTACGTGACCGAACTCGACCACGGCTACATCGGCTACATCCTCACGGTGAACAAGCGCTGGTATGACGAACTGCCGGACGATTTGCAGGCCGTCGTCGACGAGGCCGCCGATTCAGCCAGTGAGTTCAACCGCCAAGAGGCACAGAAGGTCAACGCTGAGTCGAAGAAGACCATCGAGGAGTCCGGCGGCACGGAGATCGTCATTCCGAGCAAGGAGGAGCGTCAGGCTTTCAAGGACCTGGTCGTCCCGTCCGAATACGAGAAGTATCGCGAGACTATCGGGCCCGAGGTGGTCGACGAACTCCTCGAACGCAACGAAGAGAGAGGCTGAGGATGAAGACCATCGACAAGTATCTCAGCCGGGTCGAGAACTTCCTCGCCGGCGGCTGCCTCATCGCGGCCACCGTGCTGGCAGTCTTCGCAGTGCTGTTGCGCAATATCACCGGTGACGTCATCTTCTGGTCTGAAGAGGCGATCATCTACCTCATCATCTTCTCGACGTTCTTCGGCGCGGTGGTCACTCTGCGCCACAACGAACACGTGGCCGTCGACATCATGCCGACTCTGCTCAAGGGCAAGGCGAAGAAGTTCTTCGTCGTCCTCGGTGGTTTGGCCACCCTGGTCTACGCGGGCTTCGTCGCCTACCTGTCGTGGGCGCTCATCACCGAACCGTTCTCACGGACGACGATCACTCCGGCTCTCAAGGTGCCTCTGTGGGTGGTCGAGCTCTCGCTGGCCGTCGGCATGACGCTCTTCTTCATCCGCGCCGTGGAGATGACGGTCCGTGCGCTGCGGACCTCGGCTGCCGATCTCGACAAGGATGTGCTCGCCGAGGAGGCCGCCGCAGTCGGCCTCGACGTCGAGGACATCGCGATCGTCGAGGACGACAAGAAGAGAGGCGATCGCTGATGTTCGAAGCAACCATCGTCCTCGTCGTCGTCCTCATCGCGCTGCTCGTCACCTCGGCCCCGATCGCGGTCGCTTTGGGACTGACCAGTCTCGTCTACTTCTACTACTTCACGCTCATTCCGATGACTCAGGTCTCGGAACGCCTGTTCAACGCACTCAATTCGTTCCCGCTCATGGCGATCCCCTTCTTCATCCTCGCGGCGAACATCATGTCTCGGGGCGGGATCTCCCGGCGACTGACGGACTTCGGTGCGGCCATGGTCGGGCATCTGCGCGGCGGCATGGCGATCACCACGGTGCTCGCGTGCATGTTCTTCGCCGCGGTCTCCGGGTCGTCACCGGCCACGGTCGTCGCGGTCGGTGCGCTGATGATTCCGGCGATGGTGAAGAACGGGTACCCGAAGGAGTTCTCCACGGGGCTCGTAGCCACCTCGGGGTCGTTGGGAATCCTCATCCCACCGTCGATTCCGCTCATCGTCTTCGGCATCGCGACTGAACAGAACATCGGCGACCTGTTCCTCGCCGGCGTCCTGCCGGGCATCCTCGCCGGTGTGATGCTGCTGGGCATGGCAGTGTTCGTCGCCTGGAAGAAGGGCTACGGTCACGCCGGTGTCGGATTCCGGATGTCGAACAAGGACAAGCTCAAGGCTTTCCGTGATGCGATCCTCGCTCTCGCGCTGCCGTTCCTCGTCCTCGGCGGTATCTATTCCGGGTGGTTCACCCCCACCGAGGCGGCCGCAGTGGCCGTTGCCTATTCGCTGGTTGTGTCGTTGCTGATCTACCGCGAGATCAAGATCTCGCAGCTGTGGGAGGTGACGATGGCGTCGGTGAAGACCTCGGCGATGGTCATGTTCATCATCGCCAACGGCATCCTCTTCACCTTCGTGCTGGCCAGTGAGCGAATTCCGGGTCAGATCTCGTCGACGATCACCGAATGGGATCTGCAGCCGTGGCAGTTCCTCATCCTCGTCAACATCCTGCTGCTGTTCGTCGGCTGTGTGATGGAGACATCCTCGGCGATCCTCATCCTCGCCCCGATCCTGCTGCCGATCGCGATGGAGCTGGGCATCGACCCGATCCACTTCGGCATCATCGTGGTGATGAACCTCGAGATCGGCATGATCACACCGCCGCTGGGACTCAACCTGTTCGTCGCCTCCGGCATGTCGGGAATGAGCGTCGTCGGGGTGGCGAAAGCCGCGATCCCGAGTGCGCTGGTGCTGCTCGCGGCACTTGTGTTGGTGACGTTCGTGCCCTTCTTCGCGACGGCGTTCGTGGGATGATGTCTAGCATAGGCTGACGCTCTGCGGTCACTTCGGGTGGGACAGTTCTCCGAAAAGGAGTCTGTCCCACTCTTCTGCCGCCGAGGCTCAACTGGGCGCGAGAAGGTAGCGTAAGTTTTCCGCAAAAGGTAGTGTATGAACCTGCGGAATGGTAGTGTATGAGCCTGCGAAATGGTAGCGTTGTAAAACAGATCCGCGCGGATCACTGACAGAATCGCAGGTACCCGACCAAGGGCAGGCTCCGTGGATTACCTTTCCCGAACCATTGATCTCGAACTCGACGAACTGCTTAATGAAACCCCAGCCATAGCAGTTGACGGCCCCAAAGGCGTGGGTAAAACCGATACGGCATCGCGCCGATCAGACATTGCCTGGTACTTGGACGACCCAGCTCAACGCGACATCCTTCGCTCTGACTTCTCCCTGAAGTCAATCCCAAAGGGCACCGTACTTCTCGACGAATGGCAACAACTGCCACAGATTTGGGATTCAGTTCGGCGATTGGTGGACGCGGGTGCGCCGAATGGACGTTTTCTTCTCACCGGCTCTGCATCACCGGTCGACACCGCTGGGACACACAGCGGTGCCGGACGCATCCTGTCCCTTCGCATGCGTCCAATGGGTGTGCACGAGCGCGGACTCACCACGCCGACTGTTTCATTGGCTCAGCTATTGTCAAGGCAGGCCACGTCAGTCGACGGGACAACGACGCTGCAACTGACCGACTACGCTGAAGCCATTGTTTCCAGCGGCTTCCCTGGCATCATGAATAGCCCGCTGCGAATCCGGCGCCGCATGATTGATGCCTACCTTCAGAGAGTCGTCGACAGAGATCTGCCTGATCTGGGGTTCACTGTCAGGCGTCCAGAAACGCTCAGGCGGTGGCTCGCTGCCTATGCCGCTGCTTCGTCAACGACAACGGCATATTCACGTCTACTCGACACGACTACAGCCGGTGATGGAACTCAACCAGCGAAGACTACGACAATTGCCTATAGAGACCACCTCAGCCAACTGTGGCTTCTCGACCCAGTCCCCGGCTGGGTACCGACCAACAGCCCGAACCGACGCTTGCAACAAGCTCCAAAACATCACTTAGCCGATCCCGCTCTCGCTGCCAGCCTTCTCAACCAGACCGCAGAATCACTTTTGTCTCCCCGAGGAGCCCATCTTGCGGGGCCTCTGTTCGAGTCGCTCGTGACATTGGGGGTCAGGGTCATGGCTCAAGCGGCAGAGGCCTCGGTCAGTCACCTCCGCCTACATGGAGGTGCGCGAGAAGTCGACCTCGTTGTTGAAGGCGTCGACGGCGCAATCGTCGGTATCGAGGTCAAGCTCGCTGCCGATGTCTCGGATTCAGATGTGAAGCACCTACGTTGGCTCCGAGAGCAAGTTCCTGATCGCGTCACCGACCTGGTTGTTGTCACCACTGGCACAACGGCTTACCGGCGCAACGATGGAATCGCCGTCGTGCCGCTGGCACTGCTCGGCCCCTAAGAAGATCTACCCCACCAACCCCATCACCGACTCCCGCACCTGCAGGGCAGCGAGGAAGCCGAACAGGACCAGGCACACGCCGAGCAGCACGTTCGACCACTTCGTATTTCGCAGCTGCTCCGGCACGGAAGACCGGTTGAGGATGACGAGCAGGGCGAGCGCAAGCACCGGCAGGATGAACGCGCTGATCGCCGCGTAGACCAGCACGAGGGTGACCGGTTTGCCGAGGCTCATGATGATCAGCGTCGCGATCGAGAGGTAGACCAGGGCCCCGCGGAACTCGATCGACTTCGCCGACATCTCGTGGGCCGGTTCGTCCTGGTGCGGGTAGCGGCGCAGCACGCGCATGCAGTCGGCGGTGACGTAGGCAATGCCGGAGAATCCGCCGAGCACGCTCGTGTACACAACGGCGAGGAAGCTGATGAGGAAGACGAGGCGACCCGCTTCACCGATGCGCCCGACCAGGTCGTCGGCGATGGCGAACAGCGCGTCATTGTCCGAGATCGTGAAGCCCTGCCCGTAGAGGATGAAGGCACCGACGGCGCTCATCGCCACGGCGAAGACGAAGACCAGCCCGTAGCTGATGAACAGGTCAAGGCGGACAACTGGCTTCCAGTCAGGTGTGCGCCACGCCTTCTCACGGATCCAGAACGAGTAGGCGAGGATGCCCGTCGCTCCCCCGACACCGCCGATGAGCGACATCACCGTGATGATCGAGGTGTTCGGGAAGCTCGGCACGATCGTCGCCGCCGCGACCTCCTGCGCGTCCTGCCCCTGGAACACGGAGATCGCCAGCGCAAGGATGCCGAAGAACATGATGATTCCGAACCCCATCATGGCCTTTTCGACAATCCCGTACCGGCCGATGCCGACGAGCACTGCAGCCGAGAGGAGCACGACGATCGCAGTCGGCCAGAACGGCAGGACCGGGAAGATCGCCTGCAGGATGTTCGTCGTCACCGCGACGACGCCGGCGCCGAAGAAGAGCCCGACGAGCAGCTCGGCGATGAGGAACAGCACGGGGAACGTCCGCCCGCCGAACCGGGTGAGGTGGGAGAGCAGCGAACGGTCGCCGCTCATCTGCAACCTGGACACCGCCTCGGAGAGCACGAATTTGAGGATGATGCCGACGGTGAACACCCAGATCAGCGCCAGTCCGTATTCGGCACCGGAGTTCATCGTCGTGATCATGTCCGATGCGCCGACGCTGGCCAGGGCCAAGACGATGCCCGGCCCGATGAGTCGGAGTCGTCCGGCGAAGGTCGACGGCGCCGAGGCGGTGGTGTCAGTCGTCTGCGAAGTCATATCTGCGGACATAAGCGGGGGTGGGCTCCTTCGTGTGTGCACGTCGACCCAGGAAGGGCATCGACCACCCACTAATGTGCCTGACAACCTCGCATGTCAAGATACGAGTCTCAACCTTCGGAACATACAGCTGTGCCCGCTGAAGTCTATTCTAGTCCCGGATTCTGACCCTCATGCGCAGACTGCCCGAGTATATTCGAGGCATGTCTGAGCCACTTGATCACGGACCGTTCTTCCATGGCACCAAGGCGAAACTGAATCCGGGCGATCTGCTCACCGCAGGGTACGCATCGAACTATCGCCCCGAGATCGTCATGAACCACATCTACTTCACCTCGATCGTCGACGGTGCGGGGCTGGCCGCCCAAGTTGCCGCCCTCGACGGGACGCCTCATGTCTACGAGGTCGAACCCACCGGCGACTTCGAGGATGACCCCAATGTCACCGACAAGAAGTTCCCGGGCAATCCGACCCGCTCATACCGCAGCACCGAAGCGCTGAGAGTGATCCGCGAGGTCGACGGCTGGCCGCGCATGAGCTCCGACGAGTTGCAGACGTGGCGGGGCAAACTCGCGGCCCTCCTCGACGACGACAGCGCCGAGATCATCAACTGAGACTCAGTCCTGTTTGGCTCCGAACACTGGGTGGTCGCTGGCGATCGAGATGCGGTTGAACGCGTTGATGAGGATAGTCGACCACTCGACCGCCGAGATCTGCTCGGTCGTCAGGAATTGCGCCACCTCGGCGGCGATCGCATCCCGATCAGCGGTCTTGTCCAGCACCGTCAGCGACTCGGCGAGTGTGAGCGCGGCGAACTCCTGATCGGTGAAGATCTCCGCCTCATGCCAGCTGGGCAGCACGTCGAGCTTGAGCTGTGAGACTCCGGCCTTCCGCGCCGCCGGAGCGTGGATGCTCAGGCAGGTGCGGCAGCCGTTGATCTGCGATACCCGCGTGTTGACGAGTTCGATGAGCCCGTCATCGAGGCCTGCAGCACGTGAGGCCTTGCGTGAGCTCGCGGCCGCCTGGGCCAGTGCCTTGTAGTTCTCGGGGTGGATCTTGTCGATGAATGGTCGGCTTGCGTTGCTCATACCCTCACTCATGCCTGTCTCTTGATGATGTCCATGTCAGCGCCGGTGGCCTTGCGGAACTTGCCGCCCTGCGCCGCATAGTCCTCTCCCGTCTCGTCGAGCTTCTTGACGAAGAGCGGGCAGACAGGCACGACCGTCACGCCGAGTTCGCGCGAGTCCTCGAGCGCCTCGGCGACGAGGATCTTCGACAGTCCGCGACCGCCGAACTGCTCGTCGACCTCCGTGTGGTGGAAGATGCGCTCGGCTTCGGCATCCGGCCCGGGCAGGAAGAAAGCGTGTCCGGCGATGGTGCCGTCGGCCACGGCGATGTCATAGGACCGATCGGTCTCATTGAAGGTCACGGTCACCTCGGCGCCGGTCTTGTCCTCGAATGTCTTCGACATGGTTGGAACCCTTTCAGTCAGATTCGATGATCCGGTCATCAGGTATGACGAAATCGGCTGCGGAGTTATTCCCTCGCGGTCACGAGTCCGGACTCCGGCCACGGCCCGGCTGCCGTTACGCCTCGGGGCCGCCTTGCACCTGCGGCGGCGGATTCTTCCGCGCTTTGATGGTCACGTCGGGCAGCCTCGGTGCGGGGAGCCTGCCCATGCCATCGGCATTCTGTCCGGGTCCGCCCTTGCCGACGTAGCCGTCGACGACACCGAAACGGTCGCCTTCGGCCTGCCATTCCTCGCGGTACCGTGCGATCTCCTCATGGGTGCGGCCGACGAAATTCCACCACATGACGATGTCCTCGGGGAACGGTTCCCCGCCGAGGAGGATGACCCGGCCGGGCTCGTCACCGCGGTTGGCGATGCGCAGCTCGTCCACACCGACCCCGGTGTAGCCGATCGCCGCGACCGGCAGTTCGACGTTTTCCAAGGTGATGTCACCGGAATCGACGAGAACGCCGTGTTCGAACGCCGGGTCGACGGGCAGGTCGATGCTCGCACCCGGGTCGAGGCGGATCTCGGCGCCGAGCAGAGGCGAATGCGTGCGCACCGGAGAGGCAGTCCCCCACACTTCGCCGAGGAAGACGAGCAGCTGCCCGCCGTCGAAGTCGACAGGCTCGGGCTCATAGTGCTCGAATTCCCGTTCCGGCTGGTGGCGGGAGGAATCGGGCAGGGCCAGCCACAGCTGCACACCGTGGAGCGTCGTCGTGTCCTCGGTCGAGACCTCGGAGTGGCAGATGCCGGCGCCGGCGGTCATGAGGTTGACCTCGCCGGGTAGGACGAGCCCCGCATTGCCGCCGGAGTCGATGTGCTGGATGGCGCCTTCGAAGAGCCAGCTCACGGTCGCCAGCCCGGTATGAGGGTGGGGCGCGACGTCCATGCCGCCGGTGACGGAGACGTCGGCCGGGCCGTAGTGGTCGACGAAGCACCAGGGTCCGATGAGGGAGCGTTGGCGCTGCGGCAGAGTCCGGCGCACCTTCATTGCACGGGGTCCGCCAAGCGGCACTTCACGGGAGGTGATGATCTCGACGGGGGAACGTCCCTGCTGGTCACAGTTGGGTCCGGGGAGTCCGCCGGCAGTGCAGACGACTTGTTCCGGGCGAGTCTCTACGTTGCTCATGGCCACATCGTAGCCGGGTTCTCACCGAGTGGGGAGGGTGCTGTACGGCAACTGAGCCGGCGAACGGACACGTGAATCTCCGGTCAGGCCGGACGTCGTCGGCCCGCCCGCTGCACGAACGCGTCGACGGCTGCAAGAATCTCGTCGCTGCGCCAAAAGGGCCCCAACCCGTGTTCCGCTTTGGACTTCACGATGCCAGCGTCGACAAGAGTCTTCAACGGCGGATAGATATTCGGCTGAGCCACCCCGAGTTCCGCCGCGGCCGTTGCTGAGTTGAGCACCGGATGTTCAACGAGAATATCGAGCAGCCGCCAAGCATTCGAGTTCTTGCGGGCAGTCAGTTGTGTATCCCACCCTGCCCGAATTCTTCGCAGGTCGTCGACGAGCTGAACACTGTTTTCGACAGCGCGGAAAGCGGCCTCGGCGAATATGCGAACGATCGGATTGATATCACCGTTGCGGTAATCCGTCAGCGCCTGGTGGTAGCGAGGCACATCGGTCAGAATCCCAGCAGAAACCGGGACGGCCACGTTCTGAGTGATGCCTCGCTGCCGGAACATCGCTTGGACCAATGCTCGTCCGGTTCGGCCATTGCCATCGGTGAAGGGATGGATCGTTTCGAACTGAGCATGTGAGATCGCCACCGCTGCCATCACAGGCACGTCGTTGCGTTCGACGAACTTCGAAAGATCCTCGATGAGGCCCGGGACCCGTGAATGATGTGGCGGCACGAACTCTGCTCCGACCGGAGAATCGGATCGGCTCCCGATCCAAACCTGTTCGTCCCTGAAAACACCAGCGGGATGTCGCGTCTGTGGCTCCATGAGGACTCGGTGGATTTCTCGGATCGACTGGCTGTCGATCATCTCTGAATCCCTCAATGCGGTCGACAGGGCATGCGTGTTCGCAGCAATCAGCTCGGCGTTGCTTCCCGAACGAGCCCCGAACTCGGCTGAGAAGATTGCCCTGGCGCTGGCAGTGAGGTTCTCGATCTGTGATGAAGAGGCCGCTTCTGATCGAAGGAGAACCGGTGCGAATCCGGCAATCTCCATCCCTTGTTCGGCGTCGAAGCGACTCAACTCTCGAATGGCCTCATCTGAGATTGCCTGCACCTCCGGCTCGAGACGCGGAGCGAGGTCGGCAACCCCCGGCGGAACCGCAGCTTCATATCTCACAAGCCCGGCATTGTCGGTCGTTCGAGGCCCGAATCCGGGTCTTGACACCCAGCTATAGGTCTCACTGGTCAAAGCCGGCCACGTCATCGAGGCTCGGGACTCATCGTCACGTTCGGCAGAAACCATAACTACCATCTCCAATTTTATGAGTTAACCTAGTTTCTCATAAAAATGGCTCTTCGGTTTATGAGTTTCTCGCCCGCTCGCCGCCCCGTTGCACGGGCCTACTCCACCGGGCACACCTTCGACACGAGCTCGAAGATCTGATCCGCCTCGGCGTCGGTGAGTCCACCGAATGCCGCGAGGATGATCTCGGCATTCGTCGCGGCTGCCTCGTCGCAGAGCTTCTGGCCCGCCTCGGTGAGGGTGACGAGCACACCGCGCTGGTCCTCGGGATCGGGCTGCTGGGTGACCAGCCCGCGTTCCTCGAGCTTGCCCAGCAGCCGACTGAGCGCACTGCGGCTGATCACCAGGCTGCGCAGGAGGTCGCGGTGACGCACCTGGGACATGGGTCTGGCATTGATGAGCACGTCGAACTCGTTGGCGCTCAGCCCGTGCCGGGTCCGGAACTCGTGCTCGAACCTCGTCATGAAGTCCTGATACTTCTCCATCATCAGACGCCAGGTCGCAATCTTGATCGGACCGTTCTGCCTGATCAGAGTGCTGACGGGAGTCGTCTTGTCCACCTGAGAGCCTCCACCGCTCGATGTGTCATGCCACACTTTTGTTGCAACGTCAACAAAACCGTAGTTCAATGGTATACCCGGCCCTATTACAGGGCCCGTCGACGATCCCCTCGTCGAAGTACCGGAGTATCCCCAACGTACCCCCGGCTGCAGAATTCGAGCAGAGTCGCCCCACGGCTCCGATCTCAGTCCCGGGGGTATCGTATTGCCGCCAGCCGCCTCCCCGCCGCTCATTCGACGCTCAGTCCTTGGGGATCCGCTTCCGCCATGGCCACCACACGGCCCGTCCCAGGTCATGCACCAGTGCCGGCACGACGAGTGAGCGGACGAGGATCGCGTCGAGGAGGACGCCGAAGGTGACGATGAAGGCGAGCTGGAAGAGGAACATCACCGGGATGACGGCGAGCGCGGCAAAGGTCGCTGCCAGGACGATGCCCGCCGAGGTGATCACCCCGCCCGTGGTCACGAGCCCCCTGAGCACGCCCGCCCGAGTCCCCAAACGCAGCGACTCCTCCCGCACCCTGGACATGAGGAAGATGTTGTAGTCGATGCCGAGCGCGACGAGGAAGACGAACGCGTAGAGCGGCACCGAGGGGTCCGCTCCCGGGAACCCGATGACGTCGTTGAACACGAGTGCGGAGACTCCCAGCGCGGTGCCGAAGGACAGCACGGTCAGGGCCACGAGCAGCAGCGGTGCCAGCAGTGAGCGCAGCAGCAGGATGAGCACGATCGTGACCACGACGAGGATGAGCGGGATCGCCAGGGATCGGTCCGCCTCGGCGGTGGTGTTCGTATCGAGGTCGACCGCGGATTCCCCGCCGACGAGGGCGTCGGGGTCGATCTCGTGCACCCGGTCGCGGATCGTCGTGACCGTGGATTCGGCGGCATCGGAGTCGGCGACCGAGGTCAGAGTCGCTTCCAGCAGGACGTTGCCGTTGACCTCGGTGGGCGTCGGTTCCATCGACCCGGGCTGGCCGGACGGGGTCTGACCGGACGACGCCGGTCCCGCGTCCGCCGGGCGTTCGCGCGGGGGCTCGATCTGACCATCCTTAGCCACGGTGAGCGTTCCGCTCGGGGAATCGTTGGCGGTGACGGTCATCGATTCGACCTCGCCGAGGTGGCCGACTGCCTTCGCCGCATCCTCAAGTTGGTCTTTCGCCACGACGATCTGCGTCGGAGATCCGGAGCCGCCGGGGAAATGCTCGGCGAGGATGTCCTGGCCGTCACGAGCCTCGGAGTCACCGAGGACGAAGTCGGACTGCGGCACGCCCTCGGCCTTGAGCTGGCCGAGACCGACCAGCGGGATGGCGAGGATGATGACGAGCGTGACCCAGATGCGGCGCGGATGCTTCGCGACCGCCTCGGCGATTCGGACCCAGAGCCCGCGCTTGGGTTGCGCTGTGTCGGCCTGCACGCGGGGACGGAAGGGCCAGAACAATGCACGGCCGATGGTCATCAGCGCGGCGGGCAGGAAGGTCAGGGCTGCTAGCATGGCGGTAGCGATGCCGATCGCGGCGACCGGGCCGAGCGCCCTGGTCGAGGCGAGGTCGGTGAGCAGGAGGACGAGCAGGCTGGCGATGACGGTGCCGCCGGAGGCCGCGATCGGCTCGAGGACTCCCTTCACGGCACTCAGCCCGGCCCGCACCCGGTCGGGTTCATGGAGCAGGGCGTCGCGGAAGCGGGCGACGACGAGGAGGGAGTAGTCGGTGGTGGCGCCGACGACGAGGATGAAGAGGATGCCTTGGACCTGCCCGTTGACGAGCAGGATCTCGGCGTCGGCGAGGTGCCAGACGATGAAGATCGAGGCGGCGAGTGCGGCGACCGAGGTGAAGAGGACGATGATCGGCAGCAGCGGGGACCGGTAGACGATGACGAGGATGACGAAGACGGCGATGAGTGCGACGAGCAGGAGGATGCCGTCGATGCCGGCGAAGGCTTCGGTGAGGTCGGCGGAGAATCCGGCCGGGCCGGTGACATGGACATTCGCCGAGGTGGTCGGGGCTTTGGCGGCCTGAGCCGGGGTCGAATCGGCAGCGACCGCTTGTGGGAAGACCTGATCGATCGTGTCCCTGATGGTCTCGACGTCATCGGCAGTGGTGTCCGTGGTGACCGGGAGGATGAGCTGGAGGGCCTTGCCGTCTTCGGACGGGATGGCCGGCGAGGGGTCGGCGGCGAGCAGCTTTTTGCCTTCAAGCTGTTTCGTCAGATCGTCGAGTCGGGACCGGTCGTCGTCGATAATGCCGTCGCTGTTCTCGAGGACGACGATGGCGGGCACATAGTCGAGGTCGCTGAATTTCTCGATCTGGTCCTGGGCACGCGTGGATTCCGAGGATTCGGGGAGGAAGGACGAGCGGTCGTTCGTGGCGACGTCGGAGATCTTGCCGAAGTACGGGCCGCCGATGCCGGAGATGCCGACCCAGGCGATGAGGAGGACAGCGAAGAGGATGAGCAGTGCCCCTCGGCCACGGACGGGACGACGGTTGGGCGCGCTTTCGGGGGCGGCAGCCGTGCCTTCGGCACTTGCGTCGGCTCCTGCGGGACCGCCTCGGCGTGGGTCGGGGTCCGGAGGGGTCGAGGTCAGCAGGTGGCGGGGCATGGTTTCAGGCTACGCCCGTTGACCTTTCGCGGACCTCAATCGAAAGTAGGAGAAAGAGCGTTCGCGAAGTGAGGGGTTTCGATCTTCCGAGGCATCCCAATCATCCAAGGGGAACCGTGAGGCCGACTTTCGCAGCGTCCATGACCACCTGCGTGCTGAAGCGTCGAACATTGTCGTTGCCGAAGAACAGCTGTCTGGTCAGCTCCGTGTACTCGGCCATATCCCGGACGAGGAGGATGAGCACGAAGTCCCATTCGCCCGCCACGTAGTAGCACTGTTGGACCTCGGGCCGTTCGACCAGTGCGGCACGGACTTCGTCGAGCTTGTCCAGCTGCTCGCTCTCGACGGCCAGCTGGGCGATGACTCTCACCGGACGTCCGAGGAGCTCCGGGGCCAGGGTCAGGGTGCTGCCGAGGATGATGCCGGATTCGGTCAGACGCTTGAGGCGCCGATTGACTGCGGCCGTCGACAGCCCGACGCGTGCGCCCAATGCCGATTGGGGTAACCGTGCATCGGCCTGCAGTGCGTCGAGCAGTCTGAAGTCGATCTCGTCCAGGCTGGCATCCACCTCCCCAGTGTCAGCGAATCGGACGCGTTACGCAAAGACTTTGCGTCAATGCGCGTGCGGAAGGTCTACTTTGTCAGTTCGCGTTGAATGACTTCGCTCCGTTCGGCGAGTCTGGACCCATGACAGCCGAACACATCGACCTCGCCACTGACTGGCGCAGGCACCTCCACGCAATTCCGGGCATCGCATTCGACGTCGCCGAGGTTGCCGAGTTCGTCGCCCGCACCTGCACCGATCTGGGCTGGGAGGTGACGACAGGCATCGGCGGCAGCGGTGTCGTCGCCACTCTGAGGCGCGGCACGAGCTCGCGGTCCATCGCGCTGCGGGCAGACATGGACGGGCTGCCGATCACCGAGAACACGGGCGTCGCCCATGCTTCGAAGAACCCCGGGTCCATGCACGCCTGCGGACATGACGGGCACATGGCGATGCTGCTCGGCACCGCCTCGGCGCTGGCGAAGGACATCGACTTCGACGGAACCGTCCATCTGATCTTCCAGCCGGCGGAGGAGCCGGGAACTGGTGCCGAGGCGATGATCAACGACAGACTGTTCGACCGGTTCCCCACCGATGAGATCTACGGCCTCCACAACATCCCGGGCCTGCCCGAGGGCGAGATCCACACCCGCCCCGGACCGATCATGGCGTCGGAGGACAACTTCGAGATCCGCATCAGCGGACGGGGCGGGCACGCCTCCGCCCCGCACTTCGTCATCGACCCGATGATCGTCGGTGCCGAGATCGTCCTGTCCCTTCAGACCGTCGTCGCGCGCAACGTCGACCCGCTCGATGCGGTCGTCGTCTCGTGCACGGAGCTGTTCACCGACGGTGCCCGCAATGCCATCCCTGGGCAGCTGGTCATCCGCGGGGATGCGAGGACGTTCACCGATGCCGACAGCACGCTCGTCGAGACGCGCATCCGTGAGATCTCGGAGGGAATCGCCGTCGCTCACCGGGCCTCGTGCGAGGTCTCGTACACGCGCGTGTTCCGTCCGACCGTCAACGACGCCGACTGTGTTGGCCATGCGTCAGCCGCAGCCCGGCGCGCAGTGGGATCAGACAAGGTCGACGCCTCGTGCCGCCCGGTGACCGCCAGCGAAGATTTTGCGGCCTACGCTCGCGAAGTTCCGGCCTGTTTCGCGTTCCTCGGCGCCGGTGAGATCGGTGAGGGCGGCACGGCGCCGCTGCACAGCCGTGATTTCGACTTCAACGATCGGATCCTCGGCGCCGGAATCGAATTCTACACCGCACTCGTCACAGCCCGCCTGACCGAAGGGAACCACTCATGACCACGTCTGCCACCACCGACCGGTGGATCGCCAACGACCGCGACCGCACCTGGTCGAGTCCCGACCAGGATGATGCTGCCCTGAACTTCCACCGCAGCCTCACCGGCTACGCACCCACTGCGCTCATCGCTTTGCCGGAGCTGGCCGCTGAGCTCGGCGTGGCGGCAGTCTTCGCCAAGGACGAGTCGACGCGGCAGGGTCTGCCCGCGTTCAAAGCCCTCGGAGCATCGTGGGCCGTCCACCGTGCGCTGGAGGCGTCGCAGGCTGACCCGGGCGCCGAGGTCGTCACTGCCACCGATGGCAACCACGGTCGGGCTGTGGCTCGGTTCGCCCGGGAGGCCGATCGGCCGGCCCGGATCTTCGTCCCGGCCGGCGGCATCCACCCGAGCGCCGTCGCCGCGATCCGCGGCGAGGGAGCAGAGGTCGTCGAGCTCGAGGCGAATTACGATCAGACCGTCGCCGCGGCCGCCGACTATGCAGCCGCGAACGCCGGTGTGCTCGTCCAGGACACCGCGTGGGACGGGTATGAAGAGGTTCCCGGGTGGATCGTCGAGGGCTATTCGACACTCTTCCACGAAATCGACTCTCAGCTGGCCGCCGCCGGTCATCACGCTCCGGACCTCATCTGCGTCCCTACCGGAGTAGGATCCCTGTTGCAGGCCGCTCTGGCTCACTACCGCCGTTCCGGATCGAACCCCGAACGCGGCAGCACTGCAGGTCCCGGCACACAGGCAGGCAGAGCCGACCACACTGCTGTTGTGTCCGTCGAAACCGAGGCAGCCGCGTGCATGGGACCGAGTCTGCGTGCCGGTCACCCCGTCACCGTGAAGACCGGACAGACGATCATGTCGGGACTCAACTGCGGAACCCCCTCGTCGGTGGCCTGGCCGCTGGTGCGCGACGGTCTCGACGCTGCAGTGACGGTGAGCGACAGTGCTGCCGTCGAAGCTGCTCACCGGCTCGCCGAGCTCGGGGTGGCAGCCGGACCCTGTGGAGCCGCATCACTGGCAGGAGTCAGAGAGGCCATCGGCGGTGCGGAGAAAGAAGACCGTCGACGGCATCTGGGCGTGGACGCTTCCAGCGTGATCGTCTTGACGGTCACCGAGGGGTCCGATGCGAACCCAGTGCCGGAGGTTTGAGGTCGCTTCCGATATCGAACGCCCTGTGCAACTGGCGATGCTTGGCGCGCTCGGCAGCGGAGCGACTGGCCAGCAGAATCGGACTCCTCCTGATTTCGCGATTTGACTCGTTTCTTTCCTCGTCAGAGGCTGAGGGAAAAGGTGAGTTCACGAGCGAAGAAGGTCGATCATCATGGCAAAGGTGGCAGTCGTCCAGGCAGGTTCTGTCCTCTTCGATGCTGAGGCGTCCGTCGACAAGGCGATTGCGCGGCTGCGTGAGGCTGCGAGCAACGGGGCCGAGCTCGTCGTGTTCCCCGAGGCGTTCATCGGCGGGTATCCGAAGGGCAGCATGTTCGGTGCACCCGTGGGGATGCGCACCGGGGACGGTCGCGCGCAGTTCGAGCGGTACTTCGATGGCGCGGTCACCGTCGATGGTCCCGAGATCGCCAGGCTCGCCGAGGCAGCCCACGACGCCAACGTCTTCGTCGTCATCGGCATCATCGAACGTTCCGGCAATACCCTCTACTGCACGGCACTGATGATCGATCCGGAGCTCGGGGTCGTCGGCGCGCACCGGAAGCTCATGCCCACCGGCACGGAACGTGTCATCTGGGGCTTCGGGGACGGCTCGACACTCGACACGATGGATACGCCGTTAGGCCGGGTCGGCAGCGTCATCTGCTGGGAGAACTACATGCCGCTGCTGCGCCAGGCGATGTATGCCAAGGGCGTGTCCGTCTACTGTGCACCGACCGTCGATGACCGTCCGGCGTGGACGGCGACTATGACGCACATCGCGCTCGAGGGGCGAACGCACGTGCTCTCGGCCTGCCAGTACATCACGAAGAGCGAGTTCCCTGACGACCACCCCTTCGACGAGGAGTTGCCCTACGGCGAAACCGCTATCCGAGGCGGAAGCGTCATCGTCGCGCCCACCGGCGAGGTGCTGGCCGGACCTGTCTATGACGAGGAGACGATCCTCTATGCCGATATCGATCCCGGCGCCAAGACCCGCTCACACCTCGACTTCGATCCTGTCGGCCACTACTCCCGACCCGACGTCTTCGAGCTGAGGGTCGATACCCGCGCGAAGGGTTCCGTGACGTTTGAGTGAGGTCCTGAGCTGCTGAGGGTTGAGCAGCTCGGTGCCCCTCCCCCGCCACCAAAGTAACAGGGTGTCCTCAAACTCTTGCACTACGCAGTGAACCATAGGTACAGTACCAATATGTCTATTACCCCGCAGACAACACCAGCCGCCAACGCCCGGACCCTGCTGCTGCCCTATACGCTCGGCCTCATCATCGCCATGGCCATCGTCCAGATCGTCATCGCCGCCACCGGCGGTGAGGTCACGATCCTCGCCGGAGCCCTCACCGCCGTCGTGGCGCTGGGCATCGTCGTGTGGCTGTGGCGGAATCTGCGCACCCTCAAGCGTGTCCGCTTCGGGGTCGCCATCGCCCATGTCATCGCCTTCGTGACGGTGACGACGTCGTTTACCCTGCACGCGATGACCAGGGTGATGTCCCTCGGCTTCGAAGTCGACGGCGCCGGAGACGCGGCCCGCACCCTGCTCGAGAGCTCCTGGTTCGGAGCAACCATCGTCATGAGCGGCCTCTGGGGACTCGGACTGCTCATCCACCTTGTCGGCGCTGTGCTCGGCCGCGGCTGGGAAGACTGAACGTGGCCGACAAGTCACGCACGAACCAGAGCGCGGAGACCGACCCTGCGCCTTCTCCGGAGGAACGGGAGTGGCTGGACCACCGCGTCGACTCGTGGGTCGAGACCTATAAGAAGTCGATGCTCACCCCGGTCACGCTCTCACTGGTCGCCGCGCACCAGCCGGCGGAGATCTCGACCATCGCCGAGGCGGTCACCGCAGCCACCGGCTGGCAGATCACCGAACGCGGCCTCTACCGCACGATCAAACGCCTGCAGGATTCAGGATTGCTGCAGAGCAGAGCCGTCGACGCCCCGCGGACCGGGGCGAAGCGCAAGCTGCTGTCCCTGACCCCGCTGGGAGCAAGTTATCTCGCGGGGATCCGGGGCCACCTCGTCGAGGTTCCTGCCTCCGAGTGACCCGCCCATCCGCGATAACGGCCCCTGCACTCAAGGACGGTCCCGACGGTAGACGACGTGCCACCCGTCGTCGCTCGGGTTGTCCGGTGGCAGCTGCCCCTCAGCGATCCGTTCGTAGCCGGCGGCCGCCAGCGCTTTCCATGATGCCTGGTTGACGGCGGTCACCGGCACGATGATCGCCGGTGCGACCGGGCTGTCGCGGAAGCAGAGTTCGGTGAACTCGCGGATCATCCGCGTACCGACGCCGTGGCCCGTCGCCGCCTGCTCGCCGATGAAATAGTCGATCGTCAACGCACCCCTGGGCACGTCGGCCAGGTTGATGAGCTCCCGCTGCTCGTCCGCGTAATCCCAGATCGCACTGCGTTGGATGAGACCGATCGGCACTCCGTCCTCCTCGACGATGTAGTCGAACGACGGTTCGGTCCCGTCGATGCTGCCGCCGAAGTCCCGCTCAATCGCCTCAGCCGTCGTCTCGTGGTTCCAGAATCGGGCGACGTGCGACGAGCCGAGCCACCGAGCGAGCAGCGGAAAATCGGCTCTCGTCGTCCGTCGGAACCTCACATCTCTTCGTGGGTCAGCGGGTCACGGTCCTTCATCCGACCGCGCTCGAGTCCGGAGATCGCAGCCACCTCGTCGGGGGTGAGTTCGAAGCCGAAGACGTCGGCATTGGTCCGCTGGCGTTCCGGGTTCGCCGACTTCGGGATCGGGATGCTGCCGATCTGGGTATGCCAGCGCAGGACCACCTGGGCCGGTGTCACGCCATGGGCGGCGGCCGCCTCGGTGATGGGTGCCTCGTCGAACAGCCCCTGGTCACGGTAGAGCGGGGACCAGCTCTCCGTCTGCACACCGATCGAACGGTGGAATTCGATGAGCTTCGCCTGCGGGAAGTACGGGTGCAGCTCGACCTGGTTGACGGCGGGGGTGACGCCGGTCTTCTCGACGAGCTCGGCGAGCATCGCCTCGGTGAAATTCGAGACGCCGATGGACTTCACGAGCCCACGTTCGCGCAGTTCGATGAGCCCGCGCCACGTGTCGACGTACTTGCCGACGCTGGGGTTGGGCCAGTGGATGAGGTGGAGGTCGAGGTAGTCGAGGCCGAGCCGGCCAAGCGATTCCTCGGTGCTGGCGATGGATTCGTCGAATCCGTGGTGGCGTCCGGGGATCTTGGATGTGACGAACAGGTCCTCGCGGGGCGCGGAGGCCTTCGCGATGGCCTGACCGACCTCGCGTTCGTTCTCGTAGTTGACCGCGGTGTCGAGGAGTCGGTAGCCGACGTTGTCGACGGCGCCCGCGATCGCGTCGACGCCTTCCTCGCCCTTCATCGCGTAGATGCCGAGGCCGAGCTGCGGGATCGCGCGGCCGTCGTTGAGGTCGAGGGTGGGGATGGGTGAGTTCTGTGCTGAGGAATCTGCTGAGTTCGCCATACCTTCACCCTATGACCGCCGAGGCGGCTCTGGCCAGGGACTTCATCGCCGGGTTTCGGGGGTGAACTCTTCCTGTGAGGAGACCCTGAGCATCATTCAAGGTGGGTTGTCGCGATATTCCTCCGGTTAATGTGGACGCATGGAGACGACAGTGCGGGCCGCGGCGCGGGGGCCTTTTCGCTTCGTCCGTCGGCTTTCGCGCTGGCAGATGGCATTTCTGCTTCCGTGCCTCGCGATGGTGGTCGCACTGCTGCTCCACATTGCGCAGTGGGTGACCTCCTGGATCTCGACCGCACTGGCCCAGGCACTCGGAGGCGCCGATGCCTGTCCGGACCTGGTCACCGACTTCGGTGTCGATTCCGACGCGATCGAAATCATCGATCGTGCTCCGTTCGGATTCGTCTGCCAAGCCTCGACCTACGACGGCGGCACGGCGATGATCGAACACTCCGGGGCCACCTCGGCGATGTTCATCACCTCGGTCGGGCTCGCGGCGCTCGGCTCCGCTGTGCTCCTCGGTGTGCTGCTTGCGTTCACGGTGACCCGACTGCTCGCTACGGCCCCGTCTCCTCGGGACGATGTCGGAGTGGATCGATGGGCACTGCTGCTCATCGGGATCGGGGTCTTCGTGGTCCCGCTGATGATGATCGGCCAGTACCTGCAGTGGTATTCAGCGTCGAAATCGGGGGGGGGATCGGGGATCTGCCCGGAGTCCGTCAGCGGCAACGATGTGCTGGGATTCTCCGTCACCGCCGACTACCTCCCGCCGAGCCTGACCTGCTCCGGCGACACCGTCACCGGCCAGGAGTTCTCCGTGACGCAGTACGGGTTCCCCTTCTACGGATTCCTCGCCGGGCTGATCCTGGCGGCGGTGGGGCTGGTCGTGCTCATCGTTGTGAGGATGCGGGCGCGGAGGCGCTGAGGCGTGAGGTCGGGTCCGGTGATTGATCATTGCTGAGTGTCGAGCGTCCTGACCAACCTCGCCGAGGCGGTGTTCCGGTACGAGTCAACGAGCAGCTCCAGGACCTCCCCGTCGTCGAGGTCGACAATCTCGAGGCCGATCCAGCCGGATGGGCCCAGGTACATGGGAACGTAGCTATCGGGCCACTCGAGGAGCACCTCGGCGTCGGCGGGATCGGGGAGGATAAGCACCGAGTGAGGGCGCTGCTCCATCTGTTTCGGGCCGATCTTCACTGTGCCGCCGAAGATGGCGAAGGTCTTCTTCGTGAAGAAGGTGGGGCGTCCGTGGGAGATCTTCTCGGCAGCCTCGGGCAGGCCAAGCGCGATCGCGCGCAGCCGGTGCAGGAGCGGATCGTCGTCATCTAACATCTGCGCATGCGCCATGCATCAACGGTACGCCTCTGACGGTTCCTAGACGATGAGCCCAGCCGGGGTCTTTCCGTCGAGGACGTCGATGACGGCTTGGGCCGCGGCCAGGCCGGCACGTTCACGGGCCTCAACGGTCTGCCCGGCCACATGCGAAGTGATCCAGACATTGTCGAAGCCACGGAGCGGGTTCTCACTCGTCATCGGTTCGACGTCGAGAACGTCGAGGGCGGCGCCGGCGATCTGCTTCTTCTCGAGCGCCGCGACGAGGGCGGACTCATCGATGAGCGATCCGCGGGCAGTGTTGATGATGAACGCGGTCTCCTTCATCGCTGCGAGGCGGTCGGCGCCGATGATCGGGGTGCCGGTCGCACGGGCGTGCAGCGTCAGGTAGTCGGCTGCGGCGATCGTCGTGTCAACGTCGGTGAACTCGATGCTCGGACCCGCCTCGGTGTCGGGGTGGGAGGTGCCGACGATGACGTGCATGCCGAGAGCCGCACCGATTGCCGCGATCGCTCTGCCGCTGGGCCCGTACCCGATGACGCCGAGGGTCTTGTCGCGCAGTTCGGTGCCGGCGGTGCGCGGCCACTGCCCCGCCCTGACACCGGTGATGACGTCGCTGAGGTGCTTGGCGCAGTTGAGGATGAGGGCGAGCGCGAGCTCGGCCACGGCGTGGTGATTGACCCCTGGGGTGTTGGCCACGTGGATGCCCAATTCCTGCGCCGCGGCGATGTCGACGGAGTCGTAGCCGACTCCGCTGCGGGCGATGATCTGGAGGTCGGCCGCCTCGGCGAGCATGTCACGGGTGATCGGCTCACTGGAGACGATCGCTCCGACTGCGCCGGTGAGCAGGTGCCGGCGTTCGTCGTCAGCGCGCTTGCCGCCTGCCGGGGAGTAGACGGGTTCGAGTCCGTGCTCCCGCAGCAGACGGTCCACGCTGTCGCCGGGGACGAGGTAGTCGGTGGTGATCACGATGCGTCGGCTCATGATCGTGAGCCTAACGCAGCACTATCTCACTTGAGCGCGCCGAGGACCTCGTTGAGCGCCTCGGTGGCCGAGGGGTGGGTGTAGATCGTGTCGCGCAGTTCGGTCGCGGTGACGTCGTGGCGCATCGCCAGCGCCACGGTGTTGATGACCTCCTGCGAGTGCACGTGGACGAGTGCAGCACCGAGGATGTGGTCGGTCTTCGCGTCGACGACGAACTTGACGATGCCGCGCGGGTCGCCTTCGATCTTTGCCCGCGGTGCTGCCGCGATATCGGCCTGGAGCTTCGCTCCGACCTTGATGTCATAGCCTTCGTCGCGGGCGGCCTTCTCGGTCAGGCCGACGCGGGCGACGGGTGGGGTGAGGAACATCGTGTACGGCACGGAGCCGCGGTCCTTCGTCGACCGCTTCCCGTCGCCGAGGAGCTGGTCGGCGAGGATCCGGTTGTCATCGAGCGAGATGTAGGTGAACATCGGTCCGCCGTTGACATCACCGAACGCATAGACGCCCTCGGCAGAGGTGCGCAGGTACTCATCGGTGGTGATGAACCCGCGGTCGTCGGTGTCGATGCCGGCCTTCTCGAGTCCGAGGTCGGCAGTCGCGGGCTTGCGTCCGACGGCGAGGAGGACCGCCTCGGCGTCGATGGTCTTCGTCTCACCGTCGACCTCATAGGTCACGGTCGCGACGTCAGATCCATCATTGACTGCGGTCACGGAAGCGTCATTGACGATGGTGACGCCATCGTCGGACAGCGCCTCGGCGACCACCTCGGCGACGTCTTCATCCTCGTTCGCCAGCGGGCGCGGCCCCCGGTCGAGGACGGTGACCTGCGAGCCGAAGTGGGCGAACATCGATCCGAATTCGAGGCCGATGTAGCCGCCGCCGACGATGACGAGTCGCTTGGGGAAAGGGTCGACGTGCTGCAGGGTTTCGGAGTCGTGGATGCGGCCGCCGAGCTGCGCGCCGTCGATGGGCGGGATGTTCGCGACGGATCCGGTGTTGACGACGACGGTGTCGGCGGTGATAGTCATGGTGTCGGTGCCGCCGGTGACGCGGACCTCGCGTTCGCCGGTGAACTCGGCGCGGCCGCTGACGAGGAGGACCGAGTCGAAATCGGCGAGCATCGAGTGGTTCTTCTTCCGCATCGCACCGGTCAGGGTGTCGCGACGTTTGACGGCCTGGGCGAAGTATTCGTCGGTGTCATCGTCGGCGCGTTTGTTCTCGGCGTCGTGGACGAGGATCTTCGTGGGGATGCAGGCGATGTTGATGCACGAGCCGCCGATCATCATCTCTGACTGTTCGACGACAGCGACTTCCTTGCCCGCGCGGGCCATCGTGCCGGCCAGAGTCTTGCCGCCCTTGCCCCAGCCGATGACGAGGAGGTCGACGTGTTCGGTGTGGTCGGCGCCGGACGATGCGGTGTCCGTCGAAGTGGTCTGGTCGGTCATGCTCTGGGCAGTCATACTCAGTTCCTTTCACGTCGGTGTCTGTCACTCTACTCCCGGGCGGTGCTTGCACCGTCGGGGTTCGCGACTGTCTATACAGAGTTCAACGACGCGTCTCGTCTCATATTCCAAACACCCAGACAACGAGACCACTCTCACCCTCATTTACTACCCGACGGGCCCCCAGCAACGCGGCGCCGGGTGGCTGGGACGCCGTCGGGTAGTTCTGACAGGCCTGAAACCAATCCGTAACAAATAGTGACCCATAAAATACAATATGTGTTGTCCATTATCAACTACACCCGATATCAATATGGTCACGGTTTTCCGAAATTCCTTCTTATTTCACATCAAAACCGCAAAATTGGAATGCAAGTATCCGCCTCTGCACGGGTGATCATGGAGTCCGTGCAGGCCGAGCATCGATCGGAGCGATTGACGATGACGGAACTCGATTTCGGTGGCCCAGCTGGTCATGCCGAGCCCGTCGAACCGTCGCTGAATGATCCAGACTTCCCCGCCTCAGCAGATGATTCAGTAGAACGGTTTGCACAGGATCTGCGTCAGCTGCGGCATTCCCACGACTTTCCCAAGCTCACGACGATGCAATTCCACACTGGGATTTCGAAATCAACGATCTCGGCCGCGCTCAGGGGAGATCGGCTGCCATCGGAAAAGACCGTCCGAGCCCTTGCCGACTTCTTCGATGCCGATGCAGAGGATTGGTCACGGCGCAGAGGTGCCCTGGATCGGAAGACCCCTGCAGCACGCACTGAACCCGAAGTGGGGTTCAACGCTGAAACGGGATTGTTGGAGACACCCACGGAACTGGGAGGTGAGGGCACTCGCGACGCTGCCGGCGCCCGCACCGGCGAAGTGGACGAACTGCTCACCGCTACACCGCGCATGGTCAGACGCCGAGTCCTGGTTCTGGCCACTGTAGCCACCTCGATCGTGACCGCCTTCGCCACAAGTCTCGCCTGGTATGTGCTCACTCCCACCGCCAGCAATGCTCAAGCGTCCACGGTCGAACACTATGTTGACTTCTCCACCGGGGTGGATCCGCTGCTGACCGTGTGCCGAACAGACGCCGAAGTCGCCGCCGCGGCCGACAAGCTTCAAGGTACGGTCTTCGTCGAGATCATGCGCTCCGCACGGTGCCACGCCGTATGGGCTCGTGCCACGAGATATGACGCGAAGACCGCCGGCAACTCCATCCACGTGAAGCTCTACCGCTCCAGCGTATCCTCTGAGTCCGAGGCACAGAACGCCCAATCGACGAACACGCAGTCTGTCTATACCCCGATGCTTGTGCTCGATGCAGATGACAGTGGCCTTTGCGCCTCGGCCACTCTGACCCGTGGCGAAGAGAGCCTAGAGACAGCGTCACCGGTCTGTATCTGAGCTGACGAAGACGACGGACGGCTGGCCGTCAGTTCCTTTCCGCTCAGCCGACGAACCATCCCTCAGTGATCGAGACCGCTTCCGGCTCAGGCGGATCATCAGTACCGACCTCGCCGACGAACGCAGTCCATACCTTCGCCGAGTCGTCATACCCATGCGGATATTCGTCGTTGGAGAGGATGACCTGGTCGGTGTCTTGGAAAGTCTGACAGTGCTCAATACACAGGTACGCGCCTAACCATCCGTCCGGGCGTCCGGCCCACGATCCGCCAGTTCTCAGTCGCCAACGCGAACCATCGCTGAGCTCTATTGCCCAGAGCACCGGATCCGAGGTTGCAGCCGAAGCAGACAGGCCTCCATCGATCGACCGCGTGAACGTCTCATCTGACCACGGATTCTCCAAACAGACGACGGTCGCTTGATCATCGGGGTTCTCCCAGCAGGCACTGGCACTGTCAGCCGTTGTGCCCAGCCAATACGTCCCCGCGCTCGTCGCTGATGGAGACGGTTGGAAGTCGGCGGCCATTGGCGGCAGGTCCGTTCTGTCATCGACGCGCACGTCTTGCCTCATGCGACCGTCAGAATCGAACGGAGTGTAGGTCCGAATCCGAGTTGTTCCTGCCTTTGCAGCGGAGTTCGGTTCTTCCGTGGGCTCGCTGTGCGTGCGCCGCTCCGGTGCATTTGGGGCGGACGCCTCGCCTGTCCACAGCTCAAGCCCCTCCACTCCGACTGTCGTCGTGGCTTCTGATTCCGGAACGGCCGCCCATCGTGGAACGAGGATGACAGCACAAGCGACCAGGAGGGCAATGGTCAGAGCTCCGCCAATCCAGGCAGCAGCCGTAGCCTGTCGCTTCGTCACGTTCGCCCCTCTCACCCGCCGGTCGGCTGGGATCCGTCATCGTCATATCGAATGGTTCGATCTACGGAGCCGAATACTTCTGCCCGTCCCAGCGCGCTGTGGCGTTCTCGATCTCCAGTTCGTAGTTGCCGTTCTCGTCTAGCTCTCCCCAACTGAGAGATGTCATCGGCTGAGAGTTGAAGATGTCGCTGAAGTCGTCACCAATGTAGTCGAGGTCGACGAGCTCGAAGAGTCCCGTCGACACCGGTCGCAGTCCCGACGCCGACCAGCCGTCCATACCCGGCATGCGGAAGAATATGTTCTTTGTTGCATCTGTGGCGGGGTCGAGAAAGTAGAGAATATCCGTCAGGTCACCGCCGGTCATCGACCACGCACTGGTGTATTCGAGAGGAAAGATTTGTGCAGTTCCACCATCGGAGCTCAGGACCGCGACCTTGCATACTCCGTACGCCTCCTTTGAGAAGTCGGCGAAGAGGACCACAGTGACCGGACCTTGGTACAGATGCTCGTATGTCACCGCGTCACTGACCGAACACGTTGATTCGTCACAGCCCTCGATCGCTTCGGCAGAAGGATTTTCCGCTGGCTCTGCTGTGCCCGGCTGCGGGCCGCTGGCTTCAGCGCTGTTGGGATTGTTCTCCCCACCGCCAGCTTCGTCCCCAGCTGCTCCTGTGGAGGAAGGACTGGACGATTCGCTTTTCGCATTGCCTGCAGCAGCGGTCTCCGAGGTCGTCCCTGGATCAGCCACCGCGCCTTCGACGAACTCGGTCACTGCGGCACAACCGCTCGTCGTCAGCAGACAAGCGGCAGTGAACACAGACAATCCCGTCCGCTGCATTCGCCGCAGCGTTTCTGTGTGCCTCCAGCTCGCAAGACTAGTCAGGGACATAGCCGTCACTTCCCCTGTGAAATGTGGTTCGGCTTGATCCGTCGTCGAAGACGAGTGTGTAGTAACCGTCTTCATCGATGTCACCCCACGAACTGTCGCCGTAGGTGAATGCGTCGAGTGGGTTCGGCCCATCGACGGTGTCATAGTCGATCCGATGCCGCTCCTCGGTGAAGTAGCCGTCAGGATCGATAAACAGATTCATCGCCAACAATCCTTCAACACCCGGAGCGCAGAAGAAGACATCCCCACTTCGGTCGGTCACTGGATCCATGAACCTGAAAATGTCAGACAGCTGGTCTCCGTACCCACTGGTGTCATATGGCCCGTGGTCCTCATCAGCCCCGGCGACGCTGCCGTCGGCATTCATCACCTTGCCCGTGCTGTCAACCATGTACAGGTGGCCGAAGGAGAGCTGCGATGTCGGATCTCCATCGACGTCGATGAGCACAAGCGTCAAGGCTCCCTGCGTCGGGTGTTGCACCTGTGCTGCGTCGTAGATCCGGCAGTTCTGTTGGAATTCGCATCCGGGGAAGATTCCAACAGGCGGAGCCGCGACCGAATAGGAATTAGTGGTGGCGCATTTGCAGACCACCATCTTCGTGATCGTTCCCGACAGATCCTGGCCAGGCTGGTGGCTCTTGGCTCCGTCAAAGTAGAACTTGAATCCGGTCCCTGACACGGGGTCGGCCGAATAGATCGCCGCGCCTTCATCGGTGATCTCGGTCGGAAGTTTGGGGTCTGCATAAATGGCTTCCGCCTCGGCGATATCGTCACCGGGTTTGATGTGATCGATCGTGGACAGTTTGTCGGATTCAATCGCCTCGAGCACGCCGTCGACGAAGATGAGTGTGCAATCGACATAGACGATCTCGACACGTCCGCTGGCGGGGATGTCGTCATCGAAGCCGCCCTCCTGCCGAGCCTCCTCAGCAGTCATTCCTGGTTCCAGTCCCTTGTAGCCGGAAGGCGACAACAGCGACTTCGCCAGCTCGGGATTGATCGCCATCGCCAGCCGGGTGCTCAGCTGTTTGTCATTGACCGCATCCCAGCTGGATCCTTTGGTCACTCGGGACAGGCAGTCGAGCTGCTCCGATGTCCGACCGTCCACCCGGAACCCGACCGTGTGAATGGTCAGCTCGCCGTCGCTTCCCAGATCCTGTGCGGTGGTGCACGGGTCGAGCTGATCGCCTTCGTCCGCGCAGGTGTCGATCCCGTCCGACAGCAGCACAATGGCCCGCTCACCCGAATCGGGGAGTTCGGCTGCCGCCGTTTTCAATGCCAATGAGATCGGTGTGTATCCCGATGGTTTGAGTCCATCCACCGCCGAGGCGAACGCTCCTTTGTCGATGGGAGCAGACTTGAGAACGGTCGTGACGTCCTGACAGCCGGCGGACTTCTCCGAGTCCGCATTGCCGGTCTCTGTGCCATAGGTGATCAGTGCCGTGTCCTGGCCGTCAGGGATGGTCTCCACCAGAGCCTTGACCGCCTTCTGGGCCGCAGCGAATCGCTGCCCGGGCGCATCCGTGGCGGTCATCGACCCAGATGCATCAAGGATGATCGCGGTCGGCTTGGCTTGCACCGTCGCATCGCGCGAGTCCGTCGACCCCACGCCCTCGGCCGATTCGTCGGATTGAGTTGGTGTGACAGCATCTCCAGAACCCCCGGGGCGAAACAGTCCGCATGCCGACAGCAGCAATGCCAGCGATGCGAGAATGCCGATGAAAATTGGCAGTGTCGTGCGAGCAGGTCTGTGTGCTGCCTCGGTTCTCTTTTGGGCGGATGCTGAGGTCATCGCTGCTCCTTAGGCCACTGCCGACTCATCGGGATGCCCGCCGACGACACGTATCCCAGCGGGTCCTTCGAAGCTACCTGGGTCGGAGGGACACAGATGCGGTTGGGCAGGACAGAGTTTCCAGAATTTCCAGACAGGGGTCACGATGGCACTCCACCGTCAGTAACCGACGCTCGGGTCTTCGGCCCAGTTGAACACGGTCTCGTCGAGGGCAACCGTCCCCGTGTCCTGGTTGGTGATCGTCAGCGAATATTCGCTCACCGAATAGACAGTGGTCACACCGTCCTCATAGTTCGTCGCTTCGTATCCGTCGCCGGTTTCATAAGCAGACAGAGTGATCCCCGTGCCGAGGCGGTAGGACTCGCCGTAGTAGACCAGGTCGATCCCGTCGGTGCAGATGACGAAAAAGGCGCTGTCGGTCTCTCCGTATGCTTGCGCGTCATATCCGCTGGGACAGTAACCGGCCGCGTCGAGGAGCAGCTGATCGGTATCCCCCACGTCGTCTTCGTCGGCAGAGTCCGGCGAATCTTCCTGACTGCCCTGTGCCGGTCCCGCTCCATCGCTGCCCAGGTCGCTGCCGGCCTCGTACTCGCCGTCAGCGGTGTAGTACCCGTCATCCAGCTCCGAATCTGTCCCGTCATCGACAGCGGTGGAGCCGTCGGTTCCCGAACCATCGGATTCGGAGGAAGTCGAATACTCCGACACCCCGGAGGAAGCAGCGCCGGCCTGGGCAAATACCCAAATGAGGAAACCGATTGCCAGTCCGATTGAGAGGAAATAGATTCCCGCCAGTATCCAGACGATGACTTGGACCAGTCGATGGTGCTCTCGGAAGCCGTCGAGCTCTAGCTCATCGGTGGCCCGCAGGGACCCATTGGCGATTCGGAGCCCGTCGATCATCGTCCACAAGCCGCCGAACCCCAGGGTGACGAGTTTGAGCACTCCCGTTCCGATTCGGCCCAGATAGAATCGGTCGGCACCATATCCGCCGAAGAAGAGCATGAGAAAGACAGCTGTCATGTACTTCTTATCCGACACCGGATACGCGGCCGACGAGGTCGGAGACGCGATCACAGGCGGGCCCGAAGCAGGCGAGGCCGCCCCTGATCCGGAGAATCCGCCCGCCGAGGCGGGGGCGGAGGCGTCCGAAGCGGCTGTGCCCGGGGCAGCCGTGTCTGGGACAACTGTGTCCGGGGTTCCCGCGCCGGCTAACACTTTGGTCTGATCCGCAGTCGGAATCTGGCTCGGCCTCTGCTCGACCGCGACTTTCGCCTCGACCGTGCCATAGGTGTGCAGCCATTCGAGCAGATCGTCGTACGCATTCGGGTGCCGAGCGACCCACTCCTGAGTCTCGGGCTGACCGGCTGCGAGTTCTGCGAGTCGATGCGCCGATGTGCTCGGATCCTGAGCCTCTTCAATCGGAGACATGTCAGTCATCGTTGTTCCTTCCTCTTCACATGCTTCTCAATTGCCAGAGCTCATTGCTGCGGTGGAGGAGGCGGTGGCGGCGGAATTGGTGGCGGCGAGACCAGCCGCGGTGGAAAGGGCGGCGGCGGGTACGACGGACGGGGCGGGATCAGCGGCTGAGCCGCCTCGGCGGATTGCATCATCATGTGTGCGAGCGGGTCACCGATACACGTGGAACTCGGCATGTCCAGCCACTGCATTCCTTTGTCCGTTTCCGCCCATTGCCCGCTCGGATCGAACTCGTCCCAGGCCTCTCGGAGCTCGGCACTGAGGGAATCTCTGAATGTGTGGTGGTAGGAACGGCAGTGCGCGATGATGGAGTCGCGGAATTCTTCCGCCGTGCTGGTGAGACGAAACGACGTCGCGATGCGGTAGGGGATCATTTCGGTCTCGGACACAGATTCCGCAAGGACCACGCCCACTACCGGTGATCGCCAAAATGTCTTCTTCTGGAAGCCGATCCTCATGACCCAACCCCACCGAACGTGTCCGGCGAGCGCATTTCCTCGGTTCCGTGCTGCCGCGCGTGCCCCGCTGACTGCGGCGGTGGTCGCAAGAACGACCAGGCCGATGGGGCCTGACGTGCCGATATACCCACCATGCGACCATTTGCGGCAGTAGAAGATCAGCCGCGATTCGGTCGGGGTGACCTCGATCTTGCCTTCATCGATTGAGGCAACGCGCTCCCAGTCGTCACCGGTGAAATAGTCAACTTGTGCATCCATAACCTTGAACGTGGAGCCCGGTGCCCCGTCGTCGGGCTCTGCCATGACGTAGCGATCGTCGTCGAGGAGCGGATAGAGGCCAGCGGTGTCCTCACCGACCGAAACTACTTTGAGACCTTCCCAGCTCATGTCCTCTACCTCGCCATCCGAACCACACTACGGGTCACGATGAAGTGCTCATCGCTTGAGGACGAGCGTAGGGTCTGGCATTGCTCAAGGTCCGCCTTCTCGCTGAAAGAAGATTCCAGCTTTTCCAATCGGACGCGAGACCTGCTTCAATGCTGCGGGCGTCGCGTCGAATTCCAGTTCTTCTCACACCTCATCGAGGACCCGCTGGTCTGTTCCGTCTCCGGTATCAGGCTCTCGTCACCGTTGCTGCCGCAGTCATCCAGGTATGGTTCCACCCACACCCCCAACGAAGAGGCAATCGGCAATGTCGAGGTTTCTGATGAGTCCAATCCCTGCAGCAGATCACCATCTGCCTGGCCACACCGCCAGGCAGACCCTGTTCTGGAACAGGTATGCCCTCGGCTATGACCGCGCCTGGGATTCCCCGCTCACGGTCGCTGCCGCCGAGGTGGTTGCCGACGAGCTCTCTGCCACGACAGTGATCGACCTCGGCTGCGGAACGGGGCTCTTCGCCGCACGGCTGGCCAGCCGGCACGCCTCCGTCACCGGTGTCGATCAGTCACGAGGAATGCTCAAGCGCGCCGTCCGACGTAACCGCATCGCCGTGGCTATACGGGCCGACGCGGCGCACACCGGCCTGCCCGATGCCAGCACCGATTCAGTGATCTGTGCAAATATTCTCCACCTGCACCCCGACCCCGAGGCGGTGCTCGCAGAGGCGGTGCGTCTGGTCCGCCCCGGAGGGCGCATCGCGGTCGTGACTCCGACCGAGGCGGCCACCCACCACGAGGTCGTGCAGGAAGAACGAGCCGCCCTCCGCGGACGGTGGATGATTCTGCTCGCTGATCTTGTTCGCCGACAGGTGGCGATGGCCGCCCCGCTTTCGGACGTGCGGATCGCTCCTCCCGGCTGCCTCGCCGATATTCTTCAACGGTGCATCTCCACGCACCGGTTGAGTGTCGTCGTTGAGCGGTTCATCGGACGCACTCAACACATTCTCATCCTCAATCGCGGTCAATAGTCACAGCCGCAGAAGGTTCCGATTGTTCCGATGTCTGTGGACGAGAACCCAGTTAGTGCAGAGATTCCGATTGCCCTTTCGGAATTGCGTGAACAGGTTGATGCTGTACTGCACAGGTGCCCTCGATGGTGAGGGCCGATGGATGATGGGACAGTCGAATGACACAGATTCGTTGCTCTGGTACCCGCCTCGGCTTTGCCGTGGCAGTCGTATCCGCCGTCGTTGTCGCATTGTCGGCTTGTGGGACTTCCAAACCCACTCTTGCCGGAATCTGGCAGCCCGACGATGGATCGGGCACCAAGACCATCAATGAAGACGGCTCCTGCAGCGGTATGTACTACGACTCAGGAAAACCACTGGATATCGGCGGCGTCGCCACGTGCACGCTCGGCGACAAGGCCTCGGACGGGGCCTATTCGCTGGTCGTCCGCCAACCGCCCAATGAAGCCACCTATCTGATCAAGTTCGATGATGACGACACCGCAGTTCTGATGAGCGGTTCGGGCTCCCCGATCGTCACGCTCAGTCGCATGTGAGCCGGCCGGCGGTCGACATCAGATCACGTGTATACAGCTCCAGCTGACACCTATTGAAAGGTCTCGACAATGACAATGAACCCCGTGGACGATGACAGGTCCCAGTCAGGCTCTGCAGATCGCCATGACTCGCCGGGAACGCCTCCCGTACCGCCGCCTGCGCCGCCTGTGCCCCCGCAGGCACCGGAGACGCAGTCGACCATCTCTCCCAGCGCCGCGGCGACTCCTCCCGAATACTCGACCCGTGACAGCCAGTACAGTCGGCCCGAATTCTCAGCTCCACGCCCGCAGAAGGAGTTCTACACGTCGCGGGCTTCAGGTTTCGAGAAGGCGGACAGCGCCCTGTCCGCGATCGGCAGCGCGGCCAACTCGACCGGACGCTTCCTATCCAAGATCTACGGTGTCGTCGCCGTACTCATCGGACTCGCCATGCTGTTCGTCACCCCATCGGCCTGGTGGGCGGGCTTGATCATTGCAGGCTACGGCGTCTACCTGCTTTGGCCCGGCGGCGACAAGTGGGTGGTCTGGTAGCCATGACCATCGTGCTGACCATCATCTTCATCGCCATCATCATGGGAATGATAATGGGCGTCGAAAAGCTTCGCGAGGCTCTTCGGAAACGCACAGCCGAAGATCGAGCTAAGCGACTGGGGATCTTTGACGATGACTGATCCCCGAACCACGTGACGGCGCCCCAGCAACCTATCGCCACGTTGCTGGGGCGCCGTCGGGTAGTACGGAGGGAGGGAGGATTCAGCGGACGAGGGCGGGCTTCTTCGCGTCGAAGGACCACCCCGGGACCAGGTACTGCATGGCCACCGAGTCGTCACGCGAGCCCAGACCGTGTTCGACGTAGAGTTCGTGCGCCTCAGCCAGACGGTCCTCGTCGATGGTGACACCGAGGCCCGGAGCCGTGGGCACCTTGATCTCGCCACCGACGATTGTTAACGGATCGCGAGTGAGCTCCTGGCCGTCTTGCCAGATCCAATGCGTGTCCAGTGCCGTGATCTCGCCCGGGGCGGCGGCACCGACATGGGTGAACATGGCCAGGGAGACATCGAAGTGGTTGTTCGAGTGCGAACCCCACGTCAGCCCGAAGTCGTGGCACAGCTGGGAGACCCGGTGCGATCCGGACATCGTCCAGAAATGCGGGTCGGCCAGCGGAATATCCACAGCATTCGTCCTGATGGCGTGTGCCATCTCCCGCCAGTCCGTGGCGATCATGTTCGTGGCCGTGCGCAGTCCCGTCGCGCGGCGGAATTCCGCCATGGTCTCCCGTCCCGAGAATCGGCCCTCGGGCCCGACCGGGTCCTCGGCGTACGCGACGACTCCCCGCATGGCCTTGCCGTATTCGATGGCTTCATCGAGCAGCCAGCCGCCGTTCGGATCAAGCGTGATCCGCGCGTCCGGGAACGCCTCGGCCAAAGCCGTGACGGTCTCGACTTCGGCCTCACCGGCGAGGACGCCGCCCTTGAGCTTGAAGTCCTTGAACCCGTATTTCGACGAGGCGGCCCTCGCCAGCTCGACGATCGAAGCTGGGGTCAGGGCCTCCTCGCGGCGCAGTCGGTCCCAGCCGTCTGCTTCGGGTTCGCGCAGGTAGTCGAGATCCGTGGCATCGGGGTTGCCGACGTAGAAGAGGTACCCGAGCATCGGCACGGCGTCCCTCTGCTGACCGGCGGCGAGGAGGTCAGCGACCGGCAGTCCGAGGAACTGACCGTGCAGGTCGAGCAGAGCCGACTCGATCGCGGCGGTGGCATGGACGCCGACACGCAGATCGAAGGTCTGGTTACCGCGCCCGCCGGCGTCGATCGCGGCGAACCGCTGGTGCAGTTCGGACACGATCCGGTTGACCTGGGCCACCCGCCGACCGGCGAGCTGACGTCCGGCATCCTCGATCGCGGCTTTGATGTTCTCGCCGCCGGGCACCTCACCGAGGCCCGTCCGGCCATCGCTGTCGGTGATGAGGACGATGTTGCGGGTGAAGTACGGCCCGTGCGCACCGGAGAGGTTGAGCAGCATCGAGTCACGGCCGGCGACCGGAACGACCCGGACTGATTCGATGGTCGGGGTGGCGACTGCTGTCTGCGTGGTCATCGAGGTTCCCTTCATGAGGTGGCCGCTCCCGCTTCACTGAGGACCGGCTGCTCGGCCTCCGCAGGCGTCGTCACCGTACCGTCGATCATCTGCACGACCGACCACGGATTATCATCGGCGATCGGCTCCGGCAGCAGTGCGGTCGGCACCGCCTGGTAACTGACCGGTCGGAGGAAGCGTTCGATGGCAAGCGTTCCCACTGAGGTCGTCGCCGGCGCCGAGGTGGCCGGGAACGGTCCGCCATGAACCATAGCGTGTCCGACCTCGACCCCGGTGGGCCATCCGTTGAACAGGATCCGTCCGCACAGATCTTCGAGGATCGGCAGCAGCCGTCCGGCCGCTTCCGTGTCGGCGTCCGTCGCGTGGATCGTCGTCGTCAGCTGTCCTTCGATTCCCTGCAGGGTCGCGACCAGGTCGTCGACGTCGTCATAGCGGACCAGCAGCGAGGCGGCCCCGAAGATCTCGTCACTGAGCGCATCGTTGTTCCGCAGTGCCACCGAAGCGGCGGTGAAGACCACCGGTGCAGGCGCGTTGGCGCCTTCCCCCGCCGTGCCGGCGCCCACCGTGGACACGTCGTCCTGCTCACTGAGCGCGGCAACGCCGCGGTCGAACGCCTCGGCGATGGAGGGGGTGAGCATCGTCTGCCCGGTCTGCTGACCGATCAGCTGCGCAACCGCCTCGGCGAAGGCATCACCATCGGTGCCTGTCGGCACGAGGACGAGGCCGGGGGCGGTGCACAGCTGTCCGCTCGATCCGGTCAGCGAGGTGATGAACTGTTCGGCGAGGCTGCGAGCCCCGCCCCCTGCCAGGGCACCATCGAGGAGGATGACCGGGTTGATCGAGCTCATCTCCGCGTAGACGGGAATGGGCACCTTGCGAGCCTGAGCGGTGGCCTGCAGCGCCAGCCCACCGGAGCGGGACCCGGTGAAGCCGACCGCGGTGATCTGCGGATCGGCGACGAGCTGCTGCCCGACGGACGACCCCGAACCGTAGACGAGGGAGAAGACTCCGGGGTTGAGTCCATGGGCGGCGACCGCCTCGGTGATGGCCCTGCCGACGATCTCCCCGGTTCCCGGGTGGGCGTTGTGGGCCTTGACGATGACGGGACATCCGGCGGCGAGCGCCGAAGCGGTGTCACCTCCCGCGACGGAGAACGCGAGCGGGAAGTTGCTGGCTCCGAACACGACGACGGGGCCGACGGGGACCTTGCGCTGTCGGATGTCGAGTCGCGGGGCCGGGGTGCGGTCGGGTTGTGCGGGATCAATGCGGGAGGAGTGGAAGTTCCCGGCCCGGACCACCTCGGCGAACAATCGCAGCTGTCCGACGGTGCGGCCGACTTCGCCGGCCAGTCGGGCCGAAGGCAAACCGGTCTCGGCCATGGCACGTTCGACGAGCGGTTCGCGCACGGCTTCGATGTTCGCAGCGATCGTGTCGAGGAAGGCGGCGCGATCGGTCGGGGAAGTGGCCCGGTAGCTGGCGAATGCCTGTGCCGCGGCGTCCGTGACCTGCTCGACTTGGGACTCGTCGAGGAAGGAGTAGTCCGGGGCGAGAGTCGAACCGGTGCTCGGGTCGATGGCGTTCGTCGTGGCACCATTGCCGGTGACCGGGGTGCCCGCGATGAGGGAGAGTCCGTTGAGCGCGGTCATGGGTGGTCAGGCTCCGATCTTCAGATTGGTCTGGGGCTGGATGTTCGCCGCGCTGATGAGCTCGGCGATGTCGGCGACGTCCTTTTCACTGAGGTCGTGCAGCGGCGGACGGACCGGTCCGGCGTCGCGGCCGATGGCCTTGAGTCCGCCCTTGACGATCGAGACGCCGTAGCCTTTGCCGCGGTCGCGGATGTCGAGGTAGGGCAGGACGAAGCGATTGAGCTTCTCGGTCACGGCCTCTCGGTTCTGGGCGCGAACGTCGGCGTAGAAGTCGAGGGCGAATTCGGGGACGAAGTTGAACATCGCCGAGGAATAGGTGCTCATACCCAGCTGCAGCAGCGGCAGGGCGAAGGTCTCTGCCGTCGGCAGTCCGCCGAGGTAGAAGAGGCGATCGCCGTTCTTCGCGTAGACCTTGGTCAGATGTTCGATGTCGCCGATGGCGTCCTTGAACCCGATGAAGTTCGCGTGGCTGTCGGCCAGACGGGCCACGGTCTCGGCGGAGTAGATGGCGTTGGCGCGGTTGTAGACGATGACGCCGATGTTCGTCGCTTCGCAGATCGCGGACACGTGCTGGTAGAGACCGTCCTGGTCACATTCGGTGAGGTAGGGCGGAAGGACGAGGACACCCTCGGCGCCTGCGGCTTCGGCGTCGCGGACATTGCGCACAGCCTGGACTGTGGGGCCGCCGGCGGAGGCCAGGACGGGGACCTCTGGCCGGGAGGAGGCGACGGCGAGTTCGACGACGCGGGCCGCCTCGTCGGGGCTGAGGCTGAATCCTTCACCGGTGCCGCCGGCGGCGAAGAGTCCGGCGACGTCGTAGCTCGACTGCCATTCGATGTGGCTGCGGTAGCCGTCTTCGTTGAGGCTGAGGTCGGCGTTGAACGCTGTCGCGGGGAACGAGAGCAGTCCGTTCTTGAGGTGATCTGCCAAGTCCTGGGGGGAGAATTGAGCCATTGCGGTTCCTTTGCTGACTACTTCGATGGAGTGATTCGAAAGTGACTCTAGGGCCGCCTGATGATGCCTGTCTAAGGCCCATTCGATATCGACTCATGCAGGAAAGGTATTGGCCTCATAGGGCGAACACCGATGTTATTGAGTCGGCACACGCATCACCTGAACCCCGCCGATGGCCAGGTGAAGGCGACTTCGAATCGGCACGATCAAGGAGCATCAATGGCGTACACCCCCGACGCGATCAAGACGATCACCCTGTCATCGATTCGATTGCCGTTGGAGGTGCCGATCTCCGATGCCAAGGTCTTCACCGGCCGACAGAAGCCGATGACCGAGGTCGCCATGCTCTTCGCCGAGATCACGACCACCGAGGGACATTCGGGAATCGGGTTCAGCTATTCGAAGCGCGGCGGCGGGCCCGCGCAGTACGCGCATGCGAAGGAGATCGCCGAGGCGGCACTCGGGGAGGACCCCAACGACATCGCGAAGCTCTACACGAAGCTCCTGTGGGCCGGCGCCTCCGTCGGTCGTTCTGGTTTGGCCACCCAGGCCCTGGCCGCCATCGACGTCGCGCTCTACGACCTCAAGGCGAAGCGGGCGGAGCTGCCACTGGCGAAGTTCCTCGGCAGCCACCGCGATTCCGTGCGCACCTACAACACCTCCGGCGGGTTCCTCAATGCCTCGATCGACGAGGTGAAGGAGCGGGCCTCGAATTCCTTAGCCGACGGCATCGGCGGAATCAAGATCAAGGTCGGCCTGCCCGACAGCGCCGAAGACATCCGCCGAGTCACCGCGGTGCGCGAACACATCGGTGACGCGCCGCTGATGGTCGATGCGAACCAGCAGTGGGACCGTGCGACGGCGCTGCGGATGGGCCGCACTCTCGACGAACTCGGCCTGGTGTGGATCGAGGAGCCGCTCGATGCCTATGACGTCGAAGGTCACGCACGACTGACCCGGACGCTTGACACTCCGATCGCCACCGGCGAGATGCTCAGCTCGGTCGCCGAACACAAGGCGCTCATCGATGCGCGCGCCTGTGACATCGTCCAACCCGATGCGCCTCGCGTCGGCGGCATCACTCAGTTCATGCGACTGCTCACCCTCGCCGATGAGGCGAATCTCGACATCGCCCCGCACTTCGCCATGGAGATCCATCTGCATCTGGCTGCCTGCTACCCGCGTGAGACCTGGGTCGAACACTTCGATTGGCTCGACCCGCTGTTCAACGAACGGCTTGAGACGAAGGACGGACGAATGCTCGTTCCCGACCGTCCGGGGCTGGGCATCACGCTCAGCGATCAGGCTCACGCCTGGACCACCGATACCGTGACGATCAGCTGAAGGAGTCCGCCAACTATGTCTTCTGCCAAAAGCACCCACATCGTCGACATCAACCTCACTCCAGTCGCATTTGCCGATCCCCCGCTGCTCAACGCAGTGGGAGTCCACGAACCCTTTGCTATTCGCACGATCATCGAGGTCGTCACCGATTCGGGCGCTTACGGCCTGGGTGAAACCTACGGCGATGAGGCACACCAGAACCGTCTGACACTCGCCGCCGACGCTCTCATCGGCACCGACATCTTCGACATCAATCGAGCGCGTGAAGCGGTCGAGGCTGCATTGGCCGCCGATGCCACCGCCGGCGGGCACGGAATGAGCGGGATGATCACCGATTCCTCGACCCTCGACCGAGTCTTCTCGCCCTTCGAAGTCGCCTTACTCGACCTCCAAGGGAAGATCCTCGGAGTCCCGGTCGCGGATCTCCTCGGCGGTCGGGTCCGCGACCGTGTCGATTTCAGCGGTTACCTGTTCTACAAGTGGGCGGGCCACCCTGGATTTCCCGATGACGAGTGGGGCGAGGCCCTTGATCCCGAGGGCATCGTTCGGCAAGCCGAGAAGATGATCGATGAATACGGTTTCACGGCGCTCAAGCTCAAAGGCGGAGTCTTCCCTCCCGACGAAGAGGCCGCCGCCATCGAGGCCCTTGCCGCGCGCTTCCCCGACGTGCCGCTGCGCATCGACCCGAACGCCGCGTGGACGGTCGAGACCTCGATACGCGTTGCTGAACGACTGGACTCCACCCTCGAATACCTCGAGGACCCGACACCTGGGATAGAAGGCATGGCCGAGGTCCGTGCCGCAGCAAACATGCCGTTGGCAACGAACATGTGCGTCGTCGCGTTCGCACAGCTGCCGGACGCCGTCGCCGCAGGCAGCATCGATGTCATCCTCTCCGACCACCACTTCTGGGGCGGACTGCGCCGGTCCACAACTCTGGCCGGCATCGCCGAGACTTTCGGAATGTCGTTGTCGATGCATTCGAACTCCCACCTGGGCATCAGCCTCGCAGCCATGCTTCATTTGGCCGGAGCGACGAAGAACATCGACTATGCCTGCGACACCCATTGGCCATGGAAGAACCCGGAAGACGACGTCGTCGTCGGCGACCCGTTCAGCTTCGTGGGCGGCGCCCTCGAGGTCCCCACTCGCCCAGGGCTCGGGGTCGAATTGGACCGCGAACGACTTGCACGACTCCACCAGCAATACATCGACTGCGGCATCAGGAACCGCGATGACACCGGCTACATGCAGAAATTCGACCCCGAATACCGAGCAGTGGCCCCACGCTGGTGAAGCGTAGGCCGCCGGAAGGACCCATTTCACAATGAGTGCGAATAGCAACGACGCTGCCAGCACAGTCAGCTCAGACAACTCGCCCGCAACCGGACCGAGGCGACGAGGAATCCTCGGGAGCCTCCGCGAATTCGGCCCCGGAATCATCGCCGTCCTCGCCATGATGGGCGCCGGCGATCTGGTCACCGCCTCGGTGTCTGGATCGAACTACGGATACAACCTCATGTGGCTGCTCGCAGCCTCCCTGCTCATCCGTTTCGTCATCGTCAACATCATGGGCCGCTATCAGGTCCTCAACCTCAAGAACCAGTCCATCATGGAGGGCTACCGCGATGTCGCCCGGTGGTACCCGTGGGCGATCGGGATCGCCGCCGTCATCAGCGGGCACCTCCTCAACGGCTACATGGTCCGCGGAGCCGGTGAGGCTCTGGCTGAGATCTTCACCGTCGGAGATCCCTTCCTCTGGTCATGCATCCTCGTCGTGGCAAGTATCTTCGTCATCTGCAAGAACGTCTACAAGACCATCGAAAGCATCATGAAGCTGCTGTTGGCCATGATGACGGTCGTCTTCCTCGGCCTCGCGATCTACAGTGTGCCCGACGTGGGTGAGATCGTGCGCGGCACAGTCGGTTTCGGCATTCCGGACAATACCGGGGCGATCGGCGTATTCGCAGTTGCGCTCTCGCTCATCGGTGCGGTGGCCGGTTCTATGGCGAACTTCCTCTACCCCTACTACGTTCGCGACAAGGGATGGCGCGGTGTCGGCTTCAAAAAGCTGCAGCGCAACGACATTCTGTTCGGAATCTCCTCAGCCATCGTCATCAGCCTCTCGATCTGGGTCGTCGGGGCCGAGATCCTCCGCCCCAACGGTATCGAGGTGACCAACCTCGACGACATCTCGCAGGCACTGTCGATCCACCTCGGCGCTGTCGGCGGAGTCATCTTCTACCTCGGAGCATTCGGCATTCTCTACAGCAGTGTTGTGGGCTTCGCCAACGGGTTCCCGAAGATCATCGTCGACTGCCTCCACATCATTCGGCCCGCGCGGCGCGAACGCTACGGTGACCACTTCGAGGACGACCCGTCCTTCAAGTGGTTCAGTCTCTTCATTCTGATCTCGCCGATCATCTGGGCCTTCCCCGGAATGCCCGGATTCGTCACGATGGCCGTGTTCGTCACCGGCCTCCAAGCGGTCGTCGTCCCCCTCGTGGCAATCGGTCTGCTCATTCTGGCGAACAAGAAGAGTCACTTCGGGGAGCACAAAGCAAACCTCTTCGAAAACATCATCCTCGTTCTCACCACCCTGCTGACAATCTGGGTGACGATCCAGGTGGTCATCGGCTGGTTCTAGGACCGAACGACCGCATCACCCACTTAGGCCCCGACATCGTTTCGACGATGTCGGGGCCCAATCCTTTAGGTCCAATCCGGTGGTGCCGTGCGGCAGCTCAGTAGCTGCGGCTCAGATCAATCTCTGCCTTCAGTTCTCGTCCGCAGGCGAACCGACGCAGGTTCTCCTGGACAAGATCAGCGAAATTCTCCAACATCCGAATCCGCGGATTGGCGACATGCGGAGTGATGAGCACGTTGTCCATGCCCCACAGAGGATCCTCGGCGGGGAGCGGCTCCGGATCGAACACATCCAGACCTGCCCCACTGATGATCCGACGACGCAGTGCATCGGTCAGCGCCGCATGGTCTACGAGGTCTCCCCTGGCGATATTGATGAGCACTCCGGGTGTTCCGTCTCGCGGGTCAGATCCCAATGCCGCCAGCTGTTTCTGTCCGATGATTCGTAGAGTCTCGTCCGTCGAAGCTCCCGCCAGGACTGCGTCGTCGGCCTCCGCCAGTGCTTCATCGAGATCCCGAGAACTCACTGTTCGCTCTGCGCCCTCGACTTCTCGGCCTGAGCGATTGATGGCGATCACCCGCGCTCCGTGCGCTTTGAGCAGGGGAATCAACGACCGATCTATCGACCCTGCGCCGACGATCGCAACGGTTCGACCCCGCAAGGATCGAACGGTGCTCCAGGTTGAATCCTTCAACCAGGAATTTGCCCGAGCATGAAGTGTGAATTGGCGGAGAGAGCCGAGCAACAGCGCCACGGCATGCTCGGCGACATCGGCACTGTAAGCACCCACTGCGGATGTCCACCGTCTCTTCGAGTCGACTCGTCCTGAATCGATCCACGGCTTCACTCCTGCGGACTTGAGCTGAACCCATTCGATAGCGGGTGGAAGGCATGATGGAAATCCAGTCTGGTCGGACCCCGTCCAGATCAGCGCCTGAGCGTCATCCAATGAAGAGACAACCACATCGGCTGACTTCAGCACGGCGTCGAGGTACGGGGTCGAGTTCGGCAGCACTGCCACTTTGAGAGACACTTCAGCTCCATAGTCGATTCGCTGCGACGACCCATCGTCGCATAGAACAGACCGACACCAGCTGTGCCGGTGTCGGTCTGCGAGTGGTTGGATCAGTTGGCGACTTTGACGGCCAGAACGGGCACATCTGCCTGCAGCAAGATTCTCTGCGCGGAGGACCCCATAATAAACTTTCCGACCTGAGAGCGTTTGCGCATGCCGATGACGATGAGGTCCACAGACCAGGCGTCTGCCGCTTCCAGCAGTGAGTCGACGACGTCGTCCTCATGGGCCAAGGTGAATACTTCGACATCGACTCCTGCGCCTTCGGCTCGTGCCTTCACCGCTTCGAGGTCGGCGTCTTCAGCAACCGTGCCTTCGACCAGCGGACCGCGTTTGCGCGAATTCGCTATTCGCAGCTTCACTCCTCGCCAACCCGCTTCTTTGATAGCCGCGTCGACGGCGGCTTCTCCTGTCGCCGAGGGAACATACCCGACCAGAATGCTCATGACACGAGCTCCTTGCTCTTCGATTTGGCGGTGGCTCTGCCGAGCATCTTCTGAAAGATCGGCAGGAAGATGACGATCAGGAACACGAACAGCAGCGTGACGGTGATCGGACGGGTGAACACTTCGCCGAGGTTGCCCTCGAAGAGAATGAGCGAACGTCGCACGCTCGACTCAAGCAGTTCGGCCAGCACGAAAGCGAGGACGAGTGGTCCCGGTTCGAATCCGGTCTTCTTCATGAGGTAGCCGATGACTCCGAAGAGGACCACGAGACCGACGTCAAAGACCGAGTTCTTGATCGTGTAGGCGCCGATGAGGGTGATAAGCACGGTGATCGGGGCGAGGATCGCCGGTCGGACGCTGAGGATCTTGACGAAGACGCCGATCAGCGGAATCGCCATGATGAGCAGCAGGATGTTGCCGATGTACATGGAGTTGACGACGCCCCAGAAGAGTTCGGGTTCGTCGGAGACCAAGAGCGGCCCGGGCGTGATCCCCTGGATGAGGAGGGCACCGAACATCAGCGCCATCGTGGCATTGGCGGGAATACCGAGGCTCAGCAGCGGAATGAACGACGATGTCGCTGCGGCATTGTTCGCGGACTCCGGCCCGGCGACTCCTTCGATGGCTCCCTTGCCGAAGCGAGAAGGATCTTTGGCGACCTTCTTCTCCACGCCGTAGGCGGCAAGCGAAGAGATGGTGGCACCTCCGCCGGGAAGAATTCCCAGCAGGAAGCCGAGTATCGATCCACGTCCGATCGCCGGTGCCGACTGTTTGAATTCGCCCGTCGTCGGCCAGACACGCTTGGGTTTCTCGGGAGTGGCCATCGCCTTGTGGCGCTCCTCGAGGTTGTAGAGGATCTCGCCGAGTCCGAACAGTCCCATTGCCACTGTCACGAAATCGATGCCGTCGCTGAGGCTGAGGTTGTCGAAGGTGAAGCGTTCAGTACCGGTGAATACATCGCGACCGACCATGGCGAGGAACACGCCGATAGCTGCGGCGATCAGGGCTTTGACCTTGTTGCCGGAGCTGATCGTTGCGACCAGGGTGACGCCGAGGAGGGACAGAGCCGCATATTCGGGCGGCCCGAAGTCGAGGGCGAACCCGGCGATCAGGGGCGCTAGGAAGGTCAGACCCAGGATTGCGGCCGTTCCACCGATGAATGATCCGACTGCGGCAACACCGAGCGCTGCACCTGCGCGGCCCTGCTTGGCCATTTGGTAGCCGTCGAACACAGTGACGACCGAGCTCGCCTCACCGGGCAGCCGCAAAAGCACCGAGGTGATCGTACCGCCGTATTGTGCACCGTAGAAGATGCCGGCAAGCATGATGATCGCGGTGACCGGTTCGATTCCGAAAGTCATCGGAAGGAGAATAGCCATTGTCGCCGCCGGGCCGAGGCCGGGCAGCACTCCGATGAGCATGCCGACGAGAACGCCGATGAAGCAGTATAGAAGGTTTCCGGGTTCGAGGACGGTGCCGAACCCTTCGAGGACTGGGGCAAAGAAATCCATGTAGTCGTCCTCCTCAGAAGAGATGCGGCAGCTGCGTGCGCAGCGCTACGACGAAGATGAGATAGAAGGCAGCGACGGTCAGAGCCGAGTAGAGAGCGGCTGATCTCCAGGATTCGCCGCCCAACCACTTCATCCAGACGAAGGAAAGGAGCAGCGCGGGAATCTCGAATCCGATCTGTGGAAGCGCGATGACGAACACCAGAAGGCTGATGATTCCCCACACGACTGTGACCGAGTAGCGGTTGAACTTTTCACCGTCGCCTCCTCGGCGGCCCAGAACGATCTGGGCCACCGAGAGGACTGCAGTGATCAGTGCGATGACGAAGGGGAAGAAGCCCGGAGCAGGGTCAGTGAGACTGCCGAGGGAGAGATTCCAGGACAGGATCATTCCTGCGATACCGAATGCCAGAGTCAGCGCACAGGCGACGAGGTTGGCGATCCCTCCAGCGGGCTCCGGAGCTTCCTCCTCCCACAGCGCAAGGAGCTCTTCGGGAGTTTCCGCTTCTTCGCCGGTGGCCGGGAGCTCGGGCCGGTTCTCGCCGTCGTCGGGCTTGTCCACGTCTGTCCGATCAGTCTGCGAGATCGATGTCATACTCATCAACCAGCTTCTTGTAGCGGTCTGCCAGGTCTGACCATTCGGCGGCGATCTCATCGCCGGGGACTTCGGTCGGCGTCAGCAGGTTCTTCTCGTTGAATTCCTTATAGGCGTCCGTTTCGAACGTTGCCTTGAACGACTTGTCGAGCTTTTCGATGACCGCGTCGGGGGTGCCCTTCGGTGCCACGACTGCACGGTACTGCGAGACAGGAATGTCGTAGCCTTCCTCGGTCGCCGTCGGCACATCCTTGAGGAACTTGTTGCGCTCTTCGGAGAAGACCATGATCGGCACGAGCTTGCCAGCGTCGATGTGCGGCTTCGCCTCACCGAGCTGAACGGTGGAGATATTCACCTGGTTGCCCAGGGTCGCAGTCACTGCAGGCGCTCCGGAGTCGAACGGAACTTCCTTGAAGTCGGTATCGATCTGAGCCAACAGGAGGCTCTGCGCCAGCTGCGAGCCAGTGCCAACGCCTGCCGTGCCGAAGGAGAGCTTCTTGTCGCTCTTCTTGATATCGTCGACCGTCTTCACGTCGGCATCCGGATTGGCGACCATGACGTAGTCATCCTGCGATACTCCGGTGATGACCTCGAAGTCGTCGATGCTCACAGCTTCGTCTTCGCCAACCGCCAGCGGGGTGATCGTGATGAGTGAAGCGTTGAGGGTCGCGAGGTTATAGCCATCAGGTTTAGCCGCTTGGACTTCCTTGGCCGCCAAGGTGCCGTTGGCACCGGGCTTGTTGATCACCGGCATGGCCTGACCGAGGTCGGACGAGGCCCCGTCGGCGAGAGCACGGGCAATGAGATCAGTGGAACCTCCTGCCGCAGCTCCAACGGTGATGGAGACTTCCTTTGTCGGAAAGTCTTCTTCGCCACCGCCGCCACCTGCGGCGACGTTGCCGCCACAGGCGGAGAGCGCAAGGGCCACGACAGATCCCAGGGCCAGCGGCCCGACAGCTCGTTTGGAGATGTTCTGCATTTTCTGGTCCATTCCATTCGGGCTCGGTCGATACCTCTGCGTATCTGTTGAGCACTTCAGAATGAGCCTAAGAACCGTCGATAATATTGTCTATGATGATATCTGCATGAAGTAATGCCCGAAAGGTATTGTCGTCCCATGTACACATTGGACCAAGTTCGGTGCTTCGTCGCGGTTGCCGAACACCTTCATTTCGGCAAAGCAGCCGAGGCGCTCTCGATGACACAACCCCCGTTGAGTCGACAGATACAGAAGCTCGAACGCTTCGTCGGGGTCGACCTGCTCGACAGAGACAACAAGCGCGTCACCCTCACCGCAGCGGGAGAGGCCTTCCTCGACAACGCCCAGGTGCTGCTGGCTATGGCAGATCGGGCTCCGCAGGATGCGCGTCGAATCGCATCGGGGCAATGGGGACGGCTGAGCATCGGTTTCACTGCGGCCAGCGGCTTCGGCATCCTCGGAAGCTTGGTGACAGCCATAGAGGAGAACTTTCCCGGCATCGATCTCGACCTGCACGAGATGGTCACCGGAGAACAGCTGGAGAATATCGCGGAAGGGCGGATCGACCTCGGCCTAGGCCGGTCCGATACGACGCCCAGCTTCATCGACTCGGAGCTGCTGCTGGCAGAACGACTGCTGCTTGCCATTCCGGATGGACATCGACTGCACGACCTCGATCGGCCGCTGCGCAAGGACGATGTGACGGGAGAGCCGCTGATCATGCATTCGGCGACGAAGGCGACGTCCTTCTACGACCTCATCATCCGCCATTTCCCCATCGACCATCACATGGTGAAGCACTCGATCAGCCAAGTGCTCACCATGATCAACCTCGTCGCTGACAACCACGGACTCGCGTTCGTCCCAGAATCGGCATCGCTCGTCAGCGTGCCGGGGGTTCACTTCAAGGCATTCGAGGACCTCAGCGAAGAAATCGTCGAGCTCAAGGCGATGTGGAACGTCCAGTCGAAGAACCCCGCCCTGCAGCAGGTCGTCTCCCTCCTCCGCTCCTGACCCTCCCAGAGCTACCCGACGGCGCCCCAGCAACGTGGCGAAAGGTTGCTGGGGCGCCGTCGGGTAGCAAGGGAGGGATCAGTTCCGGGCCGCGGCCAGCTCCTCCCGGAACGCGCGGCCCGCGGCGCCGAGGTCGCCGGCCGAAGTGATGAACCGGAAACCCTGCTCCCTGCGCAGCTTGGCCTCCTCGCCGTCGCCGCAGTGGATTCCCGGAACCACACCGGCGGCGTCGGCGGCCGTGCGGATCCGCACGAGCGCCTCGGCGTGGGCCTCATTCGGCTGCCCGGGCAGGGCACCGACAGCGAAGGCGAGATCCGACGGGCCGACGTAGACCCCGTCGACTCCGGGCACGGCGCAGATGTCTTCGACGGCGGCCAAGCCTTCCTTGTTCTCGATCATGACGAACAGCAGCGGGCGTTCGTCCCGGGTGTCCTGCACGGCACCGTGCATGATCTCGGCGGTCGGTCCCCAGGATCGATCCCCGCCCCGCGAAGGATAGTCCAGGGCCCGCACAGCGGCCCGAGCTTCCTCGACGGACGACACAAGCGGCACGATGATCGCTTCGACACCGGCATCGGCGAGCGCCCCGATCTCGGTGAAGCGGTTCGCCGCGACCCGCGCGGTCACCAGCGCATCCCCGCTGGCCCGGACCGCGTCCGTCAGCCGCAGCACGTCGGTGGGCCTGACGAACCCGTGCTGCAGATCGATGCTCACATAGTCGAACCCGGCCGCCGACCCGGCCTTCGCCAGCTCGGGGCTCGTCGACATCATCCACAGTCCGTTGTAGATCTCCCCCGCGCGCAGGCGGGCCCGATGATTCTCAATCGCAGCAGTCATATACGCATCGAATCACGGAACCAAGCGCCGGCACCAGAGGTGCCCGATATCCGGATGGACAACCTCGCCGAGGCGGTCCGAGGTTACGTACGGAAGGCCAGGGCCGCCTCGGCGAGGGGATACACCCGGTGGGGCTGGCTCAGCTGTCTTCGAGGAGCGGTCCGATGACGCGATGGCGAGCGACGACGAAGGGGGCGCTGTGTCCGACCTCGAGGAGCTCGAGGTCGAGGCGACGCGGCAGCAGCGGGCGCCCCTTGCCGAGGACCACGGGCGCGGTGAAAGTGATGATCTCGTCGAGCAGTCCCTCGTCGGCGAACTGTCCGGCAAGGTCGCCGCCGCCCATCACCCACAGGTCGTGGTCGCCGGTGGCCGTGCACATCTCGTAGTAGTGGTCGGCAACGGACCCCTTGGCGAAGCGGATGTCGGGCTTCGTCCCGGCGTCGGCCGCCTTCCCATCGTCGGGGCTCTTCTCGTCGCCCGTCGCCTCCTCGGTGTCCGGCACATTCGCGTCGGCGACTTCGGGCAGGCCGAGCTTGCGGTGGGTCATCACCCAGGCGGGCACACTGTACGGCCACGGTCCGTCGAGGTTGCGCAGCAGCCATTCGTAGGTCGTCGCACCCATGACGAGGGCGCCGACACCGTCGATGAAACCGTCGTCCGGCGGCTCTTCGGTCTGGCGCAGCAGCCATTCGAGTGAGTCCTTGGGGTCGGCGATGAACCCGTCGAGCGTGGTGGCGGTGTAATAGACGGTGCGTGGCACGATGCAGTGTCCTCCTGAGTCGATCTCTCTTTCATCCTATTGCGCCGAAGGAAGCGCCCGCCGAACCGTGGACAGTTTTTGTGTCGGAGGTCCGTGTCACCCGGTGGGTGCCCGTACTAACTCGGTGAACCTGCAGCAGCTTGGTGCATGGACCGAGCTAGTGCCGGTTCACCGAGCTGACGGTGCTTCCCGGGCCTCGTTCACCGAGCTGAAGACCAGCCTCAGCCGTGCAGCAGCCTCAGCGGCCCCGCGACAAGTACGCACCCTGACTGCCGACCCAGTCGTCGAGGACCACGGCGCGGTCGTCGAACTTCGCTGTGGGGAATGCCAGACCCTTCGTCGGAACGCTCGCTCCGAGCTCGACGAGCAGAGGTCGCAGGGTCGTCTCGACGGCGAGGGTGTGTGCCGGGGAGCCGATCGTGAACACCGGGATCGCGGTCAGTCCGTGCAGGCCGCCGGCGTCGTAGCGGTCGAGGAACGCCTTGAGCAGTCCCGTGTAGGCGGCCTTGTAGGTGGGGCTGGCGATGATCGCATAGTCGGCGGCGGCCAGCCGTTCGGTGAGCGTGTCGAGGCGGTCGGACTTCCATTCGAAGATCTCACCGGTGACCTCGGCGAGTTCGATGGTCTCGTCGATCTCCGAGCCGGTGATGTCGGCGACGCGGGCGGCCAGGTCCTCTGCCACCTGCCTCGTCCGCGAGCCGGGGCTCGGATTGCCGACGACGACGGCGATGCGTGTGGTCATGCGGGGTCCTCTCCTGGTGACTGAGTCCAAGGACGACGAACACTCGCCGTCCTCCATGGCTGTCACACTAACTATGCGGACCAGAAGCCGGTTCCACTTCAGTCACGCGGAGTCACAGACAAGATTCCCCACTACGCGACCATACCGAAGATCGATTGATCAGATATTTACGGACACGAAGGCCGGATTTCACTCTATAGATTCCCTGTTGACGTATAAACCTCATAGGTTTAAGCTCGATTCTGCCATCAGAAGTTGCCACTCGTTCACCTCGAGTCACTCCAGGGCCGGTGCGCGCAGAGCCGCGCCGCATCGCACATTGCAATGAGAACGGGCTGAAATGAGCACCACCACAGAGAACCACGATGCGCACCCGGCGGCGCGCATCAACGGAGCCGTTGACAACCTCCTTGGCTCTGCCGGCAATGACCGTGCCGAATCCCTCGTTGCCGCGAGTGCAACCGAGATAGATCGCTCGTTCACACCGCCGTCGCCGCCTCAATGGCTGAAGCCAGGCGGCATTTCAGTCGATTCCTCAGATAGTCGGTGGACCAGCACCGTCGACGAGTCCCCGAGAACCGGCATCTTCCGAAGATATACAGAGTCCACGGTCGCCGGCGCAACTGTGCTCACAGAGGAACTGTCCGGACTCAGAATCACCCACAAAGACAATATCGGCATCCGCGACTATCCGATCACTGCTGGCAGCCCGGCCCTGTCCGACACGCGAGCCGAGGCTACCTCCCCATTGCTCCGTTCAATCGAAGCAGCCGGAGGAACCATTATCGGAGCCAACCACATGGCGGAATTCGCGCTGAGTCCCACCGGTCACAACCAGTGGTTCGGAGATGGAGTCAATCCTCTCAGCGACTCCCACCTGTCCGGAGGCTCTTCGAGCGGTTCGGGCGTCTCAGTCGCCACCGACGCCTGTGACCTCTCTCTGGGAACGGACACCGGAGGATCTGTCCGGCTTCCGGCAGCCTATTGCGGCCTCGTCGGCTACAAGCCCACCAATGGCCTCTTCACCCATTCTGGTCTCATCCCACTGTCCGAGACTCTGGACACCATCGGGCTGCTGGCTTCCGACACCACGATTGTGCAGCGCGCCTTCGAAGTTCTCATCTCCGACTCCGCTGTCGTCAACGCCGAAGCACGCAGCCGAATCGACGTCAGCGAGGAGGCAGTGTTCTCCGGCTTCGCACACCTGTCCCGGTCGACCGTCGACCGAGACTGCGACACCGAGGTCGCCTCCGCGTTCGCCTCTGCACTCGACGTCGTCAAGGAAATCGGACAGAGCAGTTCCAATGATTTCGGATGCCTGGACGAACGCGGAGTCGACATCGACGACGCCGATCTCAACAGGAAGTCAGTAACAATTGTCAGCGTCGAGGCCGCGCGCAACGTCGGCAGCCTCGTCGGATGGAACTGGGACCTCCTCGGCGACCAGGTGCTCTCACGCGTAATCCGCGGAACCGCGATCCCCGCCATCGGCTACGCAGATGCTCTCGCCTGCCGTTCGGCTCTGGCCGCAGAGTTTCTCGACAAGGCCATGGGACGTTCACGGTTTCTCCTCACACCGACGAGTCCGATCCTCGCACCACAGATTTCGAAGTCAGACGCGACAGGATCCCGTGCTCGCAGCGACTACATGCGAGCCAGCAGTTACACCCGCACTATCAACTATCTCGGACTGCCTGCGATCACTGTGCCGCTTCCAACCGCAGGAGCAGAGCTCTCCCCTGCTCTTCAGCTTATCGGCCGCCATTACGACGACCGGGCGCTGCTCACGGTCGCGGCAACGATCGCGGAGGCCTGCAGACAATCACAGAAATGACCGCCCAAAAGTCACCACTATTTCGGAATGAATCAGATGAAAGGCGCGACAAGGATGTCCGTTGATACCAATGCAGAACAGATAGAAATTGGGGCGCGCATGGATGCGCTCACCCCCAACACCGAGCACAGGAAACTCTTCGCCTACATCGGCGCCGGCGCCATGATCGATGCCTACGACATCTACGTCGCGGCCGGCGTCTCAGCGGCGCTGGTCTCGACTGGCTTCGCCGGCGTCCACGAGATCGCCGTCTTCATGTCGATGACGTTCTTCGGCATGCTGCTGGGAGCGGCCACTGCCGGCTTCGTCGGTGACAAGTTCGGTCGCCGGATGAGCTACCAGATCAATCTGCTCGTCTTCGCAGTCGCGGGCTTCGCGGCCGCACTGGCTCCGACCTTCGAATTCCTCGTCGGCACCCGATTCGTTATGGGTATCGGACTCGGTGCCGAACTCGTCCTCGCCGCTGCTATCCTCGGCGAGTTCATTCCTCCCCGCAGTCGCGGGCGGTGGACTGCGGCCCTCGGCATCCTCGTGAACTCGGGCCTGCTCTTCGCCTCGGCGATCGGCGCACTGGTGATCTCAAACTTCGGATGGCGCTGGATGTTCGTCATCGGTGCTGTGCTGGCAGTCATCGTTTGGCTGGCTCGGCGGAGGTGCCCCGAATCACCACGATGGCTGGTGGTTCGAGGACGACTGAGCGAGGCGCAGGCCGTCGTTGAGCGGTTCGAAGCGATGTCGGCGACGACTTTGGAGACCAATCCGCCTGTACCGACCGGCACCAACGCCTCAGACAGCGATGCCGCCGAATCGTCGGCAACGTCCAAACGCCCGTTCTGGCAGCTTGCCGTGCTCGGAACCGTCCTTGCCGTCGGCGTCAACATGTTCGTCTACGGCTTCATCTCCTGGATGCCGACGTTCTTCGTCGAACAGGGCATCGACGTCTCCCATTCCCTAGCCTATACGACTGCGATGGCTCTCGGCGCCCCCGGTGGAGGCCTCGTCTGTCTGCTGCTCATCAATAAGCTCAACCGACGCACGGCAATCATCGTGTTCTCGATCATCGTCATCCCGCTCGGCCTTGCCTACGCCGCCGCGCAGTCGATCCTGATAATCGTCATCATCGGCATCCTGCTCGTCACTGCGATCTACACCCTGGTGACGTTTGTCCTCTACTCCTACATGCCCGAGCTCTATCCAACCCGCTTCCGCCTGCGCGGAACCGGCATCTCCTACACCTTCGCTCGCGGTGCGTCGATCGTCGTGCCCTTCGTCATGTCGGGGCTGTTCGTGGCATTCGGGATCTTCGGCCCCATCGGATTCGTCTGCGCCATGGCCGTGTGCATGATCGTCGTCGTCATCGCGATTCCCGTCGAAACCCGCGGACGCAGCCTTGAAGAGATCTCCTGATCGCACACTGCCTGCCGAGACAGCGCTCCCCCTGACTACCAGCCACTGCCAACTAAGAAAGAAGAAACATGACCATCCACGACGCCACCATCGGCCGATTCTTCGAGGACTACGCCGTCGGCGACATCTATCAGCATCCCTTCGGACGCACCATCACCGAGGCGGACAACGTCTGGCTGACCAACCTGACTCTCAACACGAATCAGAACCATTTCAACGAGCATTTCGCGTCACAGAATCCGATTACCGACGGCAAGATCATCGTCAATTCGGGCCTCACTGTGGCCATGGTGCTCGGTCTGAGCGTGTTCGACATGAGTCAGAACGCGATCTCGAACCTCGCCTTCACAGACATCAACTTCCGGCATCCCGTCTATGTGGGCGACACCCTCTACGCGGAAAGCGTATGCACCGAGGCTCGTCGTTCGAAGTCCCGCGACTATGCCGGAATCATCTCGATGACGACTCGAGGCCTCAACCAGGACGGCGTCACCGTGGTCAGCTGGAAACGCTCGGTCATGATCGCCACACGGGACAGCGGGATCGGCCAGGGGCATTTCCCCGAGGCGACCGACTCGGTCAGCGACTACAGCTGAGAACCATGATGAGCACGCCTTTCACACAGTCGCGGACTCCGCAGCCAGAAAATAGAACGAACTCAGGAGGAGACAGGATGCAACCGCTTGAAGACATCCGCATCATCGCTGTCGAGCAGTACGGTGCAGGCCCTTGGGGATCAATGCAGCTCGCCGATCTGGGTGCCGATGTCATCAAGATCGAAGACCCGAACACCGGCGGCGATATCGGACGTTACGTTCCGCCGTTTCGCGAAGGAACGGATTCGCTCTTCTACGAGTCCTTCAACCGAAACAAGCGCAGCATCGCGCTGAGCCTGAGTGATACGGCCGATCGAGACATCTTCAACCGTCTCGTTGCTGGTGCTGACGTTGTCTATTCGAATCTCCGCGGCGATGTTCCGTCCAAACTCGGCATCACCTACGCCGACCTCCAAGACATCAATCCTCAGATCGTGTGCTGCAATCTGTCCGGCTATGGCGGGGGTTCGGCTGCGAAGCGACCAGGCTATGACTACATGCTCCAATCCGCAGCCGGATGGATGGACATCACGGGCGAGCCCGACGGACCACCCACAAAATCAGGTCTGTCCCTCGTCGATTTCAGCGGCGGACTCGTCGCAGCGATCTCAATGCTCGCGGCCGTCCATGCCGCCCGTCGAGACGGAGTGGGTACCGATTGCGACCTCAGCCTCTTCGATACAGCGGTATCGATGCTCACCTACGTAGGCAACTGGCATCTCAACGAGGGATTCGAACCCCAGCGGACCCCCAAGTCCTCTCACCCGTCTCTCGTCCCGTTCCAGGCGTTCGAGACCAGCGACGGATGGATGACCGTCGGCTGCGCCAAAGAGAAGTTCTATCTCCGCCTCGCCGAGGTGGTCGGAGACGAAAGACTGAACCAGGACAAGTTCTCGAGCTTCGACAAGCGGATCGAGCACAAAGCAGAACTCCTCGGCATCCTCGACGAGGCTTTCCTACAGCGCACCGCCGATGAATGGGTAGAACTGCTGGAGACCGCCGGGGTCCCCGTAGCCAAGGTCAAGAGTGTGGCCGAAGCTCTTCAGGATCCGCTGGTCGCCGAACGGGGCCTGGTCTTCGACACCAACCACCATCGTTGGGGCACGATCCGCAATATCGCGACGGCCCCGCGAGTCGGACCGCCGCTGACGAGCAATCGCGCAGCTCCGACGATCGATGAACACCGTGCCGAACTCCTGGAGGAACTCGGCACCCCAACAAACAGCAAAGGAGTTTGAGACCATGTTCGAACTCAGCGAAGAGCAGAGCGACTTCAAGACATCGCTGCGGACTTTCGTCGACAAGGAGATCATCCCCGTCGCCCGAGAGATGGAAGCAAAAGGCGAATACCCGTCCGAAATCATCGACAAGCTCAAAGCGATGGGGCTGTTCGGCCTGACCATCCCCGAGGAGCACGACGGCCTGGGCATCGATCCCGTCTCCTTCGGGATCGTCTTCGAGGAGCTTGCCCGTGGTTGGATGGGCATCGCAGGAGTCCTCGGCAGCCATACGATGGCGGCGAAGATGATCGCCGAACACGGCAACGACGAACAGAAGTCGAAGCACCTCTCCGCCCTCGCTTCAGGAGAGCGGCGCACGGCCCTCGCTTTGACCGAGCCCGATGCCGGGACCGACCTGCAGGGCATCAAGACGACGGCGAAAAAGGTCGGTGACAAGTACGTCATCAACGGGGCCAAAATGTGGATCACGAACGCCAGGCATGCCGATCCGCTGCCGGTTCTTGTGAAGACCGATACCTCGACGACGCCGGCTCACAAGGGCATGAGCATCCTCTTGGTCAACGCGGACACACCCGGCTTCAAAGTCACCAAGGACATCCCGAAGCTCGGCTACAAGGGCCCCGAAAGTTGTGAAATAGTCTTCGACAACTGCGAAGTGAGCGCCGACGCTCTGCTCGGCGGAGTCGAGGGTCGAGGCATGCAACAGGTGCTTTCCGCCCTTCAATGGGGGCGAGTGAATATCGCCGGCCGGTCGGTCGGCATTGCGCAGAGAGCACTCGAAGAATCGGTCGCCTATGCCCAGGAACGCGAATCCTTCGGCCAACCGATCTCTCAGTTCCAAGCGATCCAACTGCGCGTCGGTCGGATGGCAACACGAGTGCAGGCGGCGCGCCAACTGATGTATTGGTCGGCTCAGTCGCTTCTCAAAGGTCGGGCAGACGGAGAGACCGGCATGGCAAAGGTCTTCTGTTCAGAAGTCGCCCTTGAATCTGCAATTGAGGCGATGTCCATACACGGCGGCTACGGCTACTCGAAAGAATACGAGATCGAACGGCTGTATCGCGACGCCCCGCTGATGAGTATCGGCGAAGGCACGAATGACATCCTCAACACCGTGATCGCCAAGTCGATCTTCTCCGGCCGCACCGCGATCTGATCTCAGGAGTTCTCATGACCAGCATCTCAGAATCCATTGCCTCTTCAGTCGCTTCGATCAGGCTCGATGACATTCCTTCAAACGTACAGTCGCGTGCCCGCCATCTTCTGCTCGACTCGGTCGGGGTCGCCCTTGCCGCCAGCAATCAGGAGTTCGCGTCAATCACCATGGCCGGTCTCGCGGAACTCAATCCCGGTGAGACTCCAGTCATCGGCAGCTCGACCACGCTCTCGAAAACCGGAGCGGCGATCGCCAACGGTCTGATGATCCATGGTCATGACTTCGACGACACACACATAGCGGCCGTATCGCACGTCAGCGCATCCTCTCTTGCCGCCGTCATCAGCGCCAGCGCCACCGACGAATCGATCAGCTTCGGCGACCTCCTGCTCAGCTACATCCTCGCCATCGAAGTGAACTCCCGTTTGGGAATGGCTGTCGACGGACGGTTCCACGACAAAGGGTTCCACCCCACAGGTATCCTCGGGGCGTTCGGATCGGCTGTCGGTGTCGGAATCCTTCGTGGACTTCCGGTCGACAAACTGGTCGACGCTCAGGGTGTCGTCGGTTCGTTCTCCTCCGGCCTCCTCCAGTTTCTCGATGAAGGAGCACCGACGAAGCGGCTGCACCCCGGGTGGGCGGCCAATGCGGGCCTCCATGCTGTCTCGCTCGCCGCTGCCGGATACACAGGTCCGACGGAAATCTACGAGGGGCGGTTCGGTCTGTATCGGACTCACATTCAGGGCGAAGATGCGCCGGGGCTCGAAGTTTTCGAGAGTCTCGGTGAGACCTGGGAAGTGGCGAATGTTGCGGTCAAGCCGTTCCCCACGTGCCACTTCACCCATTCGTTCATCGATATTGCGCTGCGCCTCCGGGAGGAACCGAACTTCGACTTCGACCGGATCGCATCGATCTCTGCGAAGATCCATGATGTGCCAGGTGCAGTAGTCTGCGAACCGGCTGCGGACAAGTTGCGGCCTCGAAGCGAGTACGACGCCAAGTTCAGCCTGCCCTATCTCACAGCTGCGGCTCTGCGGCATGGGCAGATCACGTTCCCGGAACTCGACGAGACGGCTCGTACCGATGAGTCGGTTCTCAGTGTCGCTGCACGGGTGGTCGTCGAACACGACCCCGCGAGCCTCTACCCGAAAGCTTTCTCTGGGGACCTGGCCATTACGCTCGACGACGGCACCACCTTCCACGAGGCGGAGCAGATCAATCGAGGTCACGAATCCCGCCCGTTGACCAACGCCGAGGTGGCTGAGAAATTCTCCACCTGCGCTGCACCGATCGTCGGCTCCACACGAGCAGCGGAGATCGCAGCGGCCGTCACAGATGCTCCTGTTGACCGGTCGGCCGCCGCTGTCATTGGTGATTTCTGTGGTTGACGTCGACAGCGAACCGGGGAGCGTCACTGCCACGAATGTGCCGAGAATCGAGCTGAACGGCCCCGGGTGGCTGTTCGTCCCGGCCGACCGGCCCGAGCGCTTCGCGAAAGCCGCAGCTGTCAGTGACCAGGTGGTCATCGACCTAGAAGACGGAGTTCGAAAGGCCGACAAGGGGAAGGCCCGGAGTCTGCTGCGCCGGTCCGGTTTCTCCCCCGTACGAGCCTGCCTGCGCATCAACGGCCTGTCTACTGCTCACGCCGAACAAGACCTCGAACTCGCACGGGAGATGGGGTTCGGGTCGATCATGGTCCCAATGGCCGAATCGCATCAGCCTTTCTCCCAGTTGGCCGACTTTAGCGTCATCGCTCTCGTCGAGACGGCTCGAGGGGTCGTCGATTCCGATCGCATCGCCGCTCACCCCGACGTCGATGCGTTGGCCCTGGGGACGGCAGATCTGCAATTGGATCTGGGAGCGCACGCCACTGCCGGGACTGCAGGTGTGTTCGAGGACCTGCTTGCGTACGCCCGGGCGACGCTCCTCTTCGCAGGTCGCGCTCACCACCTTCCCGTCATCGACTCGGTGCATACCACTGTGGCCGACTATGCAGGGCTGCGGCGCGCTGCCGCAGTAGCGTCAGCGTACGGAATGGACGGCAAACTGGCGATCCACCCGAAACAGATCGAAATCATTCGTACCGAGTTCACTCCCAGCGAGTCGGAGGTGGCGTGGGCATCAGCAGTGGTCTCTGAAGCAGAGTCCCGCGCCGCAGGTGCGTTCGTCCTCGACGGCGAAATTATCGACGAAGTCATCATTCGCAAGGCAGAGAGGCTTCTCTCCCAGGTCAAATGACCTGCAACGCCGCCATTGCCTTCCGACACGGTTTTGCCACACGCTACGCGGTCTGCCAGCAACAATCGCACTAGCATGGCATCACAGGCAATCGTCTTCGGCTGCCGACGACCGGTTCGACAAGCCTGGCAAGGAGAGTAGACAGAATGCCCAAGTGCGCCCGCCTCAACCGTGTGACGGACAGGACCTCAGATGGTTGAGTCAAAGACCGCTTACGCCGTCGTCGCGGAGAAGATTCGTCGGAAGATCCTCGACGGAACTTTCGCTCCCGGCTCTCGGTTGCCCTCGGACGCCGACCTCCGCGAGGCCTATGCGGTGGGACAGAGCACCATCCGCGAAGCTCTGCGAACGCTGTCGAGCGAACACCTGGTCAGAAGCGTCCGCGGGGTCAACGGAGGCACATTCGTCACGATACCGACTGTCGGGCACTTGGGTTCGCAGTTGGAGGTCGGCGTCACTCTCCTGGCGTCCTCCGACTCGATCTCAATCGACGACCTCATGGAGATCCGGCACGTCACCGAAGTGCCAGCGGCTGGCTATGCCGCCTCCAGACGAACCGACGAGGACTTGGACAAGCTGCGGAACTCGGATCCGAGCCTACGCAGCGAGGAGTCGTCGTTCTCCAGCCATTCGACCTTCCACCAGCAGATAGTCGAGGCGGCTCATAACCCCTTGCTCGAGGTCGTGACGATTCCTCTGTTCAACGCGCTGCAGAACATCGTCGGCGAAGCCAATGCTGCCGCAAACATCGGCTCCAGCGTGAGCCATGATCACTCAGCACTCTTCGACGCGATAGTTCGCCGTGATTCCATGGAAGCGATGTCTTTGATGCGCCGGCATCTTGACTCCGTGTCGGACTACTACCGTAGCCGCGGACTCTGACGACATAGCTTGAGGGGCGTCTGGCTTTACCGGACGCCCCTCAACCTGTGTGTAGATGTAAGCGTTCAGCTCATTTTCGCCCCGTTGCGGAGTCGTTCGGTCGCTTCGTCGTCAACGACCCATCGTTCAGTATCAACGACAACTCCGTAGTCACGTTCAGCCTCTTCGGCCGTCAGATATTCGTCCCAGACATCGTGGAGAACCGCGAACGGGTCGCGCTCGAATGGATTTCCGAAGCCGCCGCCTGAAGGCATACGAATCTCAAGTGTGTCTCCCGCATGCACTACTTCTTGCGTGACCTTCGAGTACAGCACTTCTTCTCGGTCGGTTCCGGGATTGCGGACAAAAGATCCAGATCTTCCGTCTGCTCCGCCCAATGCGCCCGCAGGTGCATCGCTGCGATTGTCCGCTTCGGAGCCGAGAAAAGTATCCGTCATCATCAGCCAACGTCGCACACTGCCTATGCCTCCACGCCATCGTCCCGGTGCAGGGGATTCGTCTCTCAATTCGTATCGCTCTGCTCTCATTGCATGGTTGAGCTCGAGTTCTTCGATCGGGTTGTTTCTCGTGTTGGCCATGAGAGCATCGACGGCGTCCATCCCGTCTCGACCATTGCGCCCACCATAGGAGCCTTCGTTGATCTCGATATATACCCAATAGCTCTCGCCGTCTTCCGCCACTCCTGAGTACGCTATTGCGCACAACGCTGATGAGGAGCCGGCTATGGCGTGATCAGGGAGGATCGGCGCGAGAGCCAAGTTGATTGAGTCGAATACTCGATTGACCTGGGAAAAGCGAGCAAAACACGATGCCGGGAAATCCGGATTGAAGATCGTTCCCTCTGGCGCGTATGCCCTCACTGGGCGGAAGCAGCCGTCGTTCTGGGGCACATATTCCTGCGTGGTTTCTTCATCTAGAAGAATTGTTCGAATGGCACTGACGGCCACAGGCAGAACCGACCCCTCGAATGGCACGTTGAAGGCAGTCGGCACCTGTTCGTTCGAGCCGGTGAGATCAATAAGCACCTCGTCGTCTTCAATGTCAACGCGGACAGAGACTTTGAGCGGGACGCCTCGGTTCTTGCCGTCGTCATCCAGGTAGCCGACCGGTGCCTCGTAGCTGCCATTCGGAAGCTCCTTGATCCGGTTGCGAAGCATCGTCTCTGAATAGCTCATCCACGTTTCGCTGGCGCTCATGACTGTATCGAGCCCGTATCCCTCAAGAAGCTCGAGGAATCGGCGTTCTCCGATCCGAGCGCATGAGATGAGCGCTTCCAAATCGCCTCGGTTCTGCTCCGGAGTACGTACGTTATCGAGGATGTGCTGAATGAGCATGTCGTTCCGCACACCGCCGTCGTAGATCTTCATCGAGTCCATAAGCTTGCCTTCAGCCCATACATCGACGACATCCATACACAGGCCTGGGAAGTTTCCGCCGATGTCAGACACGTGTCCTGTGCATCCGGCGAAACCGATGTGTTCATCGTTCCAGAAGATCGGGATGACGATTCCATAGTCCGGTGAGTGCGCGGCTCCATGGTACGGATGGTTGTGCAGGATGACATCACCCGGCTTGTACGTGCCGGCCAATCGTCTGTTCACCCCTTTGATGTATGCGGGTATCGAACCACAGTGCATGGGGGTCGAGTCAGATTCGCACAGTTCGCGCCCGCTGACATCGAAAATGCCTGCCCCGAGGTCTTCCGATTCCCGGATGAGACTCGAATACGCCATTCGGTAAAGGACCTGGGCCATTTCTTTGGCCATGGAATCGAGTGCTCCACCGATCACTCGCAAGGTAATCGGATCGACTTCGACAGAGTTCCATGTGCGAACTGCTTCCGGCGCTAGTGAGACGCCAGATTTCGGCATTGCAGCTTTGCTCACGACGTGCTCCTTTCAATGATGATGTGGCCGAGTGAATCGACGGATGCTCTCTGCTCAGTTCCGATGACTGTTGTGGAGTCGAATTGCTCGACAATCGCCGGTCCTTCGATCTCGTTGCCCGCCTTCAGGAGTTGTCGAGAGTAGACGGGAGCGTCGACCCACTCTGGGTCGCCTGCATCGTCAGTCCAGATCAACATCTGGGTTGTCGTCACAAGGGCCTCGGAAGCGTCCGTTCCGCCAACTGCGATTTCTGGAAGTTTGATCTGTGGGACTGCTCCGATCCCGGTAACGCGAACATTGACGAGCTGAACGGCCTTATCATCGAATCGCTGTGAATACATGCGGCCATGTAGCTCGTGGAACGCTTGCGCCACCTTCTGGACCCACTCTGTATCAATTGGGCCGCTGGGGGCTTGAACTCTCAGTTCATAACCCTGACCGACATACCGGCAATCAACACTCCGCTCCAGGCTGACTTGTTCATCCGAGAATCCGTCAGCTTGCAACTGCTTCTCAGCCTGAGTCGAAAGCTGATCGATCTCTCGCGCCAGCAGTTCGATGTCTGCGTCATCTGACGAAGTCCAAGCCGTGGTGGGAACCTCATATCTGATGTCAGTGGCAAGCAACCCAACTGCTGAGGTGATTCCAGGATGCATGGGAACGATGACCCGAGGAATATTTAGCTGCTTGGCAATGTGCCAGGCGAACAGAGGTCCCGCTCCGCCCTCTGCGACGAGCGAGAAGTCACGTGGATCGTAGCCCTTGCGAACCGAATGGAGGCTAATGGCTTCAGTCATGGAGTGGGCAAGGACGGTGAAAATACCCATTGCAGCTTTCTCAAGGCTTGTTTCAAGAGGCTCTGCAATATGTTCACAGATTGCAGCAGCTGCGAGCTCGGGCCGGACGGTCATGGTCCCCGATAAAAAGCTCTTCTCTCGCAACCAGCCGAGAACGACCATAGCGTCTGTTGATGTTGGTTCTGTCCCGCCCTTGCCGAAACAGGCCGGACCGGGAACAGCACCCGCGCTTCGTGGCCCAACTCGGAACATTCCGCCCTCATCGATCGAGGCGATCGATCCGCCGCCAGCGCCGATGGTATCCACTTCTGCCATAGGCACCATGGCGTGGTAATCCCCGATTCGGGTGTCCAGCAGATGTTTCATACGTAGACGACCGTTCGGAGCTACCCCCACATCTGCAGAAGTTCCGCCCACGTCCAGAGTGATGACGCTGGGATATCCTGACGCTTCACCGATCGCACAGCCGCCGATCAAGCCTGCAACTACTCCACTGGTCAGGAGGAGAACCGGAGTCTCTCTGGCACTGCGGGCCGTGACAAGACCACCCGCGGAAGTCATCAGATGGACATCATCGCTGATTCCGGCCTCGCTGGCCTTCTCCACGAGTCGAGCAATGTAATTCGATGTTTTGGGGCCGACGAACGCATTGAGCGCGGTGGTCGAGAACCGTTCATACTCTCTGTACTGACTAGCCACTTCGCTCGACAGAGAAATGAACACTTCGGGATACTCTTCCTGAATGATCTCTTTCACACGGAGCTCATGAGTCGGATTTCGGTACGCATGAAGAAATGCAACAGCGATCGCGGCTACGCCGCGCTCGCGCAACAGTCGCACTTCCTGACGAACTGCATCTTCGTCTAATCCAGTGAGTACCGCTCCGGACGCATCGATTCTTTCCGACACCGTCCGCCTATTTCGACGCGGGACGAGCTGCCACTTCTGCCACGGAAGTTCTTGATAGTTCGAATAGTTGAGCGGTCGCTTCTTCCGAGCGATGTGCAGGAGATCTCGAAATCCTTCGGTCGTGATCATTCCGACGTCATCACCGTTGTGTTCAAGAACGATATTGGTTGCCACTGTCGTTCCGTGAAAGAACATTTCGATGCTGGCCGGATCTGCCTCTGCCTTACGAGCGAGTTCCGATATCCCGTCCATAGTCCCCACGGATGGATCATCGGATGTAGATGGAGTCTTGTGTACTGTGATCGTGCCGTCGTCGTCCCACAGGACCAGATCGGTGAAGGTACCGCCGACGTCAACTCCCAGTCGTTTCATGGATTTCCAATCAGAAGCCGGAGCAAATTGTTGCGATGGCAACACTGCCTTGTGCTGCACCACAAAACGAATATACATCAGATCATTAAGGGCGGCTAGACCGATTATGAGACTAAAACTCGTAGAATACTCCGAACCTCCGGGATATTCATCTGATCAAGTCCCCTGAAGACAGGATTCTTTTAGGCCGTATAATTCTTGCCCCAATCTCACCATTGACTTATATAAGTCTGCACTTATACTGAATCCATGCACGCATTCGACATCCTCGGGGATCCTGTTCGCAGGCGAATCCTCGAGCTCCTCGCCGACGCGGAACTGACCGCAGGTGAGATCGTCGATGCCATCGGCGAGGAATTCGCCATCAGTCAGCCAGCCGTCTCCCAACACCTCAGAGTCCTCCGCGAGGCCGGGTTCACCGCGCGTCGCGCCGAAGGCACCCGCCGCCTCTACTCCTTGGAAGCGGCACCGCTGCGCAGCGTCGACGAATGGCTCACCCCCTTCCGTCGCTTCTGGGCTCCACGCCTCGACGCGCTCTCGACCGAGATCGCGCGCGGGAAGCGGCAGCGACGTATCGCCGAGGATCACCGAACCACGGATACCGACACCACCGACGCGGACAGCGACACCGACACAGCACAGCCGCCGACATCACCGGACACCACACAGGAGAAGCCATGAACACCAACGAATCCGCCGGCCCGACCGATTCGGCGACACCGACCGAAATCGAGGTCCTCGCCGCTCAGGCCGACGTCGTCGACCGGGGATTGAGCATCAGCATCGAGGGCGACACGCAGCACACCGTTCAGACGATCAGCCAGACCTACCCGACCACCGTCGCCGACCTCTGGGACGCCTGCACGGATCCGGCCCGACTCGAACGCTGGTTCGCCCCGGTCTCCGGCGATCTCGAACTCGGCGGCCGCTACGCGATCGAAGGCAACGCCTCGGGCACGATCGAAAAGTGCGAACCGCTGAGTTCCTACTCGCTGACCTGGGAGTTCGCCGGCGGCATCAGCTATGTCACCGTCCGCGTCACGGAAGCCGACGCCGGCGCGCGGTTCACGCTCGAACACTCGCACAGCGGCGAGGCTGGCGCGGAGTTCTGGACCCAGTTCGGACCCGGCGCCACCGGAGTCGGCTGGGATCTGTCCCTGCTCGGCCTCGCCTTCCACCTCGTGGCCGGTACGGGACGACCGGAGAACGAAAACGAATGGGTCACCTCGGCGCCGGCTCAGGAATTCGTCCGGACCTCCAGCACCCGCTGGGGTGAGGCCTCCATCGCCGCCGGCACCCCGGCCGATGAAGCCCGCGCCGCCGCCGACCGGACCACCGGCTTCTACCTCGGCCAGCCGCCGACCGAGTGAACCCGGACGACCGAGACTGCGAGGCTTTTCTGTGAGGCACGCCCCGACTACGGGGCACGCCCTGGCTACGCGGGCACTGCTTTGAGTCTCGTCGATCTGTTGACTCCGCGGCGCTCTGGCACGAAGGTGTTCAGCTAACGACACGGATCGTGTCGCATTCCGATGAGCATCCTCCGCCCCTCACCACCGAGAGCCAGAGGAGAGCGGAGAATCATGTCCATCGCACTCTGGATCGTCGCCGGCATCTTCGCCATCGCGTTCACTGCCGGCGGCATCGTCAAACTCACCTGGTCATTCGACAGATACGCCGCGAAGCTGCAGTGGCCGGCGGACTTCAGTCCAGGAAAAGTGAAGTTCATGGGCATCATCGAAGTCCTCGGAGGGCTGGGACTCTTCCTGCCCGGACTGCTCACTCCGACTGCCTGGCTGGTGCCGGTGGCCGCCTCGGGCATGGCTCTCTACATGGCAGGAGCCGTGACCGAACGCATCCGCCGGTCCGAATACGGGAACCTGCTCGGCGACCTGATCTTCCTCGCCGTCATGCTCTTCCTGGCGTGGGGCCGATTCGCCCTCAGCCCCTTCGACTGACCCCAGATCAGCCCCCTCACATGATCCCCGCCGCCCCTACTCCCCTGCCGCCTTCTGCGCGCCGAGGGCCAAACGAGCGATGTCGCGCAGCACTCCGAGTTCCTCGCTGCCGTCGAGCAGCGACGCCAGCTCGCCGGCGGCCTGGGTGAGCAGGGTGCGGAACGCCCCGGCGACGTTCTCCGGCTCCCGGGTCAGCGGATAGGACACGCACAGTGCGAACACGACCGTCCCGACGGTGAAGGCGACACTCGCCGAGGCGGTCCCGGCCACCCGTGCCTGCTTCGTCGCGTAGAACTCCGCCGGACTGCCCGGCCCACACAGCGCAAGTGCACCCGATCCGCCGTCGACGAGCGGGAGCACGGTGCCGACGCTGCGGGAGACCCGCAGCTCGTGGTCGGCCTCGACGTTGCGCACGCACACCCGATCCTCACCGGCACGGATCCACAGCTGCACGGACTCTCCGGTCATCGACCGCAGATACTCGAGCACCGAATTGGTCGTGGCGATGCTGCGCCGGCCCGGGAACGGGCCCAACCGCAGGTTCCCGGACGTGTCGCGGACGATGAACCGGTGCGCCCGCAGGTCGGTCAGCAGCCGATAGGTCGTCGACTTCGAATAGCCGAGCCGTCGGCACACTTCGGCGGCGGTCATCGGGTGGTCCTGCAGCGCTGTGAGAATCGCGGCGCTGCGGTCGAGGACACCGACTTCCGAGGTCGGGTTCTCTGGTGAACTCTTCATTGAACTCCTCAATTCGGCGTCTCAGGCCACGGTCACATCGGCGAGCAGTCTGCGACGGCTCACCCACCAACGGAAGATGATCGGTCCTACGATCCCCAGAACCATGAGGATGATGATCGACAGCGACACCGGCCGAGTGACCAGCGGGGCGAATGATCCGCCGGAGATCTGGAGCATGCGGCGGAAGTTGTCCTCGAGCAGCGGAACCAGCACGAGCGCGAGGATCGCCGGTGCCAGCGGGATCCCGCCCTTCTCCATGAGGTAGCCGATGATACCGAAGATGCCGAGCATCATCAGGCCGAAGAGGCTGAACTCGATGGCATAGGCACCGATGACGACGAGCACCAGAATCGCTGAGAAGAGGATCTCTTTGGGCATCTTCAGCAGTTTGACGAACACCCCGACCAGCGGCAGGTTGAGGATGATGAGCGCGATGTTGCCGATGTACATGCTCGCGATGATCGTCCAGATCAGACCGGTCTCGTCCCGGAAGATCAGCGGGCCGGGCTGCAGTCCGTACATCGTGAACACGAACAGCAGCAGCGCCGTCGTCGCCGAACCGGGGATGCCGAGGCTGAACAGCGGGATCATCGCACCGCCGACTCCGGCATTGTTCGCCGCTTCCGGACCGGCCACGCCTTCGATGGCGCCGTGCCCGAATTCGTCCTTCCGCTTCGAGATCCGCTTCTCCATGATGTAGGACATGAAGGATGCCAGCGAGGGTCCGACACCGGGCAGGATGCCGATGATGAAGCCGAGCACCGACCCGCGCGCCCACGGCATGGCCGAGCGCTGCCAATCCTCCTTCGTCATCCACTTGTCCTCGCCGAAGCTCTGGATCTCATCCTTCGCTCCGCGCCCGAGCGCGAGGTTGCGGATCGCCTCGGGGATGGCGAAGAGCGCCATCGCGAAGATCGTGAAGTCCACCCCGTCGGAGAGCAGGTCGATGCCGAAGGTCTGCCGCGGCAGACCGGTTTGGAAGTCCAGACCGATGAGACCGACCGCGAGACCGATGAAGATCGAGATGAGCGCCTTGGTCCGCGATCCCGCCGACATCGTCGAGGCCAGCAGCAGAGCCGTAGCCATGAGCAGGAAGTACTCGGTGGCGCCGAAGACGTTCGCCAACTTCACGAGCACCGGCGACAGGAACGTCAGACCGATGATCGCGAGGGTTCCGGCGAGGAACGAGCCGATCGCCGCGGTCGCCAGGGCCGCCTTGCCGCGGCCTTTGCGAGCCATCGCATAGCCTTCGATGGCCGTCACCGCGCTGGCCACCTCACCTGGGGTTTTGATGAGTGTGGCGGTGATCGAACCGCCGTACATGGACCCGTAGTAGATGCCGCAGAGCAGGATCAGCCCATGCACGGGCTCCATGCCGAAGGACACCGGGATGAGGATCGCGATCGCAGAGATCGGGCCGATGCCCGGCAGCACCCCGACCACGGTGCCCAAGAGCACGCCGAGGAGGGCGAAGGCGAGGCTGGCCGGTTCCAGCGCCGAGGCGAAGCCGCCTCCCAGATCGATGAGAGTATCCATATCCGTCCCCTCAGCCCAGGATTCCGACCGGCAGGTACACCGCGAGGCCGTAGACGAAGGCGAAGTAGATGACGCCGGCGAAGACGATGGAGAAGATGAGATTGCGGATCCACTTCTCCGGCGCGTAGATGCTCGTCAGGCCCATGAGGAAGACCGCTGTGGAGAGCAGGAAGCCGACCGGGATGAGGATCGCCAAGTAGACGAAGAAGAGCGCGAACTGGAACACGACCTTCCGCGCGGCCGGCTCGGGAGGCGCCTCGAGGACGACCCCGCCGGCCGATTCGCCCGTGCCGGTCGATTCCGGTGCGGTCTCCCCCACCGAGGCGGTCCCACCGTTCCCCGCGCCCACCTCGGTGGACCGTGTGGTCCCGTTCCCCGCGCCCACCTCGGTGGACACCGGGGACCCGGGCCCCGCCTCGGCGAGATGGGACTTCCGGTGTTTGTATATGGCCTGACCGGCTAGGAAGAGGCCGAGCACGATGAGGGCGATGCCGACGATCGCAGGGAAGGTGCGCGGGGTGACGATGTTCGCGGTCTCCTGGATGGAGAACGTCGCGATGTAGTAGACCGCGCCGATGACGGCGATGGCGCCGCCGGTGATGAGGTCGGTGCGGTGCGCGGTCATTTGCCGTTGCCCAGGTCGGTCTCCTTGACGCCTTCCTCAACGGTCTTCGCGGCCTCGTCGACGTAGGTCTGGGCGTCATCGCCGGTGCGGAACTCTGCGGCCCACTGGTTGTTCTTCAGCGTCTCCTGCCAGGTGTCGGACTTGCTCATGTCCTCGAGCGCCTTGGCCCAGTAGTCCACGGCTTCTGCGGGCATCTCGGCGGGGCCGAAGACTCCGCGCCAGTTGCCCAGGGTCACGTCGTAGCCGGAGTCCTTCGCGGTGGGCACCGTATCGAACGGGGCCGCCAGCGGCTTCTCGGCGAAGGTCACCAGCGGTTCGATGTCACCGGATTCGAGGACGGAACGGAACTCGCTCATCCCGGCGATCGCGACCTTCGCGTCTCCGTTGAGCATGGCGGTGGTCTGCTCGCCGCCGCCGTCGTAGTTGACGAAGTTGATGTCGGCCGGGTCGATGCCGGCCTCCTTCGCGAACAGGGCGAAGGGCAGTGTGTCATCGCCTGCGGCCGCGACCGTGACCTTCTGCGGATCGTCCTTGAGCGCCTTGACCAGGGCGTCGAGGTCCTTGAAGTCTCCGTCCTTCGGGGTCACGACCATGAAGTCCTCGACGTAGAGGGTGGCGATGAGGGTCGTGTCCTGCGGACCGTATTCGCACAGTCCGCGCGCCTTCATCGTCTGGCTGGCCAGCGAGGTGATCGCGATCTGGTCATCCTTGCCCTTCTCCTGCTGCATCATCGAGGTGATCCACGAGCAGCCTGTGCCGCCGGGCTTGTTCTGCACGGGCAGCGGGCTGGTGACGATGTCGTCCTTCTGCAGCGCCTCGGTCATGGCGCGGGCGGTGGTGTCCCAGCCGGAGCCGGGTTCGGCCGGGGCCGTGACCGTGACCGGTCCCTTCGGGTAGTCCCCGCCTTCGCCCGGGGGCTGCGCTTTGTTGCCGCACGCGGTGGCGACGAGGGCGACGGCGGCGAGCACGGCCCCGATTCCGGCCGCACGTCTGCGGCGGGTCAGTGACCTCCCGCTCGCCGAGGCGGTCTCACCGCCCCTCGCCGAGGCGGTCCTGCGTGTGCGTGTGATCGTCGTTGATCGCATGAGTTGTCCCCTTGTGTGTTCAGTTATGTGGTGAGTTCTCGACTTTGTGCTGAGTTCTCGACGTGTCCTCAGGTGCTGCCGTGGTGCTGTGGCCCGTCCGTCGGCGGTCCGTTCGGCACTGCGGTGCCGTCCCGATAGTGCGCGTTGTGCCGACCCGGTTCGGGCACATCGCTGCGCAGGCCGAGTCTGGCACCGTCGAAGGTCAGCGGCAGCAGCGGCACATCGACGTATGAGCCGGTCGGCAGCCCTGTGTGCGCCAGCGCCCCGGAGGCGACGAGGTGTGGGTCGGAGTTGAGATCTGCGGGGGTGTTGACCGGGGCGACGGGCAGTCCGCGGCGGGTGCACTTCTCTTCGATCTCTTTCAGGCTCAGCTGCGACAGCGCCGTCTGGAGTTCGCGGTGGATGCGATCACGCTGGTCGACTCGTCCCTGGTTGGTCAGCATGTCCGGGTCGGCGGCGAGTCCCGTCAGTCCGAACTCGTCGCAGAGGTCGCGCCACTGTCCGTCGGAGACTGCGGCGACGAAGACCTGGTTGTTCGCGGCGTCGCGGAAGATGTCGTAGACAGCCCAGGTCGCTTCCCTGGTCGGCATCGGACGCGGCGGTTCGCCGCTGATCTGGGCTTGTGCCATGTGGTTGCCGACGAGGAAGGCGTTGTTCTCGAACAGAGCGGAGTTGATGAGCTTTCCGCGTCCGGTGGTCTCGCGGACCCGCAGCGCCGATTGGATGCCGATGACGCCGAACATTCCGCCCATGATGTCGTTGACGCTGGCTCCGGCGCGCAGCGGCTGACCGGGCGGACCGGTCATATAGGCGAGTCCTCCGAGCATCTGGACGACCTCGTCGAGGGCGGCACGTCCGCCGTACGGGCCGGACAGGAATCCCTTGAGGGAGCAGTAGATGAGGCCGGGGTTGCGGGCCGAGAGGTCCGCATATCCAAAGCCCATCGATTCCATCTTCCCGACGCGGAAGTTCTCGAGGAGGACATCGGCGGAATCGATGAGTTCGAGGACGCGGTCACGGTCGGCCGCCTCGGCGATATCGAGCTGGACGCTGTGCTTATTGCGGTTGAACGCGGGGAACAGCCCGGATCCGGACCCCGGCAGGTACCGGGTCTTGTCGCCGGCTCCGCGCGGTTCGACCTTGATGACCTCGGCTCCGAGGTCGGCGAGGATCATCCCGCAGCTGGGCCCCATGACCATGTGCGAGAACTCGATGACGCGGATGCCCTCGAGCGGCAGCGGTTCGGGCGGCGGCGCTTGGTCCGTGTCCGTATTCGGGTTCGCGGTGCGGGCCGCCTCGGTGCTCATGTCAGTCCCTCGCCGAGGTGGGGGCGAAGCGGTCGTCGAAGGCGGCGGGGGTGGCGGGGATGTCCGACAGGCTCGAGGTCAGTCCGTGTCCGACGGCGGCGATGAGGGGCTCGCGAATCTCGATGAGGGCGCCGACGTCGACGCCGGTGGCCACACCTTCGCGGTGGAGGAGGTGGACGAGGTCGTCGGTGCCGATGTTGCCGGCAGCACCCGGGGCGAAGGGGCAGCCGCCGAGTCCGCCCAGGGCCGCGTCGAAATTCGCGATTCCCAACTCCAGTGCGGCGATGACGTTGGCCATGCCGAAGTTGTACGTGTCGTGGAGGTGGAGGTTGACCGGTTTGTCCGGGAAGGCGTCGATCACCGCTGAGGTGTTCCGGCGCACGAGGGAGGGGCTTGCATTGCCGATGGTGTCGGCGACGCCGATTCCGTGGGCTCCGGCGTCGACGAAGGGGCGGAGGACCTCGACGAGGTGGTCCGCCTCGGTGATTCCGTCGAACGGGCAGATGAAGCTCACAGCGGTCGTGATGTCGAAGCGCAAGCCGTGGTCGCGGGCGAAGACGGCGGCGGCCATGAGACGGTCGCTCGCCTCGGCGATTGAGGCATCGGAGTTCGCCTGCGAATGTCCTTCGGAGGCGGAGAGGACGAGTTTGATGTTCTTCGCCCCGGCGTCGACGGCCCGCTGGGCGCCCTTGAGGTTGAATACGAGGGTATAGAACTCGACGCCGTCGGCCTCATGCGGGGCGAGGCGGCGCAGCAGTTCGTCGGTGTCGGCCATCTGCGGGACCTTCTTCGGATTGACGAAGGATCCGACTTCGATCTGGTTCAATCCTGCATTGATGAGCTTCTCGGCGAGCGCGACCTTGATATCGGTGGGCACGATCGCCTTCTCGATCTGCAGTCCGTCACGCAGGGTGGTGTCGAGGATCTCGACGGTGCTCGGCCGGGCCATGGGACTCCTTCACGCATGCTCCCGTACAACGGGAAACGAACCGTCGCCGCGCTCCAGTGTGCGGCGTCTCTATCGTTATACATGGCGCTCACGACGCGGAACAGGGAAGTTTCGACATGTGAGAGGGCAGGGAGAATTGCCCCTTGGGGGTTCCGTTTATCGGGACTGAGATTGTTTCGGGCGATATGTGAGGATGGCGTGGCCGGATTCGAGTTCGTCGCGTCCGACCAGTTCGAGATCGACCGCTCTGCTCAGTCCCGCGAAGAGGTAGGGGCCGTGGCCGGCGATGCACGGGTGGACGACGAACTCGAATTCGTCGATGAGACCGAGTTCGGCCAGGGCGAGCGGCAGCGTCACTCCCCCGACCGCGAGTCCCGTCACCGATTGTTCTTTGAGACCGCGGATGGCGGTGTCGAGGTCGCCGCGGATGAGTTCGGAGTTCCAGTCGACGCTGTCCAATGTGCTCGACACGACGTACTTGCGGGCCGGGTCGATGGCCGCGACGAACGGATCGAGATCGGCTTCAGGAGTCGTGTCACCGGGCGATCTGCGCCAGGCGTCCTCCATCATCTGGTACGTCACGCGCCCGAACACCAGACCGTCGGCGCGCTTGAGATTCTCGGCGTGATGCCGGTGGAACTCTTCGCTGATGACGCCCACGCGGTGATCGCAGCAGCCGTCGACGGTGACGTTGATCGAGTATCTCAGCTCGCCCATGGCCTAAGGATAGACCTGGGCGGGCGCTGCGGAGAAGGGTCTGCCGGACTCAGTCCTCCTGGCCGTCGTACCGGCTGTCCCGGTCCGCTCCCGAGCCCGAGCCCAAGTCCGAGGCGAGGCCCAACCATGACAGCACTTCGGCTGTGTGCTCACCCAGGTCCGGTCCGAGGTGGTCGATGGCAATGGATTCGCCGCCGATGACCGGAGTGATGCCGGGGAAGGCGACGTCGTTCAACGTCTCTTCGCCGGTGGAGACGTCGAGGTTCTGGATCATTCCACGCGCGGCCAGCTGCTCGTCGGCGACGAGATCTTCAGCAGTGTAGATGGGACCTGCCGGAACTTCGGCCTCGTCCAACACCGCAACCACATCCTCAACAGAACGTTCGGCGCACCAGGCTCCGATCGCCTCGTCGAGTTCCTCGTGCCGTTCCCATCGTCCGGCATTCGTCTGCAGTTCGGCATCCTCGGCGAGGTCAGGCCGGTCAATCGCGGTCATCAGCCGTGGGAAGATTCCGTCCCCGTTGCCGGCGATGACGACGGATTTCCCGCCGGCGCACAGGTAGCCGTTCGACGGCGCGATGCCCTCCATCCGGCCGCCGGTTCGGGTGCGGACCTCCCCGAAGGCGGAGTAGTCGGGGACGAGGGATTCCATCATGGAGAACATCGCCTCGTTGAGTGCGACGTCGACGGTCCGCTCGGACAGCGACCCCTCCCCTTCGAAGCTGTGCGCGGATCCGACGACGGTCTCGGCGGCTCCAGCGATCTTCTGTCGCTGCCGGTCGAAGAGCATCATCACGGCACCGAATGCGGCCTGCATTCCGGCGATCGAATCGCCGATGGAGATGCCCACGCGGACGGGTGGACGGTCGGGGTCGCCGACGAGTTCGCGGAAGCCCGAATAGCCTTCGGCCACTGCCGCGAAGCCAGGCCGGGCGGACATCGGTCCGGTCTGGCCGAACGCGGAGATCCGGACGAAGACGAGCTCCGGGTTGGCCTCTTCGAGGACGTCGGGGCCCAGCCCCCACTTCTCGAGTGTGCCGGGGCGGAAGTTCTCGAGCACGATGTCGGACCGGCGGACGAGCTCGAGCACGGCTTCGCGTCCTTCGTCGCTGCGCAGGTCGAGCACGACGGACTTCTTGTTGCGGTTGATCGTGCGGTAGAGCATCGAGGTGGTGCCGGCTTTGAGTCGCCAATTGCGCAGCTCGTCGCCGGTTCCGGGGCGTTCGACCTTGATCACCTCGGCGCCAAAGTCGGCGAGCATCCGCCCGGCGGTGGGTGCGGCGATGTAGTTGCCGAGTTCGAGGACTCGCACACCGGTGAGGGGAAGTCGGCGCGTGCTCATGACGATGCTCCTAAAGTGCGTGGTTCGGTTCTCCCATGGTGCCAGGTGTCGGCGCTACATTCCCGGATATCCGCGTCCTCGGATGGACGATCATGCCCTCGCCGAGGCGGCCGGATGCCGCGCGACTGCCGGTTCCGTGCGACACCGACTCCGCGCGACTACCGGCCAGAGAGCACACCCAGTAGCGTGGAACCCATGAACCAGCCTCCCGGTCCATTCGATCCCTCTCGTGCTGACGAACCCGAGCTTCTCGATGTACTCGAAGAGGCCGCAGCCAGCGAAAGCCCGCTCATGCTGCTCGAGATAGCGAGCACCATGCTGGCCTCCGTCGACGACCCCAACGACGATGACAAGGATGCGGAAGAGCTGCCGCCGATTCCGCAGCTCGCCGTGCAGATGCTCGAGGCCACGCCCGAAGAGACCGAACCGCTGGTGCGGATCTGGGCACAGATGCTCGACGACGAGCTCTTCCGCCATCGGATCGCCAAGATGCTCCCGACCCCGAAGACCAAACGCCTGCCGGAATGGATCCGCCGTGCCGACGAGATCAAACCCTTCCGAGCCGCCGCCGTCGTCTCGCCGGTGAAGATCGAGGAGACGATCCTGCTTGAGATCTCCACGGCCGGCAGATCAGCCACTTTGGCGGTCGCCGTGGACCGCAGCGGTTCGCCCTACCTCGAAGACGCCTATCTTGCCGACGGACCCCTGTCGAGTGTCGTCGAGTTCAGCAGCACCGACCTTCCGACACCCGTCGACGTGGTCACCCTCAGCCTCCACGATGCCGCTGCCCGGCTGCGTGAGGTACTCGAGATGAGCACTCACATGTTTCCCCCGATCGAGACCGAAAGCTGGCCGGGAACCCGACCGTTGCTCGAATGGATGCTGGCGAAGCTCTCCGATGGCGGCACCGGCTACGAGATCAGAATGTGGGAACCGGAGGAGATCGAGGAGCTCGTCGCGGACTTCCGCACCTCACCCTTCGCCGCAGCGCTGACCGAGGACGAGATCGGTCATGCCCATCTTCTCTTCGAGTTCCAGATCAACTACGGCAACAATGATCCACTGAGGTGGTCGGGCACTTTCGTCGAACGCCTCATGTGCGACCTCTACCCGCGCAAGGTCATGTCCCCCGAGGATGATCTTCTCCTCATGCCGACGACCCTGGCCGCGGTCGTCCGCTATGCCAATGATCGCAGCGAGGTCGATCCTGTCTTCACGGAGAACGCTATTGCCGCGATCGAGGACAATCGGGAGGAGTACGAAGCGCGAGTGCGCGGCGACCGGCCTGAAAGCACGAGTGACCTCTTCGCACGCCTGCTGACCGGGACCGACGATGACACTCTGCCTCTGTCGGGGCCTTGGTCGGATGCCGGTGACGGGTTCGGTAAGGGATCTTTCTTCGGCGATCAGGCTTCGATGCTGGCGGAGATCTTCATCGGCAGCGGCGCCGAGGAGGTCGGCGGCCTCGATGCCCTGCAGGCACTGACCGATGAACCGCTGGCTGACGAAGATCTTGACACCACGGACCTGACCGATGACATCGTCGACCGCCTCACCGGCTTGGTTCCGGAGATCCGACGGATCGCGGACGAGGTGTTCGCAGAGCCGGAGCTCGCGACGTCCGCGCTGCGATTCTTGACGGAGGCCGGGCGAGGGGATCCCGCGTTCTTCCGCCGCCGCCTCGCCGACCGCACTCTGCTCGCGGCATTGTTCTGGATCGTCGGGAAGAACAATAAACTTTTCTCCGGCCAGTGGAGCAGCGAAAGCGATATGACGATCGGAGAGCTCCAGCACCACCTCGGCGTCTCGAGTTCACCGAAGCCGACTGCCGAGAAGATGCTGCATGCCGCCGGCCACGAGCTCTCCGACGTCGAGGTCATCCTCGGCGATCCGCGCTTTCTCATCTCACGCAGGCGGCAGCGCATCATCGAAAACCGTGACATGTTTTGGGACGATCTGCCGGAGGACTGGGAGTACTGAGTCTCTGTCGGTACGTTCGCCTTCACTGAGGATCACCGGACCGAGGTTGCCCACCGTCGACATGGTCCGTTTCCTATGCGCGCGGACCGACAGCCTCCGCCGATGCGGACGGCGTCGACCGTCCGACGCCGGCACGCACAGCTTCGCAGATCGCGACGATCACGATGTTGACGCCGAGTCCGATGATGCCTTCGCTGATCGCCCACGGCAGAGGCAGCCAGAAGGTATATGCGATGACGACGATGAGTCCCGCAGCGATACCTGCGATGATCGAGTTGACGCTGAGGCGGCCGCGGAAGAAGATCGCTGCGGCGATCGCCGGGGCCAGCTGGTCGAGGCCGGAAAACGTCAATAGCAGCAGGTTGGCAAGCAGGTCCGGCATCACGATGGCAAGCAGCAGGGACAGCCCGGTAGCGACGACCACGATGAGCTGTGTGGCGGTGAATTGGTGTCGGTCGGATTTGATCCGGAAGACGTTGCGCGAGGCGAGTGTCGAGATGCCGATGAGCAGCGCGGCCGAAGGCACCATGGCGGTGGTGATACCGGCGACGGCGAGGATTCCGATCACCCAGTCGGGGAACATCTGTCCTGCGAGGTGAAGCAGCGCGGAGTCGGCGTCGGTATTCCTGCCGAGGATGACGACGGCCACGTAGCCGACGATGAGGGGCAGGACGATGAAGGTGTTGTAGATCGGCAGCCACAGGTAGTTCTGGCGCAGAACTGCGGAGCTGCGGGCTGCGAGGATCGGCGGCCACATGTGCGGCAAGGTCACAAAGGCCACGCCGATCGCACTGATCGCCATGTTCGAGATGTACCAGGGGATGCCATATTCCTCGGTGCCGTGGACGCTCAGGAGCTCGGGCATGGTGGCGGCGACGGTGTCGAATACATTGGTGAATCCGCCGGTGAAATGGATGGGGATCGAGATGCAGACGACGAAGAGCATGACGAGCATGAGCGCGTCTTTGAAGTAGGCGGTCGTGGCGACTCCGCGCAGTCCCGACCACAGGACGAAGGCGACGACGAGGATGAAGGCGATGACCATCGACCACACTCCGGTGGTGCGGTTGCCGGTGACGAGTTGGACGATGAGCCCGAGCCCGGTGATCTGCAGCTGCAGGTAGGGCAGCAGGAAGACGACTCCGCAGACACCGGCGATGACGCCGAGAGTACGTGAGGAGTAGCTGTGCTCGAGGAAGTCGGCCTGAGTCAGATGACCACGTGCTTTGGCCATGCGCCAGATCTTCGGGCCGATGAAGTAGAGGACCAGGTAGCCCAGGGGGACGTAGGGCATCGAATAAAAGGCGGCGGCGCCTCCGGAGACTACGAGCCCGGCGGTGCCGAGGAAGGTGAAGGTGGTGAAGGTTTCGCCGGCCTGAAGCAGCCAGGTGGTGGCCACACCGAAGCGCCGGCCGCCGACGGTCCACTCGGAGAGGTCCGCGTTGGGCTTCTTGCGTCCGATGAGTCCGAGGATCGCGACGAGGACGATTCCGCCGAGGGTGACGATTTCGACTGTGCTCATCTCAGTCCTCCTCCCCGTCTTCGCGCCGCTCGGCCGCCTCGAGGGCGAGGTCATCGAGGTGGCTCTGTCGTTCGAGGTCGGGACGGGTCTTCTCGATGATCAGGAGGATCCCGGTCACGAGGAGGCTGCCGGGAATGCAGGTCCACCACAGGATGGTCGGCAGACCGAGGAACAGATGTGGGCCGTTGAAGATCGGCAACCACTGGAAGACGAAGGCGGCGATCACCGGGATGAGGCAGAGAATCGCCCAGACTGTGACACGACCTTTCGTCACCCGTTGTGTGTCGGATTCGGGTGTGCTCATTATGCCTCCCGCACTCGTTCGGCCGGTCTGCTCGGCCGGCGGCCCGACCGATGTGGTTCAGACCACATCCATCTTCTCTCCACCAACGTTGCCGAGCGGTCGCGAAATGCCGCAGAAAGCAAAGTCGCCTTGGAAAGTCGCTCTGATTGAACGGCAGTTGTGGGGCGAGCGAACATCGCGCAACATTCCTTGAACTCCATTGCCAGCCGATCTGCGTGTGCCCAAGACTGACAAGCAAGTCGCAGACAGCGATGATTCGTCACCGAATGAGGAGTTGGACATGGGATCGAACGATTTCGCAGGCAACAACGACAACGGTCAGAACGATTTCGAGAACCAGCAGGGCGGACAGCCCGGCGGACAGCAGGGTCAGCAGCAGGGCGGCTTCGGTGGCGATGACCGCGAGCAGGGCGGCCAGCCCGGTGTAGATCAGCAGGACCAGGGCCAGAGCCAGCAGGCTCAGGGCGGATTCGGCGGCCAGGGAGAACAGGCCCAGGGCGGCCAGAATGCCGGCGACTTCGGCGACGACCGCGGCCAGCAGGGTCAGGACGGACAGCAGTCCGGCGGGTTCGGCGGCAATGTCCGCGAACAGGGTGGACAGCCCGGAGGACAGCAGGGTCAGGACGGTTTCGGCGGCCAGGACCAGAGCGGTCAGCAGGGCGGATTCGACCAGAACCGCTGATCCCGGCAACTCCCTGATCTGACGTCATCTCGCTGACGTCGATCGCTGACACGAGCGGCGCACCATCACCGGTGCGCCGCTCGTCGCATTCACCGCCTACACGTGCAGGCGAGAAGACATCTCACTCGGTGACGGTCACGACCTGCCGGTGCCGTCCGAGTCCGTCGAGTTCGAGTTCCACGACGTCTCCGTCGGCCAGATATGGGTACTTGCCCGACAGCGCGACGCCCTGCGGAGTGCCGGTCAGGATGACGTCACCCGGCTCGAAGGCCATCGCTTGGCTGAGCTGGTGGATGATCTCGCCGGCGGAGAAGATGAGGTCGCTCGTCGACGAATCCTGCCGGACTTCGCCGTTGATCCAGCTGCGCAGTCGCAGGTCACCGGGGTCCACCTCGGCGGCGGGGCGGATCCACGGCCCCAACGGAGTGAACCCTGGCAGGTTCTTCCCCTTCGACCACTGCCCTCCGGACTCCTCAATCTGCAGGCGACGTTCGGACAGGTCGTTCGCCAGCACGTACCCGGCGACGTAGTCGAGTCCCGCCTCCGCCGAGGCGACTCTGTAGGCCCGCGCACCGATGACCACTCCCAGCTCGACCTCCCAGTCAGCCTTCGTCGCAGACGGCGGCAGCTCGAGCGGGTCGGTGGGTCCGGCGATCGTCGAGGGCATCTTGAAGAAGATGACGGGACGCTCAGGCGGCTCGGCTCCCGCCTCGCGGGCGTGGGCAGCGTAGTTCATGCCGACGCACACAATGGAAGACGGCCTGGACAGCGGCGCACCGATGCGCAACTCGTCGGCTCCGGCCAGCGGTTCAAGTTCACCGGCGTCGAGTGCAGCGCGGGCTCGTTCGATGCCGTCTGCGGCGAAGAAGTTCGGGTCGATGTCGTGAGTGAGCGGGCGAAGGTCGAAGCAGACCCCGTCGTGGCGGATCACCGGAATCTCGTGTCCGAGCGGCCCCAAGCGCAGCAGTTCCATACGGTTCCTCTCTACTTTCAGTCAGTCACGTCGTTGTGACCAGACCTCACGCTAGCGAAACCAGCTAGTCCAAATTGGAACCGCTCAAGCATTGGACACTCCCAGCCGGAATTTGCTCGACAACGGTGGCCGCGGGCCGCCCACAGCTGACCCGAGACTCGGGCATCCCTCACCGTTCGCGGCACAACATCGCGTTCCTGCAGGATGTTGAGCCGCTCCCGGTGGGGGATGCGTCGCGGACCGTCGGACGTACCGGGAACGGGAGGATTCGCCGCCAACGGTGACCGATGCTCGAGCCGAACCCGCTCACACCACCTGCCGCCACCTGGCTTGGAGGCCTCGGCGACAGAGGTGTGCGCGCGGGACCTCCCGCACCGCTCACACGGTCTGCTGGCGGATGTAATCGGCCTTCGCGCGCCTCGGCACGACGATAATCGGCACCGGCGAGTTCTGCAGGATCCGCATCGCATGGCTGCCCAGCGACACCCGCTTGAGCGCACCCAAGCCAGATGATCCGAGCATCATCACTTCCGGGTGCTGCCACTCGACCGCCGTCAGCGCCGCGGCCCAATCGACGCCCGTTCCTACGACGACATCCGTCTCACCAGGCTTGATGTGCAGCTGCTCGATCGAGCACAGAATCTTGTCCGTGTCGCGCTGGACGGTCTTCGTCCACTCGTCGACGACGCTCGACTCCATATCGAAGGGGACGTTCGCAGACGCGACCACCCGCGAGCGCGGTGCGAACGAGGCGATGCGGAACGGCACGTTCGACTGCGCAGAGACCATGGCGGCCCCGAGGATGAGGTTCGCCGAGGTGGTCGAACCCGAATACGCCGCCGTGATCCTCTCCAGCGTCGCCCCCTCCGGGGCACGGTAGCCGGACGGGGCCAGGGCGACGGGCAGCCTGGCACTGTGGAGCAGGCCGTTCGACACCGATCCGAGACCGATCCTGCCGGGCTTTCCGTCTGCTGAGGGACCGACGACGAGCCGGTAGGCGTCGGCCTTCTCGCACATCTCGAGCAGGCCGCGCCGGGACGAGCGTGAGGTGTGGAGGACGATCTCGGACTCGATATCGCTGGGAATGAGCGCACGCGCATCGTCGAGGGCCGCCTCGGCGACCTTGCGGAATTTCTTCTCGTATTGGCTCTCGAAATGCACGGGAGTCATCGGGAACGCGGCGGAGTCGATCGAGGTTGCCACGATCCGATGTCCGTAGGTGCGAGCGAGGACGATCCCGAGCTCGATTGCCGCCTGGTTGTCCTGACCTGGGGCGATGCCGACGACGATGCTCATTTGTCTCCTCCTGTGGAGTCGGAACCGGTGGAGTTGGGACCCGTGGAGTCGGGTCCCGTCGAGTTGGGGCCGTTGGAACGCGTGGAATCGGGACCGCGGTGCCCCGCCTCGGCGAGCTGTTTGCCGAGGACGGAGGACTTGCGGCCGAAGATGAAGTACAGGCCGAGGATGAAGGCCGTCCAGATGACGAAGACGACGATCGTGATCAGCTGCAGGCTCGAGATGATCCAGAAGCAGCCGATGATCGACAGGACCGGCAGCACGGGATAGAACGGAACCTTGAAACCGCGTTCGAGGTTCGGTTCGCGCACGCGGAGGATGATCACGGCCAGGGACACGACGACGAAGGCGACGAGGGTGCCGATCGAGGTCATCTCGGCGAGGAAGTTCAACGGAATGAATCCGGCCAGGATCGCGATGACGACGCTGACGACGATTGTGCCCTTGACCGGGGTCAGCGTGCGGGGATTGACCTCGCGGAAGAGCTTGGGCATCATTCCGTCGCCGGCCATCGTGAACAGGATCCGGGACTGACCGTAGATCGATACGAGCGTGACGGAGAAGATCGAGATCACCGCGCCTGCAGCGACGACAGTGCCCGGCCATTGGGAGCCGACGATGTTCTCGAGGATGGCCGACAGGCCTGCGGTCTGACCGTCGAATTCCTCCCACGGCTGGGCGGACAGAGCGGCGACGGCGACGAGGACGTAGACGGAAGTGACGATGATGAGGGCGGCGATGAGGGCTCTGGGCATCGTCTTCTTCGGGTTCTTCGTCTCGTCACCGGCCGTGGCGACGGCGTCCATGCCGACGTAGCTGAAGAAGATCAGCCCCGATCCGGCGACGACGCCGGAGATGCCGAAGGGCGCGAAATCGGCGAAGTTGTTCGAGTCCCAGCCGGTCACGCCGACGCAGACGAAGAAGATGAGCACGCCGATCTTCAGGCACACCATGATCGCGTTGACGACAATGGATTCGCCGGTGCCGCGCACCAGCAGGAAGCAGCACATCGCGAGCAGCAGGATGGCCGGGAGGTTGACGATTCCGCCCTCCTCGGGCGCGTAGGCCAGGGCGTGCGGAATCTCGAAGCCGAAGAGATTGAACAGCAACTGGTTGACGTATTGCGACCAGCCGACGGCGACGGCGGCTCCTGCGACGCCGTATTCGAGGAGGAGGCAGGCCGCCACGCCCATCGCGGGCAGCTCACCCAGGGTCGCGTAGGCATAGGAGTACGAAGATCCGGAGACCGGGACGGACCCGGCGAGCTCGGCGTAGCAGATGACGGCGAGGCCGGCGACAGCCCCTGCGATGACAAATGACCAGATCACGGCCGGGCCCGCCACGGGAACGGACTCGGAGAGGATGAAGAAGATGCCGGTGCCGATCGTCGATCCGACGCCGACCATCGTCAGCGAGAACAGGCCGATCGTGCGCTTAAGGTCGGTCTCGACATCTTCCTTCTGCCGTGGGACCGGTTTGATCCGGAACAGCTGCTGTCGCAGTGTGGGCATGATCTTCTCCAGACATCGTCGTCGGGCGCTGTGGGTCCGCGCAGGACAGTTGGTTCTCATCGAAGGACGGCGTCACTGCCGGCGAGCGCCGAGTCGGCTCCCGCTATGAGCGACCTTACGTCGATTTCGGTGAGCTTGCGGGTGTGTCGGAAAAAATCTGTCGCAGATTTCGGACACCCGTGTCGTCATCGGCAGCACCTCCACCACTTCGCCGAGGCGGGGCGACGATCACCGCCGACCCGACGTCTCCGCCGGGGCCAGTTCGCCGTCAGGATCAGTTCACCGTCGGCGGGAGAATCAGGGTCGGGTGCGCTCAGGGTCGGGTGCGGCGGTAGTGGCGCAGGGCTTTGTCCCGTCCCCCGCACGTCTGCATCGAGCACCAGCGGCGGCTGCGGTTGCGTGAGGTGTCGATGAAGAGCCAGTGGCAGCTCGGGCAGGACTTGAGGCGGTCGAGGCGGGTTCCGGTGAGTTCGTCGATCGCCGATTGGGCGAACAGTGCGATCAGCGCCTTCGTGCTCCAGGTATCGGGCCAGTCTCTGACGAGCGGGGCGATCCGTCCCGCAGTGTCGGACGGCCCATCAGGAGCACGGAAACCGAACTTCTGCAGGCTCCGGGCATGCGCCTCGGTGATGGTGTCGAGGCTGCGTTGGGGCACGCTGCCACCCGATGCGAGCGCATCGAAGACGTCGAAGACGTGCTCGCGGAATTTCCGCAGCTCGGCGAGGTCCTGCTCGGCGAGGTCCTGCTCGGCGAGGTCGGCTCCGCGGTCGAGGTCGAGGTCGAGTGAGCCTATCCAGTCTGCGGCGGTCGCGGGGTCGGCCAGCCAGTCACGGTCACCGCTGGCGCGATCGGGGATCGAGTTGGTCAGCTCCAGGCACAGCGCATTGCCCACATGTTCGAACTCCATGAATCAACTTTACCATCTACTAACTCTTGACCGGTGATAATTTCTGGACGAGACTTGACTATCTACATTGCTTTTGCCGGTAAACATAGGATGGCTGATGCCATGATCACCCCGTTCGGCCGCCTCTGGGCAAGTGCCTGCTCGTCCAACCTCGGTGATGGAATCGCGCTGACGTCGTTTCCGCTCATCGCGCTCACCGCCGGGGCCTCCCCCGGCGAGGTCGCCCTGGTCACGACGGCGGCGACGATCGCCTGGCCGCTGTGCGGGCTGCACGCAGGCTGGCTCGTCGATCGCCTCTCTCCGCAGCTGCTGCTGACCGTGGCCAACGGCGCGCGTGCGCTCATGCTTCTCGGCCTCACGGCAGCGATCGCCTGCGACGCGTTCGTCGCACCGGCTGTCATGATCGCAGCCCTCGTCTATGGCATCGCCGAGACCCTGGTCGACACCTCCCTCATCGCGGGAATCCCGCGGATCGTCCCCAAACACCAGCTCACCGGGGCGAACGCCAAGATGGAAGCGACGATCAATATCGCCAATGAGCTGGCGGGTCCGCCCTTGGCCGGGTTCCTTCTCGGTGCGGCCGGACTTGCAGCGGCAGCGGTCGGCAGCGGGCTCTATGCACTCGCGGCGCTGGCCGGGCTCAGCCTGCTGGTGGCGATGCGCAGTCGGCCGACGCCTGCCGCCGCAGAGAGCGCCACCCCCGACCAACCCACACCTCGCATCCGCGACGGCTTGCGATACCTGTGGAGAGATCGCCTGCAGCGCGAGCTGACGGTGCTGACGGCGGCGATGAGTCTCATCTGGGGCGCCTGGACGGCGATGTTCGTTCTCTACGCAGTTGCGCCCGGCCCGCTGGGCCTCAGCACTGTCGCCTATGGATGGGTTCTGGCCGCGATGGCTGTCGGCGGAATCGTCGCCGCGGGACTCATCGAACGGCTGCAGAGGCAAGTGTCGACGGCTCTTCTCCTCTTCCTCGACACGGTCGGCACGATCGGGCTCGTCCTTCCGGCCGCACTCGGAGCACCGCTGCCGGTCATCGTCGCCGGTGTCATCCTCGCCGGAGCCGGGTCCACCGTCTGGAGGGTCATCGTCGCGGTGATCAGGCAGCAGGCCACTCCCCTGTCGCTCCTCGGTCGCGTCTACTCGGCCTCGCGGGTCATCAGCTGGGGCGCACTTCCCCTCGGATCGGCATTGGCCGCCCTGGCGGTCGAGTCCTTGGACATCGAGACGGTGTTCCTCATCGCCTCGGCGGTGGCAGGTGCCGTCTGTGTCTGGTTCACTCTGCGCTTCCGGAGTCTGCACACTCGCATCGCGGGCCTCGAGGCCGAAACAAACGCTGAGACGTCTATTCAACCAAATGGTTGACTAACAGCATCCATCGGGTCTACATTGTTATTTAACCAATTGGTTGAAGTCAGATTTCGATGCAGACGCCCAGGAGGCCCCATGGCCGATCAGCTGTCCAAGGTCTTTGCGGCACTTGCCGATCCGACCCGTCGGGACATGGTGGCTCGACTCAGTCTCGCGGATGCGACGGTGAACGAACTCGCCGCACCCTACGACGTCAGCGTCCAAGCCGTATCGAAACATCTCAAGGTGCTAGAGGACTCCGGACTGGTCTCCCGCACCCGTGACGCCCAGCGCAGACCGGTCCACCTCGAAGACAATGTGTTCGATCTGATGACGAAATGGATCGAAAGATACCGAGCTCAGGCAGAGGAACGCTACCAACGCCTCGACGCCGTCCTCGCACAGATGGACGCGGACGAGGCAACGCAGAACACGGACCCGGGCGCCGCCTCGGCGGGCGGATCCGGCACCACAACTCCGCAGGAAAGCTCAACCCGACCACAATCACGCAAGGGAGCATGACATGACTACCACCACCGACACCGCAGCAGACCATTCGACGCTCAAGCTCGACGTCCCCGAGGGCGTGCAGACCGTCTCGATCACCCGCGACTTCGCGGCCACCCCGGATAAGGTGTTCCGGGCTCACATCGACCCCGAGCTCTTCGTCAAGTGGTGCGGGCCGGACTCGATCACGAACACGATTCGCGAATGGAATGCGAGAACGGGCGGGAACTGGAGCTACGTCTCGACCGATGATCGCGGCGAGTACGCGTTCTTCGGTTCGTTCCACGAGGTGCGGGAGAACGAACGCATCGTCCAGACCTTCACCTTCGAGGGCTTCCCCGACGCGGTCAACCTCGAGATCCTCACGCTCACCGACTTAGGCGACGGACGGACCCGCCTGGCCTCGACCTCGATCTTCGACTCGGTCGAGTCCCGCGACGGCATGGTCGCCTCGGGCATGGAGCACGGCATCGTCGAGGGCTTTAACAAACTCGACCGCCTCCTCGCCGACTCCTGATTACTACCTGACGGCCTCCCAGCAACGTGGCGCCACCACGCTGGGAGGCCGTCAGGTAGTTCCGGGGACACCGCGGCACAGAGACGGAGCGGATCGAGTAGACCCTTGCCAGCTTCTGCGGTCGGCCGATGCTCGCGGGAATCGAAGAGGCGCAGACGCTATGTGGCGGCTCGTTCCTGTGTCGTGCTGCTCTTCGCGATGTAGAGGCACAGTTCGTTGACGCCGATGAGGAAGACGCCGGAGCCCAGCAGCACAGCACCCGGGATGGTGATCGATGCGAACAGCAGAACGGCTCCCGCGACGAAGAGCGGGTAGCTCAGACTTGTGAGCAGAATTGAACGATGGGCAGGGTCCTGCACCGTGATGATCACCGACCTGGATCGCGAATCGAGTTGTCTTGTCCGTCGCACCGCTGGCTTACGCAATCCGCCGAAGACCAAGGTGAGACCACTCAACGATAGCCAGAGATCCAGTCGTGGTCTCTCCCCTGAAAGTATGATTTCCCGAACTCAACACACCTGACGGCCTCCCAGCAACGTGGCGCCACCACGCTGGGAGGCCGTCAGGTAGTTCCGGGGCGTTCGGACATCGTGGCGAAGTAGGAATCGCGGCTGCGTCGCACGTGCCGGGCCATGACCTCGGCAGCCAGGGCATCCTGACCGGCATCGATGGCGGCGATGATCTCACGATGCTCCGGCCACGCCTGCGGACCGCGTCGAGTCACATTGAGCGAGTACAGCCACTCGATCTTGCCCGAGATCTGCCGTAGCAGGCTGATGAACGACAGACTCCCGCTGAGTTCAGCAATGGCGAAGTGAAAACGCATGTTCAGCACGGCGAGATCCTCGTACCGCTCCTGTTCGATGACGATGTCGCCAGCCTCGAGAATATCGTTGATCTCCTTGCGCTGCTCTCGCCACTTCAGGTCAGGAACATCGCTGGCATTCAGTGCTTCCGCCCGCTTGGCCGCGCGTTTCGCCGTCGCCGCCTCGAGCACAATACGGATCTCGAACAGATCGTCGGCATCTTCCACCGGCGAAGGGGCGACGACCGAGCCGCTGTATTTCCGCGATTCGACCAGCCCTTCCGCTTCGAGGGAACGCAGAGCTTCCCGAATCGGAATCCGAGACACCTCGTACTTTTCCGCCAACGCGGCTTCACGCAACTTGGCCCCCGGCTCGAGCCGACCTCCGATGATGTCGGCTCGGATCCGGGTACCGACGCTGCTTCCGTCTGGTGAGAACGATGGCGTTGGAGCGAAATCAGACATTGAGCAGACCGGAGCCAGGCACAGCGGCGAGAAGCTGCTGCGTATATTCGGCCTGTGGCCTCTCGATCACATCTTGTGTGGCGCCTGATTCGACGATCTCTCCGCTTTTCATCACAACAACATCGTCTGCCAAGTTGGCGACCACTGCAAGATCGTGAGTAATGAACAGGCAGCTGACAGCCAAGTCATTCTGCAGATTCCGCAGCAGATCAAGGATCTGTTCCTGAACCAGCACGTCAAGCGCAGACACTGCTTCGTCACAGATCAGGAGCTCAGGTTCACTGATCAGCGCACGCGCGATCGCTATCCTCTGACGCTGACCGCCCGAGAGTTCAGACGGTCGCCGCTCAAGCATCGTCTTCGGCAGAGCCACTTGGTCAAGAACTTCAAATACCTTCTTCGATCGATCAGCACGGTTGCCGATCTTGAACACATCAAGAGGCTCCCGAATGATTCGCTCGACGCTCCACATCGGGTTCAGCGACGAAAACGGGTCCTGGAAGACTGGTTGGCTGAAACGACGAAGAATGCTGCGTTCAGAGCGGGTTGTCGCGTCAACATTCCTGCCACCGGCGAGAACCTCGCCACTGGTCGCTTTCTCCAGCCCCAGGACGATCTTTGCAATCGTCGATTTTCCCGAGCCGGACTCGCCGATCACCGCGGTGGTCTTTCCACGTCGCGCTGAAAGACTCACTCCTCGCAGAGCATGGACTTCTTTACCGCGCCCTCGAAGCTTGTAGACCTTGTGCAGATCATTGATCTCCAAGACCATGTCCGTGGGGCGCCTAGCGCTGACCGGATCGCCAGCAACTGCCGTTTCATCAGTGTTCTCCACGACCAGGCTCGGCGCAGCTTTGACCAGCGATTGAGTGTACTCATGCTGTGGGTTTCCCAAGACTTGCTCGGGGGCGCCTCGCTCAACGACGCTCCCCTGGTGCATGACGAGAATCGTATCCGTCCGTTCCCCCGCTACCCCCAGGTCGTGAGTAACGAACAAGAGCGACATTCCGCGCTCGGTGACCAGCTCCTGCAAGTGATCAAGAATCTGCTTCTGCACTGTCACGTCCAGAGCCGAAGTCGGTTCGTCAGCGATGATCAGATCCGGATCTCCTGCCAACGCAATGGCGATAAGCACTCGTTGCCGCATCCCGCCGGAGAACTCGTGCGGGTACGACCGGCGTCGATTCTCCGGGTCGGGGATACCGGCATCGGTCATCAGTTGGATGACGCGTTTCGTGACCTCTGACGAATTCGTCATCCCATAAGTACGGAGGGCATCGGCAATCTGGTCACCGACGCGCATGCTCGGGTTGAGACTGGCCATTGGGTCTTGCGGAACCAGGGCAATCGATCGTCCTCGCAGCTGCTGCATGCGCTGGCGGCTCGCTCCGACTAGCTCCTCTCCGCGGTATTTCACTGAACCGCTGCTGACTCGTCCGGCTCCGGGCAGCAGTCCCAAAATGGCACCGATCGATGTCGATTTTCCAGATCCGGACTGGCCGACAAGAGCCAGACGCTCGCCGGGCTCCAGGGTGAAATTGACGTCGTGGAGCACGGGAGACTCGTAGGAGACTTCCAGTCCCGTAACTTCAAGTACGAATTCTTGGTTCATTCGTCTCACCTTCCCGCCGCATAGCCCTGAGCGCCACGTGGATTCGCTCCCGCTGTCAGTCGACCCGTTTCCGGATCCCGTGTCACACATGACAGACGACCAAGATCCCAGTTCCCCGCGCGTATCACGTCGTGTCCACGTGAGATGAGCCCGTTGATGACCTCATCGCCGAGGCGGTCCTCGACGACTGCTCCGCCCGGAACCCAGGTGCGGGGCCAGAATGAGCCAGCCAAAGCAGTCGTGTGCATGGCTGGGGCATCAATTGCCTCCTGTGCGGCATAACCGCCCACGAGCATTCTTAGAATCAGCAGCAGCTGCCATTGTTCCTGTTGGTCCCCTCCCGGCGAGCCGAGGGCAATGATCGGCTCACCGTCCTTGGAGATCAAGGTTGGAGTGAGCGTCGTTCTAGGACGCTTGCCCGGAGTCAGCGCAGATGGAGCCGATTCGTCCAACCACATCATCTGCAGACGCGTCCCGAGGCAGAATCCAAGTTCTGGAATCGTCGGGGATGACTGAATCCAGCCGCCGGATGGGGTCGCGGAGATCATATTGCCCCAGCGATCAACGACGTCGATATGGCAGGTGTCCCCGTTATTCACACCGTTCTTCTGCACGGTCGGTTCGCCGATTCCCGCCTTGATGAGCGCTTCCCTGTCCGCACCTTCCAAAGTCAGTGGGGGCCGGAACGCCGGTGCGGCTCCGTTACGGTCAGTGCCTGGTCGGAAGTCGTGCGACGCAGTGGAGCCGATGAGTTCACGGCGCAGAGCAGCATATTCGTCACTGAGAAGCCATTCAAGGTCCACATCGTTGTCGCCGTAGTAGGTGTCCCTATCGGCCATCGCAAGCTTGAGCGCCTCGAGTATCGTGTGGGCTCCCAGCTCAGTCGAGGGATCGAGACGATCGTCATCAAAGCCCTCAAGGATCTTCAGAGTCTGCAGCAGTACGGGGCCCTGCCCCCACGCCGCAATCTTGGCCACCTGATAACCACGGAATTCGATCGTCACCGGGTCTTCGAAATGAGCATCGAAGGCAGCAATGTCCTCCACAGTCATGACGCCAGCATGGTCGCTTCCAGTGGAGTGCCGGTGCGGAGCCTTGATGAATTCGGCGATCGCTTCGGCCACAAACCCTGTCTTCCATTCACGCCGAGCTGCTTGAATCCGTGTTTCTCGGGTTTCTGCCTCATCCCCCGCGGAGATCAGACGCCGCAGAACATTGGCGTAAGCATGGTTGTAGATCAAGTCGCCGGCCTTCGGCACCGTACCGTCTGGCATCCACTGTGCAGCTGAGGTTGTCCAATGCTCGACGAAAAGCTCCTTGACCTTTTCGATTGTCCCGACCGTTCGACCAAGAGCAGGATGTCCGTTGTCCGCATAGTCGATAGCGAATTCCAGAACCTCGGAAAGCTCCCAAGTGCCGTGGTGTTCGAGAAGGTTGAGCCACGAATCGACTGCGCCGGGGACCGCAGCAGCGAGGGCTCCGGCACCCGGAACCATGTCGAGACCTTCGTTACGGAAATGCTCGATGCTCGCCCCAGCTGGAGCGGGACCCTGCCCCATCATGATCTTCGGCTCAGACGGTTCCTCAGCAGTCGCGAAGACACCAGTCATGTCTCCAGCGGGACCGTTGAGGTGTGGCTCAACAACGTGCAGCAGAAATCCTCCTGCCGCTGCGGCATCAAATGCGTTTCCGCCTCTTTCAAGGACTGCTTGAGATGCTGCGGTCGCCAGCCAATGCGTTGATGCGGCCATACCGAAATGACCTTCGAGCGTAGGCCGGGTTGTGAATTCAGGGGGTGTGGTGAATGACAAGTCAGTGTCCCTTCTTGGAATTGGGGTCGAGGGCATCGCGCAGGGCATCTCCGAAGAGGTTGAAGGCAAGACAGATGAAGAGGATCGCCAGGCCCGGGAACAGCGCCGTTGATGGTGCGCGGAAGATGTACTGCTGAGCATCCGACAGCATGATGCCAAGGCTAGGCGACGGCGGCTGTATGCCTAGTCCGAGGAATGACAGGATCGACTCTCCGATGACTGCAGTGGGAAGAATGACCGTCGCCTGCACGATGATCGCAGAAGCCGCATTCGGCAGAATGTGCATACCCAGAATTCTTGTCTTCGAAGCATCGGTTGCGATGGCGGCTTTGACGAAATCGGCTGATTTCAAGCGCATGGTCTCGCCTCTGACGACACGAATCATCGTCGGTACCTGAGAGATGCCCAGCGCAATCGCAGCATTGGACAGGCTTGGCCCTGAGATCGCAGCCAGTCCGACCGCGATAATAAGGAACGGGAATGCCAGAGTGACATCCGTCAGACGCGAGATGACTGCGTCTAGTCCGCGGAAGTACCCTGCCAACAGCCCCAACGGAGTACCGACTACGACAGCCAGAAGCACTGCCAGAAGCCCCACCTGGAGTGACGCGCGAACCCCGAATGCCAGTCGCGACAGAATGTCACGTCCAAGGTCGTCGGTGCCGAATACATAGCCGACTGTGCCGGGTACCTGGAACGGAACGTCGAAGTTCGTCTGCGCGAATCCGTAAGGGGCAATCAGCGGAGCGAATACGCCGATCAGAACAACGATGACAACCATGATCGAACCGATGAGTCCCGAGGGTGTCGAGATGATCGATTTGATCAACCAGAGTGCCCGGTTGGACGAAGCATGGAATTCGGGATCCAGACCCTGAGTCTGCTTATTCGTGTTGGTGACAAGTGGTGTGCTCATGAGGCATCCTCACTGACGCGAATCTGTGGGTTGATGACCGAGTAGAGGATGTCTACCGCCAAGTTGATGAGAATGTAAGACACTGTGATTACCAGGACCACTGCTTGGATCACTGGGTAATCGCGGGAGAACACAGCGTCAAGAGTGAGTTTGCCGATTCCCGGCAATGCGAAGATCCGTTCGGTGACGACAGCACCGGAGATCAGTCCACCGAGCTGAAGTCCGACGATTGTGACCAACACGATCAGCGAGTTCCGAAGCCCGTAGCGGAAGAGAACGCGCGGACGCGATAGGCCTTTCGCTCGAGCCATTCGCACGTAGTCGGTGCCCATGGTCTCGATCATTGATGCTCGTGTCTGACGAGTGATGACAGCTGCGAGGCTGGTCCCCAGGATCACAGACGGCAAGGTCAGGTAGTAGATGCCCTTGATCGGTTCAGAAAGTATGTCGACATACCCGGACGCAGGGAACCAACCGAGGCCGACCGCCAGACCGAGGATTGCCAGCAGCCCCAGCCAGAAATTGGGAACCGAGAGCCCGAGCAGGGCAATGAAATTGCTGCCGAACTCTGGCCAACGTCCACGGAATCGCTCCGCGATCATGCCCAGCGCTACTCCGACGACGACTGCAACGACTATCGCGTAGAGCGCGAGCCAGAGGGTGACTGGCAAAGTGGTCGCGATCATCTCTGTGACGGCCAGCCCGGTTCTCGTGGATTCGCCGAGATCGCCGGTGACGACGGATCCGATGAACTTGATGAACTGCACGAGCATCGGCTCATCGAGTCCGAGGTCGGTGCGGATAGCTTCAAGCCGTTCTGGTGTCGCCTCTTCACCGGCCATGGCCAAAGCAGGGTCGCCCGGCAGCATTCTGACTCCGAAGAAAATGACGATCGCGGAGAGCACGAAGGTGATGATCGCGTGAAAGACCTTGGTCAGAACAAATCGTGTCATTTCGCGCCTCCGCTCTTCAGGAAGCCAGCCCCCGAAAGATGAACCACACCATCTGAGAAGACTTCGATTCCAGCAACATCTTCCGTGTACGCGGTGAGGTTCTTCTGCCGGTAGAGGTAGATGATCGAGTTTGTTTCTCTCATCCGCTCAGAGGCCTTTCCGTACAGCTCTGCACGCTTCTTCTCTTCGGTTTCCTCGCTTGCTTTGGTCAGCAAGCCATTGATCTCAGAATCGTCTATTCCAGTGACGTTATTGGCGGCACCTGGGAAATGAAATGAATAAAGGTTTCCGTGCGGATCGACTCGTCCTGACCAGCCCAGTTGGAGCATCTCGTAGTCTCCGCGGTCTTGAGCATCAAGAAGTGCGGTGTATTCCGTTGGCTGCACCTTGATATCGAATCCGGCTTCCTTGGTCGCGGCTTGGATCGCTTGAGCGAAACGGAGAGTGTCTTGAGTGTTCGAGACCTTCATATTCACTTCGAGTGGAAGCTCAACACCGGCGTCCTTGAGGATCTGCTTTGCGCCTTCCGGGTCGTAATCGACGCAGCCGTTGCTGGCTTCAGTCGCAAATGGACTGTCCGGGGCGATGCCAGAACACGCGGGTGAGAACCAACCATTGAATACAGTGTTGACGAGGGCCTTTCGGTCGATCGCCATCGACAATGCTTTGCGCACTTCCGGATTCTGACCGAGAGGCCCGGAGTAGTTCTCCTTAGCATCGCCGAATCCCATATTGACGGTCAGTCCCTGATAACCCAGCGAGTTCGACTGCAGAAGACCGATTCCAGATTCGGCGTCCAAAGCGTCAACGTCTTGGGGCGAGATCGTATCGGCAACCTGCACGTCTCCCGAGCGGATGTTCGCAGCACGAATATTCGCGTCAGTCATGATCTGGTACGTAATCGAATCCAGATGGATCGAATCCGCGTCATAATAGTTGGGATCTTTGACGACCTTGATCGACGTTTGAGCGATCCTCTTCTCAAATTTGAATGGTCCGACGCAGACTGGGTGATCGCCGAAGTCGTCACCCTGCTTCTCCAGTGCTGTCGGCGACATGACCATGCCTGCGCGATCAGCCAAAGCGGCAGTGAATGGCGCGAACGGTTGATCGAAAGTGACCTCAACAGTATGTGCGTCAGCAGCCTCAACCGAGGATATAGGACCGAGTTCTGCCGCCCGTGAAGAAGCTTCGAGGTTAAGTCCGCGCTCGATCGTTGTCTTGACCGCTTCAGCGTCGAAATCAGTTCCGTCAGCGAACTTCACGCCTTGTTTGACTGGAATTCGGACAGTCTTGCCGCCTTTGGAAATAGTCGGCAGTTCCGTCGCGAGCATCGGCACGATCTCGCCGTTTTCATCGATGTCATAGAGCTTCTGACACATGGTCTGCATGACATAGCGCGTGTACAGAGACGACGATGTAGTCGGGTCGAGCCGATCCGGCTCAGATGACAGGGCCATGACCAGATTGCCGCCGTCTTCGAAGTCTGCCGCATCCGCTTGCACCGACTTCACATCAGTCCGTTCCGGCGGATCCTCTAGCGGCTGCACGGGAACACATCCCGCCAGCAGTACAGCGCTGGCAAGCGCCGCGCCTATCCGAATTTTCACTCGCACTCCCTCGTGGTCTCGGATCTCGGTTATCAGTTGCATACAATCTATAGTGAACTTAGGGTTTTGTATACAAACAATGGAAAATTTCTGAGATGTGGGAGTCAGCCGACGCGCATCTCTCCACGCATTCAGGACTGCGCTCCAAATGAGCCTCCTGCCACGAAAGGGCACCGATGACACGTCGACTCGATTTGGCCATGCTGCTGTTACTGACCTTCTCGACCGGCATGGTCGATGCCATCGGCTACCTCGGCTTCGACAAGGTCTTCACCGGCAACATGACCGGCAACGTCGTCATCCTCGGCATGGGTCTCGCCGGCGCCGAAGGTGTCCCAGTCCTCCGCCCCGCCCTCGCACTTGTGTTCTTCATGATCGGAGCCGCACTGTCAGGTCGCATTCTCGGCGACATCGGTGAGGCCTGGCATCGCCGGACTACGCTGATCTATGGCATCGTCGCCGTCGGCTGTGCCGCATTGTCTGTCTACGTCGCGGTCGTCCCCGATCCCGAAATCGGCCTCGCCGGGACGGTCTTCACCTCAGCCCTTTCGGCGCTCATGGGTGCACAGGCCGCGGCCGCCCGGAAAATGAAGATCGCCGACGTCACCACCGTGGTCGTGACCTCGACAATCGTCGGCCTCGCCTCGGATTCCCGACTCGCCGGCGGCGACAGCACTCGGTCGGTGCGCCGCTTCCTCGCCGTCGTCCTCATTCTCATCGGCGCCCTGGCCGGGGCGGCGACGCTCATCCTCAATCAGTGGATCGGCATCGCTCTCGTGGCTGTCATGATCGCTGCCGCGACCATCATCGGCCATCTCGGTGAGAAGAAGAGGCAAGCTCGCACCGAGGCAGCCGCATCCGTTCCGTCAAACGTCTGAGTTGACGTTCCACCCCTTGGATTTTCTGCGACACCGATCCTGACCCCCGACCATAATCAGAGCATGAGCAAAGGAGCCGATTCGACAGCACTGCAGCAGCCGACTTTTCCACTCAAGGCACCAGGAACTGCGGTCATCCACGCGGGTCCGCACCAAAGTCCCCGCATCGTTTCAGTCCCGACCCGATGCACCGAACACGTCATCGAACTCCCCGAGGGCACAAACCTCTTCGCTGCCCTCGAGCAGGCACTGACCGGCTTCTCCGTTCCCGGCATCATGGCCGAGTTCGTCTCCGGCGAATTCGGCCACATCGACTATGTCCATCCCGCCTATGGCCCCGATGCCGAGCATCCGATGTCCTTCACTCAAGTCTTCACCGTCGATGCACCGGCTCGATTGCGACATGCTGCGGCCACGATCGGTTGGCGTGACGGCTCCCCCTTCTGCCACATTCACGCCTCGTGGACCGAATCAGAGGGAACGGTCAAGGGCGGTCATCTGCTGCCCGGCACGACCGCCGGGACCAACGGGCTGACGGTTCGGCTCTTCGCCCTGCCCGATGTCCGGCTGATCAGTGATAGCGATCCCGAGACCGGGTTCTCTACTTTCGCTCCACACCCCGTCACACCGGCGCACGCCACCGCGTCAGCATCATCCGAGCTCGATCTCGCCGAGGCGGCCCGCCCAGCTGACGCAGTCGTCACCCGTGTTCGTCCAGGTGAGATCCTCGACGAGGCGGTGCTCGCCGTCTGTCGCGCCGCCGGTTTCGACTCCGCCGAGGTGGTCGCGAGCCTCGGCAGCACGACCGGGGCCGTGTTCACAGGCGGCACCGCCCCGTGGCCTGCCGTCGAGTTCACGCACCTGAGCGGTGTGGTAACCGGCGCGACCGCATCCGGAACACAGCGCCCGGCCCCGCAGATCAGCCTCTCCGGAGAGGTCGTCGACGTCGACGGTGAAGTCAGCTCCGGCATCCTCGAATCCGGAGCCAACCCCGTGGCAGTGACCTTCGAGCTCTTCGTCCGCCGCACCGCCTGATCGAACAAGTCGCCCAACCAGACAGACCAGCAGATACAGCGATCCCCGCACCATCCTGAGGATGATGCGGGGATCGTCTGTTCACGCCCGACTATTTCAGCGACTCACGACATCACAGCCCCTCCATCGACGCGCAAGATCTGTCCCGTCGTGAACGCGGCGCCGTCGGTGGCGAGGTAGGCGACCGCCTCGGCGATCTCATCCGGCTGTCCCATCCGGTCGAGTGCCTGACCAGAGGTGTCATAGGTCTGGCCGACGGTCAGCGCGGATTCGACGGGACCGGGCGCCACCGAGTTGCAGCGGATGCCCTGGCGACCGTACTCTTTGGCCACCCATTTCGTCAGGGCGATGATCCCGCCCTTGCTCGCCGCATAGGCCGGACCCGACCGCGCACCGGCCTCCCCGTCGGAGACCGCTCCGCCGTTGATGCCCGAGATCGACGAGATGTTGATGATCGACCCGCCTGCCGCCTCGAGCATGTGCGGGTGCACGGCCGCCTTGATGAAGTTGAACGTCCCGCCGAGGTTGGTCTCGATATCTCGCTGCCACTGCTCGGTTGTGATCTCACCGATGCCGATGCGCGCGGCCGTGCCCGCATTGTTGACGAGGATGTCGAGTCCCCCGAACGTCGAAACGAACGATCCGACCGCGTCCGCCACCTCGTCGGCGTCGCGGACGTCGAGTGAGAACGCGGCGAACCGCTGCTCCGGATACTCCGAAGCCAGCCCGGCCGCGGCCTCCTCGGCACCCTTGAGGTCGACGATGCCGACCGAGGCCCCGCGCCTGGCCAGCGCGGTGGCGATCGCCAATCCGATGCCCTGCGCGGCACCCGTGACCAGCGCGGTCTTGTTCGTGAGCAGATACGGTTCCATATTTCTCCTTCGACAGAAATGAGTAAGGCGGCGCCGCCTCGATTGAGCGGACCCGGCCGTCGGAACCGGCGCCCGAAGACGCCAGCCCCGACACCGAACAGCTCCGACTACCCGACCCCGAGCAGGTCAGGCAGCCAGTTCGATATCGCCGGGATGTAGGTGATGAGCAGCAGGGCGACGATTGCGCAGATGAGGAACGGCAGAATCCCGCGCACGACCTCTTCCAGCTTGACCTTCCCGATGCCCGCGCCCACATAGAGGTTGAGCCCCACAGGCGGGGTGAACAGACCGATCGCGAGGTTGACGGTCATGAACACGCCGATCGTCGTCATGTCCACGCCCACCCCGATGAGGATCGGCACGAGGATCGGGATGAACAGGTAGAACGCACTGATCGCGTCGACGAAGGCGCCGACGATGAGCAGGATGATCGTGATCGCCGCAAGGATGAGGTACTTGTTGTCCGTCACGCCCAGCACCGCTGCAGAGATCCGATCGGCCACCCCCTCGACGGTGATGACGTAGGAGAAGAGGCTGGCGACGCCGACGATGAACATGATGACCGCGGTCGAGACCCCGGACTCGAGGAACACCTTCGGCATGTCCTTCCAGGTCAGCTCCCGGTAGACGAACACCCCGACGATGAGTGCGTACACGGATGCGACGGCTCCCGCCTCGGTGGGGGTGAAGATTCCGCCGTAGATCCCGCCGAGGATGATCACCGGAATGAGCAGGCCCGGGATCGCCTTGACCAGTGCGGCCATGATTTCGGCGAACCCGCCCTCGGGGTTGACCGTGACCGTCGGATCCGCCGATCCGACCGCTCCGGATCCGACCGACCCCGAAGTCCCGGAAACCCCGGAACTCGCCGAGGCGGCCTTCCCCTCCGTCGTCAGCAGCTGAGTCTTGCCCCCTGCCGCACCGTCACCCGAACCGCCGTTCCCAACGGAGTCAACACCGGACGAACCGGACGCCGACGTTCCGGTCGATGTGGACCCGGGTCCCGCCTCGGCGGCGGACTTGTTCCTCACCGGCAGACCGGCGAACTCGCGGACACGGGGCACGAACAGGGCGGCGATGAAGAACGCGAGCGCCATGATGATGCCGGGAACGATGCCGGCGATGAAGAGCCGGGAGATCGAGATCTTGCCGAACTCGGCGGCGACGACGGCGAAGATGATGAACGCGATCGACGGCGGCACGACGATGCCCATCGACCCCGACGCCGCGACGAGGGAGACCGCGTGCTTCTTCTGATACCCGTTGCGCACGAGCGCGGGGATGAGGATCGCACCGATCGCGGCCACGGTGGCAGGCCCGGATCCCGAAATCGCGGAGAAGAAGAACGCGGAGATGATCGTCACCGCGGCCAGGCCGTGACGCAGGCGTCCGAAGATGAGGAACGCGAGGTCGACGAGGCGCTGTGAGATGCCCGTGTACTGCATGACGATGCCGGCGAGGATGAAGAACGGGATCGCCAGCAGCGTGCCCGAACTCATCGACGGGAACATCACCGAAGGCACCACGTCGAGGACCTGCACACCATCGGTCGTGACCAGGGTGACGACGGCGGAGAGCCCAAGGGCGAAGGCGACGGGGATGCCGAGGCCGAGGAACAGGAAGAAGCTGCCGAAGAGCAGGAGCGCAATCATTTCCGGCCTCCCTGGGAATCGGACTTGAACTCGGACGAGAATTCGGCAGCGCTGATGGTCGGGGCGGCTTCGGTGGCCAGCCTCTCGACGACCGCCTCGGCGGACGTGTCCTCATGCAGCGCCGTGCGCAGCGCCTGGATGCTGCGCAGGATCCCGAGCGCACCGGCCAAGGGGATGGACAGGGTGAACAGCCACTGCGGGATGCCCAGCGACGGGGTCGCCCGGCCGCGCAGGCCCTGCGCGATCGTCATCTCGGCGCCCCAGATCAGGAGGACTGCGAGGAACACGACGATGAGCGCGGTGCCCGTGATGAGCAGGGCCCGCCGCACGCCGCCCTTCGCGTTCTCGACGAGGTAGGAGAACCCGAGGTGCGCGCCGAGGCGGATCCCGACGACGGCTCCCATCATCGTGAGCACGACGAGGAGGTTGATGGTGATCTCCTCGGAGAAGGCCAGCGAGGCCTTGAAGATGTAGCGGGAGAGGACGTTGATGAAGGTGACGAGCACGATCACCATGAACGAGGCGATGACGACCCAGTCCTCGAAGAATCTGATGACTCTCATCTCACAGTCCTTTCGGGATGAACGCCTGGGACATGTCCGGTCCCCAGACCTTGCGGTATTCGCTGTAGATCGGGCTCAGCTTCGCGCGGAAGGCGTCCTTCTCCTCGTCGCTGAGTTCGTTGACCTTCATGCCGGAGTCCTCGAGTTCGGCGATGAGCTTCTCTTCGCCGTCTCGGTTCTTCTGGATCTGGAACTCGTTGGCCTCACCGGCCAAGCGGCTCACCAGCTTCTGGTCCTCCGGTGTCAGGGAGTCAAAGAGGTCCTTGTTGATGCCGAGCACGAGCGGGTCGTAGGAGTAGTTCCACAGCGTCAGATACGGCTGAACTTCCTGCAGGTTCGCCGAGTAGATGACGTCGATCGGGTTCTCCTGCCCGTCGATCGCTCCCTGCTGGAGGGCGGTGAAGACCTCGCCGAAGGGCATCGTCGTCGGGTTCGCCCCGATCTGCCGGTAGAGGTCGGTGTACATGCCGAAGCCGGGGATGCGGAACTTCAGGCCCCGCATGTCCTCGGGTGTGTGGATGGGCCGGTGCGTGTTCGTCAGCTGCCGCATCCCCGATTCGCCGAAGCCGAGCAGGTGCACGCCGCGCTCTGCCAGGTAGTCGCCGTAGACGTCGCCGCCCTTGCCGGCGAGCGCCTTCTGCCCGTCCTCGACGGAGTCGAAGATGAAGGGGGCGGTGACGGCGCCGAAGCGCGGGTCGACGCCGGCGTAAATGATCGGCGAGTTGTAGGAGAAGTCCTTCGCCCCGTCCATGAGCTGTTCGACTCCGGCGGTGGCCTCACCGGCGGAGAGCCGTTCGTTGGAGAAGACCTTCATCGTGATCCGGCCGTCGGTTGCTTCGTCGAGGTCCTTCGCGAATTTCTCCGCGGCGAGGTACCACGTCGACGTCGAGCCGGTCGTCACCGTCATCTTCCACCGGTAGCGCTGTTTGCCGTCGTCGGTGGTGCCGAAGTTCGTTCCGCATCCCGCCAGCAGCAGGGCGCACACCATCAGTACGGCGGACCAGACGAGCATCGTCCTCGTCGTCCGTGTTCTCGGCACCATTGCCTCCTTCATTTCCTTATTTCACTGTCGTGTCCGTGGTCAGCGGGGTCATTCCCTCGCCGAGGCGGCCGTCCCGGTCGCGTGTGCGTTCCCCACCGCGAGCGCCTGGTCGGCCGGATCAGCCGAGTCGTCCCGCGCTGAGGCGGCCCGATCGTTCATCGCTTCGGCATCCCTGCGTAGTGGGTGAGTCCCCCGTCGACGGGGATGAGCGTGGAGTTGATGTAAGCCGATTCGCTTGATGCGAGGAAGACCGCGAGGTCCGCAACGTCTTCGGGCCGACCCATCTTCCCCGTCGGGGACTGGGCGTGCCGGGCGGCGAGCATGTCCTCGACCGAGGCGTAGTGGCCGGAGATCGAACGGTGGATGAGCGGGGTCTCGATGAGGCCCGGGGCGATCGAGTTCGCCCGGATGCCTTCGGATGCGTACTGTGCGCCGACGACCTTCGTCAGCTCGATGAGTCCCGCCTTCGATGCCGCATACGCCGGGTAGTCGTAGCCCATATAGCGCATGCCGCCGACCGAAGACACCGTGATGATCGAGCCCTGGCCCGCCTCCCGCATGAAGGGCAGAGCGTGTTTGATCGCGGTGAACGCACCGGTGAGGTTGATGTCGAGGGCGCGCCGGAATCCGTCGGTGGCGAGTTCGTCGACTCCCCCGTTGACGACGATGCCGACGTTGTAATGGAGCACGGTCGGTGCGCCGAGCGTATCCGCGCAATGAGCGAAGGCCGCGGCCAGAGAGTCTTCGTCGGCGACGTCAGCGACGACCGTGGTCAGATGGGAGCCGAGGTCGACCCCGCCGAGGTGGATGCCCGTGCCGGGGACACGGTCAGTGTCACCGTCGCCGCGGTCGACACGGTCAGTGCGGTCAGCAACGTCAGCGGCGGCCGCCTCGGCGAGGACCTGTGCCGCCTGATCGAGAGCGTTCGAATCGCGGTCGACGAGGCACACGCGCGCCCCCTCGCGCAGGAACGCGGTCGCCGCAGCGAAGCCGTTGTTCACCTCCCCGTCCGGAGTGCCGCAGCCGATCGCCATGATCGTCGTGCCGACTAACCTACCTGTCGGCGCTGACACGGCTGCCGTCTCTGTCGTACTCATCGTGCGTGGCCCCGTCCTTCGGAGTATTCGGCCTTGAGTTCCTTGCGGGCGAGTTTGCCGTATGCGGTGACCGGCATCGTCTCGACGAAGTGGATCTCCTTGGGCACCTTGTATTTCGCCAGCCCCGCCTTGCACAGCGCGGTCAGCCGCTCGGCCAGGTCGTCGCCCTCGGTCGGCGCCTTTGCGCGTTCGATGACGGCCACGCCGATCTCGCCCCACTGCGGATCGGGCACGCCCACGACTACAGCCTGGGCCACCTCGGTGTCGGTGAGGAGGAGTTCTTCGATCTCGCGCGGGTACACGTTCGACCCGCCGGAGATGTACATATCGGATTTCCGGCCGGTGAGGAACAGGTACCCGGCCTCGTCGAGGTAGCCGACATCGCCGGTATGGAAGACGCCGCCGGCAAAGGATTCGGCGTTCGCGTCGGGGCGGCCGAGGTAGCCGGCGCACACGGTGGGTCCGGCTACACAGACTTCACCTTGGACTCCGGCGGGCCGCTGCGTGCCGGTCTCGTCGACGATGACGATTTCGACTCCGGTGCGGGCGCGCCCACAGGTGCCGATGCCCGAGTCGTCGACGGGGATGATTCCGTGGTCCTCGGGACGGAGGATCGTGATCGCTCCGGTCACCTCGGCGAGGCCGAAGTACTGCACGAGGCAGGGTCCCAGCCTCTCCAACGCCCGGGTCTGGTCGGCTGCGAGCATCGGAGCTCCGGCATAGATGACGCGTTCGAGGGTGTGATCCTCGGGCCCGCGGCCTTCCGGGTAGCCGGCGGCGATGCGGTTGAGGATCGTCGGGACGGTGAAGGCGTTCGTGATCCCATAGGCGTCGATGGCCGGCCACAGGGATTCCACGCTGGGCCTGCCACCTGGGTGGATGATCGACGGGGTGCCGCCGAAGACCTGTCCGAGCATGTGGATGCCCGCCCCGTGCGACAGCGGCGCGAGCACGAGGGAGGCCCCGGTCTCATCCTCATTCGGGAAGAGATCGCAGCGGTGGTTCATGAGCACCGCGCCGAGGTGGCGGTGCGTGAACGTCGCGGCCTTCGGTCGGCCGGTGGACCCGGAGGTGAAGAAGTACCAGCAGGGGTCGTCCTCGTCGACCGTAGAGTCGACGGCTGCCTCGGTGGGATCGGCCGCCTCGGTGCTCGTGGGCAGTTCCCCGATCCAGAACACGGGACCCGTGAAACTTTCCGCCTGGAAGGCTGAGACGAAGTCCGAATGGGCGCGGTCGGCGATGACGGCGGCCGGGGCCACCTCGGCGCTGATGCCGAGCAGCTCCTCGGTCGACAGGGCCGCGTTCGGTGGGGCGATGACGCCACCGGAGCGGAGGATCCCCCAGAAGGACTGGATCACCTCGGCGTGGTTGGCCGAGACGAGGAGGACAGTGTCGCGGCGGCCGACTCCACCTGACTGGAGCGCGGCGGCGAGCGCCTCGGCGCGGGTGTCGAGTTCGGCCCAGGTCCAGCGCTGCCCGTGGTCGTCGTCGACGACGGCGAGCCGGTCGGGCAAACGCCGGGCGGTCTGGGTGAGGAAGTGGGAGACGTTGACCCCGCGCCGAGGTGTCGGCGTGAAATCCTTGGCTGGGGACGTCTGGGAGATGGCGCGCATCAGCGGATGCGCTCGAGGACGGAGGCGAAGTTCGACACGGCGGCTCCGCCCATGTTGAAGACTCCGGCGAGTTCCGGGGCTTCGATCTGGATTCCGGGTGAGCGGCCAGTGAGCTGGGCGGCGGCCAGGGCATGCATGGACACTCCAGTGGCGCCGATGGGGTGGCCCTTGGCTTTGAGTCCGCCGGAGGGGTTGACCGGCAGGCGACCGTCGACTTCGGTAGCGCCTTCGTCGAGGAGGGTGTGGCCCTGGCCGGGGGCGGCGAGTCCGAAGGCTTCGTATTCGAGGAGTTCGGCGATCGTGAAGCAGTCGTGGGTCTCGAGGAAGTCGAGGTCGTCGATGCCGATGCCGGCAGTCTTCAGAGCCTGGTTCATGGCGTCGCGGGCGCCTGCCATCTCCAGCGGGTCGCGTTGGGACAGGGGCAGGACGTCATTGGCGTTGCCCATGCCGCGCCAGGTCACAGCCTGCGGTGCGGAGGCGGCGACATCCTCGGCGGCCAGGACGAGCGCCGCGGCGCCGTCGGAGACCATGGAGCAGTCGGTGCGGCGGAGGGGTTCGGCGACATAGGGGTTCTTCTCGCTCACAGTGTTGCAGAAGTCGAAGCCGAGGTCCTTCTGCATATGGGCCAGTGGGTTCTGGGCTCCGTTGGCGTGGTTCTTCGCAGCGATCTTCGCCAGCGCCTCCGAGTGGTCGCCGTAGCGGTCGAAGTACTGGCGGGCGATCTCGCCGAAGACTCCGGCGAAGGACTTGAAGTGCTCTTCCTCTTCCCGATAGCTGGCACTGAGCAGGACCTCGTTGACGTCGTGACCGGAGGCCTGAGTCATCCGTTCGGCACCGATGACCAACGCGGTGCGGTGGCGGCCGGCGGCGATGGAGTCGTGGGCGGCGAAGATCGCAGCGGAGCCGGTGGCGCAGGCGTTCTCGTGTCGATGGGAGGGAGTGCGGGCGAGTTCGGGGAAGACGGTGCCGGGCAGCGCGGCTTCGAAACCTTGGCGGGAGAGTCCGTTGTTGAAGACGCCGACGTGGATGACGTCGATGTCGGCGGGCTCCAGTCCCGCCTCGGCGATGGCGTCACGGGCGACATCGGCCATCATCTGCGGCAGCGGCGATTCGGACCGGCCGAACTTGCCGTGGGACCAACCGATGATTGCAGGTGAGGACATGGACACTCCTTCGGGTACCGGGCGGCGGATTCCCGGGCCCGGTGTTCGCGACTTCGCGATGGCCGGCTCGGGAAGAGCACTGTCCCCTCATACTTTCCCGGTCCCATCAGTCGGTCAATAAAAATCCACCATATGGAACATTGGTGTCACGGCAGAGCGTCCTGGTTCCTGCCGAAGCCGTGGTCGCGCACGCCCACCGCCGAAAAGTTTCAGCACTGGGTGGTCGTTCTGGTCACGCGACATTGAGAAAAATGCGACCAGAACGACCACCCAAGCCACAGCCAGGAGGCGCTTCCAGCATCACCCCTTCAGGCGCGTCATCTCCGGGTCGAAGAGCGGTTCGGCGGTGACGGTGGCCGGCAGCCGGCGCCCGAGGTACTCGATCTCCACCTTGTCGCCGACAGACAGGGTGTTCGGGAGCCACGCATAGGCGATCGACTTCCCGATCGTGTACCCGTACGCCGCCGAGGTGACGTAGCCGTCCGCGGCTCCGCGTCGACCCGCGGAACCCCCATCACCCGAGCCGTCCGCGGAACCCCCGTCCGATCTCGCCGAGGCGGCCCCGCCGACCACGTAAACCGGTTCTTTCCCGAGTACGACGTCCGAGGGCACGTCGAGGGTCAGGCTGGTCAGCTTCGTCGTCGCAGCAGCCGCCCGCTCCGCCAAAGCGGCCTTGCCGATGAAGTCGTCGGTCTTCGAGGCTTTGACCGCGAAACCGAGGCCGACCTGCACCGGCTCGTGTTCGCTGGTCATATCGGTGCCGTAGGAGCGGAACCCCTTCTCCAGGCGCATCGAGTTGAAGGCCTCACGGCCGCCGGCGATGATGCCGAATTCCTCGCCGGCCTCCCACAGCACGTCCCACAGCCGCGATCCCAGGTCCGCGGAGGTGTAGATCTCCCACCCGAGCTCGCCGACGTAGGACAGGCGCATCGCCGTCACCGGCACTCCCCCGAGGACCGCGGGCTTGGTGCGGAAGTACTTCAGCCCGGCGTCGCTGAAGTCCTCGTCCGTGACCTTCGCGATGACGTCCCTGGCCAGTGGCCCCCACAGACCGATGCAGCAGGTGCCCGGCGTCGTCTCCCGCACAGTCACCCACTTCGCTTGGTCGGCCTCCGACTGATGCCGGGCCGCCCGCGCAACGTAAGCGATGTCGATGTTCGAGTTCGCTCCCACCTGGTAGGTCTGCTCGTCGAGGATCGCCACGGTGATGTCGCTCGTGATGCCGCCGGCCTCGTCGAGCAGCAGCGTGTAGCTCACGGCCCCGGGTTTGCGCAGCATCGACGAGGTGGTCATTCCGTGCAGCAGTTCGCCCGCACCGGGGCCCGTGACCTCGAAGCGTTTGAGCTGGGTCATGTCGAACATCGCCACCGAGGTGCGGGTTTTCCAGGCCTCGGCCGCGGCGATGGGCGAATGGAACTGATTCGCCCATGCGTCGCGTTCGGGTGCCGCCCATTCGGCCGGCATCTCCGAGAGCAGCTCCGCGTTCGCCTCGAACCAGTGCGGACGCTCCCAACCGGAGGTCTCTAAGAAGAACGCACCAAGTTCCTCCTGCTGCCGCCGGAACGGGCTCGAGCGCAGATCGCGGGGAGAGACCCGCGGCTGCAGGGGATGGAGGATGTCGTAGATCTCGACGAAGTTCTGCTGCGAGGTCTCGCTGACGTAGTCCGGTGTCGTCTGCACGTCCTCGAAGCGGTTGAGATCGATCCCGGACAGGTCCGTCGACGATCGTCCCTCGGCGATGAGTTCGGCCACCGCGCGGGCGATGCCGGCGCCATGGGTCACCCACACTGCCTCGGCGACGAAGAATCCGTCGACCTGACGCGACTGCCCGACCAGCGAACCGCCGTCGGGAGTGAAGGAGAAGATGCCGTTGAAGCCGCGCTGGATCTGCGTCTGCGCCAGCTCCGGCAACAGCGCCTTCGTCGCCTCCCATTCGGGGGCGAAGTCATCCGGGGTGAAGTCGAGGCTCGAGGGCATGCGCTCCGAGGTGATCTCGTCCGGTGAATACGCCGGCAACGTGTCGAGGTCGACGGGCATCGGGCGGTGAGCGTAGGAGCCGATGCCGATCCGCTCGCCCCATTCCCGGTAATAGAGGTCCTTGTCCTGGTAGCGCAGGATCGGCGCTGAGGCTCCGGCCGGCGTCTCGTTCTTGCCCACCAAGGAAGGCACCTCGGTGGTCCAGGCGAACTGGTGGCCCAAGGGCAGCAGCGGGATCGAAGTGCCGACCATCTCACCGATCTTCGGTCCCCAGAAACCGGCGCAGGAGACGACGATGTCGGCGGGGATGCGATCCTCTCCGGCGATGACGGCGCTGACCCTGCCGCCGGTCGTTTCGATGTCCGTGACGGTGGTCCGGTCGCGGAACTCGACACCTGCCGCCCGGGCCCGCTCGATGACGAGCTGGGTGCCTTTCGCTGCTAACGCGAGTCCGTCACCCGGGGTGAGCAGCCCGCCGAGCACCATGTCCCGATCGAGCATGGGGAACAGACGCGAGCACTCGTCGGCGTCGATGACATCGGCCTCGACACCGAAGGACCGGTTCCATCCGGCCCGCCGATGCAGGTCCTGGAGTCGATCCTCGGTCGTGGCGATCTCGAGTCCGCCGACGGGCAGGAACGAACCGCGGCCGTCGGGACCGGTGAGCGAGGTGAGCTTCTCGATCGTGTACTGCGCGAACTCGGTCATCGACTTCGACGGGTTCGAAGAGAAGACGAGTCCCGGGGCGTGCGAGGTCGACCCGCCGGGGATGGCCAGCGGGCCCTGCTCGATGACGAGCGTATTGGTCCAGCCCAGCTGCGCGAGTTCGTCGGCGAGGTTGGCGCCGACGATGCCGGCTCCGATGATGACGACTCGAGGTGATGAGTTCGGCACTGAATACTCCTAAAGATTGTGGGGGCTGTGAAGCGGCGGTGGTCAGGGCAGGGCCGGTCCGAGGTGGTTCAGACGTCGATGACGAGGTCGGACTTCGCTGTCGAGCAGCAGGGCAGGAATTTGCCTGCGTCGATCTCTCTGGCCCGGATGCCGCCTTGGTGGTTCATCTCGACATCGCCGTCGAGCTTGACGACTTTGCACGACCCGCACATGCCCTCCTGACAGTTCGCGGGGATCTTCACCCCCGCCTTCCGCGCGGCTTCGAGGACCGTCTCGTCCTCCCCGACACGGACGTTGAGGCCGGTGCGCACGAACGACATCGTGTGCTCACCCTGCCCCACAGTAGGCAGTGCGGCCGGGTCGACGACCTCTGTTTCGTCATCTTCGTCCGACTCCTTCGCCGAGGTGGCCGACCCGGTCCCAGCCGGGCCCGCGGACCCAGCGTCGGACAAGGACCCAGCGTCGGACATGGACCCGGGTGCCGCCTCGGCGAGGGTGTCGTCGGTGACCCCGACGACCTCAATCTCGACGTCGTCCTCGACGGGCACGACCGCCTCGGCGTCGACGGCCTCGGTCGGGGCACCTGCGGCCTCGATCGGGCCGTCGGCGTCGTAGTCGGGTTCGTACATGTCGAGCGCGACCGGCTGGGACTCAAAGTACTCCTCGGTCGAGGCCGCGATCTCTTCGGCGATCTCGCCGGCGATGGCGACTTCCTCGGCGTATTCGGCGCGGATCGCGCGATCGCCGGAGAAGAACTCCATGAACACGGAGGTGTCGTCGACGCCGACGTCACGCAGCAGTTCGGTCGCTGAGTTGAGGTAGCCTTCCGGGCCGCACGCGAAGACCTGCCGACCGTTGGCGTCGGGGACGAGCTCCTCGAGCAGTGGCGTCGACAATCGTCCCGTCCGTCCCGTCCACTCATCGCTGCATGACCGATCGCCGAGGCAGTAGATGACCTTGATCCGGAAGTCGACCTTCGCGAGGAAATCGAGTTCTTCGGAGAAGGCGAAGGAATCAGGGGCCGCACCGTGATAGAGGAGGACCACATCGGCCTGTCCCGGCAGCGAGTGGACGGTGCGGACCATCGACATCAGCGGGGTGATCCCCGCTCCGGCCGCCAGCAGCAGGAACCGAGCCCGCCGGTCGTAGTCGGCGAGGTGGAAGGCGCCGACCGGGCCGAGCATGTCCAAGGTCGTGCCGGGGCGGATGGTGTCATGCGCCCAAGGTGAGACCTTGCCCTTGGGGTCGCGTTTGATCGTGATGGAGAACGTCCAGGGCTCGGTCGGTGCCGACGAGATCGAGTAGCTGCGCGACACCGGTTCGGCATCGGGGCCGTCGACGGGGAAGTCGATGTTGATGTACTGGCCCGATCGGAACGCCAAAGGCGCACCGTCCATGCGACGGAACACGAAGACCATCATTCCGCCCGCCTCGGGGATGGTCTCCACACACTCGGCGGCGAACTCCTGCGGGTGCCAGGGACCCAGCGCGGTGGCGGCCCCGGCCGGACCCGAAGCGCTCGAGAGCACCCGGTTCCACGGCATCTCCAGTCCGCGCACCCGCTGGGCCAGCGGCAGCGCGGGCACGGCGGAGGACCTCATCCCACGTGCTCCCGCATCCGCTGGACGTACCAGTTGATGAAGGCCTCGACCTGGTATTCGCTCTTCATGTACGGACCCTGCTCATAAAAGGGGCTCTCCGCTCCCTGCTGGCAGAGTTCGACGAAGTTCTTGTCCTGCAGGTTCGTCTGCTTCCAGGTGTGGGTGAGCGTCTCGAGGTCGTAGTCGACGCCTTCGACGGCGTCGTCGGCTACGAGCCATATGGTGCGCACGAGAGTCTTGTTCGCACTGATCGGGAATGCCGCGAAGGTGATGACGTGATCGCTGAGGAGGTGGAACCAGGAGTTCGGCTGCAGGTGCATCGAGCAGCGTCCCAGTCGGAAGTCCGGCAGGTCTCCGAGCAGCTTCTTCGACAGCCGACGCCCGTCCGCGGAGAAGGACTCCCCTGCCCCGTCGAGCGATTCGCGGGAGATGCGGATGCCGCCGACGCGGGTGTCGAGCTCTTCGACGACCTCGTAGGGAAGTCCGTAGCGGCGGCAGCGATATTCGAGGGAGGCCTGCGCCTGCTGGTTGCGGTCCCACACGTCTTCGAGGTGGGGTGGGATGGTCTCATCCGTCAGGCCCCAGGTCGGGAACAGCGAGCACGCGAGCTCGGGGTGACCGTCGCAGTGGTAGCACTCGCGGTTGTTCTCCATCACGAGCTTCCAGTTGCCCTCTTCGACGATGTTCTGCTGGAAGGCGACCTTCGTCTTCTCCAGCTCGTGCGGGGCGACGTAGGGTGCGAAGATCTTCGCCGTCTCGTGGAAGTCCGTCGGCGGTTCTGCCGCCAGGCAGATGAACACGAGGCCGGCGGTGATCGTGCCGTGAGCGCGCTTGAGCGAATAGCAGGACTTGTCGAAGGTCATCTCTCCCGGCGCCGAGGCGTGGATGAGCTCGCCTTCGGGAGAGTACGTCCACGAGTGGTAGCCGCAGACGAGATTGCCCGTCGTTCCTTTGGATTCCGTGAGTACGCGAGCCCCGCGGTGGCGGCAGACGTTGTGGAGGACGTTGACACCGCCGTCATCGGTGCGCAGCACGATGATCGAGTACGGTCCGTAGTCGAGGGTGACGTAGTCGCCGGGTTCGGGGATCTCCGCGACGCTGCAGGCGAAGACCCAGTGCTGACCGAAGACGGCCTGCATGTCGAGGTTGAACAGGTTCGGGTCGGTGTAGAACGGAGCTTCGAGCGAGAAGCCGGTCCGACGCGTGTCGAGCCGGACCCGGAACTCATCGAGTCTCTCCTCGGTGAATCCGGCGGGGAAGCCCTTCTTCGTCGGTGCCAGGTTGGTAGCGGTCAATTCTCATCTCCCTTGATGTCTGCCATGCGCGGCCGGACGACAAAGCGGCGAACTCATCGGCCGAGACCGTGGAGACCGAGCCTCGAACTGCGATCTCGAAAGCCAGACTAATCTCCACAATCCTCCGGAAAAAGCGCGAGATTCCGTTCCGTATCGTACGGATCCACTGCATAATGTTGCTCATGATCGATCCGCGCCTGACGACGCTGCGCACCTTCGCCGCCTGCGGCACCATCGCCGCCACCGCCGAACTCACCGGCTACTCCCCGTCCGCGGTGTCCGGCCAGCTCAGAGAGCTGCAGCAGTCCTTGGGCATGACGCTGCTCGTCAAGGACGGCCGCGGGCTGCGACTGACCTCGACGGGCCGCTATCTCGTGCGACGCTCGGACGCCCTGACCGCGACTTGGGAGGACATCCGCGCCGGAGCGCTCGGTGCCGGAGATCGAGCACCGACGCACTTCGGCATCGGCGGCTTCTCCACCGCCTCGTCGAATCTTCTGGCACCTTTGGCGGCGAAGCTGCGCACGGAGCGCCCCGAGGTCAGGGTCCACGTCATCGAGGCGAGCCCGACCCGCTGCTTCGAACTGCTCATCGCCGAACGCATCGACCTCGCCGTCATCGTCTCGATGCAGGGCAATGTGCAGGTCGAGGAGGACGACCGGTTCGAGAGCATCGACCTCCTCGACGATCCCCTCGATGTCATGGTGCCGGCCGATCACCCGGTCGCCGATCGCGAATCGGTGACCCTCGGCGAGCTGGCCGGCGAGGAGTGGATCACGGCTGGCCCCGGATCGCCGTACCACGCGCTCTTCGTCGCGGCCTTCACCGCGGCCGGGGTGACCCCGACCGTTGCGCATGAGTCCGCCGAGTGGGAGACTTCGGCGGCTCTCGTGGGGGCGGGCGTCGGTGTCAGCCTGCTCCCGCGCCTGGCCAGCCTCGCCGGCGAGGCGAACGTCCGCCGGGTCCGGCTCACGGGAACCGGCCGGCTGAGCCGGAAGATCATTGCCGCCGTGCGGGCGGGGAGCCGCAGATCTCCGCTGATCCGGGAGTCACTGCAGCATCTGCGCACGATGTCCCAGCACATACTCTCGACCCGCCTGCGCGAGGATTCCTGAGAGGGATCCTGAGAGAGCTGCCGAGAGGTCTCCTGAGGAGGGTCGCACCCGGCGGCTGCGACGAGTCCGCCGTGTTCGAATGAACTGCCGACGGGGCCTTGACAGAGGTCGATCCGGACGGAGAGACTGCAGTCACGTCTGCCATCAGACTGATATGTCAGTGGCGTCGCCTGACTCACTCACATGTCCGAACTCCCACGCATTCGCATTCATGGAGGCTCAACGATGAGCAATAAGGCAATCAGCTATGCAGGTCCCGGAAAGGTCGAAGTCGTCGACACCGAGTACCCGGAGTTCGTCCTCAAGGACGGCCCCGGGGTCAATCCCGCCAACGTCGGCCGCAAGGTCGATCACGGCGTCATCCTCAAGACAGTGGCAACGAACATCTGCGGCTCCGACCAGCACATGGTCCGGGGCCGTACGACTGCCCCGGAAGGACTCGTGCTCGGGCATGAGATCACCGGAGAGGTCGTCGAGGTCGGCCGCGACGTCGAATTCACGAAGGTGGGCGATCTCGTCTCGGTGCCGTTCAACATCTCCTGCGGTCGCTGCCGCAACTGCAAGGAGGGCAAGACCGGGATCTGCCTCAACGTCAACCCTGATCGGCCCGGTTCGGCCTATGGGTACGTCGACATGGGCGGGTGGGTCGGCGGTCAGGCCGAATATGTGCTCGTGCCCTACGCCGACTGGAACGTCCTGAAGTTCCCGGACAAGGACCAGGCGATGGAGAAGATCCTCGACCTCACGATGCTCTCCGATATCTTCCCCACCGGTTTCCACGGTGCCGTCAGCGCCGGCGTCGGTGTGGGTTCGACGGTCTACGTGGCCGGTGCGGGGCCCGTCGGAATCGCCGCGGCCACCTCGGCGCATCTGCTCGGTGCGGCCTGCGTCATCGTCGGCGACCTCAACGAGGATCGACTGGCGCAGGCACGGGGATTCGGGTGCGAGACGGTCGACGTGTCCAAGGGCGATCCGAAGGACCAGATCGCGCAGATCCTCGGCGAACCCGAGGTCGACTGCGGCATCGACGCCGTCGGCTTCGAGGCGCGCGGGCACGGCAAGGACTCCAGCCACGAGGCCCCGGCCACGGTGCTCAACTCGCTCATGGACATCACGCGCGCCGGCGGCAGCCTCGGCATCCCCGGCCTCTATGTCACCGGCGATCCGGGTGCCCCGGACGAGGCGGCTAAGGAAGGGTCGCTGTCGATGCGCTTCGGCCTCGGCTTCGCGAAGTCCCACGTCTTCGTCACCGGCCAGTGTCCGGTGATGAAGTACAACCGCGGGCTCATGCAGGCGATCCTGCACGACAAGGTCTCGATCGCGAAGAACGTCAATGCGACACCGATCCGGCTCGAGGACGCCCCACAGGGCTACGCGGACTTCGACTCGGGTGTGGCGAAGAAGTTCGTCCTCGACCCGCACGGCCTCATCACCGCCTGAGGGTTTCCGCCTAGGGCGTCCCGTTCCAAGAAGTGGTCGCAATCGGATAGTGCGTGACGAAATTTGGGTCGCAACCGGATACTCAGAAGGCCCTGAAAGTATCCGGTTGCGACCTATATTCTGCGCCCACAGGTTTTGGCGTCCGGCACCCCACCCTCAGCCGGCCCTCAGGCCTCATCTTCCAGCCGCGCGAATGCCAGGTGCGCCAGCGCCGCAGCCTGGTCGCCGAGCAGCCCGTCGTCGAAGACCACCCTGGGCGAATGATTCGTTTCGGCCTCGGGGTCGACACCTTCGGGCGTCGCGCCGAGGAAGACGAATGTGCCCGGCACCTTCTGCAGCACGAAGGAGAAGTCCTCGGACCCCATTCGCGGATGCTCCATCTCAACGACCCGCTCACCCCCGAACACCTCACCAAGGCGTTCGAGCACGACCGCTGACTCGGCGGGGTTGTTCACGGTCACGGGGAATCCCACCCGGAAGTCCGCCTCGGCGGTGCAGCGATGCGCCCGGGCGATGTTCTCGGCGATCTCGGCCACCCGCTTCTCAAGCAGCGCCAGCGATTCCGCGGACAGGAAGCGGATGGATGCGGTGAGCTTCGCGGAGTCAGGGATGACGTTGCTAGCCTGCGCGGCTTCGAGCTGGGTGACTGAGACAACGACGGGGTCGAAGATGTCGAAGGACCGTCCGGTCATCGTATTCAGCGCCAGCACCACCTCGGCGAGCGCGGGCACGGGATCGCGCGTCGCCTGCGGCTGCGAGCTGTGCCCGCCGGCGCCGTGGATGGTGACGGTGAGGTCGGCGAATCCGGCCATGAGCGGGCCGCCCTTCGTCGTGAAGCGGCCCCGCACATCGGCTTCGACGTGGATGCCGTAGGCCGCGACGACGGGGACGCCGGCGGCCTCGAGCACGCCCTCGGCGATCATCGGCTCGGCCCCGCCCTCGACCTCCTCGGCGGGTTGGAACATGAAGATGATCGAGCCGGGGATCTCTTCCCGGTGCGCGGCGAGCAGGCGGGCGGCGCCGACGAGTCCGGCCGTATGCAGGTCGTGTCCGCACGCGTGCATGTTCCCATTCGTCGACGCGAAGTCCAGGCCGGTGTCCTCGACGACCGGCAGCGCGTCCATGTCCCCGCGCAGCAGCACCGCGGGCCCGGGCTTCCCGCCCTTGAGGACGGCCACCACCGAGGTCAGCGACTCCCCCGTCGTGACCTCAAGTCCGAGCCCGGCGAGCTCATCGAGCACCGTCGCTTGCGTGAAGGGAAGGTCGTAACCGAGTTCGGGGTTCGCGTGCAGCTTTCGTCGCAGAGAAATGAGATCGCCGAGGTGGCCCTGCGCTTCGGTGCGGAAATCTGGAGTGGTCATCGGGGCTCCTTGTGGGATGGTTCGGGTTGGTCGAGCTCGCCCGCGGCGCGGATCCCGGCGTCGAAGGCTTCGACGAAGCGGGTGAACTCATCAAGGAAGTCGACCGCGTCTCCCTTTACGGCATCGAGGCCGAGGCGCAGCGCCGCCAGCGACTTCTCGACATCGTCGTCGAATGCCTGCCTCCCGCGCTCGGTCGGAGAGATCAGCTGTGCGGGATGACCCTCCTCGCGGGTGCGCTGCAGCAGACCATCGACGATCGCGGCGTTGATCTGCCGGTTGACCGTCGACTGCTCGAGCTCGAGTTCATGGGCGATCTGCTTGAGGGTGCGAGCGCGCCCGTCGGAGAACATCCAGAGGATCCGCAGGTCGGCGGTGCCGAGTTCCATCTGCGCCGTCTGGGCCCGACGCAGACGCTCGAGGTGGGTGATGAGCGCGGCCATCCGCCGGTCCGGAGGCAGCGCGGCCGTGTCTCGGGCATGCCCCTCAGCCCCGATTCGTCTCACCGCAGGGTCGCTCGGATTTGGTTCGCCGCTCATAGATATGTATTCTACATAAGCACAGAATATGTAGATTACATATCGCGCTCCGGCACCCTCTCCCCCAGGAAGCGAGTCCGACTTGGACGACCACGCCCCCACTGACAGCCACAGCACCCCAGCCCCACCGGCCGCCTCGGCGCCGATCCTCGTCATCCTGGTCCTCGGGTTCTCCAGCCTCTGTGCCTCCCTCATGCAGTCCCTGGTCATCCCCATCCAGCCGGAGCTGCCCCACCTGCTCGACACCACGGCCGCCAATGCGTCCTGGGTCGTCACCGCGACCCTGCTGGCCGGCGGCGTGTCGATGCCGGTCTCCGGGCGCCTCGCCGATATCTACGGTCGCAAGCCGATCCTCGTCGCCTCGGCGATCATCCTCGCTGTCGGCTCCCTCATCTGCGCCCTCTTCTCCACCATCGGGCCCATCCTCATCGGCCGCGTGCTCCAGGGCGTGGCGATGGGCTACATCCCCGTAGCGATCAGCTTCGTCCGCGAGATCGCCCCACCGCATCTGCGCAACTCCGCCGTCGCTGGCATCAGCGCCACCCTCGGCGTCGGCGGCGCCCTCGGACTGCCGATCTCGGCGTGGATCGCCCAGGACTTCGACTGGCACATGCTCTTCTGGCTCTCCACCGTCCTCGCCGTGCTCATGACCGTCTTCTCGGCCCTCGTCCTGCCCCATGTCGCCCCCGTCGACCGTGCCGGATTCGACGCACTCGGCGCGATCGGCCTGGCCATCGGCATCGTCGGCATCCTCGCCGGCGTCTCCAAGGGCAACGACTGGGGCTGGACCGCACCGTCGACCCTGGTGATGATCATCGGCGGCATCATCGTCCTCATCGGCTGGGGCTTCTACTAGGTTCGCCATCCGCATCCGCTCGTCGACCTGCGCACCACCGTGAGACGCCCGATCCTGCTGACGAACATCGCCGCACTGCTCATCGGCTTCGGCATGATGGCCCAGTCGATCGTCGTCCCGCAGCTGCTCCAGATGCCCAGCGAAGTCGGCTACGGTCTCGGGCAGACCATCCTCCAGGCCGGTCTGTGGATGGCACCGGGCGGGCTGATGATGCTCGCGTTCACCCCGATCTCGAGCCGTCTGCTCACCGCTCTCGGCGGTCGCGCGACCCTGGCGCTGGGGGCCTTCGTCATTTCGTGCGGCTACGTCTTCGCCGTCTTCCTCGACGGTGAACCCTGGCAGCTCATGGTCGCCACCTGCATCGCCTCGGCGGGTGTGGGCATCGGCTACGCGGCCATGCCGACGCTCATCCTCGAGAACTCGCCCGCCTCCGAGGCGGGAGCCGGTGTCGGCGTGAACTCGCTCATGCGCTCGATGGGCACCACCGTCGCCGGTGCCGTCATGGCGATCGTCCTGACCAGCCAGACGATGGACGCAGGTGGGATCCGAATCCCCGCCGAGGAGGCCTTCCGCTCCTGCTTCATCATCGGTGCCGCTGCCGCCTTGGCCGGGGCCCTCGTCGTGCTCTTCATCCGCAGGAACCACACCACCGCCGAGGTGGTCGAATCCTCCGAGCACGTCGAATCCACGGCCTGACCGCGAGACGTGCACCATGCGCCCGTCTGTAGGCAGATCAGCCAGTTGGCCTACTGACAGAGTCCGGTATCCACCGCACTCAAAGCTGTCTCAAGCAGCCCAAGGTCGCGAGGGTCCCATTTCAACTCGATAAGGAGCTCTATATGAAGCTCTCGTCGATAGGCTGGCCCAATGGCTGAGTTCGTGCTGTTCTGCGTTCCGACCGCCGTGTACTTGTTCCTGCAAACACGCGGCGACAGGCGAGACGTCGCCTCAACCATGAAACGAGCAGGACTCTCATGGGGCTCGCCGTCCGCATATCTCTGGGCGGCGTCTCTGCTGATTCCGCTCGTGCTGCTCGGATGGCTTGCGATCACCTGTGTACCTCAGGAAGTGCTGAGAGCTCCCGGAGTTTCAATCGCGCAGGTGACGTCGGTGAGCGCAGGGATAGGCGTACTGTTGCGTGCCGTCGGCGAAGAGATCTTCTTTCGTGGACTGCTGGGCGAAGCTCTCGTGCGGAAGGTTGGTTTCGGGTGGGGCAACGTCTTCCAAGCCTTGCTCTTCTTGATACCGCACCTGGCCCTATTGCTGGTGGATCCCCGGCTGTGGCCTCTGCTCCCGGTCCAGTTCGCAGCCGGCTGGCTGCTTGGGTGGCTGAGGCACAGAGCTGGATCTTTTCTGCCCGGGGCTGCTGCTCATGCTCTGGCAAATATCACTGCTGGCGTCTTCGCCTGAGCCAAGCTGTCGTTCGCGGACAGGATCGATGAGATTTACTGCGGGCCATAGACCACCAGGCGTCGACCTGCGTACCGTAGTCGGTGACACCGCCACTCAACGAGGAGACCGAGCGTGCGCATCATCATCACTCAGAACATCACCCTCGACGGCCGCGTCGAGATGCTCGACGACTGGTTCGATCCGCAAGCCCAGGACGAGGAACTCTCGGCCGAACTCATGCGGCAGTCCGCGAACGAGGACGTGCTGCTGCTCGGCCGGCAGACCTTCGAGGACTTCCGCGGCTACTGGCCCGACCAGACCGACGACACCACCGGGGTCGCAGAGCATCTGAATCAGGTCGACAAACGCGTCGTATCCTCGACGCTCACCGAACCCGGCTGGCAGAACACGCAGATCATCAGCTCGGATCCGATGCAGGCGGTCGCGGCTCTGCGTGAGGAACCGGGGCGTGACGTCATCGTCACCGGCAGCATCACCCTCGCTCACGAACTCATCTCGGAGGGACTCGTCGATGAGTATCGGATGTTCACCTATCCGGTGTGGCAGGGTCGCGGACGAGGATTCTTCCACGATGGAGCGCACTCGGCTAGACCGCCCCGGCTGCGGCTCATCGATGCGAAAGCGTTCCCGAGCGGGATCACCTACTCGGCCTACGAACCGAGCGCCTGAGGCGCGCCGACCAGGGGCCTGAGTGACGACCGCCCAGGTAGTCGGGCCTCAGGTGGTCGTCCCTCACCCGGCCTGATTGCGCTCGAAGTCCTTGCCCCACTCATTCATCGTTTCGACGATCGGCTGCAGGCTGCGGCCCAGATCGGTCAGGGAGTATTCGACTCGTGGCGGCACCTCCGGATAAACGGTGCGCAGCACCAGCCCGTCCTCTTCGAGCTCGCGCAGCTGCCGGGTGAGCGTCTTCGTATTCGCCAACGGCACCAGGCGGCCGAGCTCGTTGAACCGACGTGTTCCGTCGAGCAGATGTTTGATGACGGTGAGCTTCCACGTGCCCCCGACCGCCGAGACCGCAACCTCGACCGGGCACACCTCCATCGCTCGCCGAACAGGCAGACGCACACTCACCTCCATAGTGACAGAAATGTCCGTACTAAACAGCTTTACCCTAGGCCGCAACGATGGAAGCATGCAATATGCCAACTCTCCTTCGAGCATCCTCTGGCTCAGTGCTCACCCGGAATCCCGGTCCCTCAACGGGAGCCTGCGCAAGACAGGAGTCGCTCATCTGCGCCGGCACGGCCATACAGTCCTCGAATCCGACCTCTACGCAATGGACTGGGACCCAGTGCTGCGTCCGCGCGACGGCGGCCACGACGTTGAGACCGATGATCCGAGCACCGAGGCGGCCGAATCCGCAGACAAGTCCGCACGCTCCCTCGACCGCTTCCGAGTCAGCGCAGATACCCGCACCGCATATCGCACCGACACCCAGCACTCAGAGGTCGTCCGTGAACAGGAGAAGCTCCGCCGAGCCGACGCGATCGTCGTCCAGTTCCCGCTGTGGTGGTACGGGATGCCCGCCATCCTCAAAGGCTGGTTCGACCGAGTCTTCGTCAGCGGCTTCGCCTTCGGCACCGACGAAGCCACGGGACGTCGGCTCCGCTTCGAACAGGGACCCTTCACCGGCAAACGGACCCTCATCGTCACCACCCTCGGCGATCGACCGCACGCCATCGGGCCGCGCGGAAAGTCCGGAGAGCTGAACGAACTCCTCTTCGGCCTCCTCCACGGCACCTTCGCCTACACCGGCATGAGCGTCCTCGACCCGTTCGCCGTTCCCAGCGCCGACCAGATCGACGACATCACTCCGATCAGCACTCGACTCATCGACCGCCTCGACGGACTCTTCACCGAACCGCCCATCCCCTACCGACCGCAGTTCACCGGCGACTACACGCCCGAATGGGAACTCGCACCCCACGTCCGCCCCGGCGAGCATGGGGTACGCATCCACACCGCCAGCTGACCGAACACACTCTCGACCGCCGCCCACCTGAGGAGAGCCCCCCCCGATGCCCGAACCCACCGGCACCACGCACCCAGCAGACGATTCCACCTCGTGCGACTCCGTGCAGAGATTCGACGCACACGTCCCTGAATCCGAGCTCGACGAGCTCCGCTCCAGACTGGCGACTGCCCGCCTGCCTGAACCCGAGACAGTCGTCCGCCCCGCGCCGGATCCCAGACGTTGGGATCAAGGCGTACCGCTCGCCGACCTCACGGAACTCATCGACTACTGGAAAACCGACTACTCATGGCGCGACTTTGAGTCCCGCCTCGACGAGATCGGCCAATTCCGCACCGTCATCGACGGTCTGGGCATCCATTTCCTGCATCGTCGCTCCTCACGTCCGGACGTGACCCCGCTCATCCTCACCCACGGGTGGCCGGGCGGCATCGCCGGATACGTCGACGTCATCGACGAGCTGGCCGAGCCGACCGATCCCGATGCTCCGGCGTTCCACTGCGTCGTGCCCTCGCTGCCCGGTTTCGGGTTCAGCGACAAGCCGAACGTCACCGGCTGGACCACGGACAGAATCGCCGAGGCGTGGGTGACGCTCATGGGCAGACTCGGCTACGACCGCTTCGCTGCCTTCGGCGGCGACTGGGGCGGGGTGATCACCACGATCCTCGGTGGGCGCTTCCCCGAGCACCTCATCGGAATCCACACCACCTACGCACCCGGCGTCCCCGGAGCCTCCCTGGAAGATCTGACCGAAGGCGAGCGCGCCTGGGCTCTCGATGCCGAAGACTTCTGGACGAATCGCGCCGCCTATGCGCACCAGCAGGCCACACGCCCGCAGACCATCGGCTACGCCCTCGTCGATTCGCCGGTCGGCCAACTCGCCTGGATCCTCGATAAGTTCGCCGAATGGACGGACACCCGTGACAGTCCGTTCGAGACGATCTCCCGCGACCGACTGCTCGACAACGTCTCCCTGTATTGGCTCATGCGCACCGGCGCCTCCTCGGCGCGGATCTATGCCGAAAGCCACGACTCCCTCGACCCCGACCTGCGCGTCGACGTTCCCACCGCGATCACGATGTACCCGCACGATATCGAGCGGTACCCTCGCGCGCTGTCACAGGAACGCTACCGCAACATCGTTCGCTGGCAGACGGCCCCGAGAGGAGGCCACTTCCCGTCCCTCGAGGTGCGAGACTTCTTCATCGACGACCTCCGTCAGGGCCTCGGCGCGGTGCTCGGGCACGGCCCTGCCGAGTGACCGCGCGCGTCGACCCCTCACGCCGTGCCGAACATGACCTTCCGACCGTCGGGGTCCTCGACGGTGACGACGACGTCATCGACCTCGATGAGCGGCACGCCCGTCCCCTTGATCCGTTCGAGGAACTCCGCCTGGTCGAGGATCCGGAAGTACAGGTGGGTGAGGTTCGACTCGGCAACGGGCGGGAATGCGTAGTCGGCGAAGGCTTCCGCACCGTGGAGGGCGATCTGGATTCCCTCGGCATCGATGACGAAGTACGTGTAGTTCTCATCGCCTGCCGTCTCGAGCGGAAGACCGGCGATCTCGCGGTAGAAGGCGGCGGTCGCCTCGGGGTCGGTGCAGGTGAGGAACACCCCGCGAAACGTCGATTCCATTTCGTCTCCCTTCGCCGCCGGTGACGCGGATCCGTCGCCGCGCCCTGCCGGTAGACGCAGTGTACCCGCCGAGGCGGCCCACCGTCAGTCCCCCACCGACCGCCCCCATCGGCTGAGCAGAGCCCGCCCCATCGGCTGAGCAGAACCCGCTCAATCCACCCTGCCAAGCGATACTCATACTCCGCACATACTTCGGGGAGCCGCTCCTGTTAGCCTGACAGGCTGTAGACGACAAGCAGGAGTGATTGTGCGAACGAACCGGTGGTTGCTGGGTCTGGCCATGTCCGTCTCCGTGGTGGCGCTGGCCGCATGCGGAAGTCAGGGCGACGACGCGAAACCGCAGGAGTCCTCGGCCGCCGCCGAGCAGTCCCCCGGTGCCGACTCCGCTGATCAGAGCCAACAGAACCAGCAGAGCAAGCCGAATACGAAGGACATCCCCAAGGTGGTCGCCGAGGTCAACGGCAAGAAGATCACGAAGGAGGAGTTCGTCCCCCTGTTCGAAACCCAGTACCAGCAGATGCAGATGCAGGCTCAGCAGTCGGGCCAGCCGGTCAACGAGAAAGACCTGAAGAAGCAGACTGCGGAGAATCTCGTGAGCACCGAGGTGCTCGTCCAAGAAGCCGATAAGCGCAAGATCTCGGTGACGGACAAGGACGTCGACAAGGGCCTCAAAGAATCCGCCAAGTCCGGTCAGATGAGCGAGAAAGACTTCCTCAAGGCCATGAAGGACCAGGGCATGGATGAGAAGAAGGTCCGCTCGGAACTTCAGAACCAGATGAAGATCGAAAACCTCGTCGAAGACGAATACGGTGAGTTCAAGGTCAGCGGCGAGGAGATCGGCCAGGCCTACGAACAGGCGAAGACCCAGCAGGAGCAGATGGCCCAGCAGGGCGGACAGCAGCAGGAGATGCCTTCGATCGACGAGATGCGCCCCCAGCTCAAGGAGCAGGTGAAGAACCAGAAGTCTCAGGAGGCGACGCAGAAGTTCGCGAAGAAGCTGCGCAAGCAGGCCGACGTCACCATCAATCTCTGATCGTCATCCGACTCTGAGCGTCATCAACCTCTGAGCTCTGCCCAGCTCTGAGGAAGTCCCGAATGGCAGGAAACACCTGTCTTTTCTGCACAAAGTGCTGTGTATTCCTCGCGTTTTCATTGTGAGCGACATAGCCTTTAGTGGAATATGAGTCGGTCGGGTCACCCCCGGCCCGGCCTCTCGTCCACTCTCCGTTGTCAACGGTGACACGAGTTCCACTTCAGAAAAGGACTTCCCGTGGCTTCCATTCTCACGCGTTCGGCCATCGTCGCGCCGAAGCACTTCAATCGGTGGCTGATCCCACCGGCGGCCCTGGCCATCCACCTGTGCATCGGCCAGGTCTACGCATTCAGCGTCTTCAAGATCCCGTTCATGTCGCACTTCGATGCCGGTGAGGTCTCGATCGGCTGGATCTTCTCGATCGCGATCCTCATGCTCGGCATCTCCTCGGCCGTCTTCGGCCCCTGGGTGGAGAAGAACGGTCCGCGCGCATCGATGGTCGCGGCCGGAACCTGCTGGGTCGTCGGCTTCTTCATCGCCTCGCTCGGCATCGTCTCCGGTCAGCTGTGGCTGGTGTACCTGGGCTACGGCGTCATCGGCGGAATCGGATTGGGCATCGGCTACATCTCCCCGGTCTCGACCCTGATGAAGTGGTTCCCCGACCGCCCGGGCCTGGCCACGGGCCTGGCCATCATGGGCTTCGGCGGCGGCGCGCTCATCGCGAGCCCGATGTCGAACCAGCTCATGGCCTTCTACGGCGGCGGTGCCGAACCGGAGAACCTCGTCGCGGGCCTGACCCCGACCTTCGTCACCCTCGGCATCGTCTACGCCGTGGTCATCGCCGCCGGTGCCTTCGTCATCCGCGTCCCCCACCCGGAGTGGACGCCGAAGGGCTTCGACCCCTCGAAGGTCGCCTCGAAGCCGATGCAGACGAAGGGCAACGTCTCCGTCCGCAACGCGATCCGCACTCCGCAGTTCTGGTTCCTGTGGGTCGTCCTGTTCCTCAACGTCACTGCGGGCATCGGCATCCTGGAGAACGCCGCTCCGATGATCCAGGCCTACTTCGGCATCACCGCCGCCGCGGCCGCAGGCTTCGTTGGTCTGCTCTCGATCGGCAATATGGGCGGACGCTTCATCTGGTCGACGACCTCGGATTACCTGGGGCGGAAGAACAACTACATGATGTACCTCGGCGTCGGGGCGATCCTCTATCTGCTCGTCGCGCTCTTCGGCGGCGGCTCGATCATCCTCTTCGTCCTGGCCACTCTCATCATCATCTCGTTCTACGGCGGCGGCTTCTCCACGGTCCCCGCCTACCTCAAGGACCTCTTCGGCGTCTACCAGGTCGGCGCCATCCACGGCGCACTGCTCACCGCATGGTCGGCTGCCGGTGTGGCCGGTCCGCTCATCGTCAACTCCGTCGTCGAGGCCGGCGAAGCAGCCGGGAAGACCGGACCCGAGCTCTACACGCCGGGCATGTTCATCATGGTCGGTGCGCTGGTCGTCGGCTTCATCGCCAATGCCCTCGTCCGTCCGGTCAGCGAGAAGTACTTCGAACGCGAAGCGGACGTCAAGGCCAAGCAGGCCGCCGCCCTCGAAGAAGACTGAAGGAAGGGTCACGATCATGAATGATTCCACCCCCGTCGCCCACGTCCCCGAATCAGGCTCGCCCCAGTCGCCCGTCGGCGGCGCCTACAAGGCCATCGGCTCGGTCCTCACCGTCGTCGTGGCCGGCGGCCTGGTCTGGGGCCTGTCCCTGACCGTGGTCAAGGCCGTCGCGATCTTCACCGGCTGAGTCTCCCCCAAGCAGGACCCTCGCCGAGGCGGCCCCGACGCAGCCGTCCACCCGCCGTCCTCGTCACGGACCGACATCCGATCCCCGGCAGAACCGACAATGGTTCTGCCGGGGATCGGGTGTTTCCGGCCATGTCCGGTCGTGTCCGGCCATGGCCGGCCCAGCTGTGGCCCTCTCTCCGGCATCCTTCCACCTCCGCGAAGAAACGATGCAGGATCATTGCCATCCATTAACTTAAGTGCTTAACTTACTTCATGGATCTCGCTCATGAACTTCACGACCTGGTCCGCACACTCGATCGGTGGGCGGAGCAGATGCTGCGCCCCGAGGGACTGACCTACAACCAGTACGTCGCCCTCGTCATTCTCGACCAGCACCCCGGCATCACCGGACGCACGCTCTCGAAATCGCTCGGTGTCACCGAGGCGGCCGGGTCCGGGATCGTCAAAGCCCTGCTGAACGACGGCCTCATCACCAACGATGCGACTCCGGGCTCCGGCAATCGTCGGCAACTGCGCCTCACCTCGGCGGGGGTAGACAAGTCCGCGCACGGCGGACGTCTGCTCGTACACTCACTCGACGACAATGCCCGAGCGATCGGCATCGACCCGACCACTTTGGCCTCCACGATCCGCGACCTCCACAACGAGGTCCGCACCATCCGCTCCGACACTCCCAAAGACCACTCATGACCCTCATCCCCGGCACCTGAGCAGCGCGATGACCTGGGTGAGCGTGCCGTTCTGGGCACTGCTCGCCGCGGCTGTCGCTCTCGGTCTGCCCGACTGGGGCGACTCGACGTTCGTCAGCATCGCCCTCGCGGTGCTCGCGCTCATCTTCCTCGCCCTGCCCTTCGTCCCCACCGATCTGGAAGGCGAGAAGCTGACCACGATCGGGCGCCTGCATTACCTGATGGCCATCGCCTGGTTCGCCCTCAGCTACGCCTGCATGGGCAACTTCGTGCGGCTCTTCACTGCCGAGGGCCCGGCGCCCCTGGCGCAGATCCTCCAGGTGATCTCGTGGTTCGCGCTCGTGTCTCTCATCGTCAGCGTCGTCGTGCTCATCATCAGGTCCCTGCGCCCGAAGGTCTTCGGCATCGCCGAGCGCATCTTCATCTTCTCCGTCAACCTCTTCTACATCGGTGCCGCCATCGGCATCATCGCCATCGCCGCCTGATCGACCTAACCACCGAGGCGAACCTCCCGTCTCCGGCACCGACCTCCGATCGCGCGCTCACGCACTATGCAGCCGACCATCGGCCAGATGAACGATTCTTTCGCAGCTTGCAGCTACTCGTTCGCTGTGTGTCGCAACGATGAGACTCGTGCCCATGCGCTTCACGGTGTCGAAGACATCGAGGATGAGCTCCTCGCTTTCAGCGTCCAGGGCGCCGGTCGGTTCGTCAGCGAGCAGTACGCGAGGCTGTTTTGCCAGAGCACGCGCGATCGCAACCCTCTGCGACTCTCCGCCGGAGAGCCTGTTCACCCGTTTGCTCGCCAATGCGCTTATGCCAACACGTTCGAGGCACTCCCGAGACCGCGCCTTTGAACCTCGACGATCTGGGCATCCGAACATCACATTGCGCAGTACAGTCCGGTCCTGAAGGAGGTCGAAGTGCTGAGTGATGAACCCAATCGACCTCCATCTCAATCGCGCCAGATTCACAGCATCGCGACCGAGCACTTCCCCATCGAAGAAATACGATCCCGAATAGTGAGGATCGAGACCTGCAATGATCCGGAGCAGAGACGTCTTCCCTGATCCGCTTCTGCCCATTATCGCAACAGAAGTCGGAGCATCACCCAGCCGGAACTCGAGATCGTCAAAGAGTTCCCGCTTCTCTCCGTTGGCCTCCGTGATGCTCTTGTGGATAGATGTCAGCTCAATAGTCATGTCCGTCCCTGATGAATAGTCCGTGCGTGATCCAGCGTTTCCGCAGTACCGTCTGGAGAGAAATGTCGGCGACCATCACAGCAGCAGCTGTCAAGGTTAACGCGATCAGCCCAGATCCTCCGCCCTGAGGAACTCGGCTAGCCAGTAGAACCAGGGCAACGACCAGGACAACGTACTCGAAGGCGGTGACGAACACGATTCTGGCGCCTGTGATACGTGGACTGACGCCTAGAATGAACTCGATCTCCTGCTGTTTCCATCGCCGACGTGCGAGGTGAAGACTGATCACACCGTTCGACACTGCTACACAGATCCCGAGCAGAATTCCCACCCCAATCAGGAGTCCGGCATTGTCCTGAATGAGCTGCCTGGTCAGCTGAAACTGCACAAGGTAGGTCGGCACATTGAGAACGGTGTAGGCGTCGAAACCGCTTTGTGACGCAATTGCGCCCAGTTTCTGCAGCACCGATTCCGCTTCGGTCTTCCGGCTGACGGCAAGATCTCCAGAGATCATTGCGAACGACAGAATCCCGTAGAATTCCTGATCTTCTTCAGTGACCGGTCTGAGCACCGGAGGATAGGGAACAACCAAGGCATCATCGAGGAAAGTGTTCAGTTCACCTTGGTAGAAGATCGTCGAGTCGGGTTCAAGGAACCCACCGACGACGAGTGTGAAGTCCTCGAAGTAGTACTGCACGTCGATGTTGTCCCCGACGTCGTAGATCGACGAGTAGTCGGCCCCCAAGAGGACCGGGATCGTCCGCGAGTCATAATCGACTTCTGGCCATTTGATTCCGGGGCCACTGCTGACTTTCAGCGAGTTGAAATCGAACGCATTCTCGTTCATCTGGAACGACCTGACGTCCGTGAGTCGCTGCCCAGACTCGTCGTCGATATACTCTTCCGTCGGTTCTTCCCCAGAGCTCAGAACGTCAAGTCTCCGTTCGTCGGGAAAGTCCACTATGGACAGCGGTTGGTCGAATAACGACAGGAACCGCATGTCGGTCTCGACGTTGAGCGTGTTGTAGAACCGGCCAACGGCATCAAGAGACTTCCCTGATTCGCGGAACGATGAGAATTCTTCAGGGTCCACCAAAGTGTCGGTGATCGCATACATATCGACCTCCGATTCGCCGGAGAAGCTGCGCGATATCTCTTCTTTGCTGACGTGGGCGAATGCGGCGATCTGAGAGATCAACACGAGCAAGAGACCGAGGATGCAGATCTTCATCAGCATGAACGGCCAGTTCCGGCTCAGGTCTCGGATTATCTCCATGACTTCACCCGCACCAGATCAAGAGTCAGCGAGATCAACATCGTCACTGCTGCGACGGCAACGGGAAGCACTGACGATGGCTCCACCATCGCAGGCAGTTCAGCGAACCGTTGTCGGCCGATGACGAAGCTGAGCACGACGGCACCAGTTCCGACAGCCAAGACGCTCGCAAGACTGATAGCCAGTTGCTCAGTGGTGCTGCGTCCGAGCAGATGCGCCACGTAGATCCTCCGCCTACTGAACGTCGCAGCGAGCATTCCTGTGAACATCGCGCAGACGACGATAACGACGTGAACCACCGTTCCGATAATCGGGGACACAAGGTCGACTTTGGCTCGTCGGTTGACACTGGAGTCGGACCTGCTCACCCGCTCCGATGGGAGCGCAAGCGCCTGCTCTTCTATCGCAGGGCCGTCGACGATGAGTTCGCTGTTCCTCTCTGGCGCCTCGATCAGGTCGCGATCGACAATGATGACATCGTTCTCGACTAGGCTGCGTGCCTGTCTGCCCAGAAGCCCGATGACCTCGTAATCCTCACCGTCGAATGAGTAGACGTCCTTCGTCCCATCGTTTCGGATAGGCACTTGGGAACCGACAAGGGCAATATGGTTGTCTGTTCGCCGAAGCTGACGCCCCTCGTGGACAGGAAGCCTGAGGTCGTCAAGACTCGTACTTTCAACCGCCCTCACGAGGCCGGTGTCGTCCAGTTCTCGGTACATTGCATATGGACCCAACGATTCGTCGAGATAGCCGCGGATCTCATCGGCCGAGCCCGAGAAGGCAACCTTGTGCTGTGAGAACAGGTGGTTGCCCTCTCGGGTGATCTCGGCCTGACGAGCATCGTAGACCCGGGCCCCGATGAGAGCAGAGTTCATCACTGCAAACATCACGGCGATCACGAAGAGTTGGTGCGGTCTCATGATCGAACGCTCACACTTTCGAACGATTCATCGGTATTCACTTCCACGGGGACCGGAATCTTCACGCAGATCATCTGCCGTAGTAGGTCTTCGCTTTTCCGTACCCGTTGCTCTTCTTGTCGGGATTGAACGGCACCCATTTGGTTGTTGCCTCGGTACCGTTCTTGCCCCATTTTCTTCCCGAACTCGCGATGACACCGCTGTTGGGCCAGTAGTGTTCGAGTCGGGCAGTCGTGTAGTGCTTCACGCCTTTCCAGGTTGTCCAACCGTGTGAACGCTTGTTCGTGGTTCCTTTGACAGTCTTCGACTCGGCCTTACCTGTGTGTTTCGCTTTTGCCGCGTGAGTGGTGATCGGGCGCTCAGGGTTCACCGGAGCAGTCGAGACTCCTTTGCCTTCTTCCCATCCTCCGAGGTCGCTCGGCTCGGCCTCACTGGCCGAAACTCCACTCGAGGCGAAGACCGTCAAAGCCGCTGCCAGAGCAGCCCCGGACACGAATCTGTTGAAGGATCGCACAATTCCTACTTCCTTGAGAGTTCTGACAGGTGCTCCGACGAAGCGATAAAGAAGGACCTCCCAGCGGTATGGAACACGCTGCCGTCCAAAGACTAGCCAGGCGCCGCTCAACCGACTTCATCTGAATAGATGAGATTCTCGGCTTGGCACACGAGCTGGCACGACCGGGACGGGTGCCCCACTGAGCCAGGCGTCCCCTCTCAGCCCTTGACTGACAAAGTCGAAGCGTCGCTCCAGCTGCGCCACAGCTTGGCCACAGCCTCCGGGTACTGAATAGGAATCAACAGGCACTCCCACTCAGCAGAGAAAGGCACAGACCATGAACGAGTCGAGGCGCACGAGGTCGGCACACGCACGGACCGGCGCTGGGCACAGCGGTGAGAACACATTCGGCACCGAGACGACGGCGGCTGCCGTCACCGGATCCCGCCCGCGCAGGCGTCGACTCGCACTGGCCGTCACCGGAGCGGCGGCTGCTCTGGCGTTGAGCATCGGAACGGCCGCGGGTCTGCCCGCTGCCGCGGCAACACACGTCGGCACGGTCGCGGCCGGAACGGCCATCCCCTTCACGGGGCAGCCGACCAACCCCAGACAGGGCGGCAGCGGACAAGGCGGATACTCCGGCGGCACCACTCCTGGTGGCAGCGGCAGCTATGGCGGCGGCACTCAGTCCCCGGGCACCAGCCAGGGCGGCGACGGCTCGAGCCAGCAGGACGCCACCCCGGCGAGTGCGAAGGAGTCCACCGGAGTCGTCCTCATCGACACCCAGCTCGGCTATGAGAACGCCGAGGCGGCCGGCACCGGCATGGTGCTGAGCAAGGACGGTCTGGTGCTGACGAACAACCACGTCATCGCCGATTCCACGAAGATCGCCGTCACCGTGGCCACGACCGGTAAGACCTATAAGGCCAGCGTCGTCGGTTCGGATGCGACAAAGGACGTCGCCGTGCTCAAGCTCAAGGGCGCCAGCGATCTGACACCGGCGACGATCGACAACGACTCCGTCTCGGTCGGCGACGACGTCACCGCGGTCGGCAATTCCGAGGGCGGCGGGCAGCTGCAGGCCGCCGACGGAGCGGTCACCGACCTCGGCGCTTCGGTCACCACGACCGCGCAGGGCACCGAGGATTCAGAGACTCTCGACGGCATGATTCAGGTCCAGGCCGATATCGTCTCCGGCGACTCAGGCGGGGCGCTGCTCGATGACCAGGGCGAAGTCGTGGGCATGAACACAGCGGCCTCGTCCGGCAGCGCGGTTGTCACCGGATACGCGATCCCCATCGAGTCGGCGCTGTCGACGGCCGAATCGATCATCGCCGGTGAGCAGACGAGCACGAACACGCTCGGCTACCCGGCCTTCCTCGGCATCGGCGTCGGCCAGTCGGGCAAGCAGGATCAGTCGGGCGGACAGAGCCAGTCCGGCAGCGCGGGCAGCCAGTACGGACAGTCCGGTGCCTCGTCGCAGACCGACGGTGCGACCGTCGCCGGGGTCTACGAGGACACTCCCGCCGCACAGGCTGGGCTCACCGCCGGGGACACGATCACCGCGATCGACTCGACGCCGATCACCGACGGCACCAGCCTCTCGAACGCGATCTCCGAGCACAAGCCCGGCGATACGGTGTCCCTGACCTGGACGGACGCCAGCGGTCAGTCCCATACCTCGAAGGTGACCCTGACCGAGGGGCCGGCGGCCTGAGTCCGGTTCCGAGCCGTTCCGGCCCCCGCCTGCACTCGCTGCAGACGGGGACCGGGCCGCGTTACGGGGATTGCCGTACCGTCCCGGAAGCGACGTAAGATCGGGCCATGCCCGGACATGACGACCCCTCAGCGCCGAAGCGAAGATCACGCTCCGAGGGTTCGCCTGCCCGCGAATCCGACGACACGCGCACCAGTGCAGCACCCGATGGCGAGTCACGCCCACGACCGTCCCGTCTCGACTGGCCGACGATTCTGCGCAATATCGCCCTCGCCCTGGTGCTGCTGGCCGGAGTGTGGGCGGTCTTCAATGTCCGCCTGCCGTCCATCGACGTGATCCAAGACGATATCGCCGCCGCCGGCTTCTGGGGCTTCGCCGTCTTCATCCTCATCTATCTGGTCGTCGCCGCCACCCCCATCCCGGTGACGATCATGGCTGTGGCCGGCGGCCTGATCTTCGGGTTGCCCTTCGGCACGCTGCTGTCGATGATCGGCGTCGTGGCCGGCTGCTGGGGCGGATACTGGATCGCTCGGGGGCTCGGCCGCGACACCGTGATGCGACTGCTCGGATCACACGCCGAATCGATTGAGTCCCGACTCACCGGCGGAGGCTTCTATGCAGTGTGCGCCCTGCGCCTCATGCCCGGCTTCCCCTACTGGCCGGTGAACTACGGCAGTGGGGCACTGGGCATCGACAACCGCACGTTCCTCATCGCCACCATCGTCTCAGCCCTGCCGGGCCAACTCTCACTCGTGGCCGTCGGAGCATTCATCGGCAACCCGACCGTCCTCAACGGAATCGCCGTCGCCATCTCCTGGGCCCTGGTCATCGTGCTCACGATCTTCACGGTGCGCCGCTGGAAACGCACTCGTGACACCGAGGCCGGTTCCGGGTCCGAAGCCCCAAAGTCTCAGCAGTCCGCTGAAAGTGACTGATGAGCATGGGACAATATCTGTCGTGCCTCCGCGACTTTCTACGTCCCTGCTGACGAAGCCTTCAGCCAGAATTCGAACGCCCCATCGCGTCTGGAAATGGTTGCGTGGCGCTCGCCTCGTAGATCTGCCTATTCGTGCAACCACGTTGGTCATCGGGCTTGCTGGCTTCCTGCCGAGTGCGCACGACTCAGGTGATACGGCCTATGGCGTCTTTATGACGCTTGCCGCTCTGTTCGTCATTCTCTCCCCCTATACACCACGGCTGATCGTCGTTCTCTCGATTGTGCTCGGCTGCACGGTCACGTGGTTCTACCCCGCACTGCCCTCGTCATTCCCCGATGCTGGAATCTTCGCGACCGCGATCCTGGCCAGCCATTTCGCATGGGCAGCCTATGGACTCGGTTGCCTGGGCCTGTTCGCACATCTGGGCATGGCAACGTGGCTTCGCGCATTCGACGGTGGGCTCGACGGTCTGGTCGAGACGACTTTCGGCCTGTTGGTCGCAAGCATCCTCGGGTTGAGCGCAGGCGTCGTCGAACAGCGCATCAGAGCTGAAATCTCACACCGCGTCGCCGTTTCGCGCGAGCACGACAGACGTCTCGCAAAGCTCCGCTTGAAGTTTTCCCTCGACACCCACGACGCCGTCTCCCATAGCCTGTCGACAGAGTCCTCGATCATCAAAATGCTCTCACGCGAACAGACCACCGAGGCAGTGGACCGCAAACTCGCCGAACTGACCTTGGTGAATTCCACGGCACAGAAACGGTTGCGCACGCTGCTCTCCAGTTTGGACGCTGAGAGTCCCGACAAGAAGGATGTCGATTTCGACTCCGAAATCCGCACCCTGGGGTCGGCGATCAGGGCGGCCAGCGCAGCTGGGGGCATGTACCTTTCGGTAACGTCTTGTGATCTTCCCCGCTCGGCGCAGCATGCCTTAATGGACCATGCACGTTCCATCATCATGGAACTCACCACAAACATCATCCGCTACACGACTCTGCCCGATACTCCTGTGATCGCTGTGTCTTTGGTGGGGCGCCAACCGGGTTCAGCTCAACTCTGCTTTGAGTCCTGCAACCGCTCCCAAGTGGCGCTCCCTGCTCCTCCTCGTTCTTTGAGCCGTCGGGCACAGGCTCTCAATGGTGATTGTCAGACCTCTTACAAGGATGACGGCACCCTGCAGATAGTCGTGAAGATTCCGGTCAATCTCACCCATTCGCATGAGAAGACCCAGGTGGCAGAGCATGTTTCATTGAGAGATGAAGAGAATCATCTGCACTGGTCTGAGCATCATGCTCTTAATCACGACGATGCTCACACAGCGGAACCCGGACGAGTCGGGCAGCAGGGCCGGTGAGAACGTTCTGGTTATCAGTACTGAAAGCTTCGCTCCAGCCGCGGCACCGATCAGACGTCTCCAGAATTGCTGGAGATGGAAATTCACAAACATTGCGAAATACCGGAAGCATTGTCGATGACTGCACATGACGACAACGACGCCAGGCCTCGCGTCCTCATCGTCGACGATGACTCGTGGACTGCCCGTGCTATAGCGGCTGCCCTTGAGGATTCAGACGAGTTCCTAGTACTCCCGTACGCGCATTCCGGCGAAGAGGCGATTTCAGCGTACGCTATCCATCATCCCGATATCGTCCTGATGGACGTCAATATGCCTCCGGGGATGAGCGGGGCGGACGCCACCTCGGCGATCATCGAAACAGATCCGGAAGCTGCCGTCATCCTTCTCACTACGGTGTCTCCCGGCCCCGGAATCTCCCGAGCTTTGGAAGCCGGAGCAATGGCCGTAGTGCAGAAGACGGCGGCGGATGACGAACTCGTTGCCGTGGTTCGCGCCGCAACCGCCGGCGAATCGCCCGCGTTGCTGCGGACCTTGGCCGAGGACATCATCATCAGCGGCGATATCCTCCCCGACGCACCCGCTGTCGCACCGAGCCTCACGCCTGCCGAACTGGCTTTGCTGCAACAGCTCTGTCGCGGATTGGATTATGCAGAGATCGCTTCAGAGCAACACGTCTCCATCAACACGTTGAAGACACACGCCCAGAATCTTCGCGCCAAGTTGGATGCGACGAACCTCGCCCAGCTGATCGTCAGAGCCCTCCAATACAAGTTCTTCTCGCCTGAATAGAGTTGCCTGAGCTGCCTACTCGTTTGTTAGATCAACAACACGATTTCATACGTTCAGATGAAGTTCTCTCGAAGTCTCGCTGAGTACGCTGACCACGCCGCGAGCAAAGTGATGCTCCCGGTCGGACAGTAATGCGGGTCTCACGCTGCTCATGTCGGTTCTCGGCATCGTCGTCATCGGCAGGGTGCGTGTCAGCGACTTATTGAAGAAGCGATTCGCCTGAGCCGGGTACGGTCAGGCACGAGCATCACTCGAAGTTCGGCTTCCGCCTCTCTTGGAAAGCCCGGAATCCTTCGGCGTAGTCCGGGGTCTGACGGGCCGATTCCTGCAGGGCCGCCTCCTGGGCGAGCACCTCTGTCAGGTTCGGGCGTTCGTCGGCGAGCTTCTGCACGAAGCCCTTCTCCATTGCGAACGCTTCGGCGGGTCCGGACACGATCTTCTCGAGCTTCGATTCGACGAAATCGGACAGCTCCGCCGCTGGAACCGCACGGGAGACGATCCCGGTGGAGGCCGCCTCGGCGCCGGTCATGAAATCGCCGGTGACGATGAGGTCCATCGTGCGGTGGTAGCCGACCCGATCGAGGAACACGTGGTGGGCGCCGGAATCGAGCATCGCGCCGATCGCGGCGAACGGGGACCCGAACTTCGCATCATCGGCGGCGAAGATGATGTCGGCGGCCGCGGCGATGCCGAAGCCCAGGCCCAGCGCGGCTCCCTGAACCTGCGCGATGACGGGGATCGGCAGTGCACGGATCGCCTGGAAGACGGGGGCGAACATCTCGGCGAGGAAGGCGTGAGCGTCATCGGTCTCGACCTCGACGTTCGCGATATCGCGGCCGGAGCAGAAGACCTTGCCCTCCCCGCGGATGAGGAGCACGCGCACGTTGGGCACCGCCTCGGCGACCTTGGCCACGGCCGCGGCGATGTCGCGGAGGTTGTCCGCGTCGAGGGCGTTGCGGGACTCGGGGCCGTCGAGGATGATCTCGGCGATGGGCCCGCGGTTCTTCAGCTGGATCTCGGTCATGGATGCTCCTTTGCGTGTCCTGTCGGAAGGGTCGGCGCCTCGCGGGGAAGCACCTGGGTGTCACCAAGCTGGCGGTGTCACCAAGTGTAGAAGCCCTGGCCGGACTTCCGCCCGAGTTCGCCGGCTTCGACCTTGTCCTTGAGAATCTGCGGGGGTGCGAACCGCTCACCGACCTCGGCCGCGAGGTGTTCGGCGATGCCCAGGCGCACATCGAGTCCGACGATGTCGGTGGTCTTCAGCGGCCCGGCCGGGTGCCGGTAGCCCAGCGTCATGGCTCGGTCGATGTCCTCGGCACTGGCGACGCCTTCCTCGACCATCCGCATGGCCTCGAGGGCCAGGGCCACACCGAGGCGGGAGGAGGCGAACCCGGGCGAGTCCTTGACCGTGATCGCCGTCTTGCCCAGTCCGGCCACCCATCCCTTGGCGACCTCGACGAGGCGGGGGTCCGTGTGGGTGCCGACGACGACCTCGACCAGTTCGGACACGGGCACCGGGTTGAAGAAGTGCAGACCGATGAGGGCCTGCGGTCGGGGCAGTCCGGCGGCGAGTTCGTCGATGGACAGCGCCGAGGTGTTCGTGCCGATGCTCGCGGCAGGAGCGTGCTTCGCGATCGTGGCGAGGATCTCCTGTTTGAGTTCGATGATCTCGGGCACGGCTTCGACGACGAGGAGCGCCTGGTCGAGCAGGGTCGGGTCACGGTCGACGACGACAGTGCCGGGGACATCGATGCCCTTCGACCGCGATTTCTCGATCGAGGCGTCGATGCGCTCCCGGGCGGCGGCCACGGTGTCCTCGGTGCTCTCGATGACGATGACGCGTGCCCCGGCGGTGGCGAAGGCATGTGCGATGCCTGCACCCATCCGGCCGCCGCCATAGACGCCGACGGTCTCGGGCACGCGCGCGGCGACTGCCGCATCGGCGACGACGGTGCCGGTCACAGGAGTGTCAGTGCCGGTCGCGGGCGTGTCGGTGCTGGTGGTGCCGGCGGTATCCGTGGTGGCGGTGGCGGTCGTGTCGGTGGTCTCGCTCATGCGTTGTCGCCTTCTTCTCGGGTGCGCGGTTCGCGCTGCTGGTCCATCGCTTCGGTGGGCACGGCCTCGGCCTTCGCCCGTTCCTGCGCTTCCTGCGCTTCCTGCGCGGCGGCCTGTTCTGCCGCCTGTTCGGCCGCCTTCTTCGCCTTCTTGGCCTCGCGTTTGGACAGGAACGCATCCATCCGCGCGAACTTCTCTTCGGTTTCGAAGAGCACGGCCTGCGCCACATTATCAATGAGCGGGTGGGCATCACGCGGTGCGTGGAACGCGGACTTGCTCAGCCGCACGGCCAGAGGTGCGAAGCTTGCAATCCGGTCGGCAAGCGCCTGACCGGCGAGTTCGAGGTCCTCGGGATCGACGACGTCGTTGAGCAGGCCGATCGCTTTGGCTTCATCGGCCTGCAGCGTGCGCCCGGCGAGCAGGATCTCCTTGGCCCGGGGTTCGCCGACGAGTTCACGCAGACGCCACGCGGCCCCGGCCGCGGCGAGGATGCCGAGCCCGGTCTCCGGGTTGCCGATCTTCGTCGACGGGGTGCCGATGCGGAAGTCCGCGGCGAAGGCGAGTTCGGCACCGCCGCCGAGGGCGAATCCCTCGACGAGCGCGATGACCGGCATCGGCAGTTCCTGAATGCGGGAGAAGATCTTCGAGTTGATTCCGGCCAGCGCGTCATCACGGCGACGGTTGCGCAGCTGGGCGATATCGGCGCCGGCGGCGAAGACCCCGGAGGTGCCGGTGAGGATCGCGACCTTCGGTTCGGCCTCGAGTTCGGCGCACACCGCGTGCAGCGCCTCAACCATCGTTTGGTCGATGGCGTTGCGCACCTCGGGCCGGTTGAGACGGATGATCGTCCGGTCCGAATGGCGTTCGATGAGCACCGGGGAGCCGCCCGCGCTCATGCGCGCTCCAGCAGCAGCGCCGAACCCTGACCGACACCCACGCACATGGTCGCCAGGCCCTTCTTCGCATCGGCCTGCTCAAGACGGTTGAGCAGGGTCAGGGTGATGCGGGTGCCCGAGCAGCCCAGCGGGTGGCCGAGCGCGATCGCTCCGCCGAAGCCGTTGACGGTGTCCGGGTCGAGTCCGAGGTCGCCCATGCACGCCAGCGACTGGGAGGCGAAGGCCTCATTGAGTTCGACGGCCTCGAGGTCACCGACGTTCCACCCGGTGCGTTCGAGCACCTTCCGGGTCGCGGGCACGGGACCGATGCCCATGATCTCCGGGGAGACTCCGGCATTGGCGCCGGCGACGACGCGAGCTCGTGGGTTCAGTCCGTGTCTGTTCGCATAGTCTTCGGACACGAGCACGACGACGGCGGCGCCGTCGTTGAGCGAGGACGAGTTGCCGGCGGTGATGAGTCCGCCGGGTCCGTGGATGGGCCGCAGTTTCCCGAGCTTCTCCAGGGTCGAATCCGCCCGTGGTCCCTCATCGGCGGTGACGTCGCCGATAGGCAGGATCTCCGGATCGAAGCTGCCGTCGGCGGCAGCGGCCAGAGCCTTCTGATGCGATTGATAGGCGAATTCGTCGAGGGCCTCACGGGTGAGCTTCCACTTCTCGGCGACACGCTCAGCCGTCTGCGGCATCGACAGGGTCGTGTCCTCACCGAAGGCGGGGTTCGTGAACCGCCACCCGATCGAGGTGTCCCAGCTGCGGCCGGGCTTCGCCCACGCCCGCTGCGGCTTCTCGGTCACCCAGGGGGCACGCGTCATCGATTCGACTCCCCCGGCCACGACCACCTCGGCGTCACCGGCGACGATCATCGCCCGCGCCGTGGTGATCGCGGTCATCCCGGAGGCGCACAGGCGGTTGACGGTGAATCCGGGTACGGATTCGGGCAGACCGGCGAGGAGCACGGCCATGCGTGCGATGTTCCGGTTGTCCTCACCGGCCTGGTTCGCCGAGCCGAGGATGACCTCGTCGATGTCGGCCGGGTCGATTCCCGCCCGATCGATGACGGTCTTCATCGTGGTCGCCACGAGGTCGTCGGGCCGCTGATCGGCCAGTGCGCCTCCGTAGCGTCCGATGGGGGTGCGCAGTCCGTCCAGAATGAATGCCTCGGGCATGGGTCTCCTCGCTCAGGGGTGACGATCAGTTGTGGTGCGGGTTAGGAGTCGTAGTCGACGATGACTTCGTCGCTGACGGGGAACGTCTGGCAGGTGAGGACGAAGTTCGCCTCGACCTCGGCGTCCTCGAGGGCGTAGTTGCGGACCATGTTGACCTCGCCGCCGCAGATCTTCGCGCGGCAGGTTCCGCACACTCCGCCCTTGCAGGCGAAGGGCAGATCCGACCGCGATTCCTGAGCGGAATCGAGGATGGTCTTGCCCTGCGACATCGCCGAGGTGGTTCTGCGTCCGTCGAGCACGACCGTGACGTCGCTGGTGGCGCCTTCGACGACCTTGTCCGCGTGGACGACTTCCGGTGGCGGTTCGTCGACGTAGAAGAGTTCGAAGTGGATGCGGTCCTTGGGCACGTCGAATTCGGCGAGGACCTTCCGTGCATCGTTGAGCATCCCGAAAGGTCCGCACAGCCACACATGGTCCATGTCCCCGATCGGAACGATGGCGGTGAGCAGCTCTCGCAGCTTCTCCTCATCGAGGCGGCCCGAGAAGAGGTCGACCTCGCGGGGTTCGCGGGAGAGGACGTGGACGAGGTCGAGCTGCTGGTTCCGGGCGTCCTTGAGGTCGGCGAGCTCCTCGGCGAACATCACTGTGTTCGTCTTCCGGTTGCCGTAGAGCAGGGTCACCGAGGCGTCCGGGTTGGACAGCACTGTCGCGGCGATCGAGAGCATCGGGGTGATGCCGGAACCGGCGGCGATGCACAGGTGCTTTCCGCCGACTGAGGCATCGGCGCGGAAGCTGCCCGAAGGCGGCTGGACGTCGATGACGTCTCCGGGACGAACCTCGTTGACCAGCCACAGGGAGAACAGTCCTTCGGGCACCTCGCGCACCCCGATACGGGGATCGGCCCCGGCCGGGGCGCAGATCGAATAGGTGCGACGGTGCTCGGCCCCGTCGATCGTGCGCCGCAGCGTCAGCGACTGACCGGCGGCGAAGTCGAAGAGTTCGGCGTATTCGCTCGGCACGTCGAAGGTCACGGCCGCGGAGTCCTCGGTGAGGTGGTCGACGGACTTCACGGTCAGGGGATAGAAACTCGACCGGGAGGAGCCCGCGGCGGATCGGTTGGCGGGAGCCGCCTCGGCGGTCTGATCGATCGTCTGTGTCATCAGATCTCCTTCACATGGTCGAACGGTTCGAGGCAGTCGAGGCACTGGTACATGGCCTTGCATGCGGTCGGGCCGAATTCGGAGGACAGGCGCACATTGTCCGATCCGCACAGCACGCAGGTGACGGCGCGGCGGGTGGGCATGAGCGTCAGCGCCACCGGGCCGTCGCGGCGGGGCGCGGTTCCGGGTGGGGAGATGCCGGCGTCCTTGAGGGCCTGCTTGCCGCGCTCAGTGATCCAGTCGCTCGTCCAGGCCGGGGACAGGGAGACGCGAACCTCGGCGTCGGGGAATCCGGCGTCGAGGAGCTCGCGCTGCAGGTCATCGCGCATCGTCGCCATCGCCGGGCAGCCCGAATAGGTGGGGGTGATGGTGGTGACGACGCGGCCGTCCTCGATGGAGACGTCGCGGAGCACCCCGAGGTCGAGCAAGGTGAGCATCGGCATCTCCGGGTCCGTGACGCGTTCGGCGGCGGCACGGGCACGAACGATCGCCTCGGCGGGGTTCTCGATCGCGGTCGTGTGAGCCGTAGCAGCGTCGCTCGGCGAATGAGCCGCAGCGGCATCGCTCGCGTGGGTCTGCAGCATGGCGGTCACCACTGTCCCTCCGGATGTTCGCGGGCGACGACCTGCATATCGGCGAGCAGCTTCGACAGGGCTTCGGTGTGCAGTCCGTCGCGGCCTTTGTTCCCGTGGACGCCGACTCCGGCGAGGGATCCGCGTTCGGGACGGTCGATGCCGGCGGCGGCGAACACCTGGTCGAGGATGACACCGGCCTCATCGGCCACCTCGGCGGGGTCGACGCCGATTCCGGCTTCGTCAACATTGGCTTCGACCGGGTGGGTTTCGAAGAGCTCGGTCCACAGCGGCCACAGGCCGTCAAGCGCCTTCACCAGGCGAGACTTCGATTCCTCGGTGCCGCGGGCCAGAGTCACGACCCAGCGTCCGGCGAAGTCGCGGTGGTAGGACATCTCCTTGACGCCCTTCTCAGCGATCGCGGCGAGCACGGTGTCGCGGCTGGTGGTGAGGCGTTCGAAGATCGACAGGCGCCAGGTGGAGTAGATGAGGATCTTCGCAACCGCCTCGGCGAAGTCGCCGTTGGGCACCTCGGCCAGACGCACATTGCGGAAGGCGAGGTCGTTGCGGAAGAACGCCAGTCGGTCCTCATCGGGCACGGGCGAGCCGGCGGGCAGCTCGGGCACGAGCTCCGGATCGGCGGCTGCAGCGCGGGCGAGCAGGAGTCGCGACTGGCCGAGGAGGTCGAGGGCGATGTTCGCCAGCGCGATGTCCTCTTCGAGGTCTGGGGCGTTCGAGCACCATTCGGAGATGCGCTGGGAGAAGACGAGCGCGTCATCGCCGAGCATGAGGCAGTACGCTCCGAGGTCCTTCGCGTCGACGCCTGCGGGCACGGTTGTGTCGACGCCGGCCAGGGGGTCTTCGAAGTCGGTGCCGAAGGCCCAGTTCGCGTCGTTGACGAGCAGCCCTGAGTACGCGTTGTCGTGCGTGTCGTGTTCGACGTTGGTGCCCGCCTCGTCGTGTTCGACGTTGATGGTGGGTTCGTTGTTCGCAGTCATTCGTCTCCCCTTCTCACATGTGGGGGACATCGTCGGGGATGTCGTAGAAGGTCGGGTGGCGGTAGACCTTGTCGCCGCTGGGGGCGAACATCGGGTCCTTCTCGTCCGGGCTCGAGGCTGTGATGTCGGCGGCGCGGACGACCCAGATGCTCACGCCTTCGTTGCGTCGGGTGTAGACGTCGCGGGCGTGGTGGATGGCCATCTGGTCATCGGCGGCGTGCAGGGAGCCGACATGGACATGGTTGAGTCCGCGCTTGCCGCGCACGAAGACCTCGTAGAGTGGCCATTCGCCGCGGGTCGAACTCGCGCTGCCGCTCGCCGAAGCGGTGTTGTCCTTCGCCGAGGTGGCGCCGGGGTTGGTCTCGGTCATTTCGCACTCTCCTCGGGTGTGGTGGTCTCGACTCCGGCGGCGGGAGTCTCGTCGGCCGCTGCCTCGGCGGCTTGGTTCTCTGCGAAGGCGAGCGCGGCTTCGCGCACCCACGCCCCGTCATCCCATGCGCGCTTGCGATGGGCCAGGCGCTGTTCGTTGCAGGGTCCGTCACCCTTGACGACAGCCCAGAACTCGTCCCAGTTCGGGGTCGAGAAGTCGTAGTGTCCGCGTTCTTCGTTCCACTTCAGACCCTCGTCGGGGAAGGTCACGCCGAGGGCCTCGGCCTGCGGGACGGACATGTCGACGAACTTCTGGCGCAGCTCGTCGTTGGTGTGGGTCTTGATGCCCCAGGCCATCGACTGCTCGGTGTTCGGGGAGTTGTCGTCGGGGGGTCCGAACATCATCAGCGCCGGCCACCAGAAGCGGTTGACCGATTCCTGGACCATCTCGCGCTGAGCCTCTGTGCCGCGCATCATCGTCATGAGCAGCTCATAGCCCTGGCGCTGGTGGAAGGACTCTTCCTTGCAGATGCGGATCATCGCGCGACCGTAGGGGCCGAAGGACGTCCGGCACAGCGGCACCTGGTTGCAGATGGCCGCGCCGTCGACGAGCCAGCCGATCGTGCCGACGTCCGTGTAGGACAGGGTCGGGTAGTTGAAGATCGAGGAGTACTTCTGGCGACCGGCGATGAGCTTCTCGGTGAGCTCGTTGCGGGTGGCGCCCAGGGTCTCGGCGGCCGAATAGAGGTAGAGTCCGTGCCCGGCCTCGTCCTGGACCTTGGCCAGCAGGATCGCCTTGCGGCGCAGCGAGGGGGCGCGGGAGATCCAGTTGCCTTCAGGCTGCATGCCGATGATCTCCGAGTGCGCGTGCTGCGCAACCTGACGGATGAGCGTCTTGCGGTACGCCTCGGGCATCCAGTCGCGCGGTTCGATCCGATCCTTGGCCTCGATCGTCTGGTCGAACTGCGCCTGCAGCTGCGACTCGTCGTAGCGGTTGTCGTTCACTTGAGTTGTCATGACCACTCCACCCTTGGATGTGCCCTTGTCAGGACCTGCCTCGGTCAGCAGCCGCCGACCTCGCTATCGGTCCGACCATCGTAGAACCTTCGGACTGCGACATCCATTTACTGACCATTTGTTCTGTATTGTTGATAATAGTGTCGCATACCCCGCGCCGGGGTGCAATGCCGAGCGTGGAGCCGGGCCAGCGCATTCTCCGGTCACTCCAAGGCGGTTTCATTGCTCAGAACGACGCGGATCGACCGGAGAATCTCGATCCGGTGCCCGCAGCGGTCGCACTCCACCACCGCACCACCCGAATGTAGGTCGCTATCGGATACTTTCAGCGCCGAAAAGTATCCGATAGCGACCCGCTTTTGCCCGGCGGCTATCCGATTGCGACCATTTCTCGCCTGCAGGAGCCGTTTGCCGACACCCACAGACGCTGCCTGCCCACACCCGCGAGAGTTGCCTGCCGATGCGTGCGCGATTCGACTGACGCGCCAAGCCAGGACTTGACAGCGACGACGATCGGAACGATATTTATTGACCAGATGGTCGTTAATTCTCCGGCGGGCTGCCTGTCCGGGAACATGGGGGATCTTTCACCGTCGTCCAAGCGCAGCGACGTCTGCACCCTGCCAGCGCAGGATGAACACAGGCGCCCCACACCGCGACTCGAGGAGGAGCCGACTATGGGACAACCCGCCCACGACACGACGACCGCGGAGTCGGAGACGCCAAACGAACCTTCCCCCACCGAGGCGGTCTCCCCCACCAACCAGTCCACCGAGGCGGCTCCCGCCGAGCAGCTCACCGGCGCCGCCGCGATGTTCGCCAATGACCGCGCCTCCCAGCACTTGGGCATCACGGTCGATGATCACGGACCCGGCTGGGCGCAGTGCTCGATGACGATCACCGAGATCATGACCAACGGCCACGACATCACCCACGGTGGATACATCTTCCTCTTCGCCGACACGACCTTCGCCATGGCCTGCAACTATCCCGGATCCATCACGGTCGCCTCGGGCGGAGACATCGACTTCCTCAAGCCGACCCATATCGGCGATGAACTCATCGCGCGCGGCCACGAGGTCGTCAAGCAGGGCCGCTCTGGCATCTACGACATCACCGTCACCCGAGGCGACGAGATCATCGCGACCTACCGCGGCCGCTCCCGCACCCTCCCTCCCCGCAAGCAGTAGACCCCACAGTCAGCAGACCCCGCAGGAACAACAACACCCCACCCAACCACCCGCTGACGACACGGCACCAGCACCCGGAGCCCCGCCTCGGCGGTCTTCGGATCCGACGCACCGGCCGGATCCGACACGAAGAAGAATTGCGCAAGGAGACAAAGATGACTGACACCGACCTCGACGCCGGCGAACGGATGAGCCTGGACGAGCTGCGCGCCGATCAGCTGCGGAATCTCAAGACCACGGTGACTTCCGTGTACGAGAACGTGCCGTTCTACCGGAAGGCCTTCGACGATCTGGACGTGACTCCGGACGACATCACGAGTCTCGACGACATCGCGAAGCTGCCGTTCACGAACAAGCAGGACCTGCGTGACAACTATCCGTTCGGGCTCTTCGCGGTCCCGCGTGAGCAGGTCGCACGCATCCATGCCTCCTCGGGCACGACGGGCCTGCCGACGGTCGTCGGGTACACGACGGGCGATCTTGATCGGTGGGGCAGCCTCATCGCTCGGTCGATCATCGCCGCCGGCGGCAAGCGCGGGCAGATGATGCACAACGCCTACGGGTACGGGCTGTTCACCGGCGGCCTCGGCGTCCACGGCGCCGAACGGCACGGCTTCACCGTCGTCCCGATCTCCGGCGGTCAGACCCCGCGGCAGGTGCAGCTCATCCAGGACTTCAAACCCGATCTCATCACCGCCACTCCGACGTACCTGCTCACGATCCTCGACGAGTTCCACAAGCAGGGCATCGACCCGACGACCACGAGCCTGAAGACCGCGATCTGCGGTGCCGAGCCGTGGACGGACGAGATGCGCAAGGAGATCGAGCAGTCCTTCAACATCAACGCCGTCGACATCTACGGCCTCTCCGAGGTCATGGGCCCGGGCGTGGCCTGCGAAGCCGCGGAGACGAAGGACGGGCCGACGATCTGGGAGGACCACTTCTACCCGGAGATCGTCGACCCCTTCACCGGTGAGGTGCTGCCCGACGGCCAGGAGGGCGAACTCGTCTTCACCTCGCTGACGAAGGAGGCGCTGCCGATCATCCGCTACCGCACGCACGATCTGGCGACCCTGTTGCCGGGAACCGCGCGCCCGAACTTCCGCCGCATCTCGCGCATCACCGGCCGCTCCGATGACCTCATGATCATCCGCGGCGTCAACGTCTACCCCGCGAACGTCGAGTCCGTGCTCTTCGAATTCACCCCGCTGAGCCCGCACTTCCAGCTCGTGCTCACCCGTCCTGGCCGGATGGACGAGATGACCGTCGAGGTAGAGGCCCGCGAAGGCGTCGGCGCCGTCGAACTCGACGGCCTCGACAAGCTCGTGGCCGCGCGCGTCAAGGAGCGCCTCGGCGTCTCCTGCGGCGTCGACATCAAGATGCCCGGCGACCTGCCGCGCTCGGTCGGCAAGCTCAAGCGCATCATCGACCGCCGCGAAGGCGTGCGCTGAGATGAGGTGCGGGGCATGTGCTGAAGCGAGGTCATCGACCCGTGCTGAGGTGAGTGCTGTGACCTGCGTCGCGGCACGCACCGAGGTGGCCGATTAGACTGATGCGCATGCCCGAATCGCCCTCCCCCTCGTCGACCCCACCGGCGGCGACGTCTGCGGCCGCCGAGGATTCGCCGATCCCCGCCGCGGATTCGCCGACCACCCCCGCCGAGGCGACCGCCCCCAAGCGCTCGCGTCGCGGCCGTCCCGGATACGACCGGGAGACACTCATCAACAAGGCCACCGAAGTCTTCGTCTCCCGCGGCTACGACGGCACGTCCATGGACACGGTTGCCCGTGAGCTCGGCATCACGAAGTCCGCGATATACCACCATGTGAAGTCGAAGGAAGAGCTGCTGCATTTGGCGATCAGCCGGGGGGTCCGGGCGCTCGACTCCGCAGTGGAGACCGAGAGTCTGCGTGCCGACGTCACCGCGCTCGAACGCCTGCGCCTCGCCGTGCGCGCCAGCGTGGTCATCCTCATCGAGTACCACCATTCGGTGACCCTGCTGCTGCGGGTGCGCGGCAACTCACCGCTGGAGCGCGACGCCCTCGAGGCCCGCCGCGCCATCGATGCGAAAGTCCGCGCGCTCGTCGAGGCCGCCATCGCCGAGGGCGGTCTGCGCTCGGATTTCACCCCCGGCCTCGTCACGCGTCTGCTCTTCGGCATGGTCAACTCGATCACCGAGTGGTACCGGCCCAGCTATCCCGTCGACCCCGACACCATCGCCGAGGCGGTCACGACGATGGCCTTCCAAGGCCTGGAAGCTTAAGCCAGAGTCCTGTCCCGGCTCAGTCTTCCCCGCCCATTCCGGCGGTGAGCACCCAGTCGAGCGTCGACTCGACCTCGGTGAGCAGCTCTTGCTTCGGCGGTTGATAGTCGCCGATGACCCAGTCGACGACGATCTGGATGCCGGCGCCGACGAGCAGATCACCGAGCACGCGCCGACGCGTATCGCTGAGCCCGCTGTTCGAGATCGCCGCCGCGAGCGAATCGGCGAGCTCGCCGCCGATCACCCGGCCATGCCGACGATAGAGTTCGTCGATGCGCGCACTGACGCCGAGGACTTCGAAGAGGTGGACCCGCGCGAAGATCGGATTGTCCTGCGCCCACCCGAGGAAGCCGCCCATGAAGCCGCGCAGCACCGCCATGGCCTCACCGCCGGGCGCAACTGTGGCGCCATCCGACCCGCCTGAATCAGCCCCACCGCCGGCGAGCACCGCGGCCCGCAGATCGGCGACGACGCGTTCGTAGACCTCGACCAGCAGGTCTTCGAGGGCAGCGAAGGATTCGTAGAAGTAGCGCTTATTCAGCCCCGCTCTCTCGCAGACCGCTCCGACGGTGGCCGCCCGGTATCCCTGAGTTCCGAACAGCTCGATTCCGGCAGCGATGATCTGCTCCCGCCGGGCGCTTTCACGCGCTTCACGGCTGGCGCCGGCGTACGGGCGTCCTCTGGTAGTCACAGTGTGATCTTGACAACAGTGACGGGCGATTGCAAACTGGTACGACCTCGTACCAGAAGGGTAGGGAATGGATTCCACCTCAACAGACACCGGTGCCGACGCCGCGGGACACGGTTCCGCCAGACCAGCGAGCACCTCGGCCCTCAATGCCGCTCAGCGTGAACGCGATCTGTCGACCGCCTCGGCGAATATCTCCGACGTCGTCGTCATCGGCGGCGGATTCACCGGTGTCGGCGTTGCACTCGACGCGGCCAGCCGGGGGCTGTCCGTCACCCTCGTCGAACGCGGTGATCTCGCCTCGGGCACGAGCAGCTGGTCATCGAAGCTCGCCCACGGCGGTCTGCGCTACCTCGCCAAGGCCGATGTCGCGATCGCCTGGGAATCGGCCGTCGAACGCGGCCGGCTGATGAACACCATCGCCCCGCACCTCATCCGGCCCATGCCGATGATCTTCCCGCTGCACCCGCACATCGGTCGCGTCGAAGCCGCCGTGACATCCACCGGCTTCCACGCCGGCGATTTCCTGCGCATGCTCGCGCGCACCCCGAAGGACCTGCTCCCCCACCCGCGCCGCGTCTCGGCCGATGCCGTCCGCAAGCTCGCCCCGACCACGGCGACCGAGGGCCTGCGCGGCGGGCTGCTCAGCTGGGACGGCCAGCTCATCGATGACGCCCGCCTCGTCGTCGCCTTGGCCCGAACCGCGGCCTCCCACGGCGGGCGCATCATCACCTACGCCGAGGCGACCGGCATCGAACCCACGCGCGTGCACATCACCGACCGCCTCACCGGCGATGAGCACATCCTGGGCGCCCGGCAGATCATCAATGCCGCCGGCGTCTGGTCCGACACCCTGTCCGACGAGGTCGAGCTGGCCCCGAGCAAGGGCTCGCACATCCTCGTGCCGGCCTCCCGCCTGGGCGACCCGCAGGCCGCGATCACCGCACCCGTGCCCGGTCACTTCGGCCGCTACGTCTTCGCCGTGCCGTGGCACAACAGTCTGGTCATGATCGGCCTCACCGACGATGCGCACCACGGCCCGATCCCCGAGCGCGCCCATCCGGACGCCGACGAGACGACGTTCCTCCTCAACACGATCAACGCCGTGCTCGAGGACGAACTCACACCCGAGGACATCGTCGGCAGCTACGCCGGCTTCCGCCCCCTGGTCAAGAGCAGCGATTCCTCCTCCAGCGCCGATCTCTCCCGCAAGCACGCTCTGCTGCGCGATTCGCGGACCGGGGCGCTGACCATCGTCGGCGGCAAGCTCACCGGCTACCGGCGCATGGCCGAAGACGCCGTCGACGACGCCGTCAAAGTCGGCGGTCTGCGGGCCGGACCGTGCCGGACGACGGAACTCGGACTCGTCGGCAAGGGCACTCCCGCCCCCGGCCTGCCCGACCGCCTCGTCGCGACCTATGGGACCGACGCCGCACTGGTGGCCGCCTATGGCGATGCCGATCCCACCCTCAGCGAACCCGTGCGCGAAGGGATCCCGCTGACCGGTGCGGAAGTCCGCTTCGCCGTCGAGCACGAGCTCGCCCTCACGGTCGAGGACGTCATCGACCGGCGAACCCGGTGGGGACTCGTCGACGCCGATCGCGACGACCTCTATGACGCTGTGGTCCGGCTGGCCCCGGAACTCACCACCGAATCACGACACGAAGGATGACGATCATGGACAACACGAGGCCGCGTATGCGCTGGTGGGGCTGGGGCGAGGACGGCAATGACGGTCCGGTCAAGCCCGGCGCGAAGGTGATCCTGAGCAAGCACTGCGGGTGGCCGGCCGGAGTCGACCGACCGCATGTGGAACTCGAGGACGTCGCTCTCCCCGAATCGACGCTCACCGACCAGGTGCGGACCCGCCTCGGCGAGATCGTGAGCGAGGAATTCGTCCGCGACGACCGCGCGACCCGCATCTCCCATGCCGCCGGGCGCAGCCTGCCCGACCTCATCCGCCTGCGCGCCGGTCAGCTGACGTCGGCTCCGGATGCGGTGGTCTATCCCGCCTCCACCGCCGAGGTGGACGCCCTCTTGGCCGTGTGTGCCGAACAATCCGTGGCGGTCGTTCCCTTCGGCGGCGGCACCAGCGTCGTCGGCGGCGTCGATGCCGTCCGCGGCGAATTCTCCGCGGTCGTGAGCATCTCCCTGACCCGGCTCGATCAGGTCGTCGACATCGATGAGGAGTCGCTGACGGCGACCGTTCAGGCCGGGGTCTTCGGACCCGACCTCGAGGAGACGCTGCAGGCGCGCGGCTTCACCCTCGCCCACTACCCGCAGTCCTTCGAGTTCAGCACCGTCGGCGGCTGGGTCGCCACCCGTTCGGCAGGTCAGCAGTCGACCGGCTACGGGCGCATCGATGAGAACGTGCACGGTCTGCGCGTGGCGACCCCGGCTGGTCCCGTCGAACTGCGCACCACCCCGGCGACCGCGGCCGGGCCGAACCCGCGCCAGCTCTTCGTCGGCTCCGAGGGAACGCTGGGCATCATCACCGAGGCGACCCTGCGGATCCGTCGTGTGCCGAGTTCCGTGCAGGCCGACTCCTGGTTCTTCCCCGATTTCGCCTCGGGCACCGCGGCGCTGCGGGAGATGGAGCAGTCGGGACTGCATCTGGACATCGCGCGCCTGTCCGATGTCAACGAGACAGCGTTCGGTCTCGCCCAGCTCGGCAGCGAGCTGCAGCGCAAGGGCGTTCTCGCCTACCTGCGTGCGCGCGGAATCACGACCCCGTGCCTGCTCGTCGTCCGCTACGACGGTGCTCAGTCCGATGTGCGGGCGCGTCGTTCCCAGGGGCGTGCGATCGTGCGTCGGCGTGGGGGCGTCAACCTCGGTTCCGTTCCCGAGACCTCGTGGGAGAAGCACCGCTTCTCGACTCCGTATCTGCGTGATCAGCTGCTGCGTGAGGGCATGATCGTCGAAACGATGGAGACGTCGGCTCCCTGGTCGAAGGTGGAAGAACTCCACGACTCGATCAGCGCGGCCATCCAGGCGGAGATGGCCGAGCGCGGCACACCCGCGTTCGTGCTCTGCCACGTCTCGCACCTCTACGCCTCGGGCTGTTCGCTGTACTACACGGTCTTCGCCAAGCAGCAGGTCGGTGCGGAGATCGCCCAGTGGAAGGCCCTGAAATCCGCGGCCAGCGACGCCATCGTTGCAGGCGGCGGGACGATCACCCACCACCATGCCGTCGGCACCGACCATGCTCCATGGCTGCCGGCCGAGACCGGCCAGATGTGGCTGCGGATGCTGCGGGCGGCCAAGGCCGAGGTCGACCCGACCGGGATCATGAACCCGGGCAAACTCATGAACGGACCGGACCAGCTGTGAGCGTGCCCATCATCCTCAACCCCACGGCCCGCCGGGGAGCCGTGCTCAGACGCATCGATCCGCTCGTCGATGCCTTCGCCTCACACGGTCTCGAGGCGCAGCTGGTGCGGAGCACGAGCGAGGAGCATGCGAAGGAGCTCGCGGCCGGGTTCGCCGCTGGGGGTGCTCCGGTCGTCGGCGCCCTCGGCGGTGACGGAATGGCCCGCTCGGTGGCGGCGGGCCTCATCGGCACTAACGCCTCGCTGGGCATCATCGCCGGTGGCCGCGGCAATGACCTCATCGGCAAGCTCGGCATCCCGAAGGACACCGAGGAGGCTGTGGCCGTCATCGCCGAAGGCCGCGATCGGACCATCGACGTCCTCGACCTCGACGGCACGATCAGCCTCGGCAACGTCTGCCTCGGCCTCGACTCGGCCGTCCAGCAGCACGCGAACTCGGCGAGGTTCGTCAGGGGGCACTGGGTGTACCTGTACGGGATCCTGCGTGCGCTCCTGCCGCCCAAAAGCATCGACCTCGAACTGACCGTCGACGGTCAGCGCCTCGACTTCCGCGGCCTGACCGCGGGGTTCGCGAACTCCGGTCGCTACGGCGGCGGAATCAGCCTGTCCCCCGAGGCCCAGCTCGATGACGGTCTCATCGACGTCGTCCTGCTCAGGGAGGCATTCCTGCCGAAGCTCGCTGTCGAGCTCCTCGCGTTCATGTCGGGCAAGCACAAGCGTCACCCGAACATCCACTTCGACCGGGCTCGCGAGATCCGCATCGACACGCCCGCAGGGGCGGCTCCGGTCGAGATCGTCGCCGACGGTGATGCGGTCTCACAGACCCCGGCGACCGTGACGATCTGTCCGTCATCGCTCAAGGTCCGCGTCCCCCGGGAGTAAAGCACCTCGTCAGCGCTAGGTTGTCGGCTCAATCGACATACTTGAGCCCCGTCGCTTCCAACGGTGCTCTCATCTCATAGAGGTCGAGTCCCAACACTCCGGCCTCGAACTCTGCGCGTTTCTCCGCTTCGCGGTCTTCGCGACGTCGCGACGCTTCTGCGACGGTCTTCACTCGATCTTTCGGGACGACGACGACTCCGTCTGCATCCGCCACGACGACATCACCGGGGGTGACCAACGCATTGGCACAGACGATGGGGACGTTGACGGATCCGAGTGTTGCTTTGACTGTCCCTTTGGCGTGTACGGAGCGCGCAAACACAGGGAAGTCGAGACCTTCGAGTTCCTGTGTATCTCGGCAGCCACCGTCGATGACGAGCCCCTTGGCTCCTCGGGCTTTCATAGATGTGGCAAGCAACTCGCCGAAGAAGCCGTCCGTACTCTCCGTCGTGCACCCCGCCACGACGACGTCACCTTCATGAATCTGTTCGGTGGCGACGTGAAGCATCCAATTGTCGCCTGGTTGCAGCAGCACAGTCACAGCCGGGCCACACATAGCGGCCCCGGAATAGACAGGACGAAGATAGGGCCGCATCAAGCCAACACGCCCCATTGCTTCGTGGACAGTCGCTACGCCGAATTCGCTGAGCGCAGCAACGTCGTCGGGGTTGGGACGGTCTATCGTGGTGTGGACGACTCCGAGGTCATACATGGTGCGATGTTCTCCTGATTACAGATCTGAGTTCTGGGTGGATGGGGCTAGGCGTGGCTGCTACCGATTCAAAGTCCTATGGATTCCAAACGACGCTGCAATCTGGGATAGATGCGGCGGACATTGTCGCTGAAGATGGCCTTCCTCTGTTCGTGGGTGAGGTCTGCGCCTTCGATGTAGGCGACCGTATCGTCGAAGTAGCGGTCGGTCGTTGGGTCGATTCCACGAACGGCGCCGATCATCTCCGACGCGAAGAGGACATTTTCCGTTGGGATGACCGAGAGCAGCTCGTCGATGCCGGGCTGGTGGTAGACGCAGGTGTCGAAGGAGACATTGCCGAGCAGATGCTCGTCTAACGTCGGCTTGCCCATGGCTTGTGCCAGCCCTCGGAATCGTCCCCAGTGATATGGTGCGGCACCTCCTCCGTGGGGGATCACAAACTGGAGTTCGGGGAATCGAGTGAACAAGTCTCCTTCGATGAGCTGCATGACCGCGGTCGTGTCGGCGTTGAGATAGTGGGCCCCTGTCGTGTGGAAGGCGGGGTTCGCTGAAGTCGAGACGTGGATCATCGCAGGAAGTTCGTATTCGATCATGGCCTCGTAGATCGGGAACCACTGCTCATCTGTCAGTGGCGGCGATGACCAGTACCCTCCGGAGGGATCCGGATTGAGATTGATTGCAACGACATCGTGTTCGTCCACTACGCGTCTGATCTCTTCCACACTGCTCGCAGGGTCGACTCCGGGCGACTGCGGCAGCATAGCGGCAGGAGCGAATCGTCCGGGATAGAGTTCAGCGACTCTGACACACAGATCGTTGCAGATCCGGGCCCATTCGGCGGAGATCGCGAAGTCTCCGAGGTGATGCGCCATGAACGAAGCTCGCGGGGAGAAGACAGTGAGATCGATTCCTCGTTCGTCCATCAGACGAAGCTGATTGGCTTCTAGCGATTCGCGGATATCATCATCGCTGATCGACGGCCCCCGAGACGGTCGTGATGTTCCGTCTTCGAACGCAGAGAGCTGTTGCTTCCGCCACTCGCCGAGCTGCCCGGGCGCGGTGGTGTAGTGCCCATGACAATCGATGATCATTCTTGTGCCTTTCATACGGTGATGTGTCAGAGATCTGTCTGGCTGTGAAGGTGGAATTCTCCGGACATCAGCAGTCGTGCCGTGCGGGTGATTCCGGCACCGGTGGTCTGTCCGGCCGAGTCGCATTCCAATGCGACATCAAATCCTCCGCTGGGATGCTCTATGGTGAGGATCTGCGTTCCCCCGTCGTCAACGGCCGTAGCGTCAGCACCGTCGGCCGGGGATACCGTCGCTGCGACGGTTCCGGTGAGTCGTGCGGCAGTGGCCACAGTCAGTGCCGCCAGAACGCCGATCGACTCATGGACACGGTGGGGTATGAAGCTGCGAGTGCAGATCGTCCCGCCACCTGCAGGTGCTGCGACCAGAGTCATCTTCGGATAGCTGCGCCCGGTGACATCGCCGAGTCCCATGAGGCGACCGGCTTTCAACCGAATGTCCTCGAGCTGGTTCTTGAGCTCCTCGTCAGCGCTCAGATCTGCCACTGCCTCATACCCGGTGCGTCCGAGGTCCGTGGCGCGGATGAGAACCAGGGGCTGTCCGTTATCGATCAGCGTTGTCTCGACGACCTGCCCGGAATCGAGCGTAATCTCATCGATGAGATTGCCGGAAGGCATCATCGAATCCGCCACCGAGCCTGCGGTGTCGACGAAGCGGATTTCTATCCCCGACCCTGTTCCCGGAACTCCCGCGATCCGGACATCGCCGGCATAGGCCACATATCGCTCGCCGCCGGGAGACGCTTCGGGTGTTCGCACGGTGATCCTGGAGATCAAGCCCGTGTTCAGCGACTTCACGACCGCGGTTGTCCAATCGTCGTTGGCCGTAAGCAGTCCCGATTCGATGGCGAAGGGCACCACGGCGGCGAGCATGTTCCCGCAGTTCGCCGTGGTCTGCACCGAGTCGGAATCAGGAGTCATCTGGGCGAAGATGAAGTCGAGGTCGATTCCCTCCTCATCTGAGACGGAGACGATGCCGGCCTTGCTGGTCAGCGGATGTCCACCGCCGATGCCATCGACTTGAAGCGGGTGGGGACTGCCTAGGACATTGATCAGAACTCGGTTGCGTTCTGCCGGATCACTCGGCAGATCCTCGGCACGGAAGAACGGTCCGCGGGACGATCCGCCGCGCATGAGCATGCCCTGAATGCGCAGCTGCGAGTGTCGAGCCGTCATGCGGGGACCTCTGAGTTGCTCGACGCCTCATCAGACATCCTCTGTTTCCTGGTCGATCGTCCGAGCACGGCCAGCACCAAGGCTCCGAAGAACCAGCTGCCCGCTATGAAGACAAACACCGACGAATAACCGTTCGAGGTGTAGATCGCAGCGATGATCAGCGGCCCCGCTGCATTCGACAGACGTCCGATACCGTAGGTCAGTCCGGTGCCCAAGGACCGGGTTCGGGTGTCGAAGAGTTCTGGGGAGTAGGCATACGCCAAAGAGGTGTAGCCGCGCTCGAACATGTTGACGAGGAAACCGAAGACGACGATGAGGATCGGGTTGAAGGTCAGTCCATAGAGCAGACCACAGATGCCGATGACGGTTCCGGCGATGACCAGCAGCCACCGACGTTCGAACCGGTCGGTAAGCAGTGCCGCGAGGAGGGAGCCCAAGGGCGCTCCAACGGTGGTGAGAGCAACGTAGAAGATCGATTTCTCAACGGCGAATCCCTGGTCGGCGAGCAGCGTCGGAGCCCAGCTGGAGTACCCGAAGAAGCCGACGGTCTGAGTGATCCACAGCAGGCTGAGCACGATGAGTGGGATCGCGTATTTGCGCTGGAAGAGTGTTCGGAAGGGTGTTCCGTGCGAGGCTTTCACCTCGGTCACGGCCGACGGTGCTGGAGAAATGGTCGCTCCGGTCGCTTCGATCCGATTCTCCAGGTCGGTGAGTACCGCAGCAGCCTGGGTGATCCGTCCCTTGCTCTCCAACCAAGCAGGAGACTCGATCAGTGTCCGGAATCCGAGGAAGACAACTCCTCCCAGTGCTCCCCACACATAGACGAGCCTCCAGCTCTCGTCGCTGAGTGGGACTATGAAGCTTGCGATGAAGGTTGTCACCGGTGTTCCACAGATGCCGATCACCATTGCGTAGGCGAGGTACCGTCCGCGCACTTTGGCAGGAAACAGTTCGTTGACGTAGATGACCGCGATGACTGTCATAGCGGACAATCCTGCCGAGGTAAGGAAACGAAGTACGCCCATCGACAGACCGTCCCAGGCGATGACCGTCAGCAGAGAGAAGAACGAGAACCAACCCGTGGTCAACAAGAGGCCCGTCTTACGTCCCCACTTGTCGCCGATCCACCCTCCGACGAGCGAGCCGATGAACATACCGACGAAAGATATTGAGGTGATGTAGGCGACCGAGTTGACGCTGAGGCCCCACACCCGTCTGATTTCCGGCGCTGTGGCCGCAAACGTGTTGATATCGGCGAACTCGAAGAAGTATGCGACGGCAATGAGGACGATGATCCGGATGTGGACCTTGGTCACGGGCAATCGGTTGATCCGGTTGACCGGATTGGCTGTGGCGGCGCTCTGTTCTGTCATCGGGTCTCTCCAGTCCAGTAGAGAGCTTCCGGGTTGTCCACCAACAGCTGCGTCAGTTCCCGATCGTTCTCTGTTATCTGCGATAGGTAGTTGAGCATGACGGCATCGTCAGGCATGTGAGTTTTCAGGTTGGGGTGGGGCCAGTCCGTCCCCCACAGTGTTCTGCTTCCGAACTCGTCGATTACCTTGTGGGCGAAGGGCACGACATCGTCGTAGACGGCCTCGGCGTCGTTAAGGGCGAACGGGCCGGTCTTGGTCAAGCGTTCCGGGCAACTGATCTTGACCCACGCTTGAGTCCGTTCGACGAATCGTAGGAAGTCGGAGAAGTCCTGCGAGGCTGCACCCAGGCCGACATCAGGTCGTCCCATATGGTCGATGACGAGAGGGACTCCGAGTGAGGCGAAGTTCGTCTCGAGCTCGGGGAAGTCCTGCGGTTCGAAGTAGAGGACGATGTGCCAGCCGAGGTCGCGGATCTTGTCGGCGACGGTCTTCAGCTCATCGAGCGGCTGGTTCTGCACCAGTCGCCGGACGAAATTGAATCGGACTCCGCGCACCCCGCGCTCATGCATCGAGCTCAGCTCTGCATCGCTGACCTCCGACCCAAGAGCAACTACGCCCCGAGCCGAATCGCCGAAGTGGTCGAGAGCATCGAGCAATGCTGAGTTGTCTCGCCCATGGCAGCTGGCCTGGACTATGACTCGGCGGTCGATGCCGAGGTGCCGATGCAGGTTGTCGAGGTCGGACTTGCTGGCATCGCCCGGAGTGTATTTACGGTTCGGGGAAAATGGGAACTCGGCTGCAGGGCCGAAGACGTGGCAATGCGCGTCGACCGATGACCGCGGCAATGACAATTGCGGGTCGGCCAAGTCCCTCTTCCACTCCAGCCAGGAATCAGTAGTGACTTCCGTCAACGGTGTACCTCCTTGTACCTGTTCAGGTCGGTGTCGCCGGGTTCTCACTCGGCTTGGAACTGACGAAGCCGATCGTATCGACGACCAACCGACAGCGAGCCTACATGTTAATCATATTGTTGACAATCCTGTGGACAATTTTGTCCATCAGATCAGATATCCTGAACAAGAGAACCGGCCCCCTCGAGCGGAGAGACTCGGCCCTCGAACAAGAAATTACGACGGACAGCGAAAGGATTGTTCCCCTCTGTGACACCCACAGCACAACGGGCCTCATCCCCGGAGAGACGCAAGTCGATGAGCGCCGAGAAGCTCGCCGCCCAGCTGCGCGAAGCGATCATGGAGGGGCGGCTCGTCCCCAATCAGCGGCTCGTAGAGACGGATATAGCGGAGGAGTACGGAGCGTCACGTGGGAATGTGCGCATCGCCCTGTCCGAGCTGACCACCGAAGGTCTCATCGAACGCATCCGGCACCGTGGCGCACGTGTGAGGGCAGTGTCCATCGAGGAGGCCGTCGAGATCATCGAAGTCCGATCCGCTGTCGAGAGTCTCTGTGCATCGAAGGCCGCCGCTAAGGCCAGCGATGAACAGATCGAGCAACTCCGGGCAATCGGAAGCACCATGTCGGAGGCGGTTTCAACGGGCGCCCTGGACGTCTATGCCGATCAGAACCGACAACTCCATACACTCATCATCGATATCAGCGGACAGTCCACTGCCGCTGACACCATCCGCAGACTGCGCGGCCAGGCCGTCCGCCATCAGTTCCGCCTCTCCGCTCGAGAGGGCCGCCCCGCAGTGTCTCTGCCACAGCACCTTGCGATCATCGACGCGATCACCGACAGAGATCCGCAAGCCGCCGCGGCAGCGATGCATGAGCACCTCAGCAGCGTCGCCGAGGCGATTGCAAAATCAGACTGAACGGCCCCGTACCCGATTCAACACTCTTCGACAACTGAATCCACAAACAGATCGCCCCGCGCCGGAGGATCTGCATCCTCGGCGCGGGGCATCTCATACCGGCTGGTCCGGTCGACTCGTCATTTCCAGGGGGGGGTCAGTACTCCTTGGCCACGAGCGTGAGGACGTCGTAGTTCGCGACGGGTTCGTCGTTCTGGTTCACGACCTGCGCGTCCCAGCGGACCTCACCGTACTCGTCGGTCTCACGCGGAGTGATGCGCTTGGCGGTGAGCGTCACCTTGAGCTTGTCACCTGGGGAGACGGGCGTGATGAAGGTCAGACCCTCGAGTCCGTAGTTCGCGAGCACCGGGCCCGGGTCAGGCTGGACGAAGAGCCCCGCGGCGAAGGACACGATGAGGTAGCCGTGGGCCACGCGGCCCGGGAAGAACGGGTTCGCGGCCGCCGCTTCCTCGTTCATGTGCGCATAGAAGGTGTCCCCGGTGAAGTTCGCGAAGTGCTCGATATCGTCGAGCGTGACCTCACGCCATTCGGATTCGAGAGCATCGCCGAGGCGCAGGTCCGCAAGCGATTTCGTGAACGGATGCTCGCCGAGGCGGCGCTCCGAACCGCTGACCCATTCCCCGCCGATCGCGGTGAGCATATCCGGGGAGGCTTGGATCGCGGTGCGCTGCATGAAGTGTTCGACACCGCGCAGTCCGCCCATCTCCTCACCACCGCCGGCCCGACCGGGGCCGCCGTGGATGAGGTTGGGCAGGGGCGAACCGTGACCGGTGGACTCGTCGGCATCGTCGCGGTCGAGGACGAGCACACGACCGTGCCACGGGGCGATCTTTCGGACGAATTCGGTGGCGAACTCGGGATCGTGGGTGACGACCGAGCCGACCAGAGAACCCCGGCCGCGGGCAGCCAAACGCACAGCCTCCTCGGTGTCGGAATAGGTGATGATCGAGGTCACGGGACCGAAGGCTTCGATGTCGTGGACGGCGTCGGCCCAGGGATCCTCGGCCTGCAGCACGGTGGCCGCAACATAGGAACCGCCGTGTTCGGCGGCCAGGCGATCGGATTCCTCGCGGCCGCCGGTCAGCAGACGCGCGCCGCCGGCGAGGATCTCATCGACCGCGTCGAGGACGTCGGTGCGCTGCTTGTCGGAGACGACGGGACCCAGTCGGGTGGACTTCTCACGGGGATCGCCCACGCCCTGGGTGGCGAGCTTCGCGATGATGGCCTCAGCAACCGCCTCGGCGTGGGCCTGCGGCACGAAGGTGCGGCGGATCGCGGTGCACTTCTGTCCGGCCTTGATCGTCATCTCGGCGACGACACCGGAGACGAAGAGGTCGAATTCCTCCGTGCCGGGGCCGGCATCGGGACCGAGCAGGGAGAAGTTCAGGGAGTCCGCCTCGGCGAAGAACCGGGTGCCGCGCTCGGTGACGCAGTCGAGCCCGGACAGGTGACGGGCGGTGTTCGCGGAGCCGGTGAAGGCGATGGCGTCCTGTTCGGCGAGGTGGTCGAACAGCGGGGTGACATCACCGCTGACCAGCTGAATCGCCCCGTCGGGCAGCAGTCCGGAGTCGATCATGTCTGCCACGACCGCGCGGGTCAGGTGGGCGGTGTCAGTGGCGGGCTTGACGACGACGGGCAGGCCGGCGACGAACATCGGACCGAACTTCTCGAGCATGCCCCAGACGGGGAAGTTGAAGGCGTTGATCTGGAGCGCCAGGCCCTGCCGGGAGGTGAGGATGTGGCGGCCGACGAAGGTGCCGTTCTTCGACAGTCGCTCGACTCCGCCGTCGAGGTGGATCGTCGAATTCGGCATCTGTCGGCGGGCGACGCCGGAGTAGGTGAAGAGGGTGCCGATGCCGCCTTCGATATCGACGAACGCGTCGCGCTTCGTGGTGCCGGTGGTGAAGGAGATCTCGTGGTAGCTCTTGGTGCGCTCCATGAGGTAGGCGCCGAGCTTCTTGAGGATGACACCGCGCTGGTGGAAGGTGAGCTTGGCCAGTTCGGTCAGGCCCGTGGTCCGGGCGTGGTCGGCGACGGCGGCGAAGTCGATGCCTGCGGAGCTGACCGAGTGCAGATGCTCACCAGTGGCGGCGTCGAGAACGAGGCGGGCGGATTCGGTCGGTGCGGGTGTGTGCCAGCCTCCGGCCACATAGGAACTGAGAATTTCGGTCATGCTGTGCTCTCCCTCGCGAAACGACGACTCTCGGTTCACGGTGACCTGTGTCGGCACCGCTGCCGATTCCTAGCAATATACTAACCAATCGGTCGGTAATTGTCACCGGACCTCCTCGCCAGTCCCGTTTCCTTGAGGGTGTCGTGTCCACTGGGTACACGATTCCGAGCCACACGGTCGAGCGGGTTGTCGTCGAGATCTTCGACTATTAGATGCGCAGCCATCTCGTTCAGGCCGGCGTAAACGCAAATTGGAAGGTCGCACGAATGCCGGGTGACTGTGCTGGGCGTTAGGCTTTCTCCGATGATCTGTTCGACAGCGTGCCGATGTGGGCGAATGACTTTCTGACCATCGGGGGTCGATGTCCAGAACCGCCCGTAGCCGTCATCCGCCATTGCTCACGTCCCGATCCAGCATCCACTATCTTCTAGGTCTTTGATGCCGTATAACCAGAAACTCTCAGCTTCCACGTTCACTTCTCTTTCTGGTCGAGGGCACGTGCTACAGTGCCGCGCTCTACACCAAGATCACTCGCGATATATCGGAGCAAATTGCTCTGAGCTCGCACAGCAGCAGCTTCGTTGATCTGCTCAGTGTTCAAAACGCGCGGACGGCCAACGACTTTGCCGCTTTCGCGCGCATGCTGCAATCCCTCCGGGTGTTGTCACGGATAGTATTTACTCGGAGCTGCGCGAAGAGGGCGACCATGCCGAACAGAACTCTACCCATGGGTGTCGTTGTATCGATGCCCGGTTCAGTGAGGCTCATGATGACCACGCCCCGAGCATAGAGATCACTGATCGCTTCGACAGCCATCCGTTCGCTAATTGCAATGCGATCGAGGCGGCGAGAGCGACTCCACGGCGGGCCGAATCACGCAAAGCTCTTCGGGCGATGTCGCGCTGCATCTCCTCATAGCTGGTCATTCCCAGCTCTCAGCTCGGGGAAGCGCAGCTCCCATAGTTCGCGTACTACGTGAATCGAGACTCAACTGCAGCCAAGCTCGAATCAGCGTGTTCTTGGTGATCAGCTGCGCTTGGATCGCGTCAGTTCCATCTGCTGATAGAGCTTGATAAGCAAGGCGCACACCACCGGGATCTGACACATCAATGTCGCCAGCATCGAGCCATCGACCCCAGAGCAGAAGGAGAATGGCGCCCTGTTCTGGACCGCGCAGATCTTCGAGACTGGCGACGATCTCATTCGGATCGAGATCTCGGAAACGCACTCGTCCCATAACTGCACCCTTTCAAGCTGTTCGTCTTCATTCAGCTGTTTGTCTCAGAAACGGTACTGGGCACATTTCGGGACATTCGGAAAATGGAACATGATTTTGGGACAAGACGATTCGCCGTGGCGGGGTTAGTTGTCAGTTTCAGAAGCCGAGTGCACTGATGTCCGAAGTCAGTTGCATACCTCCTGAATGAATGGCTATCTCCGAGCACGCCGCGTCAGTGAAGATGGTGGCCAATGCTGTCAACTGTGGCCTTGGCCGTGGCCCCAACTCCGATCAGTGTGGCCGATCCGGGTCCGGTCCAGTCGCCGTACCCAACGAAATACATCCCTGGGTAACGGGTAGACTCGGTGCCAGACAGTGAGATTGTGCCATCTTGTTCGCGGATATCGAGTCCGCGTAGATGCCGCAGGGCTGGTCGAAAGCCGGTACACCAAATCGCAGAGTCGATCCGGCGAGCACTTCCATCAGGCCAGGTCACGCCCTCGGCCGTGAAGCGTTCGAACATCGGGGACGCGATCAAGAGTCCGGCGTCTCGGGCCTCTTTGACAGGTGGAACTGCAACAATATCGCCAAGGCTTGCGACGCCGCCAGGGTCCGGTTCACCTGCAGCCCGTGCCTGCACTTGCCGTGTGGCGACTCGGAAGAGCTCGCGCCCGTCGACGTCGTCCGGTAGATAGCGCGGTTCTCCCCGCAAGCACCAGGTCACTTCAGCGGAATCGACAAGATCCGCCGCGATCTGAGCCCCGGAATTCGCACCGCCGATGACGAGGACAGACTTGTTCACAAACTGTCCCGGTCCACGGTAGTCGGCGCTATGTGACTGTGTCCCGCGAAACGCTGCCTGCCCTGGCACACTCGGCCAAAATGGTTGCGACCACGTCCCTGTCGCATTCACGACGACAGGTGCACCCCAATCACCGGAATCGGTCACTACAGTGAAGCCCGTTTGGCCTGAGACGACGTGAGCGACTTCGACGGGGCGTTCGACAGGCAAGTTGTAGCGGTCTTCATAGTCACTCAGATAGTCGATCACATGGCCTGCATCAGGATTCTCGACAGCCGAAGGCGGCATGAGACGGCCTGGCAGCGAGGAGTATTGTGCCGGTGAGAACAGGCGCAGCGAAGGCCATGTATGCTGCCAGGCCCCGCCTGGGTGCGACTGTTGATCAAGGATGACAAACGACAAGCCGGCGCGACGCAGATAGTAGCCGAGCGCTAACCCCGCCTGGCCACCTCCAATGACGGCTACGTCGACCCTCCGGGCCACCGCGGATGTGTCCTGCAAGACGTTCAGTCCAGGGTCAGGAATCGGCGCAACTCCGTGAAGGCCTCCCGCACCACGGTGTAATGCGCCCACTTGCCGCGCTGCTCACGGGTCAGGAGTCCCGCCTCGACGAGTTTCTTCATATGATGACTGATCGTCGGCTGGCTGATACCGAGAACATCTACCAGGTCACACGCACATACGGACTCACACCCCTGCGCGGCCACATGCGACATCACCCGCAAACGCATTGGGTCAGCCAGAGCTTTGAGCTTCACCGCAATCCGTTCAGACTCAGCCACCTGAAGTGGCGCCGCCGCCAATGAACAACATTCATCCGACGAAGCGTCACCGAGCTTCGTGTCTTCCATTGCAATACTCATAACACCATCATACATTGACGGACATCAATGTATGCTTATAGTCTTCCCATAGACGTACATCAATATGAAGAGGTTCGGATGACTACCACCACAACAGAGTCGACACCAGTGTTGAAGGAGATGTCCTTCCTTGATCGGTGGTTGCCGGCCTGGATTCTCTTAGCCATGGCACTCGGGCTCCTTCTGGGCAATTTCGTCCCAGGTCTCAACACTGCGCTCGAGGCCGTGAAGATTGGCGAAGTATCGCTACCGATCGCCATTGGTCTACTCGTCATGATGTATCCCGTGTTGGCAAAGGTCCGCTATGACGAGACTCAGCGAGTCACAGGTGACCGGAAGCTGCTTGTCCTGTCACTAGTGTTGAACTGGGTAGCTGGTCCGGCGTTCATGTTTGCCCTGGCCTGGATCTTCCTGGCCGACCTGCCCGAATTTCGTACCGGTCTGATCATTGTTGGTCTCGCTCGGTGTATTGCCATGGTCTTCATCTGGAATGACTTGGCCTGTGGCGACCGTGAAGCAGCAGCCGTGCTGGTGGCCATCAACTCAGTCTTTCAAGTCGTTGCATTCGGCGTACTCGGTTGGTTCTACCTCCAAGTCCTGCCCTCATGGCTTGGACTGCCCACCACATCCGCGGACTTCTCGGTCTGGGCGATCGTCCTCTCTGTCCTCGTCTTCCTCGGCATCCCCTTGCTCGCTGGATTCCTCACCCGCACCTTTGGTGAGAAGGCCAAGGGTCGGCAATGGTATGAAGAGAAGTTCCTGCCCAAGATCGGACCCTGGGCACTCTACGGGCTGCTGTTTACCATCGTGCTGCTGTTCTCCTTCCAGGGCGAAGCAATTCTGTCCCAACCCATCGACGTCGTCCGCATCGCAGTGCCCTTGCTCCTGTACTTCGTCCTCATGTTCTCCGTCAGCCTGCTCGCGTCGAAGGCTGCCGGCCTCAATTACGCGAAATCAACGACCGTGGCCTTCACAGCTTCGGGCAACAACTTCGAACTCGCCATCGCCGTGGCGATCGGGACCTTCGGAGTCACCTCCGGGCAAGCACTCGCCGGCGTCGTCGGCCCACTCATCGAAGTTCCCGTCCTCGTCGCCCTCGTCTACGTCGCACTGTGGGCCGGTCGGAAACTGTTCCCCGGCGATCCCACTGTCCCCGCTCGCGCCCAAGGAGTCCGATCATGACAGAAACATCGGCAACCACAACACCGAGTGTTCTCTTCGTCTGTGTCAAAAACGGGGGCAAGTCACAGATGGCCGCAGCTCTGCTGCGCCATCACGCAAACGGCTCCGTCGAGGTGCACTCAGCAGGCACCACGCCCGGGACAAACCTCAACGCACTGTCGACCGAGGTCATCGCCGAGGCAGGCGCTGACATGTCCGAGGACTCTCCCAAATCTATTGACCCGGCCCTGTTGCGCAGGGTTGACCGCGTCATCGTTCTCGGATCCGAAGCCCAAGTCGAACCGGTCGAAGGCATGAGAGCACCCATCGACACGTGGATCACCGACGAACCCTCCGAGCGAGGAATCGACGGCATCGAGCGTATGCGCCTTGTGCGCGACGATATCGACGACCACGTCCGCACCCTGCTGACCGACTTGCTCAATAACTGACTCGATAACTCCAGATTGGAATAACTGATGCCTGAATCCACTCCTACCGTCCTCTTCGTCTGTGTCCACAACGCGGGCCGCTCACAAATGGCAGCCGGATATCTCGCGGCCCTATCACAAGGACAGATCGAGGTGCTCTCGGCCGGATCAGAACCGGCCGAGCACATCAATCCAGTCGCCGTTGATGCCATGGCCGAAGACGGAATCGATATCACCGCTGCCGCGCCGAAGATCCTCACCACCGACGCCGTGAAGGAATCCGACGTCGTCATCACCATGGGCTGTGGTGACGCCTGCCCCATCTTCCCCGGCAAACGCTACGAAGACTGGCAACTCGACGATCCCGCAGGCCAGGGAATCGATGCAGTTCGCCCCATCCGCGACGACATCAAGAGCCGCATCCAACAACTCATCTCCGAGCTGTTGCCGGCCTCGACCCCAGCGAACTGAGGCCCATCCATGACAAGCACCCCTAGCACCGATATTGGTACAACCGATAACCTCATCATCATCGGGTCCGGACCAGCCGGATACACGGCTGCCATCTACGCAGCTCGAGCGGGATTGAGCCCACGGGTCATCGCCGGATCCGTCACCCACGGCGGAGCCTTGATGACGACGACCGACGTTGAGAACTTCCCCGGATTCCCGTCCGGCGTCCAGGGCCCGGACCTGATGATGGACCTCAGCGAACAGGCCAGACGATTCGGTGCCCGCATCGAATATGACGACGCCTCCGCCGTTAACCTCAGTGGAGACATCAAAGAAGTCAGCACCCTCACGGGCGCTGTCTACCGCGCCCCAGCCGTCATCGTCGCAACCGGGTCCGCCTACAAAGAACTGGGCTTGCCAGAAGAGAAGAACCTCACCGGCCACGGTTTGTCCTGGTGCGCGACCTGTGATGGGTTCTTCTTCCGTGACCAACACATCGTCGTTGTCGGCGGTGGAGACTCAGCCATGGAAGAAGCCCTGTTCCTGACACGGTTCGCTCGGACAGTCACGATCGTGGTCCGTCGAGACACCTTGCGAGCCTCAAAGATCATGGCTGAGCGAGCACAGGCGAACGAAAAGATCCGCTTCGTCTACAACAGCCACATCACCAGCCTAGACGGAGGCGAGAAGGTCACCGGCGTGACCGTGACCAACGCGGTCACCGGAACATCCAGCCAGATAGAAGCCACTGGCGTGTTCGTCGCCATCGGGCACCTGCCGCGCACCGACCTGGTCAAGGGACAACTGGACCTTGATCCAGAGGGCTACATCCTCGTCGATGCGCCAACGACGATGACAAACCTTCCCGGCGTATTTGCCTGTGGAGACGCTGTCGATCACCGGTATCGCCAAGCCATTACCGCAGCCGGTACCGGCTGTTCAGCAGCCCTCGATGCCGAACGCTTCCTGGCCACCTACGAACCCGCAACCCCCGTTCTTCAGGAGATTTCCAATGCTTGAGACCACCACCCAGAACCTGCCCGTCGTCATCATCGGAGCCGGACCCGTTGGTCTTGCTGCAGCCGCCCACATCCACGAACGAGGCCTCACCCCGCTCGTTCTCGAGGCCGGCGAGACTATCGGTCACGCCGTGCGGAAATGGGGTCATACCCGCCTGTTCTCCCCATGGCGATTCAACATCGATTCCGCCGCCGGTCGACTCCTGGAAAGCAACGGGTGGCAGACGCCTGATGCCGACGCCTTGCCGACAGGCCATGAACTCATCGATAACTATCTCTCACCACTTGCCACGGCACTCGGTGATGTCATCCGCACCGGTTCGCACGTCGTGGCTGTCTCACGTGAGGGTATTGATAAGACTCGCAGCGCCAACCGAGACGCCACCCCGTTCCTCGTGCGCATCGCCGACTCCGACGGTAGCAGCGAAGATGTTCTGGCGCGCAGTGTCATCGACGCCTCGGGAACATGGGAGCAGCCGAACCCCCTGGGCCGGTCCGGTCTGCCTGCTCCAGGGGAAACCGAGGCCATTGCTGCCGGATCCATTGTAAAGCCACTGCCAGCGGTCATCGGTGCTGATCGAGACCGTTTCGCTGGCCGCCACGTCCTCGTCGTCGGTGCCGGCCACTCAGCAGCAAATACTCTGCTCGACCTTGGTGAGTTGGCACGAGAAGAACCCACCACACGTATCAGCTGGGCCGTGCGCTCTGCCGACGTCTCCAGCGTCTACGGTGGGGAAGGCAATGACGAACTCGCCGCCCGTGGAGCACTGGGAACACGACTGCGAAGGCTCGTCGAAACCGGCGTCATCGATATCCACACTTCTTTCGTGATCAACCGATTCGACAACGCCAACGGTCGCCTGCGCGTGTCGGCTGCGGGCCCGACGGGTGATGAAGACCTTGATGTCGATGTCCTTGTGCCTGCCACCGGCTTCCGCCCGGATCTCTCCATTCTCAGCGAATTGCGTCTTGACCTTGATCCCGCAGTCGAGGCACCCAGCCAACTGGGGCCACTCATCGACCCAGAATTCCACAACTGCGGCAACGTTGCACCGCACGGTGAACGACTCCTGTCCCACCCCGAAGCTAATTTCTACATCGTGGGAATGAAGAGCTACGGCAGGGCCCCCACATTCCTCATGGCCACCGGTTACGAGCAAGTCCGCTCCATCGCTGCCGCCCTTGCCGGTGACCGCGCTGCTGCCGACGATGTCCATCTCGACCTCCCCGAGACCGGCGTATGCACCACTGATCTGGGTGGGTCCTGCGAGGCTCCTGCTGCGCCACAGCCAGTCACGATCGGAGGCCCACCATCATCAACCTGCTGTTGAGCGCAGCGCACCAGACTTCACAGAGCAATATGCGTCCATGAGGATGAAGGAGTGAAACCGATATGTCTGAGACACCCCAGCTCGTCGAGAAGCAGGTCACGGTGACTAATCCTGTTGATGGCTCCCCACTGTCCATCAATCTCAGCTTCGAAGTCCAAATGCCCGACTGTACCTGCACGCCGCGCATTACCTCTCCCGGCAACCCTCCCGGCTGGCAGTCCAAAAAGCCTAACCGCTAATTCCATCGTAGTCACCGACAAGCCGCTCCCGGGGTCTTCTGCTCGCAGGAAGTCCTGGGAGCCCGGTCGCACCCAAGAGAACCACGGGTCGTCCAGCCGGCAGCGTGCAGGGCGAGAAGATGCCTGACCACAGTGGCTCTGGACATACACGTGCGTTCCGAGATCGTGTCCCAGGTGAGTGCGTTGGTCATCAAGGTATTCCAGTAGGCCATCAAGGTATTCCAGTAGGCATTGAAGCCCACGACTCGGGTGACTCGACGGCGGTTCTCGCGACCATCTGAGTCCATGTCACGATCACTGATCCACTCATCGACGGCACGCAGCCAGGTTGCCTGCGAAATAGCCAGAGTGGCCTGCACGCGCAGCCGAGTGCGGCCTCGATGAAGTGCTGAGGTTTTCTTGCGCGCCTGACGGCCTGCGGACCCGGACTGAGGGGTTCGTGCGCCAGCTAGTAGTGATATTGGTGGGGGAGAGGGCTACTGTGCCCGGTGTGGCAGAATACGCTGATGTTGTAGCGGAGCGCCTCATTTCCCGCGGATCTTGACATGAGGCACTCCCCGGACGCCTTGCCCATGCGGGCCGAGACTGTCGGGCAGGCGTCGCGAGCACTTCTGAACGACACCACCAACAAGTGACACGGGGCACGTTCTGACCTATGATCGATCTCAATTACTGACCAAGCAGTCAGCTGTGACGGACGGCCACCCGTCACTGGCCCCGCCGACGGCACCGGCGATCACTCAGAGTCGAGGACCACCGCCGTCGGCGACGGCCCCAGGCAATGTCGCCCAGCAACCGAAAGATCTTCTCATGTCCACCACAGCACCCGGCCCCGCCGCATCACAGCCGACCGAGCCCCACTCGACCACCCGCGAGGAGCGCAAGGTCCTCGCCGGCACCCTCGTCGGCACCACCATCGAGTGGTACGACTTCTTCATCTACGCTCAGGCCGCCGGCCTCATCCTCTCCGCCCAGTACTTCGGGCCGTTGGCCGCGGACAATCCGGCGCTCGGGCAGATCATGGCGTGGGCGTCTCTGGGCATTTCGTTCCTCTTCCGCCCGTTGGGCGCGATCATCGCCGGCCACCTCGGCGATCGGATCGGACGCAAGAAGATGCTCGTGCTCACGCTCATCCTCATGGGGGCCGCGACCTCGCTCATCGGCCTGCTCCCGAACTACGCGATGATCGGAGTCGGCGCGCCGATCCTGCTCACCCTGCTGCGAATCCTGCAGGGCTTCTCCGCCGGCGGCGAATGGGGTGGGGCCGCGCTGCTCTCGGTCGAACACGCCCCGATCTCCAAGCGCGGCATCTTCGGCGCGTACCCGCAGATCGGCGTGCCGGTCGGCATGATCCTCGCCACCGGCGTGATCTGGGTGCTCACCACGGTCCTCACCGCCGAACAGTTCGCGAGCTTCGGCTGGCGGATCCCGTTCCTCTTCTCCGTCGTCCTCGTCTTCGTCGGCTATTACATCCGCCGCCAGGTCGAGGAGTCCCCGGTCTTCGCCGAGCTCGCCGAGCGCAAGGCCGAATCCTCGGCTCCGCTGGGCACCCTGTTCAAGAAGAACACGAAGGAAGTCGTGCTCTCCGCGCTCATCTTCATCGGCAACAACGCCGTGGGCTACATGATCATCGCGTTCTTCGCCGCCTACGCCTCGCGCCCGCTGGAGGAAGGCGGATCCGTCGGCCTCGACCGGGCACCCGTGCTGTTGGCGACGACGCTGGCGAGCTTCGGCTGGCTGGTGTTCACGATGTGGGGCGGCGCGTTGTCGGACAAGCTCGGTCGCGTGCGGACCTTCCAGATCGGGTACGTCCTGCTCATCGTGTGGCTCATCCCGACCTTCCTCATGATCGACATGGCGAACATCTGGATGTACGGCATCGGCATCTTCGTCCTCACCGTCGGCATGGGCCTGTCCTACGGCCCGATGTCGGCGATGTATGCGGAGATGTTCCCGGTCGAGGTCCGCTACTCGGGCGTCTCGATCGGCTACGCGCTCGGCGCGATCCTCGGCGGCGCTTTCGCCCCGACTATCGCCGAGACTCTGCTCGCCGAGACCGGCTCATCGATCTCGATCGCGATCTACATGATCGTCGTGTGCATCATCTCGCTCATCGGCGTCAGCCTCGTCAAGGAGACGAAGGGCAACGACCTCGGCCTGACGAAGCACCACTGAGGCTGCAGCGAACCCCCAGTTCGTCACCTGCACCTCGATTTCCTGGTCGATCCACGGTGAGTCCTCCGCCTGAAACGCCGTGGATCGACCCAACAATCCACCGAGGCGGCGCACCCACTCAGCAGCTCTCGCATAGGCTGATGAGATGACCCTGCCAGACCACACGAACCCGACTTCCCTCGCGTATCCCGACATCGAAGCCGCGGCGGCCCGGATCGCCGGGCAGGTCCGTCCGGTCACGGTCACCCAGCGGGGGAACGACGGAATAGTCTTCGCCCTCGAGTTCATGCAGCACACCGGCACGTTCAAGGCCCGCGGTGCGCAGAACTTCATCCAGGCTCACCTTGCCGAAGGCACCTTCCCCGAGGCGGGAGTGACGATCGCATCGGGCGGCAACGCCGGACTCGCCTGCGCATGGGCGGCACGTGCCGCCGGTGTACCGGCGACCGTGTTCCTGCCGACCACCGCGCCGAGCGTGAAGGTCGAACGGCTGCGATCGTATGGTGCGCGAGTGGAGTTGGTCGGTTCCGAATTCGCCGAGGCGGCCGCCGCCTGCCAGGAATTCGTCGAGTCCTCCGGTGCGCTGGCCTCGCACGCCTACGACCATCCGCTCATCGCCGCCGGCGCGGGCACCTTGATGACCGAGATCCTCGAGCAGGTGCCCGATCTCGACACGGTCGTCGTCTCGGTCGGAGGCGGCGGTCTGTTCGCCGGCGTCGCGACGGCCGCGACTCATCACGGAGTGCGCACTGTCGCGGTTGAGCCGGAGAACTGCCGAGCGCTGAGTGCAGCGATCGAAGCGGGCGAACCGGTCGATGTCACGGTCGATTCGGTGGCAGCGGATTCGCTCGGAGCCCGTCGTGCCACTTCGCTGGCGCTGGAGGCGGCACGATCAGATCTGGTCACCTCGGTGCTGGTCAGCGACGACGCCATCATCGAAGCACGACAGCGACTGTGGGACGAACACCGGCTGGCGGTCGAGCATGCGGCGGCCACGGCGTTGGCGGGAGTCAGCGGTGGTGGCAGAGGGAAGACTGCCAGCGACGGGAAGTCGCCGGGCGGTTATGTTCCGGCCGAAAAAGAGAAGGTCTGCGTCGTCCTCTGCGGGGCGAACACGAGCCTCAGCGATCTCTGAATCACGGGGACGGCCACCTCGGCGAATCGAGCGCCGGAAGTCAGCATGGTCGAACGTTGGACGTCAGCGCGTTCGGTCGCGGTCCTTGGACTTCAGCGAGGCCTTGATGAGGCCGAAGATCGCGAGCGCCACGACGACGGTGATGATGGCTTTAACGAGGAACCAAGCAATGGAGAACGCGACGTTGACCACCCACCACGCAATGATGATGGCGATGATCGCGCCGATGATGCTCCACACGGTACTCATCTTCATGCCTCAAGCCTAGGCCCGAGTGCACAGCCGTGCAATGCGCGCGGTGATCGTCCCAGCCGATCCTCAGCACGGACGCGGTTCGTCAGCCGAGCGCGGCAGCGGTCCGCCCTGCACCGGTCGTCCGAGGTGCCGCACCGGTCCGAACTGCGCGGGCCGACCAGCGGCGGTCGGCGAAGCCAACCTCGATCGGATGGTCGAAGGCGGCAGAGACCTGCTCGGAGGTGAGCACCTCGGCGATGGGACCGGCGGCGGTCAGTCGCCCGTCGGAGATGAGCGCGGCGTGAGTGGTCGTCTCGGGAATCTCCTCGAGATGATGGGTGACCAGCAGCGTCGACAGCTCCGGCGAGCGCAGAGACAGGGCGTCGATGGTCTCGAGCACCTGTTCGCGTGCGGCCACGTCGAGTCCGGTGGTCGGCTCGTCGAAGAGCAGCAGCTGTGGTTCGGCGATGAGCGACCGGGCGACGAGCGCACGCCCGCGCTCCCCCTGTGACAGCACCTTCCACCCGGCGTCGGCGCGGGACGTCAGTCCCACCTCGGCGATCTGGGCATCGGCCTTCACGACATCCTCAGGCGCGGGCTCCCACCGCATGGGACATTCGACGGTGCCGGTGAGACCGGTGAGGACGACCTCGCGGACGGTGAGGTTCGACCGCAGCGGATGACGTGGATTGACGTGTCCGATGAGGCGGCGCAGGGCGGCGAGCTCGACCCGACCCATGCGTGATCCGAGAATATCCACGGTGCCCGAGGTCGGGAACACCTGCGCCGAGGCGAAGCTGAGCAGCGTGGACTTCCCCGCCCCGTTCGGACCGATGAGCACCCAGTGCTCGCCGGCACTGACAAGCAAATCGATTCCGTGGAGTATCTGCGTCTGCCCACGCCGGAATGTCACATCAGCGATATCGAGGACGGTCTTGGCCACGCCTCACTCACCTCTCGCGGACCCGCACGGTCCAGTTGATCCATGCGCCCCGCCTTCGGGCAGGGCGAATCCGAGTCTAGGCGCGGATGTCGCCGAGGCGGTCCTCGCCGATCGATACCGAGTTCCACATCCTGGATCACGGTGGCACCCCGCAGGCGACGACGGCAACGGGCCATAATGGAGTCATGCACAACGCCGCCGATTCGAATGAGGACCTCCGCGAGGAGTATCGCATCAAGATGCGCGGTCGGCTCCTGCGCCGGTCCGCTTCGTTCAATGTCGCCCACGCCGTCGACAGCCTCGAACCGGGCACCGGCGCTCAGAGCATCCAACGCGCGCTGACGCTGCTCAACCTCGTCGGCCTCATCGCCGGGGAGCGGCGCGAAGGCGCGAGCCTGTCCGAGCTCGCCTCGATCAGCGGCCGCCCGAAAGCCAGCGTCCACCGCATGCTCCAGGCGCTCATCGCCATGGGATACGTCGAACGCCTCGAGGAGGGCGGGTACCGCCTCGGCGTGCAGTCGCAGATCCTCGGTCAACTGGCTCAGAAATCGGTGGATCCGCTGGTCACGGAGTCGGAGTCGAGCCTGATGCGCTTGGCCGAGCTCAGCCAGGACACCGTCTTCCTCACCCTGCGCACGGGCAGCTATTCGATCTGCGCCCGCCGCGAGGAGGGCTTCGGTGAGATCTTCAACAACGCCCTGTCCGTGGGCGACCGTCACCCATTGGGCATCGGCGCCGGATCGCTGGCGATCCTCTCCGAGCTCTCCCCCGCCGAGGTGGACGCCCAGTTCGAGGCCAACGCCGAGATCCTCGCCGAGAGGTATCCGAAGGTCTCCGTCCCGCACCTGCGCGACATCATCGATCAGGCCCGTATCGACGGCTTCGTCCACAATCCCGGGCTCTTCGCCAAGGGGTCGTGGGCAGTGGCGGTTCCGCTGCGCATCCGCGGATCGCGGCCGCGTGCGGCCCTGTCGATCGCCTCGATCGCCGACCGTGTCACCGGTTCCCGGGTCGAACGTCTCGTCGCTCTGCTGCGCCGGGAGGCGAAGGCCATCGCCGAGGCGCTGAGTTCGCAGACCGACCTCACCCCGGACTCCGGCGACCTCTGAGGCGGCCTTTGTTCCCCTCGCGCATGACTCCTGCGGGCGGATCCACCTCGAAATCCGCTATTGGATCGAGACGGATCCACCCGCAGGAAGCGCCGATCTGCTTACATGCGCACGGGGTCTGACCTCCTGGTAGCCTGACCACTAGCAACGTCGGGCTCCCGGTTCCCGAGTCACCACGTGACTGGCTGGCCCCAGAGCTGACGACCCCCAGGTGTTGCCGCGGCAGCCTGGGGGCGCTTCGTACTCACCCCGGGTCCGGCTCCAGCGCACTGCGCGAACTCCGGTAGCGTGAGGGCATGCCGGAGACTCCTGATGCCACGACCGTGTCCCTGACGATTCCCGAACTGCGTGAATTGTGCATTGCAGCGATCACCGCTGCCGGTGGGTCACCCGCGCTGGCGCAGTCTCTGGCCGAGGCGACCGTAGCGGCCGAGCGACGGGGAAAGACCGCCGTGGGCACGGCGCATCTCTTCGATTACCTCGACGGCCTCGAGGCCGGCCGCATCAACGGGCAGGCGCAGCCGAAAGTGACGAACAAACTGCCCGCAGCGCACCACGTCGACGCCGACCGCGGCACCGCGCAGCTCGCCTTCGATGCAGCCTTCGACGATTTCGCCTCGTCCGCCGAATCGCTCGGCATCTCCGTCCTCAACATCGCCAACGCCTTCACCGCCGGAGAGCTCGGCTGCTATACGACGCGGCTCGCCGAACGGGGCCTGGTGGCGTTTGCCGGGGCCAACTCACCGGCGCTGATGTCGCTGTTCGGCACACCGGGCTCGGCGACCGGAACGAACCCGTTCTCGTTCGCCGTTCCCCATACCGGTGGCCCGCGCATGTTCGATCAGGCGACCAGCGCCACCGCGTGGGTCAACGTCCGCAACGCCGCCGACCGGGGAGAGACGATCCCCGACGGATGGGCCCTCGCACCCGACGGGGCGGCCACGAACGATGCCGGGGCCGCCCTCGCCGGTTCCCTGCTGCCGTTCGGCGGGGTCAAAGGCAGCAATGTCGCGCTCATGATCGAACTCCTCGCCGTCCACGGCGGGGGCCGCTTCTCCGTCGACGCACCCGCCTTCGACTCGGGTCAGGAGAGCCCGGGCACGGGACTGTTCGTCATCGCGATCGCGGCCGATGCCTTCGACCCTGGCTATTCGCAGCGGGTCGCCGAGCATCTTGACCGTCTGCACGCACGGTTCGGCTTCGACTTCGGCCGCAAACGCAGCCTCGAGGTCGTCGAGCTGCCGGAGGAACTCCACTCGGTGCTCCTCAGCCGCGCCTGAGCTTCACCGACCGCTCGAGTTGCCGTCGACCTCGCACCGCATAACTCGGTACAGCGACGGTAACTCGAACGGTCAGTGGGCACGACCGACGCTTGAGTGCGCAGTCGGTGCGTACGTATTTGGAACAGCCAGAGCGGTCGCACCTCCCCAGAAATCGGCCGACCGGAATGGGCTCAGCGACCGGCCCTCAGGCCCCTAGACCGGCACGGATGCGGCGGACGGCGTCGTCGAAAGACTCCCCGGTCACCTCGGCGGCCGCCCCCGGATCACCGGCGTCGACGGCATCCATGAGTCGGCGCTGGTGCTTGAGCAACGGCGCCTTGGCTTCGGCCGAGATCTCCCGCCTGGCACCGACGAGTTTGTACGCCCGGCAGCGCAGCCACAGGGTCCGGATCGTCTCAACGAGGACGGGATTGCCCGAGGCGGAATATATCGTCGCGAGCAGCTCTTCGTCGTGGTCGAGATACTCTGAGGCATCGCCGGAGTCGAGAGCCGCCTCCATCGCCGCGAACTCCTCATCGAGCCGCGCCCGGCCCGCCCCATCGAGCTTCTGCGCGCCCTGGACCGTCGCTTCGACCTCGAGGATGCGACGCACCGAATAGATCTGCAGCAGCTCCTCGGCGGTGAATTCCTTGACCACGGCCCCGCGGTGCGGGCTGGTCTCGACGAGCCCGACCTCCTCGAGTCGGGCCAGCGACTCCCGCACGGGCATGACGCTCGTACCCAGGGACGCCGCGAGCTGGCGTATCCGCAGTCGATCTCCGCTGCGATATTCGCCGGAGAGGATGCTCGCCTGCAGAGCCTCGAACACCTGGTCGCCGATGCGGGGTCCGATCTCGGTCTGGGTCTCGCTCATATTCGACAGTCTATCCACGCCAAGTTTGCCGCGCAGCGGACTCGAGAGGCGTCAGCGCAGGACGACGGTCCTCTTGCCCGAGAGGAACACGCGGCCGTCGCAGTGCCATTTCACGGCATTGGACAGGGCTTTGCATTCGGCGTCGCGACCGGCGGCGACGAGGTCTTCGGGACCGAAGGAATGGTCGACTTCCACGAGCTGCTGGGCGATAATCGGACCTTCGTCGAGTTCGCTGTTGACGAAGTGCGCGGTCGCCCCGACGGTCTTGACTCCGCGCTCCCACGCCTGGTGGTAGGGCTTCGCACCCTTGAAGGACGGCAGGAACGAGTGGTGGATGTTGATGGCGCGGCCCGTGAGCTCACGGGCGAGGTCGTCGGAGAGGATCTGCATATAACGGGCGAGGACGACGAGGTCGACCTCGAAGCGGTCGACGAGTTCGAGCAGCTTCGCTTCGGCCTCGGGCTTCGTCTCCTTCGTCACGGGGATCCGGAAGAAGGGGATGTGATGCCATTCGACGAGCTCCCGATGGTCGGGGTGGTTCGACACGACGGCCGCGATCTCGATCGGCAGCTCGCCGACGCGGGCCCGGAAGAGCAGATCGTTGAGGCAGTGCTCGAACTTCGAGACCATGATGAGCACCCGCCGCTTCTCCCCCTGCGGCCACAGCTGCCAGGTCGCTCCGAACTCCTCTCCGATCGCCTCGAAGTCGGTCCGCAGCGCCTCTATCCCGTTGCCGGGCTCCGCCGAGACGCTGAAATCGATGCGCAGGAACAGGCGCTCGGTGTACTGGTCGTCGAACTGCTTGAGTTCCTTGATGTCGCCGCCGTGGGTGAGCAGGGCGCCGGTCACCGAGTGGAGGATGCCGGGACGCTCGTCGCATTCGAGGGTGAAGATGAAATCCTGCATGTGCTTGTCTTCCTGTTCGGTCGTGCCAGATCTGGGGTAGTCCAGCAGCTGGGGTGGTGCAGCAGCTGGTGTGGTGCGAAATCAGGGGCGGTGTCCGACACGGACCGGCTGCGGCGGTGCACCGAGGCCGGCCCGTGATCTCGTGCTGTTCAGCACTCGATGACGTTGACGGCGAGGCCGCCGCGCGATGTCTCCTTGTACTTCGATTTCATATCGGCTCCAGTCTGCCGCATGGTCTCGATCGCCTGGTCGAGGTTCACCCGATGCGAGCCGTCGCCGTGCATCGCCAGCCGGGCCGCGTTGATCGCCTTCACCGAGGCTATGGCATTGCGTTCGATGCAGGGCACCTGCACGAGCCCGCCGACCGGGTCGCACGTGAGCCCGAGGTTGTGCTCGAGACCGATCTCCGCGGCGTTCTCGACCTGCTCCGGTGTGCCGCCGAGGACGGCGCACAATCCTGCGGCAGCCATCGCACACGCGGATCCGACTTCTCCCTGACAGCCCACCTCGGCGCCGGAGATCGATGCATTGCGCTTGAAGAGGATCCCGATCGCCCCGGCCGTGAGCAGGAACGTCACGACGGCATCGTCGGAATCCTCCGTCTCGACGACGAACCGGTCCATGTAATGGAGCACCGCCGGAATGATGCCCGCGGCCCCGTTCGTCGGGGCGGTGACGATGCGTCCGCCCGAGGCGTTCTCCTCATTGACGGCCAGCGCGTAGAGGTTGACCCATTCGAGGGCGTCGAGCGACCCCGATGCCTGGTAGTCCGCTGCTTCGAGCTTCTCCCGCAGTTCAGGGGCACGCCTGCGCACCTTGAGCCCGCCGGGCAGCGTCGTCTCCTCACGCGTGCACCCGTTGTGCACGCATTCGCGCATCACCGCCCAGATCGCCAACAGCTTCTCCCGCAGCTGAGCATCGGTGTGAGCAGCGCGTTCGTTGACGGCCATGAGCTCGGCGATGCTCAGCCCGTGCTCACGGCAGCGGGCGAGGAGCTCATCGGCCGTGGCGAACTCGATCGCCTGACCCGTCTCCCCCTCGGTGGCGCCCTGCTGGCCGGCCGACTCGGCGGCCTCGATCGCCTCGGCGGCGTCGTTCTCGGCAGCGAGCTCCTCGGCGGTGACGACGAATCCCCCGCCGACCGAGTAGTACTCGCGCTCGATGACCTCATCGTCGACCTCGGCACGGATGACCATCCCATTGGGATGGCCGGGCAGGCTCTTCCGCAGGTGGAGGACGAGATCCGTCTCCGCTTCGAATTCGATGACCAGACGCCCGCCGAGGTGGAGCTTGCGTTGCGTCTTGACCTCCTCGACCAGCGGGCCCACCTGGTCGGGGTCGAGCGTCTCGGGATCGAAACCGCTTAAGCCCACGAGCACCGCCGAGTCCGAACCGTGCCCGATTCCGGTCGCGGCCAGCGAACCGTAGAGTCCGACGCGGACCCGGCGGACCCGGTGCAGGATCCCCTGCCCGTTGAGTTCGTCGACGAATCGGAGTGCGGCCCGCATCGGCCCCACCGTGTGGGAGGAGGAGGGGCCGATGCCGATCGAGAAGAGATCGAGGACCCCGAGTGCCATCAGCCGACGTCCTCTTCGCGCGCCGAGGCACGGCCGGCATCGCCCGCCCCGACCTCGGCACTCTCGCCGTCGTCGAGGAACTCGGCCATTCCGTCGAGCAGCCAGCGGACGGTGAAGTCCGCGAAGCTCGCTCGCGGGTAGACACGGTATTCGAGCACCGAGGAGTGGTGGAGGATGACCGGGACGGGGCCCAGCGCAGTGACGATCGCGGTGCCGACGCCGAAGGCGCGCGGGTGAAGGTCGGCGCGGCAGCTCTTCTCGAGCACTTCCCGGGCCTTCGAGCCCGAAAGCTGGAGGATCGTGCGGTTGGCGGAGAGATCGACCGCCTGTCCGGGCAGTCCTTCGAGACCCGCCTCGGCGACGAGAGTCTCCCCTGGCTGCTGCTGGCGGGAGACGTCGACGGCGAGGAACTCATCGGGGCTCAGCCACAGGATGTGCAGTCCTGCACCATCGCCGGTGACCTCACCGACCCGACGCGGCAGCGGCAGGCCGAAGACGTCTTCGAGCGCCCGCCCAGAGGCCGAATCCGGCTCTGCCCGCAGACCGAGCTGGACGGAGAACGGCAGCTCGCGCAGAACGACCCGGCGCCCGCCGGCGGCACTCGCATCGGCCATCGCCTCGGCCAGATGCGCAGCCGGGGAGACCCGGAGGTCCTCGAGGGGTTCGGGTGTGACGAGGGTGTCAGTGGAGTAGGTGGTGTCAGCCATCGCGGCGGTTCCCTTCCGGATCGTAGAAGACAGGTGAGGTGATCTCGACGTCGACCAGGGTGCCCCCGAGCGGTGACTGGACGACCTCACCAGTCCGGTTGCGGCCGTTCTCGACGAGAGCGAGCCCGATGGGCCGGTCGAGGCTGGGTGAGATGTAGGACGAGGTGACGTGGCCGATCATCGGCACCGGTCCCTCCTCGGGGGTGACGGGGGTGCCCGAGGTGATGAGCTGGGCGCCTTCGGCCAGTCGCGTGGTCCCGTCGACCGGGAGCACGCCCACGAGATGCTTGCGGTCCTCCCGGGACGTGTCGGCCCGTGTGTAGGAGCGTTTGCCGATGAAGTCCTTGAGCTTCGAGACGATCCACTCCATGCCCGCATCCTGTGGGGTCACGGTGCCGTCGGTGTCCTGGCCGACGATGATGAAGCCCTTCTCGGCACGCAGCACGTGCATGACTTCGGTGCCGTACGGGGTGATGTCGTACTCGGCACCTGCCTCGGCGACGGCCTCCCAGACAGTCAGCCCGTAGAACGTGTCGACGTTGATCTCGAAGGCGAGCTCGCCGGAGAAGGAGATCCGGCAGATCCGTGCGGGGATCCCGTTCGCCAACGTGGTCTCGCGGAAGCCCATGAACTCGAAGGCCTCGTTCGACACGTCGAGGTTCGGAGCGAGCTTCGCGATGACGTCCCGTGACCGGGGACCGGCCACGGCGACGGTCGACCACTGTTCGGTCACCGAGGTGAAGACGACGTCGAGTTCGGGCCATTCGGTCTGGTGCCATTCCTCGAGCCATTCGAGGACGGTCGCCGCGCCGCCGGTCGTCGTCGTCATGTAGTAGCGGTCCTCGGCCACCCGCAGGGTCACGCCGTCGTCGAAGATCATTCCGTCGGGCTTGCACATCAGTCCGTAGCGGCCCTTGCCGACCTTGAGCTTCTTGAAGCCGTTCGTGTAGATCTGGCCGAGGAATTCCCCGGCGTCCTTCCCGCGGATCTCGATCTTGCCGAGCGTCGAGGCATCCTGGAAGCCGACGGATTCGCGCACGGCTTTGCCCTCGCGCAGCACCGCCGCGTCCATGTCCTCGCCCGGCTGCGGGTAGTACCAGGGACGCTTCCACTGGCCGACGTCTTCGAACTCGGCGCCGTGGGCGACGTGCCAGGGGTGGATCGAGGTGACCCGGGCGGGGTCGAAGAGTTCGCCCTTGCGACGTCCGGCCAGTGCCGCGAACGGGACCGGGGCGAAGGGTGCGCGGAAGGTCGTGTGACCGACCCGACCGAGGTCGTCGGCCTCCCCCAGCACCGAGGCGATCGCGCCGATCGCGTTGACCGCTGAGGTCTTGCCCTGATCGTTCGCCGTCGAGATCGAGGTGTAGCGCTTGATGTGTTCGACCGAGCGCATGCCCGCGCCCATCGCCCGTTGCACGTCGGCGACGGTCTGGTCACGTTGGAAGTCGATGAAGTGCGTGCTCAGGTTCTGGTGATCGTCGTCCGCCGAGGTGACCAGCCACAGCGGGCGGGCCGGGGCGTACGCCATCGCTGAGGCGGCGGGGACGGAGAGCGCGGCCGGGAAGCCGGTGCGGTTCGCCGCCTGATTCCCCGCCTCGGCGCCCTGCCGCAGAGCCGCTTCGAGCGAGTAGTCCCCGGTCACTGCTCCGACCGTGAACTGGTCGCGCACGGGCGTCGTCGGCACGAAGGCCGCGATGTCGCCGTTCCAGTGGATTGTGCCCTTGCGCTGACCGTGGAGATGGATGACCGGCGAATGTCCGCCGGAGACGGCAAGCAGGTCGACGGCGATCTCTTCGCTCTCACCTGCGGCAACGCCGTCATCGTCGAGTCCGGCGACGGTGATCGCGCTGATCCGTCCGGCGGGTCCCTCACCGGCGGTGCCGGTGACGGCAGAGCCGAGGATGAGACGGGTGCCCGTGGCTTCGGTGACGGCTTCTGCCACCGCCGAGGCGGTCGGGCGGGAATCGATCACCGCAGGGACGGTGATGCCTGCCGCGTGGAGGTCGGTGACGAGGTCATAAGCGGAGTCGTTCGTCGTCGCCACGGCCACGTTCTGCCCTGCGGCCACACCGTAGCGGCCGAGGTAGGTGCGCACGGCCGAAGCGAGCATGATGCCGGGACGGTCGTTGTCGGCGAAGACAATCGGACGGTCATGCGCACCGGTGGCGAGCACGACCTGACCGGCACGGACGTGCCAGACCTTCTGGCGCACTCCGTGACCGCCGGCGGCGGCGACGGCTTCGGTGCGGTCTTCGAGGGCGACGAAGTAGTTCGAGTCGTAGCTGCCGAATACGGTGGTGTTCTTCACGTAGGTGAGCTCTCCGTGCGCGGCGAACCCGGCGACCGTGGACTCGACCCAGGCGGTGGCGTCCTGTCCGTCGATGGTCTCGGCCGTGGCCGGTCCCGCGGCGAGCAGGGAGCCGCCGGGCACAGGCTGGTCGTCGAGCAGCAGCGTGCGGGCACCGGACTTGCCGGCCTCCCGTGCGGCGGCGAGTCCGGCGGGCCCGGCGCCGACGATGAGGACGTCGGTGTGCACGTGCTTGTGTTCGTAGGTCAGTTCGTCCTGGCCGGGATCGAGGATCCCGAGCCCGGCGAGGTAGTCGGCCTCGAGTCCTTCGGCGATGGCCACGCGTGTGGCGGGCAGCATCGACTCGGAGACGTCTCCGGAGTACCGGGAATGCACGCGGACGAGCGCATTGGACTCCTCGACGCCGGCGCCGAGGATGCCGCGGGCCCGACCCAGATAGGTCGAGTTTCCGCAGTCGATGCGGCCCGCGGCGATGAGGGCACTGGCGATCGTGTCACCGGCGAAGCCCGAGTAGGTCTGTCCGTCGACGGTGAAGTCGATCGGTCGGGTGGTGTCGATGCCGGTGGCAGAGGGCAGTCGAGAAGCGGAGTGCAGACGGGTGGTGTTCGTCATCGAACCTCTCCTTGCGTGTCGGGACGGGGCGAGCCGATCGGGTAGATCGCGGTGAAGTCGTAGGTGGCGGTGTCGCGGACGGCGTTGAACCACTTCCGGCAGCCGGCGCTGTGGCTCCACATCTCGGCAAAGGCACCGCGACTGTTCTCACGGTAGAAGAGGTACTCGCCCCATTCCCTGTCGGTCAGGGCGTACGGGTCTTCGGGGTAGGGAACGTGCGCCTGTCCGCCGTAGTGGAATTCGGTTTCGTCCCTCGGCCCGCAGTTCGGGCAGTGGATGAGCAGCATGTCGGTCCTTTCAGTCCGGTGCGTCGACTCGCTCAGTGCGCCACGGCGGCGGCGCCGTGTTCGTCGATGAGGTGGCCGGTTTCGAAGCGGTCGAGGGCGAACGGGGCGTTGAGCGGGTGGGGTTCGTCGTTCGCGATGGTGTGGGCGTAGGTGAAGCCCGCCGCAGGGGTTCCTTTGAAGCCGCCGGTGCCCCAGCCGCAGTTGGCGTAGAGTCCCTCGACTTCGGTCTTCGACACGATCGGTGAGGCGTCGAGGGTGACGTCGACGTTGCCGCCCCAGGTGCGCAGCACATGAGCGCGGGCGAAGATCGGGAAGAGCTCGACCGCCGCGGCCAGCTGCTCCTCGATGACGTGGAAGCCGCCTCGTTGACCGTAGCCGTTGTACGAGTCGACGCCGGCGCCCATGACGAGTTCGCCCTTGTGCGCCTGGGAGACGTAGACGTGGACGTGGTTGGACATGACCACGGTCGGGTGCACGGGTTCGAAGAGTTCGGAGACCAACGCCTGCAGCGGGTGGGTCTGGATCGGCAGACGGATCCCGGCCATGTCGGCGAGCACCGAGGAGTCGCCGGCCACGGCCAGGGCGACCTTCTCGGTGGCGATCGGTCCGCGGTTCGTCTGCACGCCGACGACCTTGTCGCCGATGCGATCGATGCCGGTGACCTCGCAGTTCTGGATGATGTCGACACCCATCTCATCGGCCTTGCGGGCGAAGGCCCAGGCCACGTGGTCGTGCTTGGCGATGCCGGCGCGCGGCTGATAGGTCCCGCCCATCACGGGGTAACGGAGGTCGTCGCCGATGTTGATGATCGGGCAGACTTCCTTGACCTGCTTGGGGTCGAGCCATTCGGCGTCGACGCCGTTGAGCCTGTTCGCATTCACACGGCGCTGGGATTCGCGCACGTCCTGGAGTGTGTGGGCGAGGTTGAGCACGCCGCGCTGGGAGAAGAGGAAGTCGTAGTCGAGTTCGGCCGGCAGCTGCTCCCAGAGTTTGAGTGACTTCTCGTAGATCGCGGCGGACTCGTCCCACAGGTAGTTCGAGCGGATGATCGTCGTGTTCCGGGCCATGTTGCCCCCGGCCAGCCAGCCGCGTTCGAGAATGGCGATGTTCGTCATTCCGTGGTTCTTCGCCAGGTAGTAGGCGGTGGCGAGTCCGTGTCCGCCGCCGCCGACGATGACGGCTTCGTAGGACTTCTTCGGCTCCGGATTGCGCCATAGGAAGTCGGGGTGTTCGGGAAGCTGGTCAGCCATCAGCGTGCTCCGATCTCGGTGAGGGTGGGGTACAGGGGGTGGTCGTTCGCGAGTCGGGTGACGCGTGCGCTCAGTTCGGCGATGGTCTCCGGGTTCGCGCCGTTCTCGTCCGTGCCGGCCTTGAGCACTTCGGCGATGATGTCGGCCGCCTCGGCGAATGCTTCGCTGCCGAATCCGCGGCTGGCGAGCGCCGGTGTGCCGATCCGCAGACCGGAGGTGACCATCGGCGGCCTGGGGTCGTCGGGGACGGCGTTGCGGTTGACGGTGATGCCGATCTGGGCGAGCAGATCTTCGGCCTGGGCTCCGTCGAGGGTCGAGTTGCGCAGATCGACGAGGACGAGGTGGACGTCGGTGCCGCCGGTGAGGACGGAGATTCCGCGTTCGGCGACATCGGCTTCGGTCAGGCGGCGGGCGAGTTCGCCGGCCCCGGCCAGGGTCCGCTTCTGCTTGTCGACGAAGGTGTCGGTGGCGGCGAGCCCGAAGGCCACGGCCTTGCCGGCGATGACGTGTTCGAGGGGTCCGCCCTGCTGTCCGGGGAACACGGCGGAGTTGATCTTCTTCGCGATGTCCGCGTCATTGGTGAGGATGATGCCGCCTCGGGGGCCGCCGAGGGTCTTGTGCGTCGTCGAGGACACGACGTGGGCGTGCGGGACCGGTGAGGGGTGGAGTCCGGCGGCGACGAGTCCGGCGAAGTGGGCCATGTCGACCATGAGGTAGGCACCGACCGAGTCGGCGATGCGACGGAACTCGGCGAAGTCGAGCTGCCGGGTGTAGGCCGACCAGCCGGCGACGATGAGCTTCGGCTGGTGCTCGTGGGCGAGGCGTTCGACCTCGGCCATGTCGACGCGTCCCGTTTCGGCGTCGAGGCCGTAGGGGACGATCGAGTAGAGGCGGCCGGAGAAGTTGATCTTCATTCCGTGGGTGAGGTGGCCGCCGTGGGCGAGATTCAGTCCGAGGACGGTGTCCCCGGGACGGATGAGGGCGTGCATGACCGAGGCGTTGGCCTGGGCTCCGGAGTGCGACTGGACGTTCGCGTACGCGGCTCCGAAGAGGGCCTTGACGCGGTCGATGGCGATGCGTTCGATCTCGTCGACGTGTTCGCAGCCGCCGTAGTAGCGGCGGCCTGGGTACCCCTCGGCGTACTTGTTCGTGAGCACCGACCCTTGAGCTTCCATGACGGCCGAGGCGGTGTGGTTCTCCGAGGCGATCATCTCCAGGCCCTCGCGCTGCCGGGCCAGTTCGGCGTCGATGAAGCCGGCGATCGATGGATCGAGTTCGGCGATCGGGGTGCTCAGCTCGACGGGTTCGCGACTGGGGAAGGCTTCGGTCGTGCCGGCTTCGGCGGGGTTTGCGAGTTGCTCTGTCATGGATCTCCTTTGACCTGTCGCAATCAGCTGTCCTCAACTGATCAGCAACTAATATATCAGATGCGTTCCTGTAGTGTAGGCAGAGAAATCCAGTCGACGCAATACATTGTCAGCAGAGTTTTCCAGGAGTCTTCTCATGAGCGCATCCGCCGACGCGACGTCACCGACGACGTCCCTGGCGAATCACGCCTATGAGATCATGCGGCACCGGCTCATCATGCTCGACATCGCTCCGGGCGATCCGATCAACGAGGCTGCCCTGAGCGCCGAACTCGAGGTCGGCCGCACACCGATCCGCGAGGCACTCAAACGCCTCGAGCGCGATCACCTCGTCGTGTCCTATCCGCGGCGTGGAACCTTCGCCACCAATGTCGACCTCACCGATCTGTCGACGATCTCGGAGATGAGGGAAGCTCTCGAGCCGATCGCCGCCCGTCGCGCGGCCCGCAGCCTCACATCCGAGCGGCGCATGGATTTCTCGGCCGCGATCGCCGGCCTCAAGGCACTCGAGTCGACCGACGATCAGCGCACGCTCATGGAGCGCGACCTCGAGGTCCATCGACTCATCTACGGGTCTGCGGACAATCCGCACCTGTCGGAGACGCTCATCCGCCTCGACGACCTGGCCACCCGCATCTGGTGCCTCGTCATCCCGGGGATCCCGGATCTCGTCACCCACATCCGCGAGCACATCGATCTGCTCGAGGCGATCCTCGACGGCGACGAACAGACCGTGGCCGCCCGCGCCGCCGAGCACGTCCGCGAGTTCGACAAGACCGTCCGCTCCACCTTGCGCTGAGGCGCCCCTCCACCTGGCACCGAGGGCCCACTCCGCCCCGTACCGACCTCGGCATCCGTTGACGTGATCACAAACACACGCTAACGTGCTTGAATGTGATATATCAGTTGTCGACCTGACTCTGTCGACCACCTCATTCCCTCAACGACGAAGGACTTCCATGACTGACACCTCCACCGCCGCTGATCTGGCTTCAACCGAGAAGACCAGCATCCTGCGGATCATCACATACGCCGGAGCGATCATCGCGTTCCTCATCGGCTCGGGCTTCGCGACCGGCCAAGAGATCCTCCAGTACTACGCGTCCTACGGTTTCTGGGGCGTCTTCGGCACCGGTCTTCTGGTGCTCGTGCTCATCTCCTATGTCGCCGTCGAGCTCTTCCTCACGGGCAGGCGGGAGCAGTTCGAGAAACCCTCACGCGTCTTCTACTACTACGGCGGAAAGTACCTCGGCACGTTCTTCGACTACTTCTCGATCCTCTTCGTCTTCCTCTCCTTCACCGTGATGATCGCCGGTGCCGGCGCGGTCTTCGAGGAGCATTACAAACTGTCGAAGTTCATCGGCGGGATCGCCCTGGCCGCTGTCGTCTGTGCCACCGTGTGGTTCGGGCTGACGAGCCTCGTCGACGTCATCGGCAAGATCGGCCCGGTCATCGTCGTCGTCGCGATCGCCCTCGGCGTCTACGGCATCACGCGCGACCCCGCAGGCGTCTCCACCGGAGTCGATATCCTGCCGAGCCTCGACGTCACTCAGGCGTCCTCGAACTGGTTCCTCTCAGGGCTGTCCTATGTCGGATTCTGCATGCTCTGGCTCGCAGCGTTCCTCGCCGCCCTCGGCAAGACCGTGAAGAACCGGCGCGAGGCCACGGCTGGCGGCTTCGTCGGAGGCATTGCCTTCTCCCTGGCCTGCATGGTCGTCGGCCTCGGGCTGCTGGCCAACATCGGCGAGGTCTTCGACGTCGAGATCCCGATGCTCGTCCTCGCCAGCAGCCTCGGACCGTGGATCGGGGCGCTCATCTCCGTGATGATCCTCGCCGGAATCTACACGACGGCCATTCCGCTGCTGTGGACGGTGTCCTCGCGCTTCTTCGACGACAAGACGAAGAAGTTCAAGTACGTCACGATCGGCCTCGCCGTGCTGGGGACGATCATCGGCCTCGCCCTGCCGTTCTCGCAGATGGTCAACATCGTCTACGTCATCAACGGCTACGTCGGCATCGTCCTCCTGGTGCTGATGGTCGTCCGCACGATCCGCCACGCGGCAGAGCGGAAAAGCTGACCCCGCACCGAGGCGGCCGATCACTCTCGACACATCGACCACCCGTACCGATCCCCAGAACGTCGCCTCGGATGATCCAGTGATCACCCGAGGCGACGCCACCGCTCAACGACCGCCGAGCCGCTGCGAAATCCGCCTGGCCGCCTGAACGCAGTGTTCGCCGAGCTCGACGACCCGTTCAGCGTCGGTGCGGAACTTAGGGGCGGCAATGAGGACAGCGGCGACCACTTCACCGCGATGATCGCGCACGGGGGCGGCAATGCCGACCTCGTTCGGCGAAGTCTCCGCATCATTGAGGGCGTAGGCGACACCATCGGTTCGTCCTTCACCGTCTTCGGCCTCGAGGAAGACCTTCACCGAGGCGCTGCCTTCCGTCCGATATCGTGACCCCAGGATCGACGTGTGCTTGACTGGCTGCGGGCTCGGGATCTGCTCGACGGTGATCGCCTCCGCCCCGTTCCAGACCATCAGCGCGCTCGTCTCCGCAGTGGCACGCGTCAGCGCCTGCAGAGTCGGATAGGCGGCACGCCGAACATCGAGGTCGGCCAGCAGCGGTCCTGCGATCGCGATGATGCCGAGGCCGAGCCGGTACCGCTTGGACGGCACCTGTTCGACGATCCCTTCCTGCTCGAGCGAGGCAAGGATGCGCGACACCGTGCTCTTGTGCAGCCCCACGCGTGGGGCGATCTCGGTGACTCCGAGCTCCTGCCGGTCCGGCGCGAAGCAGCGCAGGATCGACACGGTGTTCTCGATGACCGAGGCACCACGACTCATGGAATCAGAATTCGAGCTCGTTCGAGGCATAATCTCACCCTATTCCCATTTGCCGACGTCGACCTTCTGACACAGCGATGGGGAGAGCTGAGGTCTTGTCCTCAGCTCTCCCCGCTCACCGAACCGCCAGCTCACCGACCACCGTCGGGCAGTGGGAACCGGCGTTCTGACAGACTCAGGCGGGAATGATGTTGTGTTCGGGTCCGAACGGGAACTTCGTGATGTCCTCGGAGCCGTCCTCGCCGACGACGAGGATGTCGTGCTCCCGATACCCGCCAGCGCCCGGCTGACCTTCCAACACCGTGATCATCGGCTCCATCGAGACCACCATTCCCGGCTCGATGACGGTGTCGATATCCTCGCGCAGCTCCAGACCTGCCTCGCGGCCGTAGTAGTGGCTGAGAACCCCGAAGGAGTGTCCGTATCCGAAGGTGCGATTGGCCAGAAGTCCGTGCTCGATGTAGATCTCGTTGAGCTCGGCGGCGATGTCCTTACATACAGCACCTGGCTTGATGAGCTCGATGCCGCGCTTGTGCACTTCGACGTTGACGTTCCACAGCTCCAACGACCGCTCATCCGGCTCGCCGTAGAACAGCGTCCTCTCCAGCGCAGTGTAATAGCCGGTCGGCATGGCGAAGCAGTTGAGGCTGAGGATATCGCCCTTGCGGATCCGTCGTGTCGTCGCCCAGTTGTGCGCGCCATCGGTGTTGATACCTGATTGGAACCACACCCAGGTGTCACGGATCTCCTGATCGGGGAACGTCTTTGCAATCTCATGAGTCATTGCCTCAGTGCCGATGAGCGCGAGTTCGTATTCGCTGATGCCTTCGGTGATGGCAGCCTTGATAGCCTCGCCGCCGAGGTCGCCGATGCGAGCGCTGTGCTTGATGACCTCGATCTCCTCGGGTGACTTGATCATCCGCTGGCGCATCGACTCCTGCGAGATGTCGACGAGCTCCGCTCCCGGGAAGGCGTCCTGGAGCCTGTTGCGATTCTCCAGGGGCAGGTTGTCGTCTTCGACACCGAGGCGGCGCGGGTTGCCGATGCCACGCTGACGCAGGCCCTCCTGGATCGCGTAGTAGTAGTTGTCACGGCGCCAATCGGTGTAGACGATGTTCTCCCCGTAGCTGGTCCGCCACGGCATTCCTGCATCGATGTTCGCCGTGATGGTCACGGTGTCATCTGCGGTGACGACCATCGCATAGGAGCGACCGAAGTAGGTGAAGAGGAAGTCCGAATAGTATTTGATGTTGTGATACGAGGTCAGGACCACGGCGTCGAGGCCCTTATCGGCCATGATGGCGCGCAGCCCGGTCAGCCTCCGCTCCATCTCCGCATCGGAGAAGGTCAGGGGCGTCTTGGATCCGTTGTGGAGGACCTTGAGACGCTCAAGTTCGGCGACGTTGGTGGGTGAGGTCGGCGCATTTACAGTCATGTTTCTCCTTTGAATCAATCGTCCGAACCAACCCTTCGATAAGAAGGCCCGCACGGACAGCATCACGACACTTTCACATGTTGCATTCAGTACAACTATGTTGCACCTAAGTTATGTGACAGGCCTGCCCCTCGTCAAGACACATTCGAAAAGTCAGTTTCGGGTACGCGTTCCCGTCGCCTGCCTGTAAACACGCAACGCGACAAACAGACTGCCGACTCTTCCGGTTCCGCGCGGGTCACCGCCGATCAGTGAGAAGGTCTTCTGAAGCCTGTTGTGCATCGACTGCCGCTCTAGGAACAGGGCCCGTGCCGATGCTGTCGTGTTGCAACCGCTTATCAGCCAAGTTTCGAGCGTGTCCATCAGCGATGTGCCGCGTCTGGCATCGTGCTCAATCAGTTCCTGAAGCAGCTCATCCATCAGCTCCTGCTTGGTCTCGATGCCCAGATGCTCGGAGAGCATCCTGTCGACCAGGTAGTCATCAGAATCGACCACAACTGCTCGATTCGCGGTAACAGGTGCCACTTTCAGCGCCGCCTCCGCCTGCGTGAGCGAGCGGTAACCCGCTGCCGCACCCGAGACGAGCGGACCGACGCACACGGTCCCGTCTCCGGCAACGAGGCTGAGCTCAAGCTCAGTGATCAACTCGCGTCTCTTCGCACGTCGACCGGAATCGGAGAGAACCACAAGACCAATCAGTTCACCCGGCGTGGCGTAGAACACTGACCGGGGCACCAGGCCAGCGAGCGTGTGCTCGAATTTCCCCCTCAACCTATTCGGCTCTGTCGACCGCGCAGCGATCAGCACCAGCGGCGCTGTCGGCTCAATGCCCGCCGACGCGCACAGATCTGCCAGTGGGGCCCCACGCTCGTTGTTCGCCACCGCTCGGATCAGTTGGACTCCAGCAATATCACTGAGCGAAGGTGGACGTTGCTGCAGGAGTGCAAGTCCGAGCACATCTGCAACTCGCTCTCCGACCGTGCGTACGTATGCTTCTTCTCCGGGATCGGCTATCTCGATCTGAAGCGCAGCGGCAACAATCCCGCGAAGGGGAATCTCTACCTCGATTGGGTCCGATACGGCTTCGCCAGCGGAAGAGGGATCTGCGATGTCAACGAGATCGCGCGAAAAGGTGCCGGGAACTAGCAACGATACGGACGCAGAGAGCTCGGCTGCGATGACTCCGAGAATGTCTCGGAGCTCGGCACCGGCTGCGAGATCGACAGCAATCGTGTGCGAAAGCTCCTCCGCCTTCTGCAACATGGCCACGGAGTCGCTCACAAAAGCGCTGTTGATCGATTCGGCAATGACGACGAACGGCACAACTGCTCGCAGTTCAATGAGAATTACGTTTTCCGTTTCGGCAGTCTCGATGATGCTTGCAGGGATTCCGTCGAGGTCGCTGCAAGTCTCGATCGCCAAGGCCGCCACGTCACGTGCTGCGAGTTCCCTGACATATTGCTTCTGCTTCTCGTCGGGAGCGGACGCCAGTGCCTCTCCTCCGGTCAGAAGGAGTTCACCGCCGCGCAACAGCAGGCCGATGTCGAGGACCTCGCTCGAGTGCACCCACCGTATGTCGCGCGTGTTCACTAGTTCGGCGCCAGCTCGAACGACTGGATCTGCGGCCTTCATCGTCGGGTGGGCGAGCACCTCTGCGATATTCATGTGACTACTCCGTCCGAAATTCCGCGACTGTCGAGTTCTCGACTCGCGGATTATTGCGATGCTTCGAACAGTCTATGTCGAAGAAATTCTTTCACTTTACATTCTGTCAATACGAATCCTCAGTCACATGACGGATCGAGCATTGTCGCAACAAAAACGGAACTCTAGGATGGGAAGAATCCAATGGCAGTTCGGTCGTCGCCACAGCTCGTCATTGATCAGATTCGGGCTAGAGCTTTCGGCAGTTCCAGCGGATTCACTGGCAACCCAGTCGCAAAGAGCGAAAGCATCCCGTATCCAATTCGGACGCGGAAAGCAGAGTTACCACAGCCGATCACGATGATTTCTCCGATGAAAGCGCAATGACGCAGCTCAAGGAAGGACACTCGGCATGACCACTGGCCACAAACCCACCGCAGGAAACGATGGAGATTCCGAAATGCATTCAGGCGATCACAACGAAGTCGCTGCTCAAACCGAGGAGCAAGAGGCCGACGCGATTCCCGCTGACAATACAGACCAGGAGAAGGAGCCGAGATTCGTCTCCATTCCGCGATTTCGTGGATCAAAGATGGCTGCCCTCGACCGCAACATCATCATGGTGCTGCCGCCGATCCTCATTGTCACAGTCGTCATAGCCGTCACTGTCAATCCACAAGGATCGGCCGAAGTCATCAATGCGCTCCGGACTTTCGTCACCTCCAAATTCACCTGGCTGTTCGTCGCCTACTCGATCATCGCAGTCATCCTCTGCGCCTGGGTCGCTTTCAGCAGAGTCGGCTCAGTTCGGCTCGGCGGTCCCAAAGCTCGTCCTGAACATGGAAAGTTTGCATGGTATTCGATGCTGTTTGCCTGCGGCCAGGGAATCGGACTGATCTTCTGGTCCGTCGCTGAGCCGATTCTTCTCCGCGAGGGCAGTCCGGTGATTCCTCCCGGTGATTTCCTCGCCGAGGGCGGGATCGTATGGACCTACTTCCACTGGGGACTCACTGCCTGGGCCATGTACTGTCTCGTTGCACTCTGCCTCGCCTATTCCCACCACAACCTCGGTAAAACCCTGACCTTTCGTGAAGCTGTCGTTGACATCTTGCCCTTCAAGACCCGCCGAACTGCGGGAGTCATTGTGGAGCTGCTCGCAATCATCGCGACGGTTCTTGGTCTTGCGACCTCATTCGGATTCGCCGCACTCCAGTTCACGTCAGGTCTCTCATCGTTCACTGGTCTACCCAGCGGACCGACCTTATGGCTCGTTGTCATCGCCGTCCTCGGCGGGTTGACAATGGTCTCGGCCTTTCTCGGAGTGAATAAAGGAATGAAACGAGTCAGCGAGGCCAACTCAATCCTCAGCATCATTCTGATGGTCGGCGTTCTGGTGTTCGGGCCCACGATCTTCATCCTCTCATCCATGACTCAGTCTTTCGGTTCCTTCATCGGAAACTTTGTGCCGATGAGTTTCTGGACCGAAGCGCAGATCTCCGCGGCACCGCTGGGCAGCTGGGAAGATGCGTGGAACGGTTCGTGGACCGTCTTCATCTGGTGCTGGGTTATCGCGTTCTCCCCGTTCGTCGCTGGATTCATCGCGCGGATTTCTCGCGGTCGTTCGATTCGCGAGTTCGTCCTCGGAGTCACAATCGTGCCTTCGCTCATTGTCATGGTCTGGGTCGCCATCCTCGGCGGTGCCGCCATCTACTACGACGACCAAGCGGGTGGCTCAATCTCGTCCGACGTCGCCAGGGATACGTCAACCGGACTTTTCTCTATGCTCGAAATGGTTCCTGTGATCGGCGGAATTCTCCTCGTGGTTGCCACGATCCTGGTGGCCACCTACTACGTCACAAGTCTCGACTCAGGGACCTATGCGCTTGCCGAGTTTGTCACAGCACCGATGAAGTCCGGCCCCTGGTTCCGAGTGGTCCTCGTGCTCAGCATCGGCACCGTAGCCGTTGTCCTTCTCACCGTCGGAGGGACATCGGTCGTCGATACGGTGCAGACGGGAACGATCATCGGCGCCTTCCCATTCACGTTCGTGCTGCTACTGATGTTCGCCAATCTCGTTCGCAGATTACGCAGCCGTAACGCGCAGATCAGACGAGAAGAAAAGATCATCAATGAAAACCACTATCTCCCAGAAGATGACTATGTCGACAAACACGGAGTTCCTATCGAGATCAGCGATCCAAGGAAATCTGAGCGACAGAGCACAGACCTCGGAGACTCTGATGATCTCCGGAACTGACTTAATCACAAGGAAATGGAGACTTCACGTTGACCGTATTTATGGAAGAACTCGACGCATTCGCATATTCCGAGCAGTTAGCGGCCGGAGCGCCTGTGCTCATTCCAGCAGGCTCTATCGAACAGCACGGGCCACATATGCCACTGCATGTCGACTCCCTGCTCTCACGCACCATAGCCGGTGAAACGGCCAGGCGCATCGGGGCTGTCGTGTCGGCTCCGATCTCCTACGGCTACAAGTCACAACAGCGATCTGGGGGTGGCAATCACCTTCCTGGGACAACCAGCCTCACTGGTGACCTGGTCACTGCAATTGCCAAGACACTCGTCCTTGAATTCGTAAGGCAAGGAGTCAAGCAGATAGGTTTCATCAACGGCCATTTCGAAAATTACCAGTTCCTCTACGAGGGCGCAGACCTGGCGCTGAAAGAACTCGCGAACGCCGGGCATGACAATATTCGAATCATGTTGCTCTCATATTGGGACTTTGTCGATGACGAGACGATCTCCAAACTGTATCCCCACGGCTTCACGGGTTGGGATCTCGAGCATGGTGGGGTTCTCGAAACCTCACTGATGCTTCATCTGTTTCCCGAACAGGTTGACATGACCAAGGTAGAGGACTCTCCCCCAGCGGAATTGCCGAACTACGATGTGCTCCCGGTCCGTCCAGAGCTCACACCTGCGTCCGGGTGCTTATCGTCGGCCGTTGAGGCGACTGCCGACAAGGGGCGGATATTACTCGAAACAGCGAGTGCGGGGATGGCAGCGGCGATCAAGAGCCAGTTCGAACACACACCTTCCAGCCCGTAGTTACCTTCACTGATGTCTCTCACAGGGGAAATACTCAACACATGGCGGGCCCCGAACGATCGAATAATCGTGCGGGGCCCGCTGTGACTTCCGGTCGCGCCGGCTCCACCGCCTACCTGCTCGAGACGCGTCCGAAGAGGTTCGCGATCGGAGCCAACAGCAGCGGCCTGGCCGCGAACCAACCGGCCACGACCACGACCATCGCAACGAGGAACCAGATGAGCCCGGCCCAACCGAGCATGTTCGTCCCGGCGAACATGTAACCGAGGTTCTGCCGCAGTCCGGTCGTGAACACGAGGAATACGTGGACGAGGATGAAGAACACGAAGAACAGCATCGTCGGGAAGTGGATCGCCCGAGCCAGCGGTGCCGGGTAGATCTTGTTCAGCGTCGCAGCGTCCTTCGGCCACCATTCGCTCATCCGCACACCCGTGATCGCAGCCACCGGGGCGGCGATGAACACGATGATGAAGTACATGAGCTGCTGGAGCGCGTTGTAGTTGACCCACGCATCCTCCACCGGCCATTCCATCGTCGCGTACTGCAGCGCCGCCGACAGCGCGTTCGGGAAGACTTCCCAACTGGTCGGCACGATGCGTGCCCAGTGTCCGGAGACGAAGAGAAGCACGACGAAGACGACACCATTGGCCAGCCACAGCAGGTCGAGACCCGTGTGCAGCCAGAGGTTGATGCTGACCTTCTTCCCGCCCTTCTTCGGGGTGTAGAACGCCGGCGGCTTCTGCTGGTGTCGCACCTGCAGACCCGAACGGATGATGAGCACCATGAAGAAGATGTTGAGGAAGTGCGTCCACCGCACCCAGCCCGGGAAGCCGGGATCGACGAACTCCGGGATGTGATATTCGCCCGGGTAGCGTTCGAGGAACTCCGGCACACCCGGCAGGGTCGTGACACCACGCGCGGCGAGGATGAGGATCCCGGCCACGACGATGAGTCCGCCGAGACCCAGCCCGACGAGCTTGGACCACTGTCCCAGCGACTTCGAACCGATCATGACCGGTTCCTTCTTCGCTGCAGGCTTCGCCGAGGTGGTGCTGCCCGAACCGGACGACGTGGACTTCGCGGCCGGTGCCGATTTCTCGGCCGGCTTGTCGGCCGTGCGTGCGGCTGGCTTCTCCGCCGACTTCGCGGCGGGTTTGGCCATGGGCTTGCGCTGGGCAGGTTTGTCCGTGGCCTTCGCCGCGGGCTTGCCCATCGGCTTACGCTGAGCGGGCTTCTCCTCGGCTGCGTCGGACTTCTTCTCCGACGCCGAGGCGGCTCCGGCTGCGGCGGCACCTGCACCGGCTGCGGCTCCCGCACCTGCGGCTGCCGCACCGGCACCGACTCCACCGATTCCGGCGCGTCGGCCCTGCGGCTTCGAATCCTGCTTCGCCTCAGCGGTCGACTGTCCGTGGCCGGCAGGCTTGTCTGCCTCGGCCGATGTGGTGTCAGCCGATGCAGCGTCGGTCGATGTCGAGTCTGCAGCTCCGGCGGGCTTCGCAGCCGAGGCCGGGGCGAATCCTTCCGGCGGCCAGGGGTCGCCCCCGGCGGTGCGCGGAAGTCCGCGGCGCAGGGGAACATCGGAGAGCTCGCCCGAACCACGCGAAGCGGCCGCGGCAGCACCTGCACCAGCGGCACCGGCACCTGCGGCGGCAGCTGCCGGAGCGGCCGACGTGGACTCGGAGGCTGATTCGGTCTGTTCGGAAGCGGTGTCTGTGGCCGCAGCGTCGGACTGAGCAGCAGGAGCGGCGGATTCCTCCGCAGCTTCGCCAGCAGGTGCGGCCGAAGCCGCTGCCGGAGCAGCAGCGCCTGCAGTCGCGGCACCGACGGTCTTGGCACCGGCAGGTGCGAAGCCTTCCGGCGGCCAAGGGTCTCCGCCTTCGACGCGCGGCAGACCACGGCGCAACGGAACTTCGCTCGCGGCCGCAGGTGCGGCTTCGGCAGCGGGTTCAGTGTCGGTGGCGGATGCGTCGTCCGCAGACGAGTCTTCCGCGGCCGGCTCGTCATCCGAACCGGCAGCAGCGGCACCAGCGGCCACTCCGGCACCAGCCGCTGCAGTAACGGCAGCCGGAGCAGCCGAGGATTCCTCGCCCGAGTCAGACGACTGGGACTCAGCAGCTTGGGACTCAGCAGCTTCGGGTTCGGCCGGCGCGGACTCAGCCGGTGCTGACGCGGTGGGGGCGGCAGAGACGCCGGGGGCCTTCACACCGGCAGGGGCGAGGCCCTCGGGCGGCCACGGTTCTCCGCCTTCGACGCGCGGCAGACCGCGGCGCAGCGGAACCTCGGCCGCCGGAGCACCCGCCGCACCGGCGGCAACACCGGCAGCGCCGGCGCCCGCCGCGACGGCGGCACCGGAGGACGAATCTTCGCCCGAGGCGTCAGCCGAGTCCGACACGTCGTCGGTCGAATCCGACACGTCAGTCGAGTCCTCAACGGTCTCCGTCGATTCCTCGGCGTCGGTCACATCGGGATCGGCCGCCTCGGCGGGGGAACCTTCATCCAGTTCCTCCGTGTCGGATGTCTCCGGCAGCCACGATGCGCCCTCTTCCAAGGGCTCACCGATGGTGCCCTCCGGGGGCCAGGGGTCACCGCCTTCGACCCGGGGCAGACCCGAGCGCAGCGAACTGGAATAGGTTGCCATATCAGGACTTGTTCTCGTTCAGTGTTTCGATGGCCTGGGGAACGACCTTGAACAGGTCGCCGACGACGCCGAAGTCGGCGATGTCGAAGATCGGGGCCTCGGCGTCCTTGTTGACGGCGACGATGGTCTTCGAGGTCTGCATACCGGCCTTGTGCTGGATCGCACCCGAGATGCCCAGCGCCACGTACAGCTGCGGAGACACGGACACACCGGTCTGACCGACCTGGTGCGACTGCGCGATGTAACCGGCATCGACGGCCGCACGCGAGGCACCGACAGCGGCACCGAGGACGTCGGCGAATTCGCCGACGAGCTCGAAGGACTCCTCGGAACCGACGCCGCGGCCACCGGAGACGACCTTCTGCGCACCGCGCAGCTCGGGACGTGAGGAGGTCTCGACGATGGCTTCGAACGAATCGATGGACGCGGCACGCTTACCGGAATCGGCGACCTCGAGGGCCTGCGTGTTCGCAGACTGCGCTTCGGCGCGGGTCTCGATCGAGCCGAGGCGCACCGTGATGACGGGAGCACCGAAGGTCGGCGCCGAGGAGGCGGTGTAGCCGCCGCCGTAGACGGAGTGGTTGGCCACGATGCCCTCGGAGTCACGCTCGACGCCGATGGCGTCGACGGACACGGCCGAGCCGTTGCGCACTGCGAAGCGGCCGGCGATGTCGCGGCCGTCAAGCGTGTTGGGGACGAGCACGGCGTCGGGAGCGGTGAGTTCGGCGGCCGATGCAACGGCGTCGACGGCAGAGGTGCCGAGATTGCCCTCGGCCACGGCGGCGGTCAAGATCGCTGCGGCACCGAGTTCGGCAGCCTTCTCAGCGGCGGCGTCGGGGCTTCCGGCGGCGAGCACGAGGGCAACGGGCGAGCCGATCTCAGAGGCGCCGCCGAGCAGTTCGGCGGCCGGCTTCTCCAGCTGGCCCTCGGCATCGGCGGTGAGGACGACGAGAATGGCATCCTGCGGGAATTCTGACATGACGATTCTCCTTAGGCCAGACGGTTCTTGGTGAGGTATTCGGCGAGTTCGACGCCGCCGTTGCCTTCGTCGGCGACCTTCTCACCGGCTTCACGCGGCGGCTTCTCGGCGACGGTGACCATGATCGAACGGGCCACGGACTGGTCCTCGGCGTCGATGTCGAGATCGGAGAGGCCGATGACCTCGAAGGGCTTCTTCTTCGCGGCCATGATTCCCTTGAAGTTCGGGAAGCGGGCTTCGGGCAGCGCCTCGGTGATCGAGATGACGGCGGGCAGTTCGGCCGAGACCTGCTGCTGGCCGCCTTCGATGGCGCGGGTGCCGGAGACCTTGCCGTCGGTCAGTTCGACGGTGGTCAGTCCGGTCACGTGCGGGTAGTCGAGGTGCTCGGCGAGCATTGCGGGAATCATGCCGCCGTTGCCGTCGGTGGAGACGTTGCCGGTGACGACGAGGTCGTATTCGCCGCGGCGGATGGCGGCGGCGAGCACCTCGGCGGTCAGGCCCAGGTCGGCTCCGGCGAGTCCTTCGTCGGCCACGTGCACGGCATTGTCGCCGCCCATGGCCAGACCCTTGCGGATCGTCGCGGTCGCGGTGTCCGGCGACATCGAAATGACGGTCACCTCGCTGTCGCTGTCGCTGTCCTTATGCGCCAGGGCGACCTCGAGGGCACGCTCACCGATCTCATCGAGGACTGCTTCCGAGGCGCCGCGATCGGCGAGCCCGGTTTCCAAGTTCAATTTGCGGTCGCCGTACGTATCCGGGACCTCTTTGACCAATACCGCGATCTTCAAGGATGACTCCTTAGCTTCGTGAAGCAGCTCCCGCTGCAGTGAGACTTCTGTCTCATAATCTACAGGTGGCTGATCTGCCTTCGTTAACCGGGTCCGGCCGGATCCGATCTGTTCCCAGTCACCAATGGTACGTGGTATGCACCACAGACATCGTCGTTACTGTACGAACGATCGACAGAATTTGTCCAATGCTGCAGGCGGATCGCTCGCCGAGGCGGGGCCCTAGAATGGGATCAGACCGCGAGCCCGCGGTCCGACCGACCTTTCCCGACCGGCACCCCCTCCGGTCCGGGCGGGCAGGACGCGAACATCAACGGTGAAGGAGCGCCCAGTGGCATTCGACCTCGACGACATCGACCGCAGCATCATCGCCGCCCTCGTCGAGGATTCGCGCCTGAGCGTGCGCCAGCTGGCCGAACGCGTCCACATCTCCCGCTCGGCCGCGCACAAACGGTTCACGAATCTCGTCGAGACGGGCGCGATCAGGAAATTCACCGCCGAGGTGGATCGCCGTGCCCTCGGCATGACCGTGACCGCGGTCGTCGTCGTCAAGATCGGCGAACGTCCGTGGCCGCAGGTGCGCGATGAACTGGCTGAGCTTCCGTTCGTCGAGAAGGTCCAGGCCGTCAGCGGTGACATCGATGCGCTGGTCACGGTCAACGCCCCGGACAATACGGCGCTGTCACAAGTCATTCTGCGCCGGATCCACGAAGTTCCCGGCGTCGTGTCCTCTCGGTCGCTGCTCATCCTCGACGAGGCCGAAGGGCACCGCCCCGGTTCAGGCTGACGCCCCAGCTCAGAGTGACGCCCCGACTCAGAATGAATCACCGAAGCCCCCGGCGCCGGAATTTGCGCCGAGGGCTTCATGACGTGAAACAGAGAGAATCACCTACGCCGAACCCAACACTTCAAGCTAGCGTGTCAACCACCTTAGGAAAGACCAGCGTTGCGTAATTCTCATAGGTAAGCCTAACCCGGGGACCGGGAGTGCACAACAGGCTGGTGCCGAATTTTTCAGTCGCGCGGTCCCGAGAGCAGCATGAGCGCGGCACCGGCGACGATGCGCCGGTACACCGGTTCCACGGATACCGCACCGTTCTTCTCCGTGAGGAGCCCGAGCTCGGTCAGCTCCTGCAGCTCTTCTGCCAGCCATTTGTCGATCGACTGAGCGAGCGACTCGTCGATGTCGAGTTCGGGACGTTCAGGTGCGGAATCGGGAGCGACGACCTCGAGGAGGCGCTGGGCAATCGTGATCGCCGGGGCCGCGTAGTCGTTGCCGTCAACCATCTCAATCGTGTCGAGCAGCCGCTCGTAGATGAACGCACCGATGACCGGCAGTGCCGCATCCACGCTCACCTCACCCGAGCGCCACTGGTCGGCGGCGCTTCCCGGGCGGACCTTGGTGCCGGTGATCTCGGTGATCTCCGCACTCTGCATGACGGCCCACATCGCCTCGAGGACGGGCACCTCATCGGCGCTGCGCGCATAGTTCACGCCATCCTCGTAACGGGCGTTCGAGGCCACCCCGACGGCGTTGATGCCGAACTTTCCGGCCGCCTCGGCGATGTCTGCTCGCTTCACTCGCCCCGTTCCGGTCAGTGGTCGGGACTCGCCGATCCAGTCGAGGATGCCGGCCACGCCCGTGACGATCCGGTTGTTCGGCACCGGCTCCGCCAGCGCCTCCTCGCTCAGGGCATTGGCTTCGATGGCGGCCATCAGGGCCGAGGGCAGCGGATCGGTGCGCATGCTCGCTGCTTCGGCTCGGGCGCGAGCGTCGGCCCAGCGTTCGGGAGTTTCGTCGGTTTCCGCACGGAAGCGAAGGTAGTCGTCAAGAGCTTCGAGGCTGTCGATGAAGATCGCCATCGAGGGAGATTCGTCATCGTCGTTCTCGGCAGCCTCTCGGCCTTCGACGGCGAAGCTTTCGAGGACATCGAGGAGGTCGTCGATTCCCTCGGGTTCGGAGATATCTGCACCTGAGGACACGGCGATGCAGAAGAGGAGATGAACGGCGTCGAAGATCTCCGAGTCCCGGTCGACGTCGTCGTAGTCCTCGGCCAGCCAGTCGCGGAAGCGCTGGTAGAGCGGCATCTCGACGACGGTCTTCTCGACCTCGTCCATCTTCGCGTCGACGTCCTGCCGCGTCCCGGCTGCATGGTTGACGTCCGCGCTCGACCCGCCGAGCCACTCGGGCAGGTCCTTCTCCATCGCGGAGTCGCCCTGAACATCCTGGACGTCCTGGACCACGCGGTCGGCCGGGCTATAGGTGCCGGCAACCGGTTCCGGATAACCGCCCAGCGGCATGAGCTCCTCGATGACGTCCTCCGCTGAGACCTTGTCCCGCTTGGTCAGACGCACGACCACGGCGGCCACGGCGAGCATGGATCCTTCGAGGACGGGAAGTCCGCTGTTGCTGCTGATAAGGCGGTCAAGACTGTCGACGACCCGCCCCTTGTGCGCCAAGGCAAGGATGTCGCGAGCCACGGCACGGGACTTCTTCGCCGACCACTTCGGCGCCATCACTCCGCCGAGCTTCGGTCCGTGCACGTCGTCGGTGAACCATTCGTCGACGAGGCCCATCGCGGCCCCGGTCACCTGCGCGACGCTCGGGCTGAAATCCTCGGGATCGGAGGGCAGGGAGGCCACAACAGCCTCGGCGCGCTTGATATCACCTTCGGCGAACGCGTGGGAGAAGGACCGCAGCTTCCCCAGGGCGAGTCCGCGGTGGGCGCCGACCGGGGTGAATAGGCGGCGGTTGTACTCGGCCTGCGCTTTCTCCATGGCGGCATCGAACTCGGCGTCGGTGAAGTCCGCATTCGGGTCGTCGATGTCGACGCCTTCGGCCTTGAGGAGCGGAGCCAGTTCACGCATCAGCCGATCGCTCATGCCAGGGCTGTGGCTGATATTGCCGCCCGCTGCCATTGCGTCGATTTGAGGACTGTCGAAGAAAGAAGACACGTACTGCTCCTGCCGAGGATGAACTGAAGCAATAACGGTAACAAGTCCGACCTCGTCCACCGCACATCCGACCCGGCATGGCCCCGCGGCTTTGCCGAGATCACACTCCGGGCATCGAACCCAGGGTCTTCCGCACCGCTCCGATCGTCAGTTCGAGAGACTGCGCCCGAACAGTCGGGTCGTCGACGCCGGCACTGACGCTGAAGAGGTGCCCGGAGCCGATGGTGAGGAAGACGAACATCGCCGCCCAGCCGATCGGCACGCTCGCGTCGATGGAGCCATCGGCCTGTCCGCGCGCGATGACCGCTTCGAGCGGATCGCCGTCGTCGTCTGCGCCTTGCGCTTGATCGGCTGCAGGATCCGCGTCCGCGCGGGACTCGGCATCGTCGGGGCGGGGCTCGGCATCGTCCGCACGGGACTCCGCGTCCGCCTCGGCGAAGGTCTTATCGGTGATGATCGGGTTGTCTGCGAACAGCAGGGTGAGCACATCGGGCAGGGTGAACAGCTCCGCGCAGATCCGTTCGAGCGCTGCCAGCCCGGTGCCCTCGTCGGGGCGGGCCCGCATGATCGCCTCACCGAAGCGTCGGGCACCGAGCCGGGCCGCCGCGGCGACGAGCGCCTCCCGATCACCGAAATGCCGGTAGAGGGTTGTGCGGCCGACGCCGATCGACTGGGAGAGCTCGATCATCGAGGCCTGCGGGTTCGCGGCAAGCACCGTGAGCGCTTCACCGACCAGGGCCTCTCGGCCCAATCGCCGCATTCCCTTCACAGGCACACCTCTCTTCTCTGCCCCGCGAACGGCGTCCCGGAGCTGCGGACACCGCAGCGCAGAGCCGCGGACACCACAGCACAGTCTACTTATGGAACATGCATGTTCCATTTTGGTATGATGGAGTACCGATATCGCTTCCGAGGATTGAGCACATCATGGATCAGCGCCAGTCGAAGAACTCCCCTGCCACCCAAAAGTCCCCCAACCCCGCGAACTTCGCTCTCAGCCGGACCGACGTCGTCATCATCGGTCTCGTCTGCATCGGCGTCGGTGTGGCGCTCGGGTTCTTCCTTCCGGCCCTCGGGTCGATCGCCGCGAAGTTCCCCATCCCCTTCGGCGAGGTCATCGAGAAGCTCAGCAGATTCGATCAGCCGTGGGTCATCACCCTCCGACCGGTCATCGGCGCAGCACTCGGGCTCATCGCCGCCTTCTTCATCGCCGCCGCGACGACTCCCCTGCGCGTCGATGAGGACGGAATCACCATCGGACGAGACGATGATCATCCGCTGCGCATCTCCCGCACCTCGTTCTCCACCGCATACTTCGCCGACGGCAAGCTCGTCGTCCTCACCGAAGGTGGACATGAGGCCTTCAAAGGCGATGTCGAAGGCAAGAAGGACGCCATCGCCGAGGCGTTCACCTCCCGCGGATACCGCTGGGGCGAGATCTGACCTGAGTTCCACAACTTTAGTGCCCCGGAAACAGGTCGGGTAATAGCTCAGCCGCGATTTCTTTGGCCTCCCCGGTGACCTCGGGAGCGAAAGTGAATCGCGGACGTCACATTCGGGAAGCGCACCGTGACCGTGATGCTACTGAACAACGGCTCCGATCTACCCGGTCGGTACTCCTACTCGGGGGCGTCTGGTCGTTCCTCCGACGAACCCGACAGGGAACTGGTGAGATACTACGAACAACAGCGGGAGCAGAAGTAGAACCGTGCATTCAGAGTGCCTGATATATCAGTCAGCTACGGCATAGTGGTCTCATGACCACGACTTTCATCGCCGATGACGACGATGATTCCCCGAACGATGCCATCGGACGCATTATCAGAAACATCACTCGTAACTCAGCCGTGAACCACTTCTCTGCGTTGAACAACGCTGTGCGGTTCAAGAGCACCATTCCGACACCGGCGGCCTTGGGCATGATGACCCAGCCCTCCGCCGTGGATGCCGTCGCCAAGATCCTCCAGCAGGTGAACACTTTCAGCTTGTTCGACCACCTGATGCCCAAGGTCGACACGCTGTCGTGGATCACCGATGTGTATCCGAAGGTCGACACTCTGGCATGGCTGGACCGGACACGGTCGATAATGAACACCTCTGCCTTCACGCAACTCGCGTCCATGCGGCTCGAGCAGCAGGAGTGGTGGAAGGGGGCCTACCGTGGCGTCGACTGGCAGAGCATCACCGCTGCGGCTCAGAGGTCGAACCTGAGCGCGGCATCGCAGACGATCGCGCAAACCGGAGCCGCTATGGCGACCTCGCTGAGCGATGACACCATCGAGTCGCTGTTCGCCAAGGTCCATGCAGTCACTGAGTCCGCGGAGCCAGAGCACGGCGATGCTCAGACGGTAGCGGACCCAGAGGAAAGCGCCGAGGTCGATGATCCCATCCTCGACGCTGTCCTCAGCCGGCTGGCCGACTTCAGCACGTGGTGGCAGGACCGTTACCCCGAGTTCTCTTCGCGGGTCATCACCCAGCTGAATATCGCGTCGCGCTCGGTTGTCTACACATTCGTGATGTACAGCCTGCCCACCTATCTGGTGCATTTCCTCGGCACAGACGGCATCGCCATGTCGAGCATCGTGCTGGGAATGGCTCACTTCGTCACCGAGCAGAGCAAGAGCAGAATGTCGCCAGCGAATGCGGCGGCGATCGACTCTGAGTGCCCCTACTGCAAGGCACAGCCGGGGATGCAGTGCATCACCATCTCAGGGAACTACATCGGCAGGCCGACGAAGATGCACTCTCGCCGGCTCGACCGTACCTGACACGGCGGCGGCCCGTCACTATCTCGGTGACGGGCCGCCGCTATCGTACGCCCAGCATGGACACTTGCTTGGAGGTGAAAAGGCGGCATAACCCCATCGTAGACAGCCGATTAGTGCCCTACCAGCACAATTGCCGACCTCGTGACCAGCATAAACACGAACAGAATCGCGAAATCAGCAACTAGTTGTGAAAGTCAGGAGATCTGAGGGCCGCGGCACCGAAGGTTAGGACGGCGCATATCGCCCCGCCCGGAGAGGACTTCTGCACCGAGAGCTGATGCGACCAACGGGGGAAGTTGTTCAGAAGTGGCGGGCCGGTGAGGTCGCTGTCGATGAGTTTTCACCGTCCTCGATGCAAGCAATGCCAACCTGGTGGTCGTCGTGCACGACCGCGACAACGGAGCATGTTGAACCAAGCGGACACCGCTACTTTCTGGTCTGCGCGAATGATAACCGGCCTCGGATTATCATTGTCCGAGGCCGGCTTACATTACGGGAATGCAGGCAACCACACGGCAATAAGCGCCATCTCTCATACGCGTCTGCATGCTTCATGCCCGCTAGATGCAAAGTCCCAATTTCAGACTTATCCTCGAACCAGGGCAGAGACCCCGAGAGCAACTAACACCGAGAACATTCTCAAGTACAACACGCCTCATCCGACGCCGAAGGCTAAATAGTTCATGTTAGCGGCTCCGCGTTTATCGTGACGGTTGTGTTACCTTCTTTTACTGCCGTTTTAGCCCAGTTACTGTAACGGCTTTCGTCAGTTGCACGGCCCGGTTCTTCGGTTGCCAGCCCTGCCACTTGCCTCCGTATCGGACTGCACCCTGCTTATTTCCGGTGTGGAACCATTTGATGCTCTTCCACTTCCCTGACAGGGAGCCCGTTCCTTTGAACCCGTAGTAGTTTGAGCCCCTCATGCAGAAATAGCCGCTCGCCGCCGAGCACCCAGGGCCGACAATTGATATCTAGTGAGCAGAGATATTGGATTCCAGTTTTGCTGCAACAATTTTCCCGTTGTCAGGATCGACTACGACGGTTGCAGGAGCCCCCGACTCGTTGATCTCTTTGACCTTGTCAGGGTCGATGGTCGCACCGGGCACAAGTTCCAGCGGGTCTGCTTCGGCACCGTCTTTCAGCAGCGAATCAACTCGAGCGTCTTCATCTGCAGGCGAAGACGCTACCGGCTGAATGTATTCACTCGAGGCTCCCGATGCCGGTCCGCCGGCGAACGTTGAACCGGCGACCAAGGCAAGCCCACCAACGATTGAGACAAGCTTCTTCATAATTATCCGTTCTATCCAGTGTGGCCGGAGTCCAATCATCGTATTCGACTCGATCCGTCTATGTTCGTTCCCTATCTGCGTGTCTGAAGTATCGACACTTGGGGCAAAGTCAGCTCTGTGGCTGGCCCTGATCCCCTTTTTGTTTAGTCTTCCGAATTTGACTCGCTGCCAGTCTTCCCACCAGCATTCCCGATACAATCCCGACCCATCCGATAACGACCGTCGCTGAGTTGAACTGTGCTCTGCCCAGCGGGATAACGATGTACTGGACAAGTTCGACAGCAAGCGACAGTAACGCTGCAATAGAGGCGGCTGTGACAATGTGGCGAGGCCGAAGGAACAGTCCACTAGATACCCCTAATGGCGCAAATAGCAACAGATTCATCGACTGCCAATTGACCGAGAACAGCGCCCCTGGGTCCGGGAACGACCACGCCCAGACTCGGGTCGTCGTCAAAACTTCGGTCAGTCCCACCGCGTGCCCCGACGGTGTCACAGTCGCAGCGATCACAACGGACACGCTCGCCATCCAGAAGAACACGATGACTGGATGTTCCCGAAGCCGTCGGCCAACAGGCCTTGCGATCACGGCTGCAACGATCACACCAACTGCCACTACCGGCAGGGCGTAGGGCAGTGCCGTTAGATATCTAAGCATTTAAAGGCCCGTGCAGAATGTCGTTCTCGTGTAGTAGTTCTTGCCCGAAATCGTGTCTTTCATCAGGGCACGAGCGCATGGCCTCTTGCTGCTCAACGACGCAGATCCCGAGAACGTCGCTGTCTTTGTTTGCTTCGACTTCATCTTGTAAGTTCCCGACCACGACACCGGGCCCTGAGCTCCGCCCTTCTTGTTGACCGCCTGGAATCCGAACTTAACCGAAACCCCCGAACCTTTCGTCTTCTTGTACGTGACTTTGGCCTTCGAGACACGGTTGCCATTTGAGTAGACCTGAGCGTTGAGTGAGCCGTTCTGCACGTCGTTATATCCCGCGTTATACCAGTTGTAGCTTGACGCTTCAGCGTTGGTCGAAACTCCCAGTGTTAGAGCCGCCGCCGCGACTCCCGCAATGAGCATCTTCTTCACATGATTCCTCTCTGCTAGAACTCCGGTAGTTCTCAGCCGGTATAGAGGTTATGTTCATACTCGGCGTCCGCACATCCCCCAAAAGGATGAAATCACACAAGAAATGTTGATCTACTGCCCTGGTTTTGCAGGCACGCCTGTGTGAAAGTGCCCTGACCGCCACACCCCGCGGCCAAACGTCCACCTGACCCGCCGGAACCGACCTCTTCGTCCCGAGTTGACGCGACGAATGGCCGCCCGTCCGCACCTGCTCAGAAGCCATGGAACCGTGACCTGCCTCACGCCACCATGGGGGTCATGACCATTGACGTTCCCACCACAGGCCGCTCACTGCCCCAGCTGCAGCCGATCAGCTTCATCGGCGCAGATGGCCGACTCACCGACACTCCGACCGAGGGCCTGCGCATCCCCAACGATGCCACCCTCAAAGGTCTCTACCGGCAGATGGTCCTCGTCCGCCGGTTCGAAGCACAGGTCACGCACCTGACCCGGCAAGGTCGACTCGCAACCTACCCGTCTGCGGCAGGTCAGGAAGCCGCCGAGGTGGGGGCCACCACGGCGCTGGCCCCGAACGACTGGCTGTTCCCCACCTACCGTGATTCGGCGGCGCTGCTGACCCGCGGGGTTCCCGTGGCCGAGATCCTCGCGGCCTTCCGCGGTGACTGGCACTGCGGTTTCGATCCGCAGGAATACCACACCTCACCTGCGGCGACACCGCTGGCGACGCAGACCCTGCATGCCACTGGATTCGCGATGGCCGCGAAGCTCAAGGGCACGGATGCGGCGACGCTGACCTTCCTCGGCGATGGCGCCAGCAGCGAAGGCGACACCCACGAGGCCTTCAACTTCGCCTCCGTGTGGCAGACACCGACGGTCTTCGTCCTGCAGAACAACCAGTACGCGATCTCCACCCCGCTGCGGGAGCAGACGAACGCGACGATGCTCGCCGACCGCGCCGCCGGCTACGGCATGCCCGGCCTGCGCGTCGACGGCAATGACGTCGCAGCGGTCTTCGCCGCGTGCTCTGCCGCCCTCGAACGCGGCCGGAACGGGGATGGCCCGACCCTCATCGAATGCCTCACCTATCGGATGGAGTCGCACACGAACTCCGATGATCCGACGAAGTACCGCGACGCCGAGGAGGTCGAGCACTGGAAGCAGTTCGATCCCATCGCTCGTCTCGAGAAGTACCTGCGGCAGGCCGGCGTGCTCGACGATGCGGGCGTCGCTGAGGTCGCCGAGGCGGCCGAGACCCTTGCCGCGTCCGTCCGTGATGCGATGAACCAAGAGGCTGAGGTCGACCCGCGCGAACTCTTCGCCCACGTCTACGCGAACCCGCGCCCTGCGCTGGCCGAACAGCAGCACGTCCTCGAAGCCGAACTCGCGACTGCAGGGCACGCATGAGCGTCGAAACGGGCACCAACCCATCCACGGATTCCACTGCGGTGAACGACGCAACAGCCACGGCCGCCTCGGCGAGCAGTGAAACGTCGGCCCCGTCCTCGGTGACGATGACGAAGGCACTCAACCAAGCCCTGCGGGATTCCTTGGCCGAGGACGATGCTGTGCTCGTCTTCGGTGAGGATGTCGGCCGCCTCGGCGGGGTCTTCCGGGTCACTGAAGGACTGCGTGCCGAATTCGGGTCGAACCGGGTGTGGGATTCGCCGCTGGCGGAGTCCGGGATCATCGGCACGGCGATCGGCATGGCGATGAACGGGATGCGCCCGGTCGTCGAAATGCAGTTCGACGCCTACGCCTACCCCGCCTTCGAGCAGATCGTCTCGCATGTGGCGAAGATGCGGAACCGGACGAAAGGCAAGATCAGCCTGCCGATCACCATCCGCATTCCCTATGCCGGAGACATCGGCGGAGTCGAGCATCACTCGGATTCCTCCGAAGCGTATTGGACGTCCACGCCTGGGTTGACCGTGGTGACGCCCTCGAATCCGGCCGATGCGTATTCGCTGCTGCGCGAATCGATCGCCTCCGAGGATCCGGTCGTGTTCATGGAGCCGAAGTCGCGGTATTGGATGAAGGAGACGCTGTCCCTGCCCGTGTCGACGGCGCCGATGGATCGGGCGCAGGTCATCAGCGAAGGCACCGACGTCACCCTGCTCGCTTATGGTCCGACCGTGCGCACGGCCCTGGATTCCGCCGAAGCCGGAGCCGAACACGGACTGTCCATCGAGGTCATCGACCTGCGCACGCTCTCCCCGTTCGACGATGAGACCGTGTCCGCCTCGGTGCGCAAGACCTCGCGGGCGGCGATCATCCACGAGGCCGCGCAGTTCGGCGGCTACGGGGCCGAAGTGGCCGCCCGCCTCACCGAACGCAACTTCACGTATCTGTCGGCCCCGATTCTGCGGATCGCCGGGTTCGATGTGCCCTATCCGTCCCCGAAGCTCGAGGAGTTCTTCTTGCCGACCGTCGAACGCGTGCTCGATGCGCTCGAGTCCTGGGATTGGGAGCTGTGATGAGCGCTGATCTGAATACCGGTACGCGCGAGTTCATCCTCCCCGACCTCGGCGAGGGGCTGACCGAGGCGGAGCTGATCTCCTGGAAGGTGGAGATCGGCGATGAGATCCACGTCGATCAGATGGTCGTCGAGGTCGAGTCCGCGAAGTCCGTCGTCGAGTTGCCCAGCCCGTTCGCCGGGCGGATCGTTCATCTTCACGCGGCCGCCGGGGATACCGTCAGTGCAGGTCAGGCCCTGTTCTCCGTCGCCGATGCGGGAGCTGAGGCAGGGGGCGCGAACGCGAGTGAATCCGGTTCGTCGACCGACGAGTCCAGCGGTGCGAATCTCATCGGCTACGGCACGTCGGAACCGAAGACCCGGTCGACGAAGAAGCGGTCATTCGGCACCGCGAGGGACACCGAAGCGGCCACCTCAGCCTCTACGCCGACTTCCGCGCTCGCATCAGCGCCCGACGTCCCGACCGTTATCCCTGACGTTCCACCGCAGCCGCCGACAGAGACACCGACTCCCACCGATGACTCGTCGAAGACCGCCACCGGCGAATCGACGTCGGCCGCGGGCGACCGCGTCTCCCCCGTGTCGTCCCCGCTTGTGCGCAAGCTGGCGAAGGATCACGGATTCAGCGCCAAGCACCTGCCGGGCACCGGTCCCGGTGGGATCGTGACCAGGGCCGATGTGCTCGCCGCGATCGAGTCGGGCACGCCTGCGAACGTCGAGGCGCCGAGCGCCCACGTCCCCGCGGGGACGTCACCAGCCGCCGAGCCTCAGTCGATCACGGAACGCAGCGCCGCCTCGGCGGGAGGACCTGCGGTTGCCGCTGCGGGCACCGGTCAGGTACCCGGCGACCGCGACACCCGCACCCCGATCACGGGCCTGCGGAAGGTCGTGTTCGAACGCCTGAGCCGGTCGCGGCAGGAGATCCCCGAGGCCACGATCTGGCTCGACGTCGACGCCACCGAGCTGCTGGGCACGAAGCGCGCACTCGAGGCCCGCACGGGCGAGAAGTATTCGCTGCTCTCCCTCGTCGCACGGTTCGTCGTGGCGGGGCTGAAGAAGTACCCGATCATCAATTCCTCGATCGACACTGCCGCGAACGAAATCGTCGCCCACGGCGACATCAACCTCGGACTGGCCGCGCAGACCCCGCGCGGGCTGATGGTCCCCGTCGTCCACGGCGCGGGTGAGATGAGTCTTCGGCAGCTGCGCGACTCCGTGTCCGAGACGGTCGGGAAGGCAGCCACCGGCAAGTTCGATCCGTCCGAGCTGTCCGGCGGCACGTTCACGCTCAACAACTACGGCGTGTTCGGTGTCGACGGTTCGGCTCCGATCATCAACCTCCCCGAGGTGGCCATGCTCGGCCTCGGACGGATCAAGGACCGCCCGTGGGTCGTCGACGGGCAGCTCACGGTGCGCAAGGTCATGTACCTGTCCTTCGTCTTCGACCACCGGGCGTGTGACGGTCAGGAGCCGAGCGAGTTCCTCACCTTCGTCGCCGACTGCATCGAGAACCCGATCTCGCTGCTGCCGGAGCTCTGAGGCCTGCCCGGCCTGGACCACTTCGGCGCCGTTCAAGAGGAAGCGCACTTGTCGTAGGGAACACACTTCGACAAGTGCGCTTCGCCTTGCACGACGCTTCCCGCGCCGCAATCCACCGATGTGATTCCACGATTCGGACCACCCTCCAGCCTCAGTGATCCACACCACTAGCCTTGCCGAGTCCGTTCCCCTGCGGACGCGAGCGCAAGGAAATGAGGTTGAGCATGTCACGGGACCACAGTTCGGCACGCACGGCGGGACCACCTCGGCGGAGGTATTCGCTCTTCCTCCTCATCATTCCCGTCGTCCTCTACATCCTCACCCCGATCGTGGCGAACTCGGTCGAGCCGCGCATCGCCGGCCTGCCGTTCATCCTCACCTATACGATCGCCGTCACGATCCTCACCTGGTTCTTCGTGTGGATGGCCGCCCGCGGCGACCGGTACTACCGGCACGACCTGCCCGAGCACATCCCCTCCGACATCGCTTTCGGTGAGGACCACGAGATCGAGGAGGCCGGGAAATGAGCACATCCGCGATCATCGCCTGCATCATCTTCGGACTCGCCATGCTCGCGACCATCGGCATTGGCGTGTGGTCCGGTCGGGGTCGGGAGAAGTCCCTCGACGAATGGTCAGTCTCCGGACGCGGGCTCGGATTCATCTTCATCCTGCTGCTCATGGCCGGCGAGACCTACACCTCGTTTTCGTTCCTCGGCACCGCCGGCTGGTCGTACTCCTACGGTGTGCCGATCCTCTACCTCATCGGCTATCTGAGCATCGGTCTCGTCGTCGCCTACCTCGTCGGACCCCTGTTCTGGACCTATGCCGCCAGGCACAAGCTCGTCAGTCTCTCCGATATCGTCGAACACCGCTTCCGCTCGCGTGGGCTGGCGATCCTCGTCGCTGTGCTCGCGACCGTGTTCATCGTTCCCTACATCCAGCTGCAGATCCAGGGCATGGGCGCGGTCGTCAACGCGATGAGCTACGGTGCGATCGACCTCAAGGTCGCAGCGATCCTCTCCTTCATCGTCGCCGAGGCGTTCATCCTCTTCTCCGGACTGCGCGGTTCCGCATGGGTGAGCGTCTTCAAGGACGGGCTCGTCATCCTCGCCGTCGCGTTCCTCGCGATCTACGTACCGCTGCACTACTTCGACGGGCTCGCTCCGCTGCTTGACCGTCTCGTGACCGAGAAGTCGCAGTGGCTGACCTTCCCCGGCGCCGGCGAGAGCACCTACGGCGGTGCCTGGTTCATCTCGACGATCATCCTCAACGGCATCACGATCACCGTGTTCCCGACGTCGATCGCCGGTTACCTCTCGGGCACCTCGGCGAACGCCCTGCGGCGGAACTCGATCATCCTGCCCTGGTACCAGCTGCTCCTGCTCGTGCCGATGATGGTCGGCGTGGCCGCGCTGTTCATCATCCCGACGCTCAAGGATGCCGACCTGGCACTGTTCTCCGTGGTCACGGACTCGCTGCCGGCACCGATCGTCGCACTCATCGGCGTCGCGGGCGCATTGTCGGCCATCGTGCCGATGAGCGTGTACATGCTCTCCATCGGTTCCATGTGGGGCCGAACGGTTTTGGGCGGTGGTTTGGCCGGACCGAAGAACGCCGCCTCGATGACGTCCGAACAGCTCGCCGCCCGGGGGCTGCGCCAGAAGACGCTGTCCCAGTGGGTATGCCTGGCCGTCGGCGTCATCGCCCTCGTGATGAGCCTGCTCATGCCCGACGCGCTCGTCGAACTCTCGGTGCTCAGCTATGAGGGACTCGCGCAGGTCGTCCCGGCAGCGCTGCTGTCCCTCTACTGGCCCCGGATGAGCAAGCAGGCCGCAGCTGCGGGGCTCATCGTCGGCTCCATCGTCATGGTCGGCCTCCACTACACAGGACTCGACCCGCTGCTCGGCATCAACGGCGGACTGTGGGCGGTCGCGGCGAATCTCCTCGTCGTCGTGGTCATCACGCTGGTGAAGCCGGACCCGCGGTGGGTGCCGTCGGCGCAGCGCCAGACCCGCGCCGAGGCGGCCACCAGGTAAGAAGGCCGGCCGACCGGCCGGGATCCAAGCCTCTGCCGTTCACAAGGCAGATGGTTATGCCGAACGGGACTCTGGATGGATTTCGACGCGAAGGTTCAATGCCTTCGTCACCTGGAGAATAGTTGACCAGGTTGGATTCCCGTCAGCGGAGAGCGCCCGATACAGACCGTCTCGACTCATATCGACTCGACGAGCGAGCTCACTCATATTTCCCGACCGCGCAATAATGCCGAGTGCCGCGGGAAGTGCGCCCGGGTCATCGGCTGCTTCTTCGAGAGCTGCCTCCAGCAGCGATACGGCTTCATCTGTGTTGGTGATGTGATCAGCAGCGTCAAAGACCGGATACTTCACTTCATCGGTCATGGCCCTCCCCTTTCTTCTGATCTCTCAGGCCTTTGAGCCAACGATCAAACGTTCGGGTAGTTCGAACAACGACCACATGTCGATTATATCTGACACTTCTGTGTCTTACCAGGGTCCCGCGTTCGACCCCGAAAACCCACAGGAGCCTCAGTCAAGAGCCAGGCGCGGCCACTCCGACAGGTCCGCCAGCATCTGCCGGTCGTGAGTGACCACAACGAGCGCCGTCGAGGCAGACTCAAAAGCCTCCGTGAGGTCATCGACCAGCGAGGCTGACAGGTGGTTCGTCGGCTCATCGAGGATGAGCACATCCGGCTCGACCGCCAGGCACATCGCCAGCTGGAGCCGGCGCTGCTGACCCTGCGACAGCCTGCGAACCGGCGTCGCCGAGGCGGCCGCATCGAGCAGACCGAGTTCCTGCAGAGAGATGCCCTCCGCGTGAGAGCGCAGGCAGTGGTCCTCGAACACGCACTCGGCGGTATCCTCGGCTTTCCAGTCCGGGACTTCCTGGCTGACCAGTTCGATTCGCGCCCGCGAGTCTCGCCATACTGTCCCGGTGCTGGGCGCGATGCGGCCGGTGAGCACATCGAGCAGGGTGGACTTGCCGGTTCCGTTCGCCCCGGTGATGAGCAGCCGATCCCCAGGCTCGATGCACACTGACGTGGCTTCTTTCAGTCGACCGGCGACGGTGACCGACTCGGCGCTCAACAGCGGACCATCAGTGACGACGTCGGTCTCGGGACCGTCATCCGCTTCGGGAACCTCGGGCCAGTGCAGCCGCAGAGGCGGTTCGGGCACCGACACTCGGTGGCGTTCGAGGTCCTCGACGCGACGGTTGAAGGCCTGCACGACTCCCGCCGTCCTCGTCGCACGCTGGTGTTTGCCCGTGCCCTTCGGGGGACGCCACCCCGTACTCAGGCGGGACCGGGCGTCATCGGCAGCATCGGTGAGGCGGGAGTGCTCGGCCACCTCGGCGCGAAAGTCCTGCTCCCATTTCTCACGCTCCCGCCGTTTGCCGTCGACCCACCCGGAGTAGCCGCCGGAATACGTCCGAGCGCGGCCGTCGCGGCTCGGGTCGAGGTCGAGGAAGTCCTCGGCAACGTCGCGCAGCAGCGCCCGGTCGTGGCTGACCAGGGCGAATCCTCCAGACCGGTCGCGCAGCCGTTCGGTGAGGAACGCCAGGGATGACGCGTCGAGGTGGTTCGTCGGCTCGTCGAGCAGCAGAATATCCGTGCTCGACCCGAGGACAACGGCCAGACGCACCCGATACGGCTGACCGACTGAGAGGCTCGCAAGACTCCTCGTCCGATCGGCACACGCCGAGAGCCCGGCCAGTGCGGTGTCGATGCGGCGTTCGCCGTCCCAGGCGTCGAGGCGGGTCGCCAGTTCGAGGGCTCGTGAGAACGCCTGTTCGGAGCCGGGTTCCTCACTGGCCATCGCCTCACCGGCGGCGTCGAGGGCGGCCAGTGCGGCGTTCTCCTGGCGCAGAGACTCGTTGATGAGGTCTCCAACTGTGCGGTTGTCGTCGGCGTCGAGTCCCTGTTCGAGCAGGGTGACAGTGCCTGCTCGTCGCAGTGTCCCCTGGTCGGGCGGCAGGGTTCCCGCGAGAACATGCAGCAGGGTTGTCTTGCCGCTGCCGTTCTCGCCGACGATGGCCAAGCGTGACCCGGCCGAGATCGTCACGTCGAGTCCGGTGAGGATCTCGCGGTCGCCGCGCACGACGTGGATGTCGTCGGCGCGGATGTGCGCGGCAGAACCGGCGGGCAGGTTGTTCTCTGTCGGGAGGGACTGACCTGTGAACGATTGTTCGTCTGCGGGCAGGTTGAGGTTGGGGGATGAAGATGTGGTCTTCGGCATCGTGGTCTTTCAGCTCGTCGTGGAGCCGGACAGCATGAAGCCACCGTCCGGCGAGGGCCAGGACGGCGCACGAGAAGAAAGGTGATCCCGCCGCCGTCAGCGGCGGCTGCGGAGCCTTCTGGAGGGGAGACCGAAATTCATGCCGATAATTCTAGCAGTCGTCGTGTCGCGTTCGCGAGCACTGCAGAATCACCCGTCGAGCAGTGCCGCCGCGTACATCGGGCGGGCCGCGTCGGCGCTCGGCGGGTGGAACAGTCCGGCCGTGGCGTCGCGGAAGAGGCGGGAGAGTTCGTGTTTGTTGCCGAACCCGCTGCCGCTCGTGCACATGAGCGCGGTCTCGGCGTTGCGGCGGGCCGCCTCGGCGGACTTGATCCTCGCCCCTACGAGGCGCAGCGGCCAGCCGGAACCGTGGTCGATGAGGTCATCGAAGTCACGGGCATAGGCATCGATCATCGCGGTCACGGGCATGAAGTCGAGATGCGCATCGGCCAGGCGCGTCCGGGCCTCGGGCACCTCGGCGAAGGTGGTACCGGCCTTCGCCGACTTCCGCTTGTGCAGGCCGGCCGCTCCGAGTTCGAGGGCCCGGGCTGCGACTCCGGCATAGACGGCGGCGATGAGCAGCTGGAAGTTGCTGGTGATGGCGAAGGTGAGCAGGTCGGGGTGTTTGCCGGCGGGGATGATCCGGGAGACCCGCTCGGGCTTCATCGGCACGTGGTCGAGGATCGTCGCCCGCGACTGCGACGCCCGCATGCCCAGCACATCCCAGTCATCGGAGACCGTGATGCCCGGAGCGTCACGTTCGATGAACCCGTAGACGAGTTCGCCCTCGGCCGGTTCGTCCGCATCGGGGCCTGCGATTCCAACGTCGTCGGAGGCCACGGCCCCGTGGACGATGAGCCTGGTCCACACAGGTGACAGTGAGGTGAAGATCTTCACCCCGGTGAGTTCGAAGCCGCCGTCGCCGGTGGGCACCGCCTCGGTGTTCGAGCCCTGCAGCACCCAGTCATTCGACGGCTCCGAGATGCCGAAGGCGAAGATCTCACCGTCCCTGACCTCGTCGAACACCCAGTTCAGGCTGTCGTCGCCGCGGTCGTTCAGGGCTTTGACCACGCCGGTGGTCATGAGGTGCATGTTGATCGCCAGCGCCGTTCCCGGGGCCGCCGATGCCAGGCGCTGCTGGAGTCGGGAGACCTCGAACAGGCTCAATCCCGGTCCGCCGTGCGACTGCGGGACGAACAGCTGAAGATAGCCGAGTTCCCTGAGTTCGGCGAGGTCCTCGTCGAAGAATCGGTTCTCCCGGTCATAGACATCGGCTCGTTCGCGGAAGCGTTCGAGCACCTCATCGGGCAGGTACTTCTCCGCCAGTTCGCTCACGCGTGTCTCACGGTCGCTCATGGTCTCTCCTCTGTCTTCGGGGTCATCGTCATCGAGTTCATCGGTCTTCTCACGTCGTTCCCGGCCTGCGCAGGATGATCGCCCCGTTGTGCCCGCCGAAGCCGAACGACGTCGACAGCACGGTGTCCACGACCGCCTCGGCGCCGGCCGGTTCAGAACTCAGATCACGGGCGTGACCTGCGACGATGTCCCAGTCAGGGAACTCATTGTCCTGCAGGTTGAGCGTCGGCGGTAGCACCTGATCCCGCAGCGCCATGATCGCGATGATCGCCTCGACAACCCCAGAGGTGCCGAGCAGGTGCCCAGTCGATGATTTCGTCGCCGAGATCGGGATCGTTCGTCCGGTCTCCCCCAACGCTGAGTCGAACGCGGCGAGTTCGGCTCGATCCCCGGCCGGGGTGCCCGTGGCGTGGGCATTGATGTGGTCGATATCGCCGGGTTCCAGCCCGGCATCGGCCAAGGCCTGCACCATCGCCGAGGCGGCTCCCCGCCCGTCCGGATGCGGATTCGTCGCGTGGTGGGCATCGCTGGCGGCGCCGAATCCGGCGAACTCGGCCAACGGCGCGGCCCCACGTGCGGCCGCGGAGTCCGCGGATTCGAGGAGAATCGCGGCGGCCCCCTGACTCATGACGAAGCCGTTGCGGTCACGGTCGAAGGGGCGGCTGGCGGCGGTCGGATCGTCCTCATATCCGGCGGCGAGTGCGCGCATGTTCGCGTTCGAGGCGAGGTTGACCGCACCGAGGCAGTCCTCCATGCCGACGATGAGCACGGCATCGGCATAACCGTGGCGGATGCGACGCATCGCCTCGCCGAGTCCGATCGCCCCGGACGCGCACGTCGCCGACACGCCCTGCCCCGGACCGCGCAGGTCGAAGCGCTGACTGATGAGCGCGGCCGCCGAATCGGGTGCCCCATGGATGGCGAGCGTCAGCGGCACGGAACGAGGACCGTCCGCGTCGAGAGCACGGGTCGCTGCCTGCATGGCGTCAACGGGACCTGATCCGGTGGCGGCGATGACGGCGGTGCGGTCGCGGTCCCAGGGCAGATCCTCGGCGGGCGCCGGGATTCCGGCCTGGCGCAGAGCCTGTTCGGCCGCGGCGATGGCCCAGTGTTGGACGGGGCTGAGCCGGCGGGCGAACGCTCGGCGCAGCACCGCCTCGGCGTCGAAGTCCCGGATCTGCCCGCCGATGCGCACGGCGAGGTTCTCGAACTGCTCACCTGCGAGAACGTCGATGGCGCTGGTTCCGGTGCGCACGGAATTCCACAGAGCTTCGGGATCCTGCCCGCTGGGGGTGATCGCGCCGAGCCCGGTGATCACGACCCGCCGGTCGTCCGAGTGGCGCTGCCTGTCAGCGGAGCGCTGAGTGTCGTTGGATGTGGTCACAGTCGCTGTCCCTGTCCGCTCATGACCAGGTCAACGGTTTCGGCCCGCCGAATCTTCCCGCCCACAGTCCGCGGCAGCCGATCGAGCGCGAAGAAGCGGCGCGGCACGAACTGCGGTGCGAGCTGGGCACGGGCATGAGCGAGCAGCGCTGACTTGTCCGCACCTGGTCCCTCGATGACGAGGGCGACGATGCTGCCGAGACTGTCATCGGGCACCGCGATCGCACACACCTCGCCGAGGCGGCCCGCCCCTTCCCGTCCGGGCGCATCGTCGAATCCCTCGAAGGCCCGTTCCACCTCGGGCAGAGACACCTTGTGTCCTCCCGTGATCGCGATATCGCCGGCACGGCCGGCGAGTTGGAGCAGTCCGTTCTCGATCCGCCCCTGGTCGCCGACGCTCGCCCACCCGTCAGGGCCCTGCAGCCGTACCTCGGCGGTGCCGGTGACGTAGCCGTCGGAGCAGGCGGCGGCCTTGATCCACAGGGTGCCGATCTCTCCGTCGGGCAGGCGCTGTCCGTCGTCACCGCGGACCTCGGCGCCGATCGTGTCGTAGACGGTGATCCAGGTGCCGTCACCGTCGCGGCTGTCGCCGATGAAACCGATCTCTGCGGCACCGTAGTAACTGATCAGCCGGGTGTCGGCAAGAACCTCGGCGAGTGCTGAGCGAATGGATGCCGGCAGGTTCGCTCCCCCGGTGACGACGAGGTCGAGACCGTGGAAACGGGCCGGTGATCGGCGGGCCGCCTCGGCGAGGGCCTTGACCACGGCAGGCACGGCGACGACACGGGTGATGGCTTCGTCCGCGATGCGCGCACCCATGGTGAAGGGGTCGAAGTCATCGGCGACGTGGACGCTGCCGCCGGTGGCGAGGCATTCGACGACGGCGTAGAGGGTGAGGCTGTAGGACACAGGGCCGGGCGCCAGGGTCGCCACGCCGGGGAAGGGTTCGAGGTAGGCCGAGGACACGGCGACATTGTCCCGGTACTGCTGGCGGGTCTTGATGAAGGCCTTCGGGTTGCTCGTCGTGCCCGAGGAGAAGAGCATGAGGAACGGTTCGGATGCCTCACGGACGCTCGGCGGGGTGGTGTCGGCGGGATCGACCTCGGCCTCGCGGGCCCGGAAGTCCGCGGCGGTGATGACGGTTCCGGTCCAGCCGGCGGCGGCGAGCGCCTCGGCGAGTTCGGTCGAGTCGCTGATGACGAGCCCGATGCCGGTGCGTGTGATGACTCCGACCTGGTGATCCATCGGCCACCGGGGATCGACCGTCGCCGAGACCGCACGGAAGCCGGCGAGGCCTGCGATGATGCGGGAGGTTTCGAACGCCGAGGTGAGGCTCACCGCCGTGATCGGGATCCCGTGGGTCTCCGGGGCCGGTGTCGGCGGTGTCGTCTGCTCTGCGTGGAGGGCGGAGACGGCTGCGAACAGCGTGGCCGAATCACGGACGAGCTGTGCATAGGTGAGGCTGGGCGCGCTCGCTTCGGCGGAGTGGCCGGTGTCAGCAGACCCACCGACGATCGCGAGCCGATCGGGATGGGCGCCGGCGACCTCGAGGATGCTCGACGTGATCGGCAATTCTGACCTCCCTGCGCGCTGACTTCTCGTCCACACTACATCGCCGCTCGTGCGCCTCCTGCGGGTGGATCGGCGCCGAGATCACATCTCGAACTCGACCTTCTCCCCCGCCTCGGCGAGGGTGCGGATCCGCTTCCGGCAGGCGAACCAGCCGATGACCATGCACACTGCGGCGATGATCGTCACGACCAGGGTCGCCGGGGAATCGGCGAAGACCATGACGAGGATGACGGCGAGGAAGAGCAGTGTCGCATACCCGGAATACGGTGCCCCGATCATCCGGAATGAGGGACGTGCGAGCAGACCGCGGTCGGCCCAGCGTTTGAGCCGCATCTGGCACAGCACGATCATGCCCCAGGTGAGGATGATGCCCACCGAGGAGACGCTGAGCACGATCTCGAACGCATCGGTCGGCAGCAGGTAGTTCAGCGGCACGCCGAGGAGGGCGACCACGGCCGTGATGACGATTCCGCCGTAGGGCACGCCGTTGCGGTTCATCCGCTGCGCGAACTGGGGAGCGGAGCCCGCCACCGACATCGAGCGCAGAATGCGACCGGTCGTATAGAGCCCGGCGTTGAGGGAGGACAGGGCCGCGGTGAGCACGACGAGGTTCATCACGGTGTCCGCGCCCTTGATCCCGATGAAGGAGAAGAAGGTGACGAAGGGGCTCTCACCGTCGACGTAGTCGGTGAATGGAAGCAGGAGGGCGAGCAGGGTGAGCGATCCGACGTAGAAGACCGCGATGCGCAGGATGACGGAGTTGATGGCCTTGGGCATCACCTTCTCCGGGTTCTGCGTCTCACCGGCGGCGGTGCCGACGAACTCGATCGAGGCGTAGGCGAAGACGACGCCCTGCATGAGGATGATCGCCGGCAGCGCACCATTGGGGAAGAGCCCGCCGTTGTCGAGGATCATCGACAGTCCCGGATCGTGACCGGCCACGGGAGTGCCGAAAATGAGGAATCCGACGCCGACGATGAGGAAGACGACGAGGGCCGCGACCTTGATGAGCGCGAACCAGAATTCGAGCTCACCGAAGACCTTGACGGAGATGACGTTGAGTCCGAGCACGAGGACGAGGGCGATGAGCGCCCACATCCACTGCGGCACGGCTGCGATCCAGGCGACGTATTTGCCGAAGAAGCCCATATAGAGTGCGGCCGCGGTGATGTCGACGATCGCCGTCGTCGCCCACACCAGCCAGTAGAACCAGCCGGAGATGAACGCGGCCTTCTCGCCGAAGAACTCACGGGCGTAGGAGACGAACGACCCGGTCGTCGGACGATGCAGGACGAGTTCGCCGAGTGCGCGGAGGATGAGGAAGGCGAAGAATCCGCAGACCGCGTAGGACAGCACGATCGAGGGTCCCGCCTCGTGGAGGCGTCCGCCTGCACCGAGGAAGAGGCCGGTTCCGATGGCCCCGCCGATGGCGATCATCTGCACCTGACGCGGGGCCAGGTTCTTCTGATAGCCGGAATCCTCTGCGGTGAGGTTCAAGCGCGTCGCCCTCCGGGTCGGTTCTGCGGGTACGACGGCGGCGCTGCGGTCGGAGCCGAGATTGTCAGTCATGAGTGTCCTCGTTCGTTGAGTACAGGTGGTCGTGGTGAGTACAGATGGTCGAGTTGAGTGCAGATGGGTGGCATCCGAGCCGGGCGGCTCAGGCCGTGGTGAGGTTCGCGAGCCGTTCGGGTCGGAGCAGGCGTTCGAGTTCGGAGGCGGTCATCAGCCCGTGTTCGAGCACGAGTTCGGCCACACCGCGGCCGGTCTTCAGCGCCTCCTGCGCGATCATCGTCGCCGCCTGGTACCCGATCGTCGGGTTGAGCGCGGTGACGAGGCCGATGGAATGTTCGACGGCCGCCCGGGTGAGTTCGGGATTCGCAGTGATGCCGCCGATGCAGCGGGTCGTCAGCGTCCGGGCCGCCGATTCGAGGTGCGAGATCGACTTGTGCAGGCTGTGCAGGATGACGGGCTCGAAGGCGTTGAGCTGCAGCTGCCCGGATTCGGCGGCCGCGGTGATCGTGACATCGTTGCCGATGACCTCGAACGCGACCTGATTGACCACCTCGGGGATGACCGGGTTGATCTTGCCGGGCATGATCGACGATCCGGACTGCACGGCGGGCAGGTTGATCTCATTGAAGCCGGCGCGCGGTCCCGAGGACAGCAGCCGCAGGTCGTTGCAGATCTTCGAGATCTTCACCGCGATCCGCTTGAGCACCCCGGACAGGTGGACGAAGGACCCGACGTCCTGGGTCGCCTCCACGAGGTCGGGGGCGGTGACCAGGGGCAGCCCGGTCAGCTGTTCGAGCTGGTCACGGACTGCCTCGGCGTATCCGGCCGGTGCGTTGAGCCCGGTGCCGATGGCGGTGGCGCCGAGGTTGATCTCATGCACGAGCGATTCGGCCTCCCCGAGGCGTTCGCGGTCCTCCCCGATCGTCACGGCGTAGCTGCCGAAGGCCTGCCCGAGCGTCATCGGCACGGCATCCTGGAGCTGCGTGCGTCCCATCGTGACGATGTCGTGGAATTCGTCCGCCTTCGCGGCGAACGCGTCCTCGAGTTCCCCGAGTGCGATCAGCAGGCGTTTGATCGCGAAGATCGTGCCGAGCTTGACCGCCGTCGGATACGCGTCGTTCGTCGATTGGCTGAGGTTGACGTGATCGTTCGGACTGATCACGGAGTACGTCCCGCGCGGGTGACCGAGGATCTCGAGCGCCCGGTTCGCGATCACCTCGTTGGCGTTCATATTCGACGAGGTGCCCGCCCCACCTTGGATGACGTCGATGGGGAACTGGTCGTGCAGCGCCCCGTCGATGATCTCCTTACAGGCGGCGACTATCGCGTCGCGCCGTTCTTCGTCGAGGAGCCCGAGGTCGTGGTTCGCCCGGGCGGCGGCGAGTTTGACCGCCGCGAGACCGCGGATGAGGTCGGGATTGGATTGCAGCGTCTGCGCGGTGATCGGGAAGTTCTCGACCGCCCGCAGGGTGTGGATGCCCCAGTAGGCATCCGCCGGGATCTCCCGATCGCCGAGGAGGTCGTGCTCGATGCGTGTATCCGTGCTCATTGTGTGGTTCCGTCTCTGTTCTGCTCAGTGGTGCGAAGTCGTGGTCAGTGCGGGGTGGAGATGGAGGGTCAGGAGGCGACCGGCCGGGCACGTTCCCACTCGCCGAGGCGGTCCTCGACCTCGCGGGTCACGTGCAGTCCGCCGACCTCCCGCCCTCCGCCGAGGATCGGCGGGCTGAGGATGTCGCCCGCCGTCCCGGTCGGGATGGGCAGGGATGCGAGGATCCGGGTGGCGATCGGCAGTCGGGCACGGTCGGAGCCGTCGGCGATCTTGATGGCGATGCCCAGTCCGCTGACGCCGAGGAGTTGGACCGCCTCGGCGCCGTCCTTGGCGATGAGCCCGGGCACGGCGCGCATGAGTGCGGTGACGTCGCAGTGTTCGCCTGCGACCATGTCCGGGTGAGCGCGCATGGCAGCGGCGACCCGGGCCGCGCTCGTGCCCGCCGGGGCTGCGGACAGGCGGGCGAAGGCGCGGGCCATGCCGGTCAATGAGATCGCCGGCAGCGGGGTGCCGCACCCGTCGGTCGAGGTGGTCTGGGGTGTGTCCCCGGTGAGTTCGGTGATGGTGGCGCTGATGTGCTGCTGCAGAGGGTGGGTCGGGTCGAGGTAGTCCGTGAGGTCCCAGCCGTTGACCTGGCAGGTGGCGACCATGGCAGCGTGCTTGCCCGAGCAGTTCTGTGCCAGTCGGCTGCGCGTGCCGCCCGCGGCGAGGTGAGCTTCGCGTTCGACGGTGCCGTAGGGAAGGTCGACGGCATTGCCGAGGGCGGATTCGTCGAGTTCATAGAGGGAGAGGATGCGGCGGGCCCCGGCGATGTGTTCGAGCGCTCCCGAGTGGCTGGCCGCGGCGAGGGCGAGGAGGTCGTCCGGCAGTTCGAGGCCGAGACGCAGCATCGCGAGCAGCTGGAGAGGTTTGAGGGTCGAACGCGGGTAGAAGGGCGCCTCGACGTCACCGGCGGAGACGAGGCGGCGGCCGTCGGTGTCGCAGACGGCGAAGGCACCGAAGTGCACGCCTTCGACGAGGTCGCCGCGGGTGACCTCGACGAGCGGCACGGAGGCCAGGGCTGAGGCAGAGTGAGTCATCGTCTTCCTGGGTTTCGGGCGGGAGCGGGTGCGGACTGGGGCGAAGCGGGAGCCTGCCGGCGATGGCGAAGGACGGTTCAGTCAGTCGAACGGCGGGGCAGCAAGGTCGGTGACGGCGACGGCAACCTGCGCGAGGTGGTCGGCCATGGCGTCGCGGGCCCGCGCGCTGTCACCGGCTTCGATCGCGCGCACGATCTCCGCATGTTCGACATCGGAGTCCGGTTGGCGGCTGGCTGCGAGGTTGAGCAGCTCGGACTGGGCGGTCAGGGCTCCGCGGAGTTCGGCGATGACGCTTTCGAAGACGCGGTTCCCGCTGGCGCGGGCGATGGCGATGTGCAGCTCTCCGTCGAGTTCGACCCAGCCGCGGGGACTCGGTTCGGCGCTCATCGACTTCAAGAGCGCGTGGAGGCGGATCAGGTCGTCCTCGGTGCGGCGGGTGGCGGCGAGTTCGGCGGCGGGGACTTCGATGTGGGGCCGGGCCTCATGGAGGTCCCGGGAGGAGTAGTCGCCGAGGTGGAGGCCGGTCTCCGGCGCGGCGGCGATGACGAAGGTGCCGCTGCCGGTCTTCGTCTCGGTCAGTCCGAGGGTGGCCAGGGAGCGCAGGGCCTCGCGGATGACGGGGCGGCTGACGGCGTACCGGTCGGCGAGCTTGGCCTCGGAGGGCAGACGGTTGCCGATGGGAAAGGTGCCGTCGGCGATCTCGGCGCGGAGGCTGCGCACGACGCCTTCGCCTGCAGAGAGTCTTTCGACGGCGGTGCGCTTGGCGGTGGGTTCGGCCGGGCTGTTCGTCCCCATGACCACTCCTCCGGTTCGATCCGATCATTGATCCGCCACACGACCTACGAGACAAACCTGTCAAGCTGTATGACAGGTTTGAGTGTAATCCTGCTCACCCGCCACGCGTCAACCCCTCCCGGAGACGTATCAGATCCTGAGATGTACGGCCCAGAACAGCGAAAAACGGGCTGAGTGCCGAGAAACGCGTGCGTTCACACGCTTCTCGACACCCAACCCGTTTCTCAACACGGACCGGGGAGTCAGACCCCGCTCAGTCAGTCAGCGACGTAGTACATGCGCTTGTTGACGAACTCGTCCATGCCGTAGGGGCCGAGCTCGCGACCGAAGCCCGAGCGCTTGGTGCCGCCGAACGGAATCTCCGCACCTTCGCCGCCCGGCGTGTTGACGTTCGTCATGCCGACGTCGAGGCGCTGAGCGAGCTTCGCGGCACGCTCCTCATCCTTGGAGAACACTGCGCCGCCGAGGCCGAAGCGCGAATCGTTGGCCAGCTTGAGCGCTTCGTCGTCGCTGGTCACCTTGTAGACGGTGGCAACGGGTCCGAAGAGCTCCTCGCGGTAGGCGTCCATGTCCGAGGTGATGCCGGTGAGCACGGCCGGCGAGACGTACGCGGATCCGTCGGAAGCGAGCTCGCCGCCGACGAGGGTCGCGCCCTGCTCGACGGCACGGTCGAGCTGCTTGCGCAGGTTCTCTGCGGCCGAGCGCGAGGACAGGGGCGAGTACTTGCCGTCGCCCGCCTCGGCGGGGGTGCCCTTCTCCCAGGACTGGGCGCGTTCGGTCAGTCCGGCCACGAAGTCGTCGTAGATGTCGTCCATGACGATCATGCGCTTGTTCGCGTTGCAGACCTGGCCGGTGTTGTACAGGCGGGTGCCCCACGCGGTGTCGACGGCCTCGTTCATGTCTTCGGTGTCGAGCACGATGTACGGGTCGGAGCCGCCGAGTTCGAGCACGGCCTTCTTCAGGTGCTTGCCGGCCGTGGCGGCCACGGCCGATCCGGCACGCTCGGAACCGGTCAGGGACACGCCCTCGACGCGGTCATCGGCGATGATCGTCTCGATCTGCTCGTGGGTGGCGTAGATGTTGTTGTACACGCCCTCGGGCACACCGGCTTCCTTCATGATCTCAGCGATCTTCGCCGAGGAGCGCGGGCAGATCTCGGCATGCTTGAGGATGATCGTATTGCCGAGCACGAGGTTGGGCGCCGCGAAGCGCGCGACCTGGTAGTAGGGGAAGTTCCAGGGCATGATGCCCAGCAGCGCACCGACGGGGCGACGCTGGATGAAGGCCTTGCCGCCGGAGAACGATTCGATCGGCTCGTCGGCGGCGAACTTCGGCCCGTTGTCGGCGTAGTAGTTGAAGATCGCCTCGCAGAACTCGGCCTCTTCCTCGCCTTCGGCGGTGGGCTTGCCCATCTCCTCGGCGATGATCTTCGCGAGTTCGGCCTTGCGCTCACCGAAGATCGACGCGACCTTGTTGACGATGGCGGCGCGGTCTTCGATCGTCTTCTCGCGCCAGTCGAGGTAGCCCTTGTGCGCGGATTCGAGGACCTGCTGGATCTCTTCGTCGGTCGCGTTGTCGAATTTCTCGACGACTTCACCGGTGGCCGGGTTCTCGACGCGGTAGCCGCCTGCTGCACTTCCTACATTGCTCATTCCAGACTCCTTCGACTTGGGCGCCTGTTGGCGCCGACTAAGCAATTGCATACCTCTTCGCCGTCGAAATCGACGGATTGCGTATGCCTGTCTCACACGCTATCAATCCGTGACGTGCGCAACAAGTGCCTGACCCTGGGGGAATCCTCAGTCCCGGATCAACAGCGATCCCCTCGCCGAGGCGGTGCGGATTCCGAATCATTCGCAACGAAATCCGAATCTCCTTTGCGAGAGAGCACCGACCGACGAGGACGAGCGCTCACCTGCCGACGAGGTCGAGCGCTGCCGCGGCGATCGAGGCTTCGTCGATGCCGTGGATCTCGTAGGCTTCGCTCACCGATGAGGCCTGACCGAATTCGGTGACCCCGAGGTTGCGCGTGCGGTCCCCGCGCATCCCGGCCAGGAACGCCAGCGTGTGCGGGTGTCCGTCGAGAACCGTGACGAGAGGCGCTGGATGCGCGGTCGGGAACAGGTCTTCGGCGATGGCCGAGCGCACACCGGCGACCACCCGCGAACGCTCCTGCATCGATTGGAACACCTTCGACGGTGAGGTCAGGCAGACGATGCCGGCGCGGACTCCGAGCCCTTCCAAGCGTCGGGCGGCCGCAATCACCTCGGTCATCATGGCCCCGGCGCCGACGAGCGTGACCTCGTCGTCTGCTGCCGGTCGGGCAGAGAGCCGGTACCCACCGGCGATGACCTGGTCCCGGCGGCGGGACCTGAGCAGCGGATCCTCAGGCACGGCCGCCAGCTCCTGGCTCACAGGCTTCGTCGACAGGCGGAAGTAGGCGGAGTTCCCGTCCGGATCGGCGAGTTCGCGCAGCGCTTCGAGCAGAGTCCACTCGAGGTCTTGGGCGAAGGCCGGTTCCCAGCTGGTCAGGCCCGGGATCTCCAGGGTCACCGAGGGTGTGTTGAACGACTGGTGCGCACCACCTTCCGGGGCGAGGGAGACGCCCGAGGGTGTGCCGACCATGATGGAGCGCCCACCGGCGTAGAGGCCGAAGGTCCACGGCTCCAGAGCCCGGTTGATGAAGGGATCGTAGATCGTCGCGATCGGCAGCAGCGGCTGTCCCCAGCGGCTTCCCGTCGCCCCGAGCTCTCCCGCCAGTGAGACGAGGTTGACCTCGGCGATGCCGAGTTCGATGTGCTGTCCGCCCGCCCCCTCCTGCCAGCGCAGCACCCGTTCCCGATCGTCGGCGAACCAGTCGTGTCGGCCCGCCGGCGACCAGATGCCGGTCTTGTTGATCCATCCGCCGAGGTTCGTCGAGGTCGCGACGTCCGGGGACAGGGTGACGACGCGCTGCGCCACCTCGGGGGCGACGTGCTTGAGGTCGGAGAGGAATCGGCCCAGCGCCGCCTGGGTGGAGATGAGCGGCCGCGGGGTATAGCCCAACTCGGCGGGCACCTCGGCGACGGTGTGGTGGTCGATCGGCTCCCGCCGCAGCCGCTGCGCGGTTTCGGTGCAGAGGCGACCGGCAGGTGTATCCGGGGCGAAGGCGACCCACGGGTCGTCGAGATCCATCTCCGAGGCGGCCGCAAGGTCGCGCATCTGCGCTTCGGTCAGCTGGGCGGCGTGGTTGCCGGGGTGGCCCTCCGTGGCCAGTCCCTTGCCCTTGATCGTGTAGGCGAAGACGACGGTCGGACGGTCGTCGTCGATGGCGTCGAAGGTCGAGATGAGCTGACCGAGGTCATGTCCGCCGAGGTCACGGATGAGGGAGGCGAGACCGTCCCCGTCGAATTCGTCGATGACCGCGGACAGGGCGGCCGCCTCGGTGTCGGTCAGCCCCGAAATCAGGCGGTCGTGGATCTCGGACGGGTGGGCGCGCAGCAGCCGCTGGTATTCGGGGTTGGGCATCGTCACGAGACGGTCCTTGAGCGCCTGCCCGCCGTGGGCGGCGAACACAGCTTCGAGTCGGCGTCCCCACGGGCAGGTGAGCACCTGCCAGCCGGCGGCGTCGAACATGCCCTGCAGCCGTCGGATCTGGACGTCGGGGATGACCCGGTCCAGGGACTGGCGGTTGAGGTCGACGATCCACACTAGTTCGCCGAGGCTGCGCACCTCCGGATCGATGATCGCCTCCCACACCGCACCTTCGTCCATTTCGGCGTCGCCGAGCAGGGAGTAGAAGCGGCCGGCCTCTGGGGTCTCGGGGAAGCGGTCGGAGACGTAGCGGTGGGACAGTGCCGCCCAGATCGGGGCGGTCGCGCCGATGCCCACCGAACCTGTGGAGAAGTCCACGGTGTCCGGGTCCTTCGTCCGCGAAGGGTAGGGCTGGAGTCCCCCGCGGCTGCGCAGCGAATCGAGGTGCTCTGCGCCGAGGTCGCCGATCAGGTAGTTGATGGCGTGGAGGACCGGCGAGGCGTGGGGCTTGACCGAGACCCGGTCGATCGCGCGCAGCCGGGTGAACCACAGCGCCGTCATGATCCCGGTCATCGACGCCGAGGAGGACTGGTGCCCGCCGACCTTGACCCCGTCGGGATTCGTCCGCCCGCGGTTGGCGCGGTCGATGATCGACGTCGCCAGCCACAGCACCCGCTGGGCGATCTCGTCGAGGGTCTCCTCGTCGCCCGAGGCCGAGGCGCGCAGCGGACGGTCATTCGTTCCCGGAGGGCTGACCTGCAGAGACGTCTCGAACTGGTGGAGTTCGGATTCCTGTGGGGTTGAATCCTGCGCCGACGAATCCTGTGGGGTCGTCATCGTCAGAAGATCGCGGAGTAGGCGTTGAGTGCGAGCTGACCGCCGAGGTGGGCGTAGAGGACGTTCGAGTCCGCCCCGATGGTGCCGTCTCCGACGAGGTCGATGAGTCCGGCCATCGACTTGCCTTCGTAGACAGGGTCGAGGATGACGCCTTCGAGCTGGGCGGTGGTGCGGATCGCGCCGACGGTCGTCTCGTCGGGGATGCCGTAGGCCGGACCTTCCCAGCCGGTGCGGATATCGACGTCGGCGGCGGTGATCTCACGGCCGAGGCCGATGAGTTCGGCGGTGTTGTTCGCGATGCGGCGCACCTGGTCGCGGGTCTTCTCGATCGTGGCGGAGGCATCGATGCCGATGACCTGCCGCTTGGGTCCGCCTGCGGCTTCGAGCGCTGCGAAGCCGGCGATCATTCCGGCATGCGTCGAGCCGGTCACGGTGCAGACGACGATGGTGTCGAAGAAGACACCGAGTTCCTTCTCCTGTTCGGCGACCTCATAGGCCCAGTTCGCGAAGCCGAGCCCGCCGAACTTGTGCTCGGAGGCGCCTGCGGGGATCGGGTAGGGCTTGCCGCCGGACTCTTCGACCTCGGCCAGAGCGTTCTCCCAGCTCGAGCGGATGCCGATGTCGAAGCCGGCCGAGTCGAGGCGGACGTCGGCGCCCATGATGCGTGAGAGTTCGATGTTGCCGACTCTGTCGTTGCCCGGGTCCTCCCAATCGACCCAGCGCTCCTGCACGAGTCGAGCCTTCAGCCCCAGGTGAGCGGCGACGGCGGCGACCTGGCGGGTGTGGTTGGATTGGTAGCCGCCGATCGAGACGAGCGTGTCCGCGCCGGAGGCCAGGATGTCGGGGACGATGTACTCGAGCTTGCGGGTCTTGTTGCCGCCGAAGGCGAGTCCGGAGTTCACGTCTTCGCGCTTCGCCCAGATCCGGGCGCCGCCGAGGTGGTCGCTCAGTCGCGGGAGTTCGTGCACCGGGCTCGGTCCGAAGGTCAGTGGGTAGCGCTCGAAATCGGTGATGGCCATGAGGTCCTCTGTTCTCTCGTGGTTGACGTTCTCTGGAGCTTGACGATCCCCAGGGACTGACCGCAGCGATCCCACCCTTGGGACCGCCTGTGATATGCAATATATTGCATTCTGGTGATGGCTACAATAGACCGATGAGCGCGTCCCACGACTCGGGACGACAGACACAGCCCGATCACAACAGGCGAGGAGACAGAGCGTGCCGATCCCCATGGATGCCCCGGTGCCGCACCGCACCCTGCTGCGCGATGATGTCTACCGCTCGATCCGCGACGCCATCGTCCGCGGCCAGCTGGCACCGGGCGAACAGCTGCGCGATCAGGAGCTCGGCGCCTGGCTGCAGGTCTCGCGGACGCCGGTGCGCGAGGCCCTGCAGCGGTTGGCTCAGGCTGGTCTCGTCGTCGCCCAGCCGGGGAAGATGACCCGGGTCGCGCCCGAGGATCCGACTCTCATCCGCAGCGCCCGGCAGATCGCCGCGGAGCTTCACGCCCTGGCCGTGTCCTTGGCCTTCGAGTCCCTCACCGACGAGGATCTCGAGACCATGGAAGCGGCGAATGGGCGCCTGCGTGAGGCTCTGACCTCAGGCGATGCCGAGGCGGCCATTGCCGCCGATGATGATTTCCACGAGGTGGCCCTGCTCAGATCAGGCAATCCCCTCATCCCCGACCACCTCGAGGTCGTCACCGCCACACTCCGTCGCGCGGAGTTCCTCCACTTCGAGTCGGTGAAAGGTTCGGCCTCTCCCGAGCAGCACACGGAGATCATCGCCGCGATCCGCACCGCCGACATCGATCGTGCAGTTGAGCTGACACGGGCGAACTGGTCGGCCCTCTCGACCGAGGCCGCGATCTGCGACTGACTCTTCAAGTCATCTGATGACTTGTGTTAGAGTCCTCACCACAGATCACCGACGATCAGAGGACCCACAATGTCATCGACGACGAAACGACTCACTACCACCCTGCTCGCAGCCGTCGCGGGACTCACCCTGCTGACGGGTGCCGCCGCACCGACCACCACATCGCAGGCACAGGCGAGCACAACCGCATCTGCCGACACCCAAGCGAAGGCGAACGACCGATCCGACTCAACCCCCGCCCCCTCGGCCGGCTGCGGCACAGAGCAGAAGCCGGGCAACGACGAGAAGACTCTCACCACCGCTGACGGCGAGCGCAGCTTTCGCATCAACATCCCGCGCGATTACGAGACCGCGACGCCGCTGCCACTGGTCGTCGGCTTCCATGGCAACGGGTCCGACGGTGCCGAATTCCAGAACTACACGGGCTTGCCGCAGCTGCCGGCGATCACCGTCTTCCCCGATGGCGACCTCAAGGACGGCAAGCGATCGTGGCAGGGGGCGCCCTATGCCAGCGGTGCCGATGACGTCGCATTCGTCGCGGATCTGCTCGATGCGGTCGAATCCGAGCACTGCATCGACCTCAATCGGGTCTATGCGACCGGCAAGTCCAATGGCGGCGGGATGGTCTCAGTGCTCGCCTGCCATCTGCGCGATCGCTTCTCTGCTTTCGCTCCCGTCGCCGGCGCCTACTACCCGCAGTCGACGGAGGGCTGCGACTATTCGACCCCGACTCCGATGCTCGCCATCCACGGCACCGGGGATGCCACGATGCACTACGACGGCGGCCACCGTCAGGGTGAGGACTACCCAGGAGTCCGCGAATGGATCCAACCCTGGGCAGACGCTTCCGGGTGCGAGAAGAAGACCGAGCGCAAGGTCGGCCGCAAGGGCGAAGACGTGCTGCGCACCCAGTGGACGAAGTGCGGCAAGTCGCCCGGCTCCGCAGCGGTCGAACTCTATTCCGTCACCGACGGAGGTCACGTCTGGCCGGGTGAGGTCGTCTACAGCGGCGGCGGATATGTCACTGGGGACTTCTCGGCCACGGACACGATCTGGGAGTTCTTACTCAGCCATCCGGGCTCGACGCAGGGGCCGGCCCAGAAGTGACCGTTGACACACATCACCCAAAGTGATTAGATGACTTAAACACTTGAAGGAGAGCACCATGAAGTCCACCGTCGGACTCGTCGAACGGCTCACACGCGAAATCGTCGAGACCATTCGCACCGAAAACCTCCAGCCCGGACAGTCCCTGCCCTCGGCGAAGGAACTTGCCTCCCGCTTCGAGGTCACCGTGCCCACCGTCCGAGAGGCCCTGCGCCGGCTCGAGGCCACCGGCTCCGTAGAGCTCAAGCACGGTTCGGGCACCTATGTTCGCGAGGCGATCAACCGACGCATCCTCGACAATCCGCACTATGTGCCCGTCGACCTCGCCGCCGCCCTCGAACTCCTCGATGCCCGCATCGCCATCGAACCCGGCATCGCCGAACTCGCTGCAACCGTCCAGGACGCCGACGCAGTCGACTCGATGGAGTCTGCTCTCGACAATGCACTCCAGGTCACGACCGCGGTCCCGGCCGGACACTTCCACGTCGAACTCGCCCGTGCCTCGGGCAACCGCGCCCTGCACGAGATGCTCGTCTCCCTGCTGGCTATCCACTCCCGAACCCAGCAGGCGGCACGGACGAGCTATGACCGGCTGCGCGATCACGATGAACACGCCGACATCCTCGACGCGATCCGCCGCGGTGACGGCTTCGAAGCCTCCCACCGCACACGCAAGCACCTCGAGGCGATCCGCGCCGCAGTCCTCGCCGGCTGGACCGATGACACGCCCCGAACAGAAGGCACGAACCAAGCCGGCGACACAGACCCCACGGAAGGCTCCCGACGATGACCCGTCCCGCGATCACGGAGATCCGTCCGCATATCCGCGACTACGCCGAACTCACCTCACTCGAAGTCGAGCTCGCGAAAGACCGCGGCAGCCTGCTCGTCCTGCCCGTCGGCGCCTGTGAACAGCACGGTGACGGACTGCCGCTGGGCACCGACAACATCCGCGCCGACCACGTCGCCCACGCTGTCGTCGAGCAACTCGCCGGCGGCGCCCAAGGACAGGCCGGCCGCGCCTTCGTCCTGCCGAGCATCGACTACGGAGTCTCCCCACACCACCGGTTCCTGCCCGGCACGATCAACATCGGACCCCAGCTGTTCATCGACCTCATCACCTCGATCGCGCATCAGCTCGCCGACGCGGGATTCGCCAAGCTCCTCGTCATCACCGGGCACGGCGGCAATCTTGCCTCTCTCGGAGTCGCTCAGCAGTCACTGCTCGAGACTCACCCTGACTTCGTCTTCGCCTATGCTCCGGTCTCGGCACTGGCCCCCGAATCGACCGCGGCGCTGCCCCGCACCGAGGTCAGCGGCCACTGCGGAGAGTCCGAGACTTCCCAGATGCTCGCCATCGACGCGCATCTCGTCGACACCGACCATCTCAGCCCCGGCGCCACCCGGCTCGACGATCTCGATCCGCGCGCCCGTCTGTCACGGACGAAATCACCGTCGACCGCGGTGACGTTCGACCGCTACGCAGACAATGGGGTCCTCGGCGATCCGCGGACCGCCACTGCCGCGGCTGGGGAGGGCATCCTCGGCGAGGTCATCTCCGTTCTCGTCTCCTACTGTCAGGAGCTGCAGAAACTGTGACAGCCGCTTCTCACTGACCAGCCATCTGACCGGCCGTCTGGCCGAAATCCCGACCACGCCACCACCCGATTCTGCCGATGGAGTCACCGGGCCCTGGTGCACCTTGCCCGAAAACACTGCCCGAGAACTCCTCCCAACTGTCCTCTTCCGACCGGATTCCGTCTGGATTCATCCGCCTGGACTCTCAGGAGCTCACATGAAACCGACCACGACCACCGCCACCGCGCAGACGACCGAGCAGGAGAAGCTGCCGCTCGTCATCCGCGCCCTCAACGTCATCGAAGTCGTCGGCAACAAGCTGCCGAACCCCTTCTGGCTGTTCTGGATCCTCGCGGCGATCCTCGCCGTGTGCAGCCTCATCCTCTCCTTCGCCGGCGCAGGAGTCGAAGATCCCGGCACCGGGGAATGGACCCCGGTGAACAATCTGCTCAGCGGCAGCGGCATCGCCATGGCCGTGAGCACCGCACTCGACGCGTACGAGACCTTCCCGCCGCTGATCACGATCATGGTCGTCATCATGGGTGTTGCCCTGGCCGAACGCACGGGCCTGCTGTCGACGGCGATGAAGGTCTCGATCGCCCGCGTCCCGGCCGGACTCATCGTGTTCACTGTCGCGTTCATGGGCACGGTCTCACACGTCGCCTCGGCGGCGGCCTATGTCATCCTCGTCCCCCTCGGCGGCATGGTGTTCAAGGCCGTTGGCCGCTCCCCCGTCCTCGGCGTCATCGTCGCCTACACCTCGATCGCCTCCGGCTACGATGCGAGCCCCATCCCGACGCCCAATGACGCGATCTTCGCGGGCATCACGACAGCCGCGGCGAACATCATCGACCCCGACTACATCGTCACCCCGATCGGCAACTGGTACTTCAACATCGCCAGCTCGATCCTGCTCGCGATCGTCATCACCATCGTCACCGAACTCGTGCTCACGAAGCGCGACAACCTCGAGGCCGACGAGGATGCCGAGCACGAGGACCTCGTCATCACCGACAAGGAACGCTCGGCTCTCAAGTGGTCCATGTTCGCCGTCATCGCTGCGGTCATCGCCATTGTCGTCCTCGTCGTCCCCGACGGTGCTCCCCTGCGCGGCGACGGACCCATCGGCGAGTCCCCCTTCCTCACCGGCATCGCCTTCCTCATCGCTCTGCTCTTCGGCATCGGCGGCATCGTCTACGGCTTCCGCGAGGGCACGATCGAAACCTGGTCCGATGTTCCGAAGCTCATGGGTCAGGGCCTGGCATCGATCTCCGGCGTCCTCGTCCTCTTCTTCGCCATCGCGCAGTTCCTCGAGTACTTCGAGTGGACGAACATCGGCATGCTCGTCTCGGTCTCCGTGTCCGAGCTCTTCACCGGCCTTGGACTGCCGACCTGGGTGGTGTTCATCCTCGTCCTGCTCGTGCTCTCGATCGTCAACGTGCTCATCACCTCCGGTTCGGCGATGTGGGCGATCATGGCCCCGGTCATCGTCCCGCTGCTCATGCTCCTCGAGGTGCCGCCGGAGACTTCGCAGGCGCTCTTCCGGATCGCTGACTCCGGATCGACCTCGATCACTCCGATGAGTCCCTATTTCATCCTCGCGCTCGGCTTCATGCAGAAATACCAGAAGAGCGCCGGCATCGGCACTCTCGCTTCGCACACCCTGCCGCTGGCGATCTGCATGACGATCAGCTGGAGCCTGCTGTTCTTCCTGTGGTGGGGTCTGGGCATTCCGCTCGGACCGGACGCTCCCGTGCGCTGACCTCGTTCGCCGCGGCCGATTCCGTGCTGAGCAGGACGATGTGCGAATCCGCGTCGAGGCCGAGTGCGCCCGCACCGCCGGCCTCGCCCGCACCGCCGAGCTCGGTCAGGGCTGCGCGCAGGCCCGCCAACGAGGCGGCTCCGCAGGGACCGACGTCGATGCCCTGGCCGTGGAGTTCGTCCATCGCCGCCAGCGCCTCGGCGTCGGTGACCGTCACCGCAGCGTCGAGCCCGGATTCGAGGACCGGCCAAGCGAGGCTCGAGACCGTTCCGCAGTTGAGTCCGGCCATGACAGTCGGCTGTGAGGTGTCGACGCTGACCGGCTCACCGGCACGCAGAGATGCGCACACGCACGCTGCCGTCACGGGTTCGACGGCGAGCACCCGGGCCTCCGCTCCGTGCCGCCGCTGCTGCTCGACGGCGGACTGCAGCAGGGAGCCGACCCCGGTGGGCACGAGCATGAGGGAAGCACTGCGACCGAGCTGCTGCTCCACCTCGGCGAACAGGGTCGAGTATCCCTCGACGATCCACCCGGGCACGTCCTCATAACCCGGCCAGGCCGTGTCCTGGACGAGCAGGTCGTTGTCTCCGCAGCCGTTCGCCGCAAGTTCGACCGCCCGATCGTAGACGAGTCCGCTGTCGATGACCTCTGCCCCCTCACCGCGGATCGCGTCGAGCGTGCTTCTCGGCAGTCCGGCGGGCACGACGACCCGTGCCCGAACGCCGAGGAGGGCCGCGATCCGGGCGAGCGCGCGCCCGTGATTGCCGTCGGAGGCGGTCACCAGGCGGAGGTCGAGTCCCCGGGTGCGTTCGCACAGTTCGGTGAAGGTGCCCGCAGGTGCGAGTCCCAGACGCGCGCTGATCGCACGGTCGACCGCCCATGAGGCGCCGAGGGCCTTGAACGCGGGCAGGCCGAATCGATCCGATTCGTCTTTCACCCGCACCGAGGCGACCCCGAGCTCCGCGGCGAGCGCGGGCAATTCGATGAGGTCAGTGACCCGGTAGCCCGGGATCGTGCGATGGAAAGCTTGCGGTTCGCGGGGTTGCGGCTCGCGGAGCTTCGGTTCGAGGGGCTGTGGGTCCGGGGTCCCGTCGTCCGGGGTCTCGCGCAGCCAGAGGCGCTTCTCGCCGCTCATGCGCTCAGCTCCTTCACCGCTGAGGCGAGGACTTCGACTCCGGCTAGGCAGTCCTCGGGCGTCGAGTACTCTCTGGGATTATGGCTGATCCCCTGGTATTGGCCGCGCACGAAGACCATGGCGGCAGGGGCGATCGCCGCGATCTCCTGAGCGTCGTGACCGGCCCCCGACATCAGCCGCATCGAATCGTATCCGCGTTCCTTCGCCGCGGTCTCGAGTACGTCCTGGACATCCTCGGCGAAGGGCACTGCCTTCGTCCGGGCCATCTGTGCCGTTTCGACTCGCAGACCTGGCTGGGTGTCGGGAAGATGTTCGAGGAATTCGGCAAGATCCGCCTCGGCGCGGGCCATGTCCTCATCGACGGGGTTGCGCAGGTCGACGGTGATCTCGGCCCGATCGGGCACGACGCTCGGCAGCCCCGGTGAGGTCTCGATGCTCCCGACCGTCGCGCGCAGCCGCCCGTAGTCTCCGGAGTCGACCATGCGTCTGACCTCGACGATGATCTGCGCGGCTGCCAATCCGGCGTCGATGCGCAGCTCGGTCGGGGTGGTTCCTGCGTGTGCGGCGCGCCCGTGGAGGGTCACCTTCTGCCAGGAGATCGACTGGACTCCGGTGACGATGCCGATGGGGCGGTCCTCCTGGGCCAGCACCGGTCCCTGTTCGATATGGCATTCGAGGTAGGCATGTGGCGGTGCGAGGCGGACGGGCCGCTGACCCTTGAAGCCGATGCGCTCCAGTTCGTCACCGAGTCTGAGACCTGCGGCATCGTTGAGTGAGTAGGCGTGGTCGAGGCTCAGCCTGCCGGCCGCGACGGCGGATCCGAGCATATCGGTGCCGAAGCGCACTCCCTCTTCCTCGGTCCACGCGGCGACGGCGATGGAACGACGCGGACGCAGCCCCGCCTCGGCGAAGGAGCGGAGAACCGCCAGTCCGCCGAGCACGCCGAGGCAGCCGTCGAACGCGCCCGCGGTGGCCACAGTGTCGATGTGTGAGCCGATGAGCACCGGGGCCAGCTCGGGTTCCTCCCCTTCCAGGCGGCCGAAGATCGTGCCCATCTCATCGATGGTGACCTCGAGGTCGAGCTCTTCCATCCAGGAGATCAGCAGCTCGCGCCCCGCACGATCCGCATCGGTCAGCGACTGCCGGTTGACTCCGACGAGGCCGGTGGCCTCGTCGTCATAGGCGCCGATCGCTGCGAGTTCCATGAGGTCGGCCCACAGACGGTCTCCGTCGATGCGTGTGTCTGCTGCGGTGGTGGAGGTCATTGCTCGTCCTTTCTCGGGTGTCTGCTGTCGAGCCTACGAACACCCACTCATGAAATCGATAGACTTGCTCTCACCATTACTCATGAATATTTCCCATGATTCGACACGAATTCTTCTGCTCTGACACGGAGGCGCGATGTACAGTCTCAGGCGGCTCCGCCTGCTCCGGGAGGTCGCAGCGCGCGGCAGCCTTGCGGCCGCTGCCGCTGCCCTGGGTCAGGATCCGTCTTCGGTCTCGCACCAGCTCAAGATCCTCGAGACCGAGGTCGGAGCTGCGCTGCTCGAGCGGGTGGGTCGCGGGGTCCGCCTGACCGAGGAAGCGCAGATCCTCGTCACCCGCACCGAGGCCGTGCTGCGTGAACTCGAAGCCGCAGAGGCGGAGATCGCCGAGGTCAGACATCGCGTGGGCGGCACCGTGCGCATCGCCGCCTTCCAGACGGCTCTGCACACGATCGTGCCCGGCACGCTCGCCCGACTGGCCAGGGACCATCCGGAACTCACGGTCATCACGACGCATATCCGCACCGAGGATGCGGTCCCGGCGCTGCTCGCCCGGGATTTCGACCTCGTCCTCCAGGAGGACTACCCGTCCCGACCGGCTCGCCGTGACGACGGGGTCGAGACGGAGGTGCTCGGCGACGACGAACTCTGCCTCATCACCCCCGCAGAACCCGCGAGCTCCGAATCCGCAGCCGGCGGCCCCGGAGCCTCGGGACCGGGCCTGGCCGAATGCGCCCATCACGCCTGGGCAATGGAGCCGGCAGACACCCGGGCCGGGCACTGGTCACGCGCCGAATGCCGGCGAGCGGGGTTCGAACCCGAGGTGCGCACGGACTCCTCCGATAACGTCCTGCTCGTCCGGCTCGTCTCCCTCGGACTTGCGTCGGCCCTCGTCCCCCGCATGTCACTGCGGGCAGCCGCGAGCACCGGCATCGATTCCGCAAGGATCACGATGAGCGACCTGCCGGAACCTGCGAGCCGGCGCATCTCGACGGCGATCCGCCGCGGCAGCGCCCGAACTCCGCGGATCATCGCCCTGCGCTCCGCCCTGGCCGAGGAGTTCGCCCGCCTCTGAGCCCGCAGTCGTTCCTGAGTTTTGAAAGTTTTGTTCACGCCCTGCTCCAGCCCGGATTTCGACTTCTCCGCGGGAACTTCGGAGGCGCCGAGCATGAGCCGGATCATGTCTTCGTTGGCTGCGAATACACCACCTGACCTGGGATGATCGCGAACAATAGGATCTGATGATCGCGCACCACAGGTTCCGGCAGGGAAGCTTTTGATCGGACCACGCAACCGCCCCAGCGCTCACCCGTGAGGACGAGGTCGGCAAAAGCTGTTGACGCTCAAACTTCACCCGCGATACTGTCTAGTAACACCCCGTAGTAACTTACGTCACACGCTGATGCCGGCCATGCCGTCGGTGGTCAAGGAGGATCAATGAAGTTCCGCAATCCCAGCCTGATTCGCAGGCTCTGTTCATCACACGCCGGCCGCATCGCGATGGTCGCGATTCCCACCGGCGTCGTTTCAGCCATGCTCATGGGCGGGGTGGCCCAGGGAGCGGTCCCGGTCTCGTTCGCCATTTCCGGCACCCAGTTCAAGATCACCTCGTCGCAGCTCGAGGGAACCGGGTTCTCGCAGTACAGCGGAGTCGCCAAGGACGCTGACGGCGGCAAGCACGCCGTCGTCACCGCGAACATCAAGGACGCGACCCTGGAGAACCTCTGCCAGTCGGCTGTCCAGGAGACGCCTCTGGGCAAGGTCGGCATCCTCATCAAGGCCGGCGGCAAGGGAACCCCCGCCTCGGCGAAGGATCTGCAGATCGGCATGACCGGGCTTGAGGGCGATGCAGAATTCAAGAACATCCGCATCGGCGTCGACGCCTCCGACGTCAATACGAAGGCCAAGGGAAGCAAGGGCGACTTCTCCCAGGACGCCGACACCGTCTCGATCAAGGACCTCAAGCAGGACTCCTGGTCGACCACGGCTTCGGTCTTCACCCTCAAGGACATGTCGCTGAAGCTCACCGACGGATCTGAGACGTGCGGCTGATGAAGGACTCAGCAGCAAACGGGCAGCCGACCCCTGAACGGGAGGCCGCCGAACAGGAGGCCACCGTGCAGAAGACGAGCCTGCTTGCGCTGTCCCGGCGGAGTCGACGCGCCGATGAGCAGAGTCACCACCTCGAATCCGGCGTCGAGACGGCAGAATTCGCCGTCGCGACGCCGGAGGCGGGGGATGCCGAGCGCAGCGAGGAGGCCGAGATGACCGAAGGCGCCGAGAAACGTCGAGGGTTCAAGCATTGGCGTCGGCAGCGCCCCTTCATCGGGGGTGTGCTCGCCATTCTCGGCGGAATCGAACTGTTCTTCTCCGGTCAGCTGGACCTGGGCAACATGCAGATTCAGTTCGGCATCGAGGGACTGCAGGCGACTGTCATTCCGATCGTCATCGTCGTGCTCGCCCTGCTGTCGATCTTCCGGCCCACGCACCATGTCTTCTACGGGATCATCGGCCTCGTCCTCGCAGTCTATTCACTCATCGGAGTGAACCTCGGCGGGTTCATCATCGGCATGCTGCTGTCCACCATCGGGGCGATCCTCGTGATCGCCTGGATGGGACCGCGCGGACCGAAGGAATCCGAAGCCGCTGAGGGGGAGACTGCATGAGGGCACCCAGCCGCCGCACGGCCTCAATCCTGGCGGCAGCTGTCCTGATCCTCCCGACGACTCTCGGGGCGGGATCGGTTGCAGCCGCTCACTCGTCGCCGCTGTGCTCACTCGTGGGCACTTGCGATGACGAGGATTCTGCCAAGGTCAAGGACCCGGCACCTGCGAAGACCGTGTCGCCCGGAATGCCGGTGAAGCCGAGCGATCGGCCGACCTCGGATCCGTCGCTGCCGGCACCTGGACCCACGGATGAACCGAGCGAGGAGCCGACGGAGGAACCATCGGAGGAACCCACGGACCCCGGTGGCCTGGGGCTCGATGAGCCCAGCGACGACCCGACCGAGGACCCGGATGAGGATTCGGACGAAGAGGGCAACGGGGAATTCCCGTCCGAGGCACAGATGGACGAGAATGCTCCGATCTTCACGAAGACTCCGGCCGCCATGGGCTCCGATGGCCTATCGTTCAAGGGCCTCAAAGGAATCTCGTTCGTTTCGGTGCCCACCGCTGACGGCGGAAGCATCGTGGTGCTGAAGATCCAGGCCGATGAGATCAAGATCACCGGCTTCTCACTCACCGTGAAACCGCCCGAGGAGGACCATGGTCTGGTGACGAAGGCCGACACGATGACGCTCAGTGGCGATGTCACTACCTACATCGGGTCGATCACCGCCACGACGAAGGACGGGAAGTCGCTGACCATCGGCCCGGAGACCCCGCCGCCCATGGATGACGTCGAACCCGGTCTGCTGCGTGTGACGATGGGCCTCGTCGGCTCGACCGCCGATTCGATCAGCTACTCGAACACCGATCAGAAGCTCAAGAAGGCCGACTGATCAGCCGCGGGAGACGGTAAGACCTCACCGAGGCGGCACCGTCCACCGAGGCGAAGCCCCTCACCGGGGTGGAACAGGCCCTCACCGGGGTGATCAAGCGCGAAGGCTGCGGACTGAGTCCGCAGCCTTCGCGCGTTCCTGCCTCTTCCGACGCAGAGTGCCCGGTTCAAGGCACCAGGTTCGAGGCGCCAGGTTCGAGGTCTCGCGATCAAGGCACCGCGACCGAGCTAGGCCGTAACCGACCGCGACCGAGCTAGGCCCTAACCGATTGAGAACTGCGCCGAACCAGGAATTCGACGAACGCGCCGGCCAGAGCCCGACCGGCATTTTGGAGTTCCTCGTCGGCGTCCTCGACCTCCGCGATGATCGACTCCTCGGTCTTGCCTGCCGGCAGTGCGAGGTCGTTGCCTCCCAGCCAGCGTGTGACCTGCGCAGCGTCGGTCTCGGGATGGAACTGCGTCCCCCACGCGAATTCGCCGAGGCGGAAGGCCTGGACGGGAGCGTCCGAGCCCGTGATCAGGAGTTCGGCACCTGCGGGCAGCGCCATCTCCTCCTGGTGGAAGAGCACCGACGGCAGCGCTCGATCCGACAGTGACCCGAACACCGGATCCGCCTCCCCCGCCGAGGTGGTCTCAAGCTCGTAGATCCCGATCTGCGGGTGCGCCCGCCGAGTGATGGGGGCGTCGCCCGCGACGGCGAGCATCTCTCCGCCGAGGCAGATGTTCAGACTCGGGAACTCACCGTCGATCGAGGCCCGAAGCAGGTCCCTGACCTTGGGGAACCAGGGATTGTCGGCGTCTTCGAGGGGGCCGGCGGCCCCACCGAGGACGATGAGGGCATCAAAGGAACCGGCCGAACCGGCCGCGGGAGCATTCGGATCGCGGTTGAGTGCCCTGGCGGGGAGCGCCTCGGCAGTGAGCGCCTCGGCGGGGATGACCTCGCCGAGGTACGGGCGGGTCACCACCACCTCGGCGCCGGATTCTTCCAACCACCGCCCGAAGCGCTCGGGTCCGGTGCCGCGTTCGTGTTCGATGACGAGGATACGCACAGTGCTCATGGCACCATTGTGGCCCATCGGGCGGGGATACTGGTGGCACAGGAATCGCTCTTGCATCTGACACTGTGGCAGGTGGTGAACTGTCGATGACGACGAAGGGAGGGCCCATGAAGATCGGTGAGTTCGCACGGCTCGGACAGGTGTCGGTGCGCATGCTCCGGCACTACGAGTCGCTCGGTCTGCTGATTCCGAACTCGGTCGACAGGTTCACCGGCCACAGAAGCTACACTGTCGGCCAGTTGCTACGGCTCAACAGGATCATGGCGCTCAATGCTTTGGGGATCTCGCTGCGGAAGGTCAGCGAACTGCTCGACGCGCAGCTCAGCACCTCCGCGCTGTCCGACATGCTCAACCTGCGTCGTCACCAGCTGCGCGCCGAACAGACGGCCGCAGCAGCAAAGTTGGCCGAAGTCGAATTTCGGCTGACGCTGATCGAAAGGACGACCATGGATCACCCAGACTGCATCATCAAGGACCTGCCCGCCGAGCGAGTTCTCGGCCGCGCCCTGGTCCTCGGGGAACCGCCGTTCGACACCACTGAGATCGGTCCGCTGTTCGGTGAGGTCGCAACCACTCTCGCCGAGGCAGGTACTCGACACGGAGTGGGCGTCGGCCTCTACACCGACACCGGACACGGCACCGAGGTCACCTGCGGGTATCGAGTCGACACCGGCCAGGAGATCTCCAACCTGCATTTCACCGAGCTGCCCTCTGCTGAAGCCGCGACTCTCATCCATGAAGGATCGATGAGTCACATCGGTGCCAGCTGGCAGCATCTGAGCGAGTGGTGCCTCACCCAGGGCTATTCGCTGTCCGGACCGTGCCGGGAGGTCTACCTCGAAACTGACGCAGACGCCGACGGTTCCGACGGCTCGGGCTGGGTGGTCGAACTTCAGCAGCCCATCGCGAGGTGAAGCCGACTCACCGGACGAGAATGCGAACGGGCCCGCGCCACGACGATGTCGTCAGACGCGGGCCCGGCCCCGCCTCGGCGAGGATCAGCCTGTTGCGATGCCTCCTGCCCTGAGCAGGAGGAGCTGGCCAGCTCAGTTCTCGATCGAGGCTGCTCCGGCGCTGTTGGTGGTCGCCTTGCCGGCCACGATCTTGCCCCGCAGGGAGAGGAAGAACAGGACGAGGCTGACGGACAGCGCGATGTGGCCGAGTCCGGCGATGCCGGCGATCATGGCGTTGGACTCCTCGCCGAGGACGGTGAGCGATCCGTGCCAGACCATCATGCCCGCGGTGAGCACGACGCCGACGTTGTAGAGCCAGAAGAACCAGGTGAAGAGCTTCGTCCCGGACAGTCCGAACACCTTATCGAGGGCGAGGACGATGAGCAGGACGATGAATCCGAGTGTGAGCACGTGGGTGTGGACCACGCCGAGCTGGGTGAACTGCCCCTCCGGGAAGTCGTTGGCCTTGGTGAACTCGCGATAGAACAGTCCGGCGAGGACACCGATGATCATGTACGTGAAAGCTGCGTTGAATATCTTCTTCATGCTTCCACTTCATCAGTTCGCGAGCGCGGATCCCTGACCCGCAGGATTGAACTCGGAATCCAACTTTCGATTGATGTTTGCCCTCACACCCCTCCAGACCCCGAATCGGCCGGTCTCAGGGGCGTGACGGGGTTAGCCTGAACGCATGGCTATGGAGAATGTGTTCTCGAAGATCGACCGCATCGCCGGCGGCAGCAAGGCGGGTCTTGTCGTGCCGCGCGAGGGGCTCGAGCATCCGAAGACGAAGCGCGCCCTCGCGTGGATCACCTGGCTGCTGATCTTCGAGCTCGTCCTCGGCTTCGGTGCCGTGGTCTACGCGATCATCATCGCCCGCGCCGGGGAGCCGGTGCCGTTCGCCGTGTGGATGCGCACCGTCGTCGTCCTCGGCATGACCGCGACCCTGTTCTACTTCTTCTGGCGGGCAACGAAGGGCTTCTACTGGGGCTACCAGCGCCTGCGCCTGTTCACGCAGATCTTCCCCGTCATCACGCTTGTCATGGCCGCGATTCCCGGCCTCTACCCGGTGTGGATGATCACCGAGCAGATCGTGTTCAGCCTCGTCATGATCGGCGTCGGCGACTTCCTCACCGGCGATCACCTGCGCGAGGTGTTCCGCAAGCCCGAGAACTGAGCGGCAAGGCCCCGCACCGGTAGCCGCAGATCAGCGACGCCGAGGCGGCCGCGGCCTTCCGCTCATCCCGCAACGAGGCGGCGCGCCTCCTCCTGATGGGCGGCGATGAGGGCCTCCTTGTCGAGTTCGATCCCATCCGCGCCGATCGCGTGACCGTCGATGACCCGCCACTGCCCGTCGACCATGACCCGGTCGGCCTTCTCCGCGCCGCAGAGGACGAGCGCGGGGATCGGGTCGTGGGAGCCGGAGAACGCGAGCCCGTCGAGGCGGAACATCGCCAGATCGGCTCGCTTGCCCACCGCGATGGTGCCGATGTCTCCCCGGCCGAGTGCGGCCGCCGAGCCCTTCGTTGCCCAGTCGAGGACGCGGTCGCAGGTGACCGCCTCGGTGCCGTAGCGCAGTCGTTGGATGTAGAGGGCCTGACGGACCTCGCGGATGAGGTTCGAGGCGTCGTTCGAGGCCGATCCGTCGACGCCGAGGCCGACGTTGACTCCGGCGTCCTCGAGTTCGACGGCGCGGGCGATGCCCGAGGCCAGACGCATGTTCGAGGTCGGGCAGTGCGCGACTGAGGCGCCGGCGGCACCGAGGCGGGCGATCTCCTCGTCATCGAAGTGGACTCCGTGGGCCAGCCACGCCCGGTCGCCGAGCCAGCCGACGGATTCGAGGTAGTCGACGGTGCGCATGCCGAAGGTCTCGCGGCAGAAGTCCTCTTCGTCGATGGTCTCCGCCAGGTGGGTGTGGAGGCGGACGTCGAGCTCGGTGGCGAGCGTCGCGGACTCGCGCATGAGTTCGGTGGTCACCGAGAACGGGGAGCAGGGAGCGAAGGCGATCTGGATCTGCGCCCCCTCGCCGCGTTCGTGGTACGTCTCCACGAGGCGACGGGAGTCGGCGAGGATCACCTCGGCGTCTTGGACGGTCTCCTGCGGCGGCAGGCCGCCGTCCTTCTCTCCCAGTGACATCGACCCGCGGGTGAGCATGGCGCGCATGCCGAGTTTGCGGACGACGTCGACTTGGACGTCGATGGCTTCGTCCATGCCGGTCGGGAAGAGGTAGTGGTGGTCGGCGGCGGTGGTGCACCCGGATTCGAGCAGTTCGGCCATGGCCACGGTCGTGGCGAGTTCGAGGGCGCGCGGAGTCAGTCTCGCCCACACCGGATAGAGGTTCTGCAGCCACCCGAACAGCGGCAGATCCGCCACGGGCGCCCAAGCGCGGGTCAGTGTTTGGTAGAAGTGGTGGTGGGTGTTGATGAGCCCGGGCGTGATGACGTGGCCGGAGGCATCGATGACTTCGCCGAGGAAGCCCCTCAGTTCGCCACCTGCGGGAACGAGCTCGACGATGGTTCCCGTGGACCGGTCGATGACGATTCCGCGGGCTGCCTGATCGGGATCGACGCCGGCACCGAGGTGGACGGCCAAGGGATCGCGCAGCCACAGCCGGGCTCTCGGGTCGCCGGGTCGGTGGTCGTTCGCGTGCTCGCCGCCTGTCGTATCGGCTGTGATGTCGGCCGTCGTGCTGTTTGTCATGTCGTCGCCTTTCGGACCTCGAAGCTCGGCCTGCCGTTCATCAGGCAGGGCCTGTGATGAGGGCGACAACGCTGGGGCTGACGCCACCAGCTCAGGTTTTTCGGCGTCTGCTGCTCCGCCGTCCGATGTCTCGTCCATGAGTGCAGATGCCGGCGCGACAGCGCCACCGGATCAATCGGGCCGATCGATCCGCCCGTATGGACGGAATACTCGATCGGGGCTGTCGGATCGGCCCGCCTACACGGACCGAATGCCTCAACTGTACGATGGTTCAGAACCACCAAGCTGAGCGAACGATCAGTAGAATGCCGTTTGACGAACACATCGACGAATGCGACTCTAGCATGTGCTGCAGGTCACGAAAACGTATTGCGAGTCGAATGGTATTCCTTTAGAGTTCTGCGATAAGGAAATATCATTTCGCACTTTGAAATTCTGAAGCCGATTCCTCGGTCACAGTGGTGCCCACGCCGATCTTGCCGCATGAAATATGGCACACCACCGGTTCGAGCGGCGCACAGCAGCAAGAGTTCGAGGACAACTCAACGGAGAGACAGATGTCGGTAGCCAACCAATCACCTAAGAAGGGCCGCGCGTCGGCGGTCACATCCAAGTCGCGGCGCCCCGAGGACGAGCGCCTTCCGATCGGCAGCTCCTTCGCGTACGGACTGCAACACGTGCTGACCATGTACGGCGGAATCATCGCCGTGCCGCTCATCATCGGCAACGCCGCCGGCCTCGATGGCAACGGCATCAGCGTACTCATCGCGTCCTGCCTGTTCATGGGCGGCCTGGCAACGATCCTGCAGTCGGTGGGTGTGCCGTTCTTCGGCTCGCAGCTGCCGCTGGTCCAGGGCGTTTCGTTCGCCGGAGTAGCCACGATGACGTCGATCCTGGCCGGCGGCGGGGGTCTGCCTGCGGTGTTCGGTTCGGTCCTGGTCGCCTCGGTGATCGGTCTCCTCGTGGCCCCTGCCTTCGCGCTCATCGTGAAGTTCTTCCCACCGGTGGTCACCGGCACGGTCATCACGACGATCGGCTTGTCGCTCATGCCCGTGGCAGCGGGCTGGGCGATGGGCGGCGACGCGGAAGCCGCTGACTACGGCAGTGCCCGCAATATCCTCATCGCAGTGGCGACTTTGGCCATCGTGCTCATCCTCAGCCGCGTCCCGGTGGCGGCGATCTCGCAGCTGTCGATCCTGCTGGCCATTGTGCTCGGCACCATCGGATGCCTCATCTTCGGGTGGGCGGATTTCTCGCATGTACTCGATCGCGGAGTCTTCGCATTCCCCGAGCCATTCGCGTTTGGTATGCCAACATTCTCGGCTGCCGCGATCATCTCGATGTTCATCGTCATCATCGTCACTTTCGCCGAGACGACTGCGGACATCATCGCTGTCGGCGAGATCGTGCGCAGCAAGGTCGATTCGAAGCGGATCGCCTCGGGCCTGCGTGCCGACATGCTGTCCTCGGCGGTATCGCCGATCTTCAACTCGTTCACTCAGTCGGCTTTCGCACAGAATGTCGGCCTGGTGGCGATCACCGGTGTGAAGTCGCGTTTCGTGGTCACTGCCGGCGGTGCGATCCTCGTCGTCCTCGGTCTGCTGCCGGTGATGGGTGGTGTGGTCGCTGCGGTGCCGACTCCGGTTCTCGGTGGTGCCGGCATCGTCCTCTTCGGCACGGTCGCTGCGTCGGGCATTCGCACGCTGTCGAAGGTCAACTACGAGGGCAACCTCAACATGATCATCGTCGCGGTGTCGCTGGCCTTCGGAATCATCCCGGTCGTCACACCCGAGTTCTACAACTCCTTCCCCGCTTGGGTCGGCATCATCCTGCACTCGGGCATCTCTTCGGCAACGCTGATGGCGGTGCTGCTCAACCTCGTCTTCAACCACATCGGAGTGAAGACGAAGGATCGGTCGGATCGGTCGGTCTTCGTGGCCGGCACCGGGCGGGTCATTCGCAAGGAAGAGCTGCAGCGACTTCTCGACAATGAGCCCGTTCTCGCCGAGGGCGACATGGTCAAGGACGGCAAGATCGTCGACTGCAATGGCGAAGAGGTCCCAGTCGTCACAGATGAGCAGCACGAGAAGGTCGTCGAGGCGGCGAAGAAGGGTGAGGTCAAAACACAGGAAGACGTGCGCCGTCTGATCGAGGACGACGACAGCTGAGCCTCGCTTGGTGGTCGCGGTCGAACGATGCCGTGGCCTCGGGTCGGGAAGAATGGTTCCGGGTCGGATAAGGCAAGGCCGGGGCCGGGGCCGGGGAGCAGTTTGACCTGTTCTGGGACGGCCAGAACCCGACCATGCCCGGTCAGAACGGCGGTGGGTTCTCCGGATCCCAGCTCACGTTCCAGATCGACTCCTGGGCTTCCCGCGAGCGGCGCGTCTTTCGGGCGTCCTCGCTCTCGGCCCCGATTCCCACAGCGCCGGTTTCAGCAACGCCGGTTTCCGAGGTGTAGCGCAGCACCGACTCTCCAGTCGCCTCTGTCTGTTCGGCCTCCGTTTGTTCAGTCTCTGTCTGTTCGGCCTCTGCCGTGTCCGAGACACATTTGTCCCCTGTGACCGCTTCGAGCGGCTCTCCCGCCCTCGCGCCGCGCCAGTCCTCGTTGCTGCTCACACCAAGGTCCAGCTGGTCAGGCAGCTGGGCATAGTTCTCCACTTGCCATGCGTGCTCGGCGTGGACCGGATTGTCTGGCGGGTACATCGTCGTGACGACGTCATGGGAGAAGGCATACTCCACCGCCCCATCCTCAGTGGTGCGGATGGAGAATTTGCGGTCGGTTTTCAGCTGGTGGTGCACTTTGCACAGCGGATGGGTTTTCGCGAAGGTCGTCTGTCCGCCTCGTGCGGGATCGTCGTGGTCGAACGGGATGATGTGGTCGATTTCCGAGGTCTCGGCTCGACGGGTGCATCCCGGAACCGAGCATGACTGCCACTTCGCGGTCAGCGGGGCACGCACATCTGCGGGGATGTGGTAGCTCTTCGAGCGCGCATCGATCGGTGTTCCGGTGGCAGGGTCGGTCAGGATCCGGTGCCAAGTGGGGCTTTCGCCGGCGAGAGCCTTCGCGGCGTCGGCCGGCACAGGAGCACTGTCGGAGAACATGCCCGGAAGCTCCGAACGACCGACCGCGGTGAGGTAGGGAACCGTGATCATCATCTTCGCCTGCTCCCGCACCCACTGTCCGTGGGTGGGCATGACGAGCTTGATGATCGACTTGACCTTGACACCCGTTGCTGCCGATTCTTCGGCTTCCTGTGTGGCCGCCCGCGCTGCGCGGTCGACCGCTCCAGCCGAGATCGGGGCCATCGGATCGCCGGTCTCGATCGAGTCGAGGGCGATTTCCTTGGTCGAGGTCTCCCCAGTGGTCGTGTCGTGTGTGGTCACGGCGATGAGCATCTGCGGGGTCGCCCGTGTCGCGATGTCGAACATCAGGGCGGCGATGCCGTCCTGTTCGCCCACCTCGGCGGCGGACAGGTCGTGGTCGGTGAATGCGGAGATGTTGCCTTTGCGGATGGCCCGAGCGAACGCTTCGATGCGCAGGTAGAAGGCCTGGAGCTCCACGGCCGGACCCGACAGCAGCACCGAGGCGGTGCCGTCGGCGTAGGTCGTGATGTCCACGTGACGACGTTTTGCCGCGACATCGAGGCGGTCTTCGACCGGAATGAGCGAAGCGATTTTGAGGTTCAGGGACTTCCTGAAGGTTTCGATGGTGATGTCGGCGCGACGCTGTCCGAGATAGCTGTCGAGGCGGGGGACGTACTCAAATTCGACGTCCTTCACAGCACGTGCAGCGACGAGCACATGCTGGATGGTGAATTCGCCGTTGAGGCAGCGGTCAAGGAACTTCGGCAGACCGAAGACCAGCGTGAGTGCGTTCGTGATCTCGTTGTACGCACCGTCGACTGTCGCGCCGAGAACTGCGGTCAGTTCGGCGACATCCTCTTTTGCGGCGAATTCGTGCGCCCACGAATTGAACGACCGGTGGAGCTGGAACTTCGGGAAGTTCGGAAGCGGCTCAATAGCGGCAGCCGCTGTGCGTTCGACTTCGGTCGGCTCAGCCGCTTCGGCCTCGGCGTTCTCGACCTCAGCGCCCTCGGATCCGACGTCGCCGAGCTCGGCGTTCTCGGGCTCTGTCTGGCCGGGCTCAGTCTGGTCGACCTCGGCGAGCGCAGCTGTCGGCTCCCCGTCCCGGGTCGTGATGAAGCGCTCCACCGTCTCGGTGAAGGTGGCGTGGTGGTAGATCTCGCCCTCAGGCGCGTAGCGGAGCCGGTCGACGACCTCGGCGAGGAAGAGACCGGCGACGGCCTGAAGTTCTGCGATGCGTGCACCGGTGCTCAGCCGTGCGATGCTCGCGACCACGGCCATAGGCGAATCCGGGTCGACGTCGAGGCGACGTGGTGATTCGGGGCCGACCAGCGGCGGAGGGGTCGGCAGGGAAGACTGCTCGATGGTGGAACCATTGGAGTCCCCAACCGGAGAAGCGTCCGAGGAGTCGTTTGAGTCCTCGTTCGACGAGTCGCTCGAGGACTCCTTTGACGATTCGTTCGATGACTCGTCTGACGAGTCATCCGAGGCAGGGTCAAGACCTTCGTCGCCCGGATCCTGGGGATCCTTCATCGGTCTCGCCGCCTTTCACGTCGATGTGAATGCCTTGGTCCCATTCTACGCCCGAACCGAATCAATGAATGTCACAATTCGATTACAAACCGGACTGATCTATTTTTCGATGGTATTTGCCGAAGTTTGTTCGAGATGCACCGACCTCGGGTCGAACATCCTTCGAGATGAGGGCGAGGCTCGGTCGCCGCTCCAGGTTGCGACTGCCCCGGAACACTGCTGCTCCGGAATCCGACTACTCCAGCAGCAGGCCCGGCAAGTCATCCATCGATGCGAACGTCTCGGCGGCACCAACGGCCAGCAGCGTTTCGGTGCTCTGATGAACCGGCGACTCCGGGCAGAAACCGAGCACACGGGATCCTGCCGCAACCCCGGCCATGACTCCGGTGGGCGAATCTTCGATCACGGCCGCCTCGGCGGGGTCGATACCCAAGGAATCAGCGGCCGCGAGATAGACGTCAGGGGCCGGCTTCGAATTCGGCTGCTCCATGCCGGAGAAGATCCGATCCTCGAATGCGTCGAGGAGTCCGATCTTCCGCAGCTGAAGTTCGATCTTCGGGCGGTCCGCTCCCGATGCACACGCGATCCTGCCCGGATACGCCTCGGCGATGCGGCCCACCGCGTCCACCACGCCCGGGATCGCCTGCAGGGAGGCCCTGAGGTTCTCATTGCGGCGACGCCGGAATTCGTTCATCCACTCATCGTCGATCCGAAAACCGGTGTGCTCTTCGATCACGTCGGCCTCGTCACGGAGCATCTTCCCGACGAACCGGGCGATGCTCTCCTCAGCCGTCAGCTGCCAGCCGAGTTCGACGAGCATGGCGTGCAGGACGCCGTTCGTGATGCTTTCGGAGTCGACGAGGACCCCGTCACAGTCGAAGAGGACGGCAGAGTATTTCGGATGAGCTGACATAATTCGATTCTGCCATCCGGCACTGACGCGAGAGCAGCGCTCCCCCACCGCGGATGTGCCCAACGGTCGAATCTGGCCCAACCTACGTGGTGACGCGAACTTCGCCGCTCCTATCAGGCAGCACCTCGCAGGTCACACCGACCCGATCGACACCGCCGTGTACAGAACGCGCGCGGAGGCGAGCGCGCAGACGATGATGACCAGTGCGAACAGCGTCAGCCAGGCACCGGCCGGCAGCCGCGAACCCTGGGCGAGGATATAGGCATCGGACTGCTGCACGTGCCGCCTGCGGGTGTGGACGCGGATGACCTTGACGAGGTCCTTGAGCGAGCCGATGGTCAGTGCGGTGCCGAGTGCGCCGACGAAGACCGAGATCCACTCGAGCGGGAGGAAGACGACGACGAGCTGCGCCGCGACCGCAGTGATCACGGCGATGATCGCGCCTGCGAAGTTCCGGATGAAGATGAGCGCCACGAGCAGGATCAGCGCACCCACAGACAGTGCCAGCGGGGCCCAGCCGAAGACCGCCGAGGTGATGAGGACGAGCCCGAGAACGCCCGGTGCCGGATATCCCCAGAATCCGGCCCAGGTGGCTGAGAAGCCGACACGTCCGAAGGAATTCATCTGACCGGAATGATCGAAATTCAGTGAGATCCCTTTGACCACCCGCCCGGTCATGAGGGCTGCGAACGCGTGTCCGAGTTCGTGGACGAAGGTGACGAACAGGCCGAAGAACCGCCAGATGCCCGGCGTCAGCGTCACCACCAGGGGCAGTCCGATCACGAGGACGAGTCGGAGGACGTCGAGTTCGAGTCCGTCCTGCCGCCCGAATCCCGAGGTGATCGCGTTCCACCACGTCGCCGTCGCCTGCTCTATGTCCATAGCCGCTCAGTGTACGAACCGAGCCTGAGCGGCGTCCTCAGGACTTCTTCAAACGACAGTCGAGAATCTCAGGAGAATGCTGAGCTGATCGCCGAGTCAGTTGTGACCTCACGCGCTCACACGTCATCGACGTCGACCCAGGACCGGGTCGACACAGACTTCAGCACCGCCTCGGTGATGAGCACCGCGCGAACTCCGTCGCGGAGGGTGGGCAGACCCTCGGGCAGGTCACCGGCGAAGTAGGAATAGGAGTCGGCGATGAACGAGTTGAAAGCATCCTGGTACCCCTGCGGATGACCGGCCGGGACTGAGCACAGGCGCGCAGCATCGGCGTGGAGTGTCTCAGGATCGCGGATGAGCAGGCGAGACTCGTCTCGACGTCCCCACCACAGGGTCTCCGGCTGTTCCTGATCGAATCGCAGGCTCGCCTCGGTACCGGCGATCTCGACGGTCAGTGCGCTCTTTCGTCCGGGAGCCACTTGCGACACGAGCAGCGCACCGATGGCACCACCGGCGAATTCGACGGTGACGGCCACGGTGTCCTCCGTCGTCATGGGAGTCCCGCCTCGGTGAGGGTGGACGGTCCGGACCGTCGCCACCAGCGAAACGATGCGGTCATCGACGATGAACTCGATGAGGTCGACGAGGTGGGATCCGATATCGGCGAAGACACGCGAAGGGCCTCCCCGCTCGGGTTCGGCTCGCCAGTTCACATCGTCGGCGCCCAGCAGCCAGTCCTGCAGATACGAGGCATCGACGGTGAGCAGTCGGCCGGCTTCTCCGGCGCGGAAGCGGGCGCGGGCTTCGCGCACCATCGGGTGATAGCGGTAGGCGAACGGGACGGTTCCGCCGAGTCCTGACTCCTCGGCGCGGGCGAGTATGGCGCGGGCAGACGTCGAATCGGTCGCCAGCGGCTTCTCGCAGATGATCGCGGAACCGGCGTCCAGCGCCCGCAGCGACTGTTCGGCGTGGACATTGTTGGGGGTGCACACATGGACGACGTCGAGGCACCGGTCGATGAGCTCGTCAACCGATGAGGAGTCCGCGAAGCCCAGCTCGGCGGCGGCGCGTGCGCTGCCGGCGGGCCCGGACGTGGCCACGACCTCGAGCACGGCTCCGGCCGAACGCGCGGCCCGGCTGTGGACCCGACCCATGAAACCACCGCCGAGGACACCGATACGCGGCGCCCGGCCGCCCGCAGAAACGCCAGAGAACCCTGAAGCACCATTGACCATGCCTCATTATGCAATCGCCGTGAACACGAAGTCGACTCTGCGAAAACGGATCGCCGCGGCAATCCACAGAGGCTCCGGTCTGGCCCTCTACACTAGAAGGAAGTGGTCGCGCAATCCCCGACTTCCCGCGCACCACATCTCCGAAGGAGTGTCATTGCCTCAATCACGACGATTCGCCCAGGTCGACGTCTTCTCCGCCGTTCCCTTCCGCGGCAACCCCGTCGCCGTCATCCTCGATGCAGACGACCTCGACGACGCGCAGATGGCGCAGATCGCGAACTGGACCAACCTGTCCGAGACCACCTTCATCCTCTCCCCCACGGATCCCGCCGCCGACTACCGTCTGCGGATCTTCACCCCGCACCGGGAGCTGCCCTTCGCCGGGCACCCCACCCTCGGTTCGGCTGCGGCCTGGCTCGACGCCGGAGGAACACCGAAGCAGAACGACCGGATCGTTCAGGAATGCGGTGCCGGACTCGTCGACATTCGCCGAGGCGGCCCCACCACCGCGCCGACTGGATCATCCGAATCCCCGACGTCCGAATCGTCCGCCGACGCACCCACCGGATCGACCGGGACCCTCGCTTTCGCCGCCCCCGAGCGCATCCGCGCCGGTGAGCTCGACGAATCGTACGTGGCGGAGATCGCGACAGCTCTCGGCGTCGACCGCGGTGACATCCTCGACCACCAGTGGGCCGACAACGGACCCGGCTGGGCCGCCGTGCGGCTGGCCAGCGCCGAACAGGTGCTCGCGCTGACCCCCGACTTCTCCGCGATCCCCGATGCCAAGCTCGGCGTCCTCGGCGCCCACCCCGACGCCTCGGAGCACGAATATGAGATCCGTGCCTTCGTCCCCGGCGTCGGCGTGGCAGAAGACCCCGTGACCGGCAGCCTCAACGCTTCCGTGGCCCAATGGCTCATCGGCGCCGGCCTCGCTCCTGACTCCTATACAGCAACTCAGGGCACCGCACTTGGCCGGGCCGGAGTCATCTCGATCTCGGCCGAGGCGGCGAATCCCGGGGCAGACCCGGACGCTGCCGGAGCAGACCCGGACATCTGGGTCGGCGGCGCCACGACCGTGTGCTTCCGCGGGACGGTGAGCGCATGAGCCGCCATGTCACGTCGGTGAACAAGCCGAAGAAGCGGCTGCGGATCTTCCACGGTCGCATGTACTTCGCCCTCCAGGCACTGGCCGGAGCCGCCTGGTGGCTGGGCACCGCGACGATTCCCGCCGTGCAGACAGCGACCCTGGGCGGAATCGATCCGCTGCTCATCGCGATCGTCGACATTCCGCTCTTCGTCATCGGCTCCGCCCTGGCCGCACTCAACTTCCGCTGGGCCGTGTGGATCGCCGCCGGCTGGAGCGTGCTCGTGGCCCTCGGCATGGTCATCTATGCGACCGCCACCACCGAGGCGGGACTCGGTGCCGTACTCATGATCCTCGCCGCGCTCGGCAGCGTGCTCGCCGGCGTCCTCATGCTCTACGGTCGCATCCCGTCCGAGAAGCTCCTCGTCGGACCCTTCGCCTTCGAAAGTTCGCACACCCGTGTGCGCTCGCGGCTCCTCGTGCACACCACTGTCCAGATCGTCATCTTCTGGGGCGTCTTCCTCGTCATCATCCCGCTGATCATCAATGCCTTCGAGGACCGGTGGGAGCTGGCCTACAAGTTCCCGATCCTGGTGGTCGTCACCGGCTTCGCCCTGCTCGCATTCTCCAGCGTCATCGGCGTGTGGTCGGCTCGAGCGATCGCGAACTTCGGCTCCGGCACACCGCTGCCTTCCCAGATGGCCCATCACCTCGTCACCCGCGGTCCCTACGCCTTCGTCCGCAATCCGATGGCCATCGCAGGCATCGTCCAGGGCGTGGCGATGGGCCTGCTCATCGGCTCCTGGCTCATCATCGTCTACGCGCTCATCGGCTCATTCCTGTGGAACTGGCTCATCCGCCCCCACGAGGAAGCCGACCTGTGTGAGCGCTTCGGCGACGAATACCGCGCCTACGCCGACCGGGTGGGATGCTGGTGGCCGCGGTTCTCCCGGACTTCGTCGTCGGATCTTGCCGAGGAAGCCTGATCGGCCTACTCTCGGATCAGACCGACCACTCACCGAGGAGGCGGCATGGTCACCTTCACCACTGAACTCCTGGCACTCGGCAACAATGTCGGCATCGAAGTCCCCGAGGACATCGTGCTCGGCTTCGGCGTCGGCAAACGCGTGCCCGTCATCGTCACGATCGCCGGCTATTCCTATCCGTCGACGACCGCGGTGATGGGCGGGAAGTACCTGCTCCCGCTGGCCAAGGAACATCGGGAGAAGATCGGCGTCGCCGGCGGCGAGACCCACGACGTCACGCTCACCCACGACACCTCGAACCGGGAGACTCCCGTCCCCGATTCCCTCGCCGAGGCGCTCGCCGCCGCAGAACTGCGCGAGACCTTCGATGCGCTCGCTCCCTCGAAGCGCAAGGAACATGTGCGGCAGGTGACCTCGGCGAAAGCCGAGGAGACCCGGGATCGCCGAATCGCGAAGATCATCGCATCGCTCGGCTGATCACCCTTCGTCGTGGAACGTCACCGCGTAGCCGTCGGGATCGGCGATCGCGAAGGTGAGCCCGAAGGGGCTGGGAGTCGGCTCACGGAGGATCTCGACCCCCGCCTCGGCGAGGGAATCATGAAGAGCGCGGGCATCGTCGCACCTCAGCCACAGTGCCACCCCGTTCCCCGGGCGGTCCCCGGAGTCGAGATCGACGCCGGGCAGCGGTTCGCGCACGGCAAAGGGAATCGGCGAGGTGGTGAACACGACCGCTCCGGGAGGTGCGGCCGGGGCGCGGGTGAGCCCGAGCTGCGATTCGTAGAACCGGGCGGCCGCTTCCACATCACGCACCTGCAAGGCGATGAAGTCCGGGCCGTGCACCGTACCGGCCGGCTCAGAGCTCATTGACTCACTGTTGACCGACTTCGTGCTGACCGATTCAGTGCTCGCCGATTCAGTGCCCGTTGACGCATTCATGAGTTTCTCCTTCTTCCCGCACCCCGCCATCTGACGGGATCCCGAATTCGTTCAATGTCAGCATCCTGACATGACCGAATGTATGTCAGAATGCTTACATGAGTCAAGAGCAGAGTGGAGACGTGTCGAATGCGGTGGAGAGCCTCGATTCTCTCCTCGGCTATCAGCTCAAGCATCTGCAGACGGCGCTGCGGTCTCGGATGGACGAGACGCTGCGGCCGCTGGAGCTGACGACACCGCAGTACAACTGTCTCGAGCAGCTGCGTCGGAGGCCCGGGGCATCGAACTCGGAACTCGCCCGCGGCGGCTTCGTCACCCGGCAGACGATGAACACGCTGGTGCGCGGACTGCAGGAGCGAGGGCTGATCACGAGACCGGCGAAGGCCGAATCCGGGCGCGTCCTGCCCACACGCCTCACCCCGGCAGGCGAAGAGCTGCTCGATCAGGCGGTGTCCCGAGTCGAGGTGATCACCGCCCGCATGGCCTCGCCGCTCGACGAAGAGACTCGGACGAAGGTCACCGAGGCGCTCGGTCGGTGCATTGCGGCCCTCGAGGAACCGGAGGACGGCTGAGGGGCAGCGGCGCGGAGCGGGGAATCCGCGGAGCGGTAACTTCCGAGTGGCGGCCGGCTGAAAGGCGACCCCGAACCGGCACGTCTGCCGAACGGCCGCGGAATCGCTCAGACGGTCGCGAATTCCCTGCGGGAATCGCTCCCTGTCCTTCGCACCGGCCACACGGCCATGCAGCACAGGCCGAGGAGCGCGCCGATGCCTGCACCGATCGTGTTCGTGACGAGGTCGCTGAGGGTGGCGAAGCGGGTCTGTGTGAGCACAGTGCCTTGGAAGATCTCGATGGCGGTGCTGAAGCTCGCGCCGACGACGAATCCGAGCCACCAGCGCCTGCGCCCGAAATGCAGGGCTGCAAGGAAGCCGAAGGGGATGAACATCGCCACATTGCCGAGCTTCTCGACCCGTTCATACGTCAGCCAGGCCGTCTCCCGGTGCGCGGCGAAGAGGTCGAGTGCGTGCCCGATGAGGGTGTTCGGGCCGGTGCCCATCTGCTGCGGGGTCAGCGTGATGGCGGCAATGAAGAGGGTGTAGAGAACGAGAAGGGCCAGCGGCGCACCGACTGTGCGCTGATCACGATCTGTCATCACCGTCCAACATACGACTGAATCCTTGGAGTGCGATCAATGCGCAGCTGCGCATGGTCAATGCTCAGCTGACCGCGATCAGTGCACCCCACGATCCATGCACCGCGACATCAGTGCATCACGCGATCAGCGCACCTCGTGATCGACGGGAGTATCGGCAGGCCCCGGCCAGAGAGTCATGGCGATGAGTCCGGCCACCGCCCCGATGCCGGCGCCGAGGCTGTTCGTCACGAGGTCGCTGATAGTGCCGAAGCGAGTGGGCGAGAGCAGAGTCGCCTGCGTGCCCTCGATGAGGCAGGTGAAGGCGATCCCCGTGACCCAGCCGACCCACCAGCGGCTGCGCCCGCACTGCAGCGCCATGAGAAGGCCGAAGGGGATGAACATTCCGACGTTCGCCAGCTTCTCGAGCATGTCGTAGTCGATCCACGCGGTCACCCGATGGGAGGCGAGGAATTCGAGCAGCCACGCGATGAACGATCCGGGACCCGTGTCCAGCTGGTTGGGCGTGAGGGTGACGAGGCCGATGAAGACCGTGTAGAGGATGAGCAGCGCCATGGGCACCGTTCGCAGCCTCCGCCTCGCACCCGTCATCGCTCCCCTGTTCGTCGAGGGCCGGCCCGCTTGGACTCAGCCTGCCCGGACTCATTCGCCCCGGTCTCATTGTGCCCTCCTGCGACAGGAGGGTCGAGGGAGTCCCGCAGAGATTGCGGGACTCCCCCGACCCTTGCGGTCTCACGCCACCGCCACAGCGCACCGAATCAGCGCACCGAATCAAGACAGAACTTCGGCCGAGACCCTCAGCTCACGGCCTCGACTTCGTCGAAGCTCGCGGTGTCGATGACGACGCGGAAGCGCACATCTCCGTCGACGACCCGGTCATAGGCGGCGTCCGCCTCGGTGACGGAAATCGTCTCGATCTGCGCGGCGATGCCGTGCTCGGCGCAGAAGTCGAGCATCTCCTGGGTCTCGGCGATGCCGCCGATGTTCGATCCGGCGATCGCCTTGGCCCCGCCGATGACCGAGCCGAAGGAGAACTGCTGCTTCTCGGGCGGGAGGCCGACGACGGCCATAACCCCGCGCGGCTTCAGCAGGCGCAGGTAGCGGTCGACGGGGATGTCGGCGCTGATCGTGTTGAGGATGAGGTCGAACTCGCCGCGGTGGTCGGAGAAGAAGTCGTCCTCGGTCGTCGCGAGCATCCGCTTCGCGCCGAGGGCGAGCGCGTCGTCCTCCTTGCGCAGCGTGCGCGAGAGCACGGTCACCTCGGCGCCCATGGCCGCGGCGATCTGCACGCCCATGTGTCCGAGTCCGCCGAGCCCGAGCACGGCGACCTGCTTCGGCGCCCCGTCCTTCTGCTCCCCTGCACCCCAGCGGTTGAGCGGTGCGTAGGTGGTGATGCCGGCGCACAGCAGCGGCGCGGCGACATCGAAGTCGAGGGCATCGGGGATGCGGCACACGAATCGTTCATTGACGACGACCTTCTGCGCGTAGCCGCCCTGGGTGATCGTGCCGTCGACGTCTTCGACGTTGTAGGTTCCGACGCTGCCGTTCAGGCAGTTCTGCTCCTGGCCGGCCAGGCATTCTTCGCAGTCGCCGCACGAGTTGACCATGCAGCCGACGCCCACGCGGTCGCCGACCTTCCAATCGGTGACGTTCTCACCGACGGCTTCGACGACGCCTGCGATCTCGTGGCCGACGGTGAGCGGGAAGTGCGCCTCGCCCCATTCGTTGCGGATGGTGTGGATGTCGCTGTGGCAGATGCCGGCGGCCTTGATGTCGATGAGGACGTCATCGGGGCGCGGATCCCGGCGTTCGATCGTGGCCACGCGGAACGGCTGGTCCGGTCCGGTCTTCTGCAGTGCCTTGACGCTGATGCTCATATGCTCTCCTTGTTCGGATGTGCGAGGCTGGGCCCCATCGTCCAGCGCCTGACGCAGGAATTCTATTCCATGCATATGGACTTATCCTTCAGATCACATTCAGGCCCGCAGGCGCACTCGCAGCCGTGCAGGCTCGGCCCGTGACTGTGCTCAATCCTTGATCGCCCGCTCGCCGATGCTCAGATCGAGAGGGAAATCGACGGGAGCATCCCCGAAGAGCAATCGACCCGCCGAGGCGGCCGCCGCCCTGATCGCGTCCGCCGCCTCCTCGGCCTGCTCGGCCGGGGCATGGATGATGACTTCGTCGTGGAGGAAGAAGACGAGGTGAGCCCGCCTGGAGAACACCGGCCCCGAGGCGGTCGCCGGCTTCTCGTCGATCGCGGGCAGTCCGGCCAGACGCAGCCGCAGATCGGCCAACCATGCCAGCGCCAATTCGGCCGCGGTGCCCTGGACGACGAAGTTGCGGGTGAATCGTCCCTGGTCACCGGCGGCACGCCGAGCCCGCTGCTCATCGGCACCGGTGGCGTCGAAGCGGTTCGCCGCCCTCTGCAGCCTCTGCCACCCTTCGCTCGGGGGTGGTGAGGTCCGGCCCAACCAGGTGGACACGACTCCCCCGCGCAGCCCCACCTCGGCGGCGGAATCGACGAGATGCATCGCGGCGGGGAAGTTCGTCCGCAGACGGGGCACCAGCGCCCCTGCCTCACCCGTCGTCGATCCGTACATGGCGCCGAGGACCGCGATCTTCGCCTCCTGCCGGGTGGCTACGACACCGGCGTCGACGAGCCCGGAGTAGAGGTCCTTGCCGTACCCGGCCTCGGCCATCGCCCGATCCCCGGACATGGCGGCCAGCGCACGAGGCTCGAGCTGAGCGACATCGGCGGAGACGAGTCGCCAGCCGGGATCGGCACGCAGTGCCGGGCGCAGCTGGCGCGGAATCTGCAGGGCACCTCCCCCGCTGGCCGCCCACCTGCCGGTGACGACTCCGCCGGGCACGTAGACGGGCCGATAACGGCCGTCGTCGACCCATTCGTCGAGCCAGTGCCAGCCGTTGGCACTGAGGAGCCGGGCCATCTTCTTGTACTCGAGCAGGGGTGCGATCGCCGGATGATCGATTTCGGCCAGCTCCCATTTCGACGTCGAGGCCACGTTGATGCCGGCATTGCGCAAGCCTGAGAGCAGACGGTTCGGGGAGTCGAGGTTGAGCCGCGGGTCCTCGAGGGCGGCGCGGACCTCATCGGCCTTGGCCAGCATCTTCGCCGGCTTCCCGTCACGGATCGGTCGGGGGCCGAGCATCTCGGTCAGGATCCGGTCGTGTTCGGCTTCGTCCCACGGGACTCCCCCCGCCCGCATCTCTGCGGCGACGAGTCCTCCGGCCGATTCCGCGGCCAGCAGCAGCCGCAGCCGACCCGGATCGCTTGCCGACTCGATCGCCGCGCTCTGGCGAGCGTATTCCGCCGACGCCGCCTCGAGGTCGTGCGGCACCTGCCGGATGTGGCCGCGACCGGCGTCGACGTCGAAGAGCGCTGCCGCCTGTTCGGGTGCAGAGGCGTCTGCGGGAGCGGCGTCCCAGTCGGCGGCGGCGCGGATCGCGTCCGGGGCGGTGACGAGTTCGGACCGGGCCAGGATCGCGTGAGACAGGCGCAGGTCGTGGCAGCGTTCGACACTCACCCCGGCGGCCAGCAGCTGCGGATACCACTTCGGGGTGTCGCTGAGGACCCACCGGGGGCCGGGTGCGGGAGCGCGAACCGTGCTTCCGGCTGCCCCGGTCGCCTCTCTCCCGGCCCCATTCTCACGGTCACGGACGAAATCGGGAAGGGCCGCCTCGGCGAGCTCGATCCGGCCGATCTCCGCACCGCTGCGATCAAGGTCGATGATGCCGATCCGAGCGCTCTCGAACCCCGTGCCGGGCAGTGTCCCGAGCACGCAGGCGGCAGTCGGCACATCGGTCATGGATCCACAGTACGCCGCGGCGCTGACATGGACCGGCCGCGCCGCGGCACGGGATCCTCCGCGCCCTGGCGGGTACCGCGTATGCACCGTCGTCTGCACAGTGGACCACCGCGTCGGCGCCGACTGTGATCCTGGTAACGTCGGAAGCGAATTCCGGGTGCCGAACTCCGCTCGAAAGGCCAGATCAGCAACATGGACGTTGTCTCCGCTCTCACCTCCGCCCTGCCGGCCGCCGCCGTCATCACCGATCCCGACTCGATGGACGCCTACCGCTGGGACCGGGCCAACGATCCCGACGCCGGGGTGCCCCTGGCCGTGGTCCGGGCGACCTCCACCGAGGAGGTGCAGACGGTGGTGCGCATCGCCGCCGAGGCGAAGGTCCCGATCGTGCCCCGCGGCGCGGGATCCGGCCTGTCCGGCGGCAGCTCCGCGATCGCCGGCGGAATCGTGCTCTCGCTGGATCGGATGCGTGAGATCACCATCGATCCGATCACCCGGATGGCCGTCGTTCAACCGGGCGCCTTCAACGCCGAAGTCAAGGCCGCCGCGGCCGAACACGGCCTGTGGTACCCGCCGGATCCCTCGTCCTTCGAGTTCTGCTCGATCGGCGGCAACATCGCCACGAACGCCGGCGGCCTGTGCTGCGTGAAATACGGCGTGACCACGGACTACGTCCTCGGAATGACGGTCGTCCTCGCCGACGGCAAGGCCGTGCAGCTCGGCGGACCCCGGCTCAAGGACGTTGCCGGCCTGCCGCTGACGAAGCTGTTCGTCGGATCCGAAGGAACGCTGGGCGTCATCACCGAGGTGACGCTGCGGCTCATCCCCGCACAGCTGCCCCCGACGACCGTGGTCGCGATGTTCCCGAAACTTTCCGATGCCACGAACGCCGTGCTCGACATCGCGAAGGCCATGCGGCCGTCCATGCTCGAATTCATGGACAAGCCCTCGATCAACGCCGTCGAGGATGAGCTGAAGATGGGACTCGACCGTGAGGCCGAGGGCATGCTCGTCATCCAGTCCGATGAGCCCGGGGAGCATTCGGGTGTGCAGGCCGCGCTCATCGAGGAGATCTGCAACGAGAACTCCGCCTCCGAGTGCTATCTCACCGCCGACCCTGAAGAGGGCGAAGCCTTCGTCACGGCCCGCCGGATCGCGATCCCGGCCGTGGAGAAGAAGGGCGCACTGCTGCTCGAGGACGTCGGGGTTCCGCTGCCGAAGCTCGGCGATCTCGTGCTCGGCATCGAGAAGATCTCGACCGAACGCCAGGTGACGATCGCCGTGATCGCCCATGCCGGCGACGGCAACACGCACCCGCTGCTCGTCCTCGACCCGAAGGACGAGGAGCAGCAGAAGCGCGCGCAGATCGCCTACGGGGAGGTCATGGATCTCGCCACGGGCCTCGGGGGCACGATCACCGGGGAACACGGTGTCGGACGGCTCAAGGCTCCGTGGCTGGCGCCCTACCTCGGCAAGGACGTCATGGACCTCAACCACCGGATCAAGAAGGCCCTCGACCCGGACAACATCTTCAACCCGGGATCGGTCTACACCGGACTCGTCTGAGGCTCCGGTCGGGGTTCGCGGCGCAGCAGCGGTGCCAGGGCGAGCACGATCAGCAGCACGCCCATGGGGATGAGCAGAGCCGTCCGCAGCCCCCAGTGATCGCCGACGAGACCGAGCGCAGGCGGTCCGACGAGGAAGGCGAGGTAGCCGATCGTCGAGACCGCGGCCACCCGTTTGGCCGGCTGCGCGCCCGAGGTACCTGCCTCCGACAGTGCCACCGGAAAGCCGAGTGAAGTCCCGAGGCCCCAGAGGAGCACGGCGGCAGCGGCGACGATCTGGCTGTCGATGAGGGAGGCCAGGCCGATGCCGAGGAAGCCGAACGCCGCGCTGACGAAGAGCACGTTGGCGCGGCCGAAACGCTGAAGGATGCCGCCGCCGAGGAAGCGGCCGATCGTCATCGCCGCCGCGAAGATCGCATAGACGCTCGAACCGAGCGCGGGGTCGAAGCCGTGCCCATCGACCATGACCAGCGGCAGCCAGTCGTTCGCGGTGCCCTCGGCGAGCGCCATCCCGAGCACGATCGCACCGATGACGATCAGCCGCGGGTCCCTCCACACCGAGGGGGTGCCAGCTGGCCGAGGACTCGGTTCGGGACCTGAACCGGGGGTCGCCTCGGCGGGGTCCCCTTCCATGGAGGCGCTCCGGCCCGTCCCCGCGGGGACGTGGCGCATCGCCAGCGCCATGACGACGACGCCGAGGATGCCGATGAGTATGAGGTGAACGAGAACGGGGAAGTCGGCGGCGGTGGCGAGGATCCCGATGACGGCGCCGATGACGGTGCCGAGGCTGAAGAAACCGTGGAGGCCGGGCAGGAAGGGGCGATCGAGGTGCTTCTCGAGTTCCGCCCCCTCGACGTTCATCGCGACCTCTCCAGTACCCATGCCGAGTCCGAAGACGACGAGACCTGCGGCGCCGACGAACGACTGCGACCAGGCGGCGCCTAGGCCGATGATGGGCATGCTCGCGATGACTCCGAGCGTGCCGAGGCCGATGATCGGTCGCGCCCCGAAGCGGCCGACGAGCGGCCCGGAGGCGAGGATTCCGAGCATCGACCCGATGGAGAGTCCGAAGAGGACGAGGCCCATCTGTGCCGTGCTCGCGTCGAGGGCGTCACGGATCGACGGGGTGCGGGTCACCCACGAGGCGATGGTGATGCCGGGGAGGAAGAAGAGTGCGAGCAGGGACAGACGGCGAGCGCGCAGGGTCGAGGAGCGATTCGTCGCCGGGGTCGGCACGGCCTGCTCTTCGGACATCGGATCATCTCCTCATCGGTGTGCACTGTGCTCAGGCGGACAGTCCTCAGATCGGTGTACGGATGTACACACATTGATCAGTGTACAAATGTACACTCTCAGTTGTCCGTCTGTCACAGCTGACAGAACTGTCGCGGGAGTCAAGAACCGACCGCACGGACTGATCACGGGATTCGACGAAGGAGGGGGCCGAATGAGTGCACGCAGCGGAGTGCCGAACGACCCCGGCCGCCGGGAACGGATCATCGCGGCCGCCCTCGAGCTCATCCTCGACGACGGCGTCGCCCGGGTCTCCCACCGCGCCGTCGCAGCACGCGCGGACGTCCCACTGGGGTCGATGACCTACCACTTCACCAGCATCGACGAGGTGATCACCGAGGCGTTCCGTCGCCTCGTCGACAGACTCTCCGGCCGCTACCGCGCAGGTCTGCACGAGGCGGCGACCCCCGCCGAGGCGCGCGAGGCCGTCGTCGAGATCATCTGCGGCGACACCTTCGCCTCCCCTCGGGAGATGGCGGGAATCTTCGAGCTCTACTCCTATGGCCGCAGCTCCCCCGACTCCGCCGAGCTCGCCGCCTCCTGGATGGGCATCAGCGCGGCCGCGCTGACCGAACACTTCACCCCCGACGCGGCCCACGCCGTCGATGCGCTTATCGAGGGGTGGACGATCCATCACCATCTCGACGGCAAAGCACCCGACCGGGAACTCGTGCGCGCGGCGGTGACCGCGCTGACCTCCTCAGCACTGTAGAGGCTTCCTCGGCATGGAATGACAGTTTCAGCGATATTCTGAGGACAGCTGTCGAATCGGCGTCGATTCGATCGTCTTCTCTGTGAACGACCGAAATCCGGCCGCCGCACACGGAACGGAGTGAACCATGCGCTATTCACTGATCTTCCACGCACCCGAGCCCGGAGCCGACGGCCCCGCACCCACCGAAGAGGACTTCCAGGAGATGATGCGCCTCATGGACGACTTCGGCCAGGCGCTGACCTCGGCCGGAGTCTTCGTCGCCTGGGAGATGCTCGCACCCCACTCTGAGACGAAGACCGTGACTCGGAGGACCGGAGAAGTCGTCATCGAGGATGGGCCCTTCGCCGCGGCGAAGGAGGCCCTGGCCGGGGTCGTCGTCATCGACGTTCCCACCATCGAGGCGGCCCTGGCTTGGGCCGAGAAATTCCCCGGCACGAGCTACGGGACCATCGAGGTCCGCCCCGCCGCGACGTCCTTCGTCGACGGCGCCTGGACCCGCCCGGGTGACTGCCCGTCCCGACCGGACCGCACCTCCTGATTGCCGGCCGCGATGACCGACTCCGCCGATCGGGCGATGATCCTGTCCCAGGACGGCTGGGGCAGGATCATCGCGCTCATCGCGTCGGCCGACGGTGACATCGCCGGCGCCGAGGATGCCCTGGCCACCGCGCTCGAACGCGCCGTCACCGCGTGGCGGGCCCAGGGCCCACCCGGCAATCCCGAGGGCTGGCTCTACCGGGTGGCGCTCAACGCCCGCAGAGACGTCTGGAAGTCCGCGGCGACCCGGACAGCCGCCGCCCTCGATGACGAGGTTCTCGACCAGTCGGCGGGCCGCCTCGGCGCCCATCGTTCGAGCATCGATCCCGCGCGCACTGATCCCACACAGATCGATCCCACGAGCTCCGATCCTGCTGATCTCGACCTCGATGCCCTGCCCGATCAGCGCCTCGAACTCCTCGCCGCCTGCGCGCATCCCGACATCGACGCGGCAGCACGTCCGCTCCTCATGCTCTCGGCCGTGATGGGGTTGAGCGCGAAGCAGATCGCCGCGGCGATGGCCCTGCCCGCCGCCACGGTCTCTGCCCGTCTGACCAGGGCGAAGAAACGGGTCGCAGCGCTCGGCATCGGCTTCGGCGAACCCGATCGCCTCGACCTCGAGGCACGCCTGCCGGATGTGCAGGAGGCCATCTACGGTGCCTTCGCGATCGAATGGACACACGCGGCCACCGAACCGCGCGAGGGCATGATCGGCGAGGCCGTCTACCTGTCCCGCCTGTTGGCCGAGCTGTGTCCCGGTGACGGCGAAGCACACGGACTGGCCGCCCTCATCCACCTCTCGGCCGCCCGCTTCCCCGCTCGTCGCAGCGGCGACGGACGATTCGTCCCCCTGACCGACCAAGACCCGGACCGCTGGGACGGAACACTCACCGAGGTGGGCGAGCGCCACCTCGTCGAGGTCCACCGCTGTGGGCACGTCGGCCGATTCGGGCTTGAGGCGGCCATCCAACTCCTCCATATGGCCGGAATCCGCACCGGATCCACGGATTGGCCGATGCTGCTGCGCCTCCACGACGACCTCGCGCAGGTAGCCCCGAGCCTCGGCGGGTCGGTCTCCCGGGCGGCCATCCTCGCCGAGGTCGACGGCCCCGCGGCGGGACTGGCAGCACTCGATGAACTGAGCCGGAGCCAAGCACGTCTCAGCGCCTTCCAACCCGCCTGGGTGCTGCGGACCCACCTGCTCGACCGGCTCGGCCGCGATGCGGAGGCGGCCTCCGCTCGTCAGCGCGCCCTCGAACTCACCACGGACCCGGCCGAACGCGACTACCTGACCGGGCTCACCTGAGACCGTGGTCACCTCGTCTTCGGGATGAGCCGGGGTACGGCATATGATGGTGAAATCAATCCACAGACTCCGAAACCCTTCTGCATGCACAATTCCTCTCAGACCGAACCGCCTCCGGCCGCTGCGGGCACCTCCCAGGGCTTCGCCCACGCCAAAGCGATCCTGTTCGGCGAACACGCGGTCGTCTACGGCTCGCCCGCCGTCGCCGTGCCGTTGCACGGCCTCGGCGTCCAGACGGATATCCGCCGGTCCCCGGAGCAGGAGACCCGGATCGAGAGTCAGCTGTTCTCCGGAAACGCGCAGACCGCTCCGGAGCCGATGGGTCCCGTCGTCGCCGGCCTCAGGGCCGCGCTCGATGCCGTAGGCGATCCCGACGCCGAGGTGGAGCTGCTCATCCGTTCGGCGATCCCCCACAGCCGCGGCTTGGGGTCGAGTGCCGCCGTGGCCACGTCCGTGGCCCGTGCCGTGGCGAACCTCCACTCCACAGTCTTCGACGAGGAGACTCTCCACGAGATTGTGCAGGCAGCCGAGACCGTCGCTCACGGCCGTCCCAGCGGCATCGACGCCTGGGCCGTGGCGAAGCCCGCCCCGATCCGCTTCCAGACCGGGTGTGCGGAGACCATCGACGTCGGTCAGCGACTCGTCTTCGTCCTCGCTGACTCCGGGCATCACGGCTCCACCGCCGAGGCGGTCGGAGGCGTGCGTGCCCGCCGGGATGCCGATCCCTCGCGCATCGGCGGGATGATCGACCGCCTGGCCGCGATCACCGACGCCGCCGTCGACGATATCCGCTCCGGTGACCGGGCCACGATCGGACGGCGCATGCTCGAGGCCCATGAGCTGCTCAGCGGCATCGGAGTCTCGACCTCGACCCTGGACTCGCTCGTCAGCGCCGCCACCGCGGCCGGAGCCCGCGGAGCCAAGCTCACGGGCGGGGGCCTCGGCGGCTGTGTTCTGGCCCTGGCCGACGGGGACGACGAGGCCGAGGAGCTCGCGGATGCGCTGCGCACGGCGGGAGCGCCCCGCACCTGGACGACGGAGGTCAGAGCGACATGAGAACGACGACGGCGCGGGCCTACCCGAACATCGCCCTGGTCAAATACTGGGGCAAGGCCGATGAGGAGCTCATCCTGCCGGCCGCGGGCAGCCTGTCGCTGACCCTCGATCACTTCGAGACCACGACCACCGTCGTCCCCGCCCCGGGTGCCGGAGCCGATGTCCTCGAACTCGACGGGGCGCTGGCCGATGCCGGCCAGACCGAACGCATCTCGACCTTCCTCGACCATGTCCGCGCACTCGCCGGACGCGAGGATCGGGTCCTCGTCCGCTCCCGCAACTCCGTGCCCACGGGAGCCGGACTGGCCTCCTCGGCGTCGGGATTCGCAGCCCTGGCGACCGCTGCCGCCGCAGCCTTCGACCTCGACCTCGAGCCCCGCGACCTCAGCCGCCTGGCCCGCCGCGGTTCGGGCTCGGCCTGCCGATCCATCCCCGACGGAGTAGCGGTCTGGCACGCCGGTGACGACGCATCCTCCTTCGCCGAATCTGTCGACGCCCCGGACATGAGGATGATCATCGTCACCGTCAATCGGGCCAGAAAGGCAGTGTCCTCGCGGGAGGCGATGCGCCTGACCGCGTCGACCTCTCCGTTCTACCCCGGGTGGGTGTCCTCGACCGAGGACTATCTTCAGCAGATGCTCGCGGCCTGCGCGGCCGGGGACTTCACCCGCATCGGCGAGATCACCGAATCCCATGCTCTGCGCATGCACGGACTCATCCAGTCCACCGTGCCCCCGATCCGCTTCCTCAACCCGACCAGCCATGCGATCTTCGACGCCGTCGCCGAAGCCCGTGAGTCTGGGATCGAAGCCTATTCGACCGCCGATGCCGGACCGAACGTCGCCGTCATCGTCCGTCCCCACGACGCCGAGGCGCTGGCCGGACAGCTCACGGCATTCGGCGATGTCCGCATCGTCGGTCCCGGTCCCGGTGCCCATCTGCTCGACGCCGCCGAGGCGGTCCCTGCGGTCGGTGACGACCCGGCCGAGACCACGCACGCAGGTGAAGGCAACCGCGCATGATCATCACCCGGGCGCCCGGAAAGCTCTACATCGCCGGAGAGTACGCCGTTGTGACCCCCGGTCAGCCGGCGGTGCTCATCGCCGTCGACCGCTGCATCACCGTGCGCCTGACCGAGAGTGAGGACTCCGGTCACATCCATTCCTCCGAATACGGCCAGGCCCCCTTGGTGTGGCATCGGGAGGAGAACGGCGAGACCATCGTCCTCGAGCACCGTCCCGCCGACTATGTGCTCTCGGCGATCTCGACCGTTGAGGAGCTGCGGGCCGCCAGGGGTGCGGCCCCACGTTATTTCGATCTCGACATCTCCAGCGAACTCGATGACGCGGACGGTCGGAAGTTCGGTCTCGGTTCCTCGGCCGCGGTGACCGTGGCGACGATCGCGGCCCTCGATGAGTTCTACGAACTGCACCTGAGCCTCACCGAACGCTTCAAACTCGCGCTGCTGGCCACGATCATGATCTCCCCGAACGCCTCGGGTGGGGATCTGGCGGCGAGCACCTTCGGCGGATGGATCCGCTACTCCTCCCCCGACCGTGCGGCGCTGCGCGCCCACCGTGAGGCGCATGGCGTCGTCTCGGCGCTGCATTGCCCCGAATGGGCGGGATCCTCGGCCCGGCGGGTCACCCCTCCGGCTTCTTTGAACCTCCTCGTCGGGTGGACGGGTTCGCCGGCCTCGACCGAGCACCTCGTCCAACGGGTGCACACACCCGGGGCCGCGGACACTGCTGCACCGGCCCCCGAGGCACCGAAGCCGCGCCCTCTGGCGTCCTTCGCCGCCGAATCCCATGTCCTCGTCGACGACCTCGTCACCGCCTTCGACCACGATGATGCCGAGGCCGCCCTCGACACCATCCGGGCCGTGCGGGCACTGCTGCAGCGCCTCGACGAGACCTCGGGCAGCCTCATCGAGACCGAGACCCTGCGCGATCTGTGCGAGATCGCAGGCGCGCACGGTGCGGCCGCGAAGCCCTCGGGCGCCGGCGGAGGAGACTGCGGCATCGCCCTGGTGCGCACGAGCGGCACAGCCGCGACCGCAGCCGACGCGGCCGCGACCGGCGCAGCCAGGACCGCACCCGACGCGGCCACCACCGGCACAGCCACAACAGCCACGACCCCACCTGGCACCCACGCCGATGTCGAGGCCATCCTCGCCGGCTGGGAAGCTGCCGGCATCCGACCACTGGACCTCGGTGCCCACCGAGAGGAAGGCGAGATCGATGAGTTCTGAGACCCCGGAGGCCAAGGCCTCGCGCGCCTCCCGCAAGGACGACCACGTCCGCCTCGCCTCGGCCCAGCAGACCGAGGGGCCGCGACGGACCGACTTCGACGACCTCGAGTTCGTCCACCATGCGCTCTCGGGCACCAGTCCCGATCGCGTCGACCTCTCCGTGAACCTCGGCGACTGGACATGGCCGACCCCCTTCTACGTCAACGGCATGACCGGCGGCACCGAGACCACGGCGAAGATCAACCGGGATCTCGCGATCGCCGCGGCCGAGACCGGACTGCCCATGGCCTGCGGCTCGATGAGCGTGGCGCTCGACGATGCGGAGGCCGCGAAGGGCTTCACCGTCATCCGTGAGGAGAACCCGGACGGCTTCGTCATGGGCAACCTCGGTGCCGGGCGCAGCGCCGATGACGCCCGCCGCGCCGTCGAACTGCTGCGCGCAGACGCCCTGCAGCTGCACATCAACCCCGTCCAGGAGACCGCGATGCCCGAAGGCACCCGCGACTTCTCCACCTGGATGAGCGGGCTCGAAGACATCGTCGACGCCTGCCCCGTGCCCGTCGTCGTCAAAGAGGTCGGATTCGGGCTCAGCCGCCGCACCCTGACCCAGCTCGCCGAGATCGGCGTCCGCTTCGCCGATGTCTCCGGTGCCGGGGGAACGGACTTCCTGCGCATCGAAAACGACCGCTCGGGCGCCGCCGACTTCTCCATGCTCACCGGCTTCGGCCAATCGGCGCTGGCCTGCCTGCTCGACGCCCCACCCGAATGGACGGGTGCCACCGGCAGCACCAGCGCTGCCGCCAGCACCACCGGCAGCACCACCGCAGCCCGCAGCAACGCCGCCACGGGCGACAGCGCCGGGCCCGGGGCCGTCCCATCACGCGTTCTGCTCGCCTCCGGCGGGGTCCGGAACCCCTATGATGTCGTGAAAGCACTGGCCTGCGGTGCCCGCGCCGTCGGCGTCGCCGGGACCTTCCTGCAGACGGTGCTCGACCAGGGAGCGGAAGGACTGGTCGAACTCGTGCACACCTGGCAGACTCAGACCTCGGCTCTGTTCGCTCTGCTCGGAGCGCAGCGGTCCACGGATCTCTTGGGCACGGATCTGCTCACGCGGGGCCGCCTCGGCGAGTTCGCCCGCCTGCGCGGAATCGACGTCACCGCGCTCTCGCACCGATCTGACGTCCATTCGAGGAGGAATCAGCTGTGACACAGCAGACCACGATCACCGGGATTCCGACCACCTGGGTCGGTCCCCTGCGGGTCAGCGGCGATGCGCTGGCTCCGGCAGGCACCCACACCGAGGTGGCCGTTCCCCTGGCGACGTATGAGACCCCGCTGTGGCCCTCCGTCGGTCGCGGTGCCTCGATCTCGCGTGAGATCGACGGCGGCATCCGCACCGTCATCGTCGATGAGCGGATGACCCGGTCGGTGCTGTTCGTCGCGGAATCCGCGATCGGCGCCGAGGCGGCCGCGCAGGCCATCCGCCACCGGATGCCCGAACTCGAAGACGTCGTCGCGGCCGGTTCCAACCATGCCCGGCTCATCGAGATCCACCCCGAGATCGTGGGCAATCTGCTCTTCGTCCGCTTCGCCTTCCGCACCAATGACGCCTCGGGCCACAATATGGTCACGCAGGCCTCGGACACGCTCATGGAGCGCATCCTCTCGTGGCAGCTGGGACTCGACTACGGGTCGGTCTCAGGCAACTACTGCTCGGACAAGAAGGCCACCGCGGTCAACGGGATCCTCGGGCGCGGACGCAATGTCGTCGCCGAGATCCTCCTGCCCCACGAGGTCGTCGAGCGCCGCCTGCGCTCGACTGCGGAGAAGATGACGGAGATCGTCGTCCGCAAGAACCTCGTCGGCTCGACGATCGCCGGTGCTCTGCGCTCGGCGAACGCGCATTATGCGAACATGCTGCTCGCCTTCTACCTGGCCACGGGTCAGGATGCGGCGAACATCGTCGAGGGCTCGCAGGGCATCACGTATGCGGAGAACCGTCCCGAGGGCCTGTACTTCTCGACGACGCTGCCCCACCTCATCGTCGGCACCGTCGGCAACGGCAAGGACCTGCCCCATGTCGACGAGGCGCTGGAGCGTCTCGGGTGTCGTGAGGACCGCGAACCCGGTGCGAACTCGCGCCGCCTGGCCGCGCTCATGGCCGCCACTGTGCTCTGCGGCGAACTGTCGCTGCTGGCCGCGCAGACCAACCCGGGCGAGCTCATGTCGACCCACTTGGAGATGGAGCGCAGAGCCGAGAAGGAACGCGGGAACGAGAAGGAACGCGGGACCGAAACGGCTCGCGGAGAGGACGGCGAGGCCGCATGACATCACGCACTGCTGCGGGCGCTGCTCCGATCGGCATCGACGACATCGAACTGTCCACGACGCATCATGTGGTGGCCCTCGACGACTTCGCCGAGGCGAACGGCACCGATCCGGCCAAGTTCCATCTGGGTCTCGGCCAGGACGAGTTCAGCTTCCCGGCACCCGACGAGGACATCGTCACGATGGCCGCCGCGGCAGTCGCCCCCATCATCGAACGCAGCGGCACCGAGGGCATTCGGACGATGCTGTTCGCCACGGAGTCGGGCACGGACCAGTCGAAGGCCGCTGGCATGGCCGTGCATTCGCTGCTCGGTCTGCCGTCGCAGATGCGCATCGTCGAGGTCAAGGAGGCGTGCTATTCGGCGACCGCTGCCCTGCAGGCGGCCGTCGGCATCGTCACGCGTGCGCCCGAACATCGTGTGCTCGTCATCGCCTCCGACGTCGCCCGGTACGAGCTCGACACCCCCGGTGAGCCGACTCAGGGTGCCGGTGCCGTGGCGATGCTCGTGTCCGCGAACCCGAAGCTGCTTGAGATCGAACCGGTGTCGGGCCTGAACTCGGCCGATGTCGACGACTTCTGGCGCCCGAACGATTCGTCGACCGCGATCGTCGACGGCGCCCTGTCCGTCACTGCGTACCTCGATGCGCTCACGGGTGCGTGGACGGACCTGCAGGATCAGGGCGGGCCGAGCATCGACGAGATCGACCGCGTCCTCTACCACCAGCCCTTCACGAAGATGGCGAAGAAAGCTCAGGTCCACCTCGCCGGCCTGACCGGCGCGCAGTTGGACACGGAGATCGTTGCGGGAGCTGGTGCCGAGGCTGGTGCTGCTGGTGCCGCTGGCGATTCCGCCGGCGCGGGTGCGGCCTCCGTTGCCCCCGAAGCCTCCGCCGGTCCGCGCGATACCGGGCTCGCGACCAGCACGCTGTACAACCGTCGCCTCGGCAACTCGTACACGGCCTCGCTCTACGCGGGCCTCTGTGCTCTGCTCGACAATGATGCGGATCTCACGGGCAAGCGCATCGGACTCTTCAGCTACGGTTCGGGAAGCGTCGGCGAATTCTTCACCGCCCGCGTCGTGCCCGGCTATGACCAGTACACGCGCCGGCAGGCCGTGACCGCAGCGCTCGAGGCCCGAGTGCCGCTGTCGATCGACGCCTACCGTGCCCTGCACTCGACCGAGCTGCCCAGCGCCGAGGACGTCTCCACCCCGAAGGTGACTGCGGGACCGTTCCGCTTCGCCGGCATCAGGGGTCGCGCACGCATCTACGAACGCGCCTGAGACGGGCGCGGACCGCGCGCCGCACCCGTCGGAACCCCTCGGCAGCATCCACGGCGCCGGAGGTTGGCCCCCGCCTGCATCCATGGGGCCGGACGCTGGTCCCTCCGCACGCACCCCACGACGGAAACGGCTCTGGTTGCTCTGAACAGCTCACGTTTTTCGGTGAGCCTTCCAGAGCCACCCGAGCCCTTTCGGGTTCGGCGGAGTTGCTAGGGGGCTGCGGATCTTATAACCGGCCGTCTGCGGGCACGAAGAAGCCCCTCACCCGACCTTCTGCAGGTCCCGGTGAGGGGCTTCTCGTTCGCTGTGCGCGAGGGGGGACTTGAACCCCCACGACCTTGCGGCCACTGGCACCTGAAGCCAGCGCGTCTACCAATTCCGCCACTCGCGCGAACAAGGTAAAACTCTAGCATCGCATCCGCCGAAACATGAAACCGGGGTGGCCGATTAGGCGCAAACGTGTCGACCTTCACATTTTCACCCCTTCCGAGCACCCGCACACACCACGACCCAACACCCGCACACACCGCTCCTGAGCACCCGAACACACCGACGTGACAGCCTCGATCTTCCCTGGACGCGCGCCGGGAATCCCGGCACAGGTTCGCCCCGCGAACACGCGTGACGTGAGTTGAGAGCCTCACCGCGTTAGGATTGGGTGTTGACGTGCCCAGACTGTGTCCACCCGGGACTCCCTGGTCAGGGCCCACACTGACGCGGGGCGAAGAGTTCGTCTGCGAACGGCAACACCTTTAGAGGAGGTGCCATGGGGATACTCGATCGCTTCGAGAAGGGGCTGGAAAACGTCGTCAACGGCGCCTTTGCCAAAGCCTTCCGATCACAGGTCGAACCCGTCGAACTCGCCGGTGCCCTGCGCCGTGAGGCCGACAACAAGGCCGCCGTGGTCTCACGCGGTCGCACACTGACGGCCAACCACTACATCATCGAACTCTCACCGACCGACCACGACCGGCTCTCCGGTCTCGAGTCCGAGCTGCGATCCGATCTGCGCCAGATCATCGGCGACCACGCCGTCGAACAGGCCTACAGCTTCGTCGGCCCCGTCTCCGTCGAATTCGCCCTCGCCGACGACCTGGACACGGGCATGTATCGCGTCGTGTCCTCGACTCAGCGTCCCGACGGCTCCCCAGCGGCCCAGCCGGCAAATCGCGGCGGATACGACCCGGTCTCCCGGGCCAACCCGATCGTCGGCGAGTCCCCGAACTCCGGTTCCCGCCCCGTGACTCAGCGCCGCACCCCGGAACCGGCTCGACAGACATCGGCCCCGCGCTCGAATCTCGCCGCCCGGCCCGCGCCGGCGCCAGCTGCCCCGCGCAGCCGCACGATCGAGGCCAGCGTGACCATCGACGGTCGCACCCAGGCGCTGCGCCAAGGCACGAACACCTTCGGCCGCTCCTCGTCGAGCTCGGATTTCGTCATCGACGATCCCGGCGTCTCGCGCCGGCACTTCGAGATCATCGTCGAAGGCGACCATGCCGTGGCCAATGACCTCGGATCGACGAACGGCACCCTTCTGCACGGACGCAAACTGACCTCCGCCAAGCTCTCCGACGGCGATGTCCTCCTCGCCGGAGAGGCCGAAGTCCACTACAGCGAGCGGGACGCCCAGTGAGCGAATTCACCGTCACAGTCTTCCGACTGGCCTTCTTCGTCATCCTCTGGCTCTTCGTCCTCGGAGTCGCCGGTGTCCTGCGCCGGGACATCTTCGGTCCCCGTCGCTCCCGTGCCGGTCGCAAATCTCGCCGAGGCGGCTCCAAGACGAGCCCACCCCCGGCTCGACCGGCTCCCGCACCGAGTCCGGCACCCGCGTCCGCACCGGTCGCACACGCCCATCCGGGCACCATCCGCATCACCGACGGTCCCTTGGCCGGTCAATCGCTCATGCTCTCCGGAGCACCAGTGACCTTCGGCCGGTCCCCGGACAACACCATCGTCATCAATGACGACTTCGCCTCCAGTCACCATGCCCGGATCTCCGCGAAGAACGGCGCCTGGATGCTCGAGGATCTCGGTTCGACGAACGGCACCATCGTCAACGGATCGCGCATGACCGGCCCTGTGCGGCTGGCCATCGGCACCCGGATCACCATCGGACATACGACCCTGGAGACCCAATCGTGACGACCGGCGGTACCATCACTCTCCGTTCGGCAGCCCGGTCTCATACCGGGCTGGTGCGCAAGAACAACCAGGACTCCGGGTACGCCGGTCCGAACTTCCTGCTCATCGCCGACGGTATGGGCGGTCATGCCGGCGGTGACGTCGCCTCGGCGATCACCGTCTCCCGTCTGGCCGAACTCGACGAGGAACCCGGTGGCGAGGATGCCCTCGAACTGCTGCGCACCTCGATCCTCGACGCCAATGATCAGATCTGCCGCGGCGTCGGCGAACAGCCCGAACTCGCCGGCATGGGAACCACCGTCACCGCGGTGCTGCGTGCCCCGGGCAACCGCTTTGCCCTCGCCCATATCGGCGACTCCCGCGGCTATGTGCTGCGCGACGGCAAGCTCCAGCCGATCACCCATGACCACACCTTCGTCCAGATGCTCGTCGACGAAGGCCGGATCACCCCCGAGGAAGCCGAAACCCACCCGCAGCGATCCGTCGTGATGAAGGTCCTCGGCGACGTCGGGGCCTCCCCCGATCTCGATCTGTCGCTGCGCGAGGCCCAGGTCGGCGACCGCTGGATGCTGTGCTCCGACGGGCTGACCGGTTTCGCCGATATCGATGACGTCTCCCGAGTGCTGACCGATGTGGCAGACCCGGACGAGGCCTGCCGCCAGCTCATCGACCTGGCTCTGGCCGGCGGTGGAGCCGACAATGTCACCGTCGTCGTCGGCGACGTCCTCGAAGGCGAAGTCGAGACTCCCGCCGGGGTCTCCGTCGGCTCCGTCCACCTCAACCCCCGCTATGCCGCGATCGGGGCGAACCCGGAGACCGATTCGGAAGCGGACCCCGATGCCCACGCGAACTACGGCGACGGCGACGTTCCCACCGACACCGTGCCGCTCCAGTCCGTCGACAGCGCCGAGGATGACGACGTCGAAGCCCGCGACGGCACCACTCAGCAGCTGCGGACCAAATCCGCCGCAGACGAGGAGGCCGACCTCGACGACGAGGTCGAGAAAAGGTCCTACCTCGGCTGGATCATCACCGCCATCGTGATCATCGCGCTGGCCGTGGGCGGGTTCTTCGCCTATAACTACGTCAGCAACCAGTACTACGTCGCCGCCGAAGACGGCAAGGTCTCGCTCTACCGAGGGCTGGATACGACGCTCGGACCGATCGAGCTCAGCCGCCTCGTCGACACCACGAATATCGAGGTCGGCACCCTCAACAGCTATTCGCAGGACCGCCTGCGCGGTTCGATCCCCGCAGGCTCCCGCGATGAGGCCGACCGCATCATCGACAATCTGCGCAAGGAATCCGACCGTTCGTCCGGTGTGACCGGCAACGTCGAGGACGCCGCGAACCCGACCGATCCGGCGCCTTCGCCCCCGGATTCCAAATCCGCCGACCCCAGTGATGCCATCACCCGGGAGTCGCAGTGACGAACCAGGCTCCCTCGCAGACCGCGCGACCCAGAACCTACCGTCTGGCCGAACTCGGTCTCCTGATCGTGGCCATCGCCATCTCCACCAGCGCCTATGCGCTCGTCGGTCTCGGCGTCGAGGACACGATCCCGGCCAATGTCTACGGCTACGCCGCATGGCTGGCCGCACTGGGCCTCATCCTCCACGTCGTCGTGTGGATCAAAGCCAAGTACGCCGACCCCGTTCTCGTGCCGATCGCGGTGCTGCTCAACGGTCTCGGACTGGCCATGATCTACCGCGTCGACCTTGGACGCGATGAGTACCTCGGCTCGGCGATGACCCAGCTCGTGTGGATGACGCTCGGCATGGGACTGGCGATCGCCGTGATCTTCATCGTCCGCGACCACCGCTGGCTGCGCCGCTACACCTACGTCTCCGGCTTCGCCGCTCTCCTCTTCCTCCTGCTGCCGCTCATCCCGGGCCTCGGCAAGACCATCAACGGCGCCCGCATCTGGATCGGTGTCGGATCGATGTCCTTCCAGCCCGGTGAGATCGCGAAGATCCTGCTCGCAGTCTTCTTCGCCGGATATCTCGTCACCTACAAGGACCAGCTGGTCGCCGCCGGTCCGAAGATCCTCGGCATCCGCTTCCCCCGCCTGCGTGACTTCGGTCCCATCGTCATCGCCTGGGTCGCCAGCGTCGGCATCCTCGTCTTCGAACGCGACCTCGGCACCTCGCTGCTCTTCTTCGGCCTGTTCGTCGCGATGCTCTACGTCGCCACCTCGAAGGTCTCCTGGATCATCCTCGGCCTCGGCTTCTTCTCCGCCGGCGCCGTCGCAGCGACCTTCCTCTTCTCCCACGTCGGACAGCGTGTGTCCGGTTGGCTCAATGCGCTCAGCCCCGAGGAGTACAACAAGACCCCCGGCGGTTCGTACCAACTCGTGCAGGGCCTGTTCGGCATGTCCAACGGCGGCCTCATCGGCACCGGCTTCGGCGAGGGGCGACCGAACATGGTCCCCTACGCCGAGTCCGACTTCATCTACGCGAGCTTCGGCGAGGAGATCGGCATGGCCGGCCTCTTCGTCATCCTGCTGTGCTACCTCTTCATCTTCCAACGCGGCATCCGCACTGCCCAGCAGCTGCGCGACGGCTTCGGAACCCTGCTGGCCACCGGCCTGTCCTTCACGATCGCGCTGCAGGTCTTCGTCGTCGTCGGCGGCGTCACCCGCCTCATCCCGCTGACGGGTCTGACCACGCCGTTCCTCGCCCAGGGCGGATCCTCGCTCATCGCGAACTGGATGATCATCGCCCTGCTGCTGCGGATCTCGGACAACGCCCGACGTCCCGTCGAGGAGTTCCACACCGGCGTCCTCACCATCACCGAGGACCCCCTGCCCGAGAAGAAGCCCGCGACCGCCGCAGTCGGATCGGCAGCCTCGGCGAACTCAGCGAATCCGACGGAATCGGATGACAGCGCACCCGCGAGACGCAGCACCGCCTCGGCGCGGGAGGTCGACGAAGACGCACCCACGACGAACCTCAGCCGCGCCGACAGCGAAGCGCCGACGACCAACCTCGCCCCCGCGGACGACCACGACCCGAACCGCAACGACCCGCACAACACCGGAGGTGAACGATGAAGAAGTCATTGACGCATATCGCCGTCGTCGGATTCGTCATGTTCGCGCTCCTGTTCGGATCGACGAGCTGGGTGCAGTTCGTGACCGCGGATTCGCTGAACAACAACCAGCTCAACAACCGGCGGATCCTCGACCAGCTCGCCCGCGATCGCGGACCGATCCTCGTCGACGGCACCCCGATCGCCTATTCGGAACCTGTCGACGACAAGTACAAGTACCAGCGCAAATACGGTTCGGACAACCTCGATCCGCGTGCCTACGCCTCGCTGACCGGGTTCTACTCGGTCGTCTCCGGCGCCTCGGGGATGGAACGCGCAGTCGGCGACTACCTCTCCGGCGACTCCGATGCCCTGTTCTACGACAAGGTCGGGTCCTTCTTCACCGGCGAGCAGCCCCGCGGCGCCGCCGTGGAGCTGACGATCGATCCGAAGGTGCAGCAGGCGGCCTGGGAGGGTCTGGGCAACCAGAACGGTGCGGCCGTGGCGATCAACCCGAAGACCGGGAAGATCCTCGCCATGGCCTCGACCCCCGGCTGGGATCCCAACGCCCTGGCCAGCCACGACTCCACCGAGGCCAGTGAGGCCTTCAAGAACCTCGAATCCGCCGAGGGCAAGCCCGCCTACAACCGGGCCATCGGCGGCAACCTCTACCCGCCCGGCTCGACGTTCAAGGTCCTCGTGGCCGCGGCCGCCCTGGAATCCGGTGACTACGAGCCCGATTCGCAGCTCAACGGCCCCGCGAAGCTCGATCTGCCGCAGACCACGGCGACGATCGGCAACTCCCACCCGGGCGCCTGCCGCAACGGAGGAAAGCCGACCCTGGCTGATTCACTCGCCGAATCCTGCAACACCTCGTTCGCCTCCCTGGGCATGGATCTCGGTGAGGATGCGATCGCGAAGCAGGCGGAGAAGTTCGGTTTCGGCGAGGACCTCGAGATCCCGCTCAATGTCACCCCGTCGACGTTCCCCTCCGACCTCAACCCGCCGCAGCTCGCGCAGTCCTCGCTCGGTCAGTACGAGGTCCGTTCGACCCCGCTGCAGATGGCGATGATGACCGCAGGCATCGCGAACGGCGGAAAGATGATGAAGCCTCAGCTCGTCGACCGGGTGCTCAACGCGAACACCCTCGAACCGATCTCCGAGACCCGGCCGAAGGAGCTCTCCCGCCCCGTCTCCGGCGATACGGCCGACAAGCTCACCGAGATGATGACCGGAGTCGTCGAGAACGGAACCGCCTCGGTGGCGAAGATGGGCGATACGAAGGTCGCTGCGAAGACCGGCACCGCTCAGCACGCCACGGGTGCGGCACCTCACGCCTGGTTCATCTCCTTCGCCCCCGCCGATGACCCTGAGGTCGCGGTCGCAGTGGTCGTCGAGAACGGTGGAAACGCGGGCAATGAAGCTTATGGTGCGACGGTCGCAGGACCGATCGCGAAGAATATGATGGAAGCGGTGGTCGAGAAATGAGACCCGTCGAAGGCACCCTGTTGGGCAACCGATACAAACTCACCTCCCGCATCGCCGTCGGCGGCATGGGCGAGGTCTGGAAGGGTGTGGACTCCGTGCTCGGCCGTGAGGTCGCGGCGAAGATCCTCAAGGACGAATACCTCTCCGAATCCAGCTTCCTCGCCCGCTTCCGCGCCGAGGCGCAGAACATGGGCCGTGTCTCCGATCCCGGCATCGCCGGCGTCTACGACTACGGTGATGAGGACGGTTCGCCCTACCTCGTCATGGAGTACGTGCCGGGTGAGGCGCTCTCCGCGATCATCGAACGCAGCGCACCCCTGTCCGAGACCGACACCCTGAGCATCGTCACTCAGGCTGCTCAGGCTCTCGGTGCCGCACACAAGGTCGGGGTCATCCACCGCGACATCAAACCCGGCAACATCCTCATGACCCCGGATTTCCGGGTCAAGATCACAGACTTCGGCATCGCTCGAGTCACGGACCAGGCGCCGCTGACAAAGACCGGCCAGGTGATGGGCACCGCGCAGTACCTGGCCCCCGAACAGGCCACCGGCAAGGGCTCTGGTCCCGGATCCGACCTCTATGCGCTCGGCATCATCGCCTACGAAGCGCTGGCCGGGCAGCGCCCCTTCACCGGCGATTCGCAGGTCGCGATCGCCATCGCCCAGGTCAACCAGCAGCATCCGCCGCTGCCGGACACGGTGTCCGAACCGCTGCGGCGCTTCATCGACTGTCTGCTGGAGAAGAAGCCGGATCGTCGCCCGTCCGATGCCTTCAAGGTCGCGAAGGCCGCCGAGGCGCTCTCGGCCGGGGACATCGCCGGAGCCGAAGAGCTCGTGCCGCAGATGCGCCACGGAGCCGCCGCCTCCGAGGCGCTCACACAGGTATTCAACAACCCCGAGCCCGTGCCCACGACGAAGGCCATCCCGGTCACCGCCTCCCAGGACGCCACACAGGTCTACCCGAACAACCAGGCTGCGGGTTTCGCCGCCGGTGCCGGTGCCGCAGGCGCGGCAGGAGCTGCCGGTGCCGGGGAACTGGATCCGAACGATCCGCAGAAGAAGGACCTCGAGAAGGACAAGCAGTCGAACAAGGGCCGCGTCCTCATCTGGATCCTCGCGATCCTCGCACTGATCGCGGTCGGGTCCCTGCTGTGGTTCTTCCTCGGCGGAGGCAATGCCGAACCCGAACCGGAACCGTCTACGTCGGCACCGACCTCGGAGGCTGCGAAGACCATCGAGATCGACAAGAACGACTACATCGGACTGTCGGAATCCTCGGCGACGCAGAACCTCGAGAAGAAGGGCCTGGAGGTCGACACCACCGAGATCAACTCGGACCGTGCCGCCGGCACCGTCGCCGATGTCGGCGAGGGCGACAACGGGTACACCTTCGAAGAGGGCGACACCGTCACGCTCTACGTCTCCGCCGGTCCTGCCGAAGAGCCGGAAGAGCCGGAAGAGCCGGCGTCGGACTCCGGAACCGATCCGGGACTGGGCAATGACTCCGAATCGAGTTCGGACTCCGGTTCCTCCTCGGATTCGCAGGACCAGGGCTCGGATTCGGGATCTGATTCCGAGAACAGCGATACCGGTTCGAACTCCTCGAGCTCCTCGGAGTCATCGAGCTCGTCGGATTCGTCGAGCTCCACTGACTCCGAGTCCGGCTCGGACTCCTCGAGCTCGAACGATGGTTCCGGTTCGGATTCGTCGAACTCCGGTGATTCGGCCGACTCTTCGGGAGGGTCGAACCCGAACAGCGGCAACAACGGCTCCGGCAACAACTCGAATTCCTCGAGCAATGGCGGTGAAAGCGGAAACCCGAACGGGAACAACGGCAATGGCTAGACATTGAACGACACTGAGCAGCGATCACGAGAAGCGAAGAGTTTGCAATACTGAGACTCAACCCGGAACGAGTCAGAATGAACGCACCGACCGGGTGAGACAAGCGGAGGACATACATGACTGAACCCAAGGTGCTGTCGGGGCGGTACGAAGTTCGTGCGCTCCTCGGCCGTGGGGGCATGGCAGAAGTGCACGAAGGCGTCGACAACCGGCTCGGACGCCGCGTCGCCATCAAACTTCTGCGGTCCGATCTCGCCCGCGATCCTTCGTTCCACACCCGACTCAAGCGGGAAGCTCAGTCCGCGGCCGGCCTCAATCATCCCGGCATCGTCTCCGTCTACGATTCGGGTGAAGAGGAATTCGCCGAGTCCGGCGGCTCGTCCGTGTCCGTGCCGTTCATCGTCATGGAATACGTCGAGGGCCAGACCCTGCGCGAGGTGCTCAACGAACACGGCACGCTCACCGTCGACGAGGCCCTCAATGTCATCGCCGGTGTCCTCGCCCCGCTCGAGTACTCTCACCGCAACGGCATCGTCCACCGCGATATCAAACCGGCGAACGTTATGCTCACCCCCGAAGGTGACATCAAAGTCATGGACTTCGGGATCGCCCGGGCGCTCAAGGACAATTCGGGCCTGACGCAGACCCAGTCGGTGGTCGGCACCGCCCAGTACCTCTCTCCCGAGCAGGCTCGCGGCGAGGTCGTCGACGCCCGTTCGGACCTGTATTCGACCGCCTGCCTGCTCTATGAGCTGCTGGCAGGACGACCCCCGTTCGTCGGGGATTCGCAGCTGGCCGTGGCCTACCAGCATGTCGGGGAGACCCCGCAGCCGCCGAGCTTCTACAACCAGTCCATCCCACCTGCCGTCGACCGGCTCCTCCTCCACGCCCTGCTCAAGGACCGCGACGCCCGCTACCAGGACGCCTACACCTTCCGCGAGGATGTGCTCGCCGCCCGCGACGGCCGGCCGATGAGCTTCGAGGACGACGTGGACGCCACTCAGGCGTACCCGATGATGGCCCCGCCGATGACCGGAGCGATGGCGCACGCCAACGAGGCGGAGCCGACACCTGAGACCGGACCCGTGTCCGCGATCATGACCAACCAGGAGGAGCGGCCGCCGCAGAAGCGCTCCCGCGCCTGGATCTGGATCGGCAGCATCTTCGTCCTCCTCGCCCTGGCCGCCGTGGCCCTGTGGGTGTACGAGATCAACAAGCCCGAACCGATCGTCAGGGTCGAAGTCACCGACGTGGCGAACATGAACGCCGATGAGGCCGAGTCCGCGCTCATCAAACAGGGCCTGAGAGTCGACCGCGATGAGAAGTACAGTGCGGAGGTCGATGAGGGCAAGGCGATCGAGACCGACCCGCCGGGCGGTCAGAGCGTGGAGAAGGACAGCGTGGTCAAGCTGGTCATCTCCTCGGGCCCCGAATCCGCGAAGGTCCCCGATGTCGCCGGCAAGACCGAGGAAGAGGCGCGGAAGATCATCAACGACGCAGGCCTCCAGGCCGGCACCCACATCTCACAGAACTCTCCGGATGTGGAGAAGGGCGTGGTCATCGAGACCAAGCCCGGTGACGGTCAGGAAGTCGATGTCGACTCGAATGTCGACCTCGTCGTGTCCTCGGGCATGGTCGAAGTTCCCGATGTCGCGGGCAAGACCGCGGAGGAAGCCTGCAAGATCCTCGAGGGCGATGACTACCAGCTCGGCTGCAAGACCGAAGAGGTCGAGACCGCTGACGAGGAGGAGAAGAAGGTCTTCGAACAGTCCGCCACTGCGGGAAGCGAGATCAAGCAGGGCAGTGAGATCACAGTGAAGGTGGCCAAGAAGCCGCCGGAGCCCTCACCGACGATTCCCTCGGTCCCCGGCGGCATCCCGACCGCGCCTTCGCCCACCGATGACGCAGACAGCGACGGCGGCGGCGATGGCGATGGCGACGAGAAGGACGAGGATTCGATGGGCGGCAGCCTCTTCGACAACTGGACCGACGGCTGGTCCGACGCCTCCGGACGGTAGGACCCCCGGCGCCCGACCAGGGCAACCCTGATCCTCAGTCCGGTGCCGTTGCTCGGTCCGGTTCCGGCTCTCGGGGCTGCGCCCCCGCTCTGATCCTCGAACCCGTGCCGGTTCTCATTCCAGCGTGATGAACAGGTCCGTTCGCATGTCTGCCGGGTCCGCCTCGGGGCTGGGCTCGGTGACATAGAGCTCGATGAAAGGCAGTCCTGGATGGTGCCCGGCCGCCACCGCATCTTTGAGCAGCTGGGCCCAGGTCTCCCCGAGTCCGTCATACCCGCCGAGGTGGCTGCTCACTGCCATCGAACCCGCCGGAAGCTCGGAGGGGATGACGATATGCCCTCCGGAGATCGGCTGCGCGTTCGTCAGGCCCGCAGAGATGGGGATGCCCACCTGCAGGTCCACTGTCTCGCTCGGCTGCCTAGTGTAGAGAGCGAAGGCCGGCCCCGCGGGTTCGACGCCCGCCTCGGATAGGACGGGGAAGAGCCCTGAGAAGGTGGCGTCGAAGAGCGCCGGAAGCTCGGCCATGGGCACGTCTCGGGCCTCGACGACGGCAGCCGGGGTTCCCGGCACTTCGACGACGGTGAGTTCGGTGTACGGCTCTTCGCGCAGATAGCTGGGTTCTGACATCGTGGTGACCTCCTGTGCACACAATGATCGTTGTGCACATGATCCTAACGATCGGCCGCCTCGGCGAGAACCCCGATGACGGAGGTCGGCGGGAATTCTCAGGCGATCGCCGACGCCAGCGGGGACATTCCCGCCGCCGCTTGGGCTGCTCCTTCGAGTCCGCACACCTCGAGCCAGTTGCCGAGCATGAGGTAGCCGTGTTCGGTGAGCACCGACTCCGGGTGGAACTGGACGCCGAACAGCGGCCTCTCCCGGTGTTCGATGGCCATGACGATGCCGTCCTCTGTGCGGGCGGTGACGGTGAACTTCTCGAGGTCGAGGGTCTCGTCGACGATCGCCAGCGAATGGTATCGGGTCACGGTCAGCGGGCTCGGGCAGCCGAAGAAGATGCCCTCCTCGTCATGGGTGATCACCGAGGTCTTGCCGTGCATGAGCACAGGCGAATGGGACACCTGCGCACCGAAGACCTCACCGAGGGCCTGATGACCCAGGCAGACGCCGAAGACCGGCATGTCAGCGGTTTCGGCCCAGGCCAGCAGCGGCGGGCACACTCCGGACTCGGCGGGCACTCCGGGTCCGGGCGACAGGAGCACACCGTCATAGGCGCTCACGGTCCGGGCGACCGCCTCGGCGGGGATGTCGTCATTGCGGACGACGTCGACGTCTGCGCCGAGCTCACGCAGGTAGGACACGAGCGTGTAGACGAAGCTGTCGTAGTTGTCGATGACGAGGATTCTGGTCATTGCACTCCGTTGCGTCATTGTCCGCCGTCGGTGACGGTGGCGTTGTTGAAGGGCATATACGGGGCGATGACGGGGAAGACGTACTGCATGAGCAGCAGCACCACCGCCGCGATGAGGATGAGCGCGAAGATGAGTTTGACGAACCAGTTCCCGGGGAGCAGTCGCCAGATGAATGCGTACATGTCAGGCACCACCGTTCTTGCTGACCTTGTCGTAGGCCTTCGATTCCTTGATGTTGTCGGGCGCGCCGTCGCTCGCAGGCGTCCAGTCGGTGAGTTCGGCGTAGGCGACGTAGCGTTCCCGGGCGGAGAACATCGGATTGCAGGCCGTCATCGTCAGGATCCGGTCCTTGCCCTTGTAGTCCGGTTCGTTCGGCACCGGGGCGAGGACCTCGACGGCGTCGGGGAGGATGATGTCGAAGTTGCGGAAGGTGTAGGTGTAGAAGCCGTCCTTCGTCTGGACGATGATCTCATCGCCGGGCCGCAGCTGTGCGATCTGGTTGAGTGGTTTGCCGTAGGTCACGCGGTGGCCGGCGATGGAGAAGTTGCCGACTTCGCCGGGCATCGCCGAGTTCGGGTACCGGCCGACGCCCATCCGGTTGAGCACGGGTTCGAGATCGACGCCCTCGGCGACGGTGCGATAGTAGTCGTCGCCGAAGCGCGGGATGTAGAAGATGCCGAAGGCCTCGTTCTTGCCGACCGGGTCTGCGACGACGGGTTCGTCCGGGTCATCGGGCAGTTCGTTCGGGTCCTGGTTCGCCCAGTCCTGTGTGAGTTCGTCGGCGAGGACTTCATTGTCGCGGTTGGCCTGGATGTCCGTCCACCACAGCTGCCAGACGACGAACAGGATGAGGACGAGGCCCGCGGTGATGCAGAGTTCGCCGAAGGTGCGTATGGTGCCGCGGACCGGACCGAGGGGTTCGCGCTCCACGGGCTTGCGCTTGCGCGACGTCGCCGCCTGTTCCCGCCTGGACCGGGGCGGTTCCTGGGGCGGGGGCGGCTGTTGGGACTGTTGGGACGTGTGCTGAGCCGGTGGCTGCGGATTCTGGGGTGGGTCCTGGGGGGAGTTCTGTGGTGGCTGCTGTGGTGAGTCGTAGAACGCCGGTGGGGCATCGGAGTACACGGCGGTCGGCTGTCCCTGGGCTGCGGCGGCTTCGGCCTCACGGCGACGCAGCTCCCGGCGACTGGGCAGCGGCTGCTCACCTGCGCCCCCGTTGCCCCCGTTGACATGGGGTTGTGCTGCCGAGGGTTGGCTCTGCGCGGCACGGATAGTGGGTCGCGAGGGCGGGTTCGCGCCCGGCTCGTTACCCGAGGAGGAACTATTCACCACTTCTGCTCCGTGACTGTCACTGCATTGTCAGGGCTCGTCCGGCAGTCAAGCGAGGACACCCCTATGCACTTTATCCTATGGGAATCACCGTACGGAGCGCGTTCGGGACGCTTTCAGGGTAGTCGGAGTTTTTCGCTGTGACCCCCGTCGCGAGTAGACTGGTCACCGATTGTCCCCAACCATTCATCCGGCGGCCCTGCAGCGGTCGACCGTCAAAGGAGTACTCGTGGCCAAGTCCAAAGGACGGACCCAGCGCACTTCTCGCACATCGTCGGCGGCCAAGGCTCAGCAGGCCGAGACCCCGGACGAAGTCGAGGCAGTCGAGACCGAGTCGGTCGACACCGATGTGACTGAGGCAGAGGGCACCGACGACACGGTGATCGAGACCGCGTCCGACGAGGCCGCGTCCGACGCGGATGACTCCGACGAAGCCGTATCCGACCAGGCTGCGGGCACGAAGACGGACAAGGCAAGCAAGGCCGGCAAGGCCGCCGAGAGCACGACCGCGGACGGCAAGGCCAAGGCTGACAAGGCCGCCGACAGCAAGGACACGAAGGACGAGAAGTCCTCGGAGAAGAAGTCGGCTGAGAAGAAGTCTTCGGCGAAGGGCGCGACCACCAAGCGCACCTCTCGTTCGGGCAATCCGGCCAAGCGTTCGCAGGGTCGCAAGAAGGCCAGCTACACCTCGACGAGCGGTCAGCAGACGATCAAACCGAACCCGAGCTGGTTCCTCCCTGTGCTCCTCGGCCTGCTGATCGTCGGACTCATCTGGCTCGTCACCTTCTACATCACCCAGGGCGCCTTCCCCGTCGAAGCCTGGGGCAACTGGAACATCCTCATCGGCTTCGCCTTCTTCGTGGCAGGGCTGATCATGTCCACGCGCTGGCGCTAGCCGACACCCGGCCGCAGTCACACTGATTGTCCGGTCGATCCGCGTCGATTCTGAGCCTTGGGTTCAAGGAGTCGTCGCAACACCTCCAGTGAGGAGGATGTTGCCATGGCCCGTCCCGGACCCCGTTCCCTGCCCAGAACAGTCGAGGCCCAATTCTGGGACCTGATCAGGACAGGATTGACCGTCGAAGAGGCCGCCGAGGTATTGGGCGTGTCGGTATCGATCCTTCGGCGGTGGTTTCGCCATCGTGGAGGTGTGAAACCACCAATCGGTTATGGTCACCCAACCCGGTTCCTGACCATCGATGACCGTGAAGACATCGCGGTTTATCGGGGTCAGGGGCTGGGCGTCAGAGCAATCGCTGAGCGTTTGAATCGAAGCCCGTCAACGATCAGTCGCGAACTGCGCCGCGCCGCACGCGCCCCGGAACACGTCAGACCCTCCCGACCGGCCTATCGGCCCAGGATCGCCCAGGAAGACGCTGATGCGAAACGCCATCGGCACCGGGACCGGAAGCTGACTACCAATCTTGCCCTGCGCCGTGAGGTGCAGGCACGATTGGCACTGAACCACAGTCCCGAGCAGATCGCGTCACGACTGCGCGTGGACTACCCCGATGATCCGGAGATGTGGGTGTCGCACGAAACGATCTACCAGTCCCTGTACGTCCAAGGCCGAGGCGGACTCAAGCGCGAACTGGTCAAGCATCTGCGTACGGGCCGCAGCCTGCGTAAACCGCGCAGAACCAGTCAGGAGCGGCGGGGACGGATCCCGAACATGGTCAACATCGCCGACCGGCCCAAGGCGGTCGAGGACCGGGCCGTGCCGGGCGACTGGGAAGGCGACCTTATCCTGGTGAGTGTGTCAACCCCATTTGGCCCCACTGTGATGCTTTGATTTGGCCCCACCCCAGCATGTGTGGTCGTGCTCGCCGCGCGTTGGTAACAGTCGCGGCCCAGCGGGGTCGGGCGGTGTTGTGTTGCGAGCCTTTCTCCGGCCACAGGAGTGGCCGGGCCTCTCAGGTTCCAGTGTGGTCAGAACGGCGGATCGCCAGGGCCGTAGTCGGGTTCGGTTGGTCCGAATCGGCGACGCAGTCGCTGAAGGTCCTCAATAGCCGAATCGATCAGATCGGCGGCATGCTCGCGGCCACTGGGCTGAACAGACTCGATGGTGACACTGATCCCGTCCAGGAGATCCTGGGCGTCATTGAGGCGTTGGCTGATGTAGGCGACCCAGTCCTCGGTGGCATCGATGGCATTTCCGCTGGCTGGTTCCTGATCCTCGGTGGTGATCATGGTTGATCTCCTTCCTGCAAAGTGGCCTCTTCGCTCCTGGCCCGGGTGGTGCGCAGCCGGTAAGAGCTGGTGCCGGTGTTGATGATGTGGGCGTTAAACGTCAACCGATCGACAACGGCCGCGGCCAGCCGCGGGTCGGTGAATGTCTGCCCCCACTCGCTGAACGAGGCGTTCGAGGCTGTCGCAATCGAGGCTCGTTCCTCACGTTCGGTGATGATCTGGAAGAGTAACTCAGCTCCACGAGAATCGAGGCTGACATACCCCAACTCATCCAGGCACAGCAGGTCCAGGCGAGCATAGCGGCCCACTACCCGGGAGAGCTGCTTGGCATCGGCGGCCTCGGTGAGCTCGTTGACCAGGGCCGCCGTCGTGACGTAGCGGACTCTGCGGCCCTGCTCGGCCGCGGCGGTCCCCAGACCGATCAGCAGATGCGTCTTCCCTGTCCCGGAATCACCGAGTAGCACCAACGGCTCACCGGCATCGATCCACGCTCCGGTGGCCAGAGTCGCCAACCGGGCCGGCGGCAAATCCTCGATGGCGGCGGTATCGAAGTCGGACAGGTGCTTGGTGCGAGGAAACTTCGCTTCCTTGATCCGCCGGATCCGACGGCGGGCATCACGATCATCACACTCCGCGGCCAACACCTCAGCCAGGTAGGCCTTGTGCGAGAGCCGTTCTCGGGCTGCTGCCTCGGCCATCGGTGAGGCCTGGTCACGGATCGTGGGCATGAACAGGGTCCGACAAGCCGTGGCGATCGCGGCCTCAGCCGCCTGATCACCCAGAGCAGTCACTGCCGGCGTCGATGCCGGGATGGTTTTCGCGTTCATGCTCCCACCACCGAGACCAGTTCGTCATAGGCGCCCAGGCCCGGCACCGGCCTCTCCCCGACTGGTCCGACGTGGGCCGGGACGACCACCGCCGGTGGCGCAGTCATCGCCTGACCGGCCCGGCGGGCCTCGACCGCGACCACATCAGCATCGAAGCATCCCAACCCGGTCGCGGTTGTCAATGCGGTGACAATGTCACCGTTGGGCAGGCTGCGGTGCAGTAGCAGCACACCGATGAGCGCCCGGGTCCCGGCCGTGTCGCCGAGTTGCCCACGCGCAGCATCCCAGAACCGTTGATGAGCGTTCGTGAACATCCCGGACTTCCGGGCAGCCGCCAGCGCGGTGGCCCCGGCGAATGCTCCGGGCTTGCGTATGAGGACTTCCAGGTAGTGATCGAGGACCAAATCTTCGGTGTACTTATGCAGCGACCGGGTATGGACAGCGACCACCCCCGACTCAGCGATCACGGTCACCGTCGTGGCCCCCAAACGCACCTGGAGGCGTCTGCCAGCCAACCGGGCCGGCACCGAGTAATAGGACTGACGTACGCACACTCTGGCTCTCGCATCGACCCGACACGACAGGGTCTGCGCGGCATCGAAGACCTCATCGGGCAAACCCCGCAGGCCAGGCAGCTCCCGGGCCGCCGCGGCCCCGACCGTCTCGACCCGGCCGGTGATCTTTCGGTCGTCATCACCAGCATCGGCAGCGACCATGAAAGCGTTGAGCTCGGCTAAGGAGGCGAACTCGGGCACCGGCACCAGATGACGGCGCCGGAACCGACCGACCTCCCCCTCGACGCCACCCTTCTCATGAGCACCCTTGATCCCGGGCTGGCAGAAGAAGCTATCGAACCCGTAATGCGACCTCAGGGCGACAAACCGGGGATTCTCCTCCCGTTCCCGACCCAGCAGCACCCGCACCACCGCCGGAGTCAGGTTGTCATACCGGATCATGCCCGTCGGGACTCCACCGAGCCGGTCGAAGGCCTTCACATGACCGTCGAGAAACGACTCCTGAGCCTGGTTGGCGTAAGCAATGTGCACGGCTTTACCCGAATGCGATAGGCGCAGAATGAACATCCACAGCTTCAACCACACCCCACCGATGAGGGCGTAGAACTCCCCGAAGTCGACCTCGGCTTCAGCCGCCGGGGCATGGGTTTGAGGAACCTTGACCTCCAACGACTGATCGAAAATGTCCCGGCGCAGCTTCGCGACCAGGGTTCGCACACTCGACTCCGCAACCTCGACTCCTTCCTCCTCGACGAGGCGCTGCCAGACCCGCCGGGCGGTATGACGCTGCTTCCGAGGGACCTCTTTGTCAGCAACTAACCAAGCCCGGACGGTGGCAACGTGCTCACCGAGGACTGGTGCTACCCTCTCCGGAGTCTTCCGCCGCGGTGGTACCGCATCCGCCAACGCCTGACGTACCGTCCTGCGGTGGACCTTGTACTTTTGGGCTAACTGTCGAATCGACATCTCATGGTCTCTGTGGTCTCGTCGGATATTCTCGAATTGCTCCACTCTCGACATCTCCTTCATATGCCCCACCTCTTCGTGAACGTCTTGGTCGACATCACGAACGGTACGGCTGGTAGGTCGGGGGTGGGGCCAAATCAGAGGATCATTTTTGCTCCAAGTGGGGCCATTTCAGACTGTCACACTCATCCTGGGGACAGTCGAATCGGGATCAGCGATCGGGACTCTGGTCGAGCGTGCCACGGGGTTTTCGATGTTGCTGCATCTGCCTGAGTCACACACAGCCAACGCAGTGGCCGAGGCGATGATCGCGAAGATGGCGCAGCTGCCGGCCGAGTTGAAGCGCTCACTGACCTGGGATCAGGGCAGTGAAATGTCTGAACATGTACGCATCGCTGAGGCCACGGGTTTTGATATCTACTTCTGTGACCCGCATGCGCCTTGGCAGCGGGGAACGAATGAGAACACCAACGGGCTGTATCGGCAGTACTTCCCGAAGAGCACTGACCTCAGCCAGTGGGGGTCGGGTTACCTCGATATGGTCGCTGCTGAGCTCAACGCCCGACCCCGGAAACGGCTGGGCTGGAAGACACCGGCCGAGGCCCTGGCTAAGCTATTGAACGAACACGACGATTCGACAGGTGTTGCAACGATAGCTTGAATCCGCCAGCTCAGAATCGACGCGGATCGACCGGACATTTCTGCATTCACCGGAGATTCCTGTTCACCGATCCGTGCCCACAGCAGCGAGGCCCAGTTACGAGTCCACAGTCACGAGGCTCAGAGTCGCGTCAGGCCGCCGGCGGCCATCGCGGAACCGGCCGGAGCATCCCCAGGTGTGTCCGAAAAATCCACAATCCACAGGGGCTGAGTTATACCCAAGCCGGGTGCGTCATTTGTGGATAACTTATTTTAGGTCTCTGACCAGGCTAAACACACGTGTGTAAGTTATCCACGTTGTGGATAGACCTTGTGGACAACTATTTTTCCACCGCAGAATGCACACAAGAGCCCTTTGATCTGCTATAGATCTCTGGCAGCTCAGTTCGCCGGCTCAGAGTCCCAGCCCGAACATCCGCCAGGCTCCGCCTGCCGCCATGAGGACCACGAGCGCGATCGCGGTCAGGAAGAAGACGGTGCTGCGGGTTCGCTCCGGCCCGAGCAGTCCCGCGCAGCCGAGGACGAAGCCCGTGAGCAGACCGCCGAGGTGGGACTGCCACGACACTCCTTCGACGAGGAAGCCGTAGCCGAAGTTCAACGCCACGAACACCACTGCACCGGCGATGTTGCGGTCGAGTCTGCGAGTGGGCACAAGAAGGACCCCGACGATCGCGAACACCGCTCCCGAGGCACCGATGTGGTTCGTCACCCAGTCGCGGCTGAAGGGTTCGGCCAAGACGAGCACCATCGCCGAACCGCCCATCGTGCCGATGAGGTAGAGGAGAAGGAACTTCACGCGTCCCAGTGCCCGTTCGACGAAGGACCCGAAGAAGAACAGTCCGATCATGTTCGCGAGCAGATGGAACGGGTTCGGCATCTCGTGGACGAGAGCCACCGTGAGCACTCGCCACGGCTGTTCGAGGGTCAGCACCGGCACAAAGCCCAGACGGTGGAGCAGGTCGAAGGCAGGGATCAGCTCGGCGAGAAAGGCCACCACGGTGACGATGAGAATCGTGCGGGTGACAACAGGCGGGGATACAGAGAGGGCCCGGCCGGTTTCCCGGGCCGAGCCCTCATCAGGTGTGTCCATCACACCATGATACTCAGTGGTCCGTCAGCGTGGTCCAGCAGCGGCTGAAGGACCTGGAGACTGCGTGTGGACCTGCAGACCGTGTCAGGGTCTGCACTCACTTCTGCGTGATGTCGACCTTTTCGATGATGACCGGCTCGACCGGCTTGTCCATCGCAGCGGTGCGCACGCCGTCGATCTCGTCGACGACCTTCTGGCTGGCTTCGTCGGCGACCTCACCGAAGATGGTGTGCTTGCCGTTGAGCCACGGAGTCTCGGCAGTGGTGATGAAGAACTGCGAACCGTTGGTGCCGCGTCCCATCTGCTTGCCGGCATTCGCCATGGCCAGCAGGTACTTGCGATCGAACTGGAGTTCCGGGTGGATCTCGTCGTCGAAGGTGTAGCCGGGTCCGCCGGTGCCGGTGCCCAGCGGGCAGCCGCCCTGGATCATGAAATTCGAGATGATGCGGTGGAAGCCGAGTCCGTCGTAGAAGGGACGCTTCGTCGGCTCTCCGGTCGAGGGGTCCGTGAATTCGCGCTCACCCTGGGCCAGCTCGACGAAGTTGGCCACGGTCTTCGGGGCATGGTTGCCGAAGAGGTTGATGGTGATGTCACCGTGGTTGGTGTGCAGGACAGCTGTGTGCGTTGAGACTGTAGTCATACCTTCATTCTTCCACGCCGCGGCGGCGAATGCAGTTTCGCACCAGCTCCATTGCCCAACCTGTCAGGCGATCTGCAGACAATTTGATGACATCCGCTGTCCACAGGTTTGCGCCTAGGCCGTAGACTGGTCAGTGATCAACTTGACCACCGACATCGAAGGATTGGGAATGTTTATGTCGAAGAAGCCCACTCGAGATCAGCTCAGTTCGAAGCTCGATTCCGCGAAGCAGACGTCACTCCGAGTCCTGGCAGATGCCAGCGAGAACGCTGCTCCGAAGCTCCGTGAGGCCGCTGACAAGGCTCGCCCGCAGGTCGAAGCCCTGGCCGGCAAGGCAGAGGAGTTCGCAGAGAAGGCTCGCCCGCAGGTCGAGGCTCTGGCCGACAAGGCCAATGATCGGGTCCACGACTGGGCCGACAAGCTCGAGTCCTACCGCCCCGAGGCCACCGAACGCGCCGGCAAGTTCGCGTCGAACGCCGCGTCTTCGCTGTCCGCTGTCGAGACCCCGAAGCTCATCGACGACTTGGCCGTCCGCCTCACCGGCGACAAGAAGGCCATGAAGAAGGCCCGCAAGGCTCTCGCCAACGCCGGGAAGCGCATCGAGAAGGACACCGCACGCAAGTCCGGAGGCGGAAAGGCCGCACTCGTGTGGACCCTCGTCATCGGTTCGGCCGCCGGAATCGGCTACTACGTGTGGAAGAAGGCTCAGCCGGTCGAAGATCCGTGGTCGACCCCGCTGCCGAACAACCGTCCTGCCGACGCCCGCCCTGTCGGATCGACCCCGGCCTCGCGCCAGGGCGCTGCCACCGAGGTCTCGCAGACCGCGGTGCCCTCGACCAAGGCAGAAGCCACGGACGAGGTCCCTGCTCCGAAGCCGGCCGTCAAGCCCGCCGAGGCACAGGCAGGCGAGGACACGAACGCCAAGCACTGAGACCTGCACCGCTGACATCGTCCCGCGAGTGCAGCGAACAGAACAGTGAATCACCGAGGCGGCCCACCGGAAAGGTGGGCCGCCTCGGTGTTTTCATTCGTCTGAGTCGAGGACTTCGCGTCCGCTCGGTCCGCCGCGGGGGAACCGTCCGGCCCGACGGGCCGCCAGCAGCCCGGTGATCGTGAACGCCAGGGTCGCGGCGAGGATGAGCAGCACCGGTGCCGTCCACCCGCCGGTCACAGTGTTCAGCCACCCTGCGAAGGGCGGCGCCAAAGTCGCGGCAAGGTAGCCGCCGCCCTGCACTCTGGCCGAGCCCGAGGCCGTCTGGGCATCGCTGCCGGCGGTGCGGGCGATGATCGAGAAGATCGCGGTGAAGCCGCCTCCCTGCGCGATGCCGCCGGTGATCGCCCACAGACCGTAGGCGCCCGGTGCCAGCAGCAGACCCACCGGCAGGGACAGCCAGAGTACGGCGACGATCGCCACCGGCATCCACGGCCGTGACCTCGCCGCCAGCAGCGGCACACCGAAAGCACCGAGGATCGCTGCGATCTGGAACAGTGAGGCAGTGCCGCCGGCCGCAGCCGGGGCCAGCCCGATCTTGTCGGCGAGGTAGCTCGGCAGCCAGGTCGTCGTCGTGTAGTACGCGATGGACTGGCCGGAGAAGGTGATGACGAGCAGGGCGATGATGCCGCGATAGGCGGCGGGCGCCTGACTCCACTTCTGCTTGCCTGCGGGGGCGACCACCTCGGCGCTGGATTCGTCTTCGGCTTCTCCGGCGGCGATGGCTTCCTGGGCAGCCCGCACCGCATCGCCGTCACGGCGGATCCGGACCCGGATGAGAACCATCCAGAAGCCGAGGCCGATGAGCGCGAGCACCGCCCATGCGGCCAGTGCCCACCGCCAGCCGAAGGTCGCGGCCAGGGGGCCGGTGCCGATGAGGGTGGCCATCGAGCCGACGTTCATCATCGCCGAGTACAGGCCGGTGACCAGCGATACCTGCTCCCAGGGCACCTCTCGGCGGATGAGCACGGGCACGACGATATTGCCCAAGGTGATCGCCAGTCCGATGACGGCCGTGCCCGTGAGGACGAGCCAGGGCGGACCGACCGAGCGCAGCACGGTGCCGGCCAGCACCCCGGTCAGGCAGGCGATGACGGTGGTTTCGGCGCCGAGACCGGTGATGAACTTTCCGGCCAGGGGTGTGGCGAGCGCGAACAGGAGCACCGGCAGGCCGGTGAGCAGACCGAGGCCGGCCGCGCTGAAGCCTGTGCCGTCCTGAATGGCCGGCAGGATCGCGGTCGGCGCGATGATCGGGGTGCGCAGGTTGAGCGCAAGGATGATGATGCCCAGGACGATCCAGGGCAGCATCGATTTGGCGGTTCGGGGAGCGGAGCTCACATGCGCTCGGGGACGCGGATGCCGAGCACTCCGAGACCGGCTTCGAGGACCTCGAGCACGATCAGCGACAGGCGCAGGCGGGAGTCCCGCAGCTCCTCTGTCTCGGCGATGAGCACCGGGCACTGCTCGTAGAACGAGGTGAAGTCCTGGGCCAGGTCGAACAGGTAGGTGCACAGGCGGTGCGGTGCGGAACCTGCGGCCACCTCGGTGAGGACATCGGCGAAGCCGAGGATCGACAGCGCCAGCTCACGTTCGGCCGGCTGTTCGAGGCTGATCGCAGCCTTGCCGACGCGGACCGGGTCGATGCCTTCGGCTTCGGCCTTGCGGCCGATCGAGCGGATGCGGGCGCCGGCGTACTGCAGGTACGGGGCGGTGTTGCCGATGGGGGCGAGCATCCGATCGAGGTCGAAGGTGTACGAGGTGTCGTGGGCGACGGAGAGGTCGGCGTACTTCACCGCACCGATGCCGACGATGCGCGCGACCTCTTCGGCCTCCTCGGCGCTGAAGTCGACGTTCGATTCGGCCAGGGTCGTCTTCGCCCGGGTCACGGCCTCTTCGAGGAGTTCGGCCAGGCGCAGCGGGGCGCCGGAGCGGGTGCGCAGGATCTTCCCGTCGGAGCCGAGCACATTGCCGATCTTCACGTGTTCGGTGCTGAAGGACTCCGGCAGCCAGCCTGCCTCGCGGGCGACGGTGAACACCATCTCGAAGTGCTGGGCCTGCGGGGTGCCGACGACGTAGAGGGCACGGTTCACGCCGAGGTTGATCGCGCGGTTGCGCACGGCCGCGAGGTCGGTCGTGGCGTAGCCGTAGCCGCCGTCGGACTTGCGGATGATGAGCGGCAGGGGTTCGCCCTCCCGACCGGTGAAGCCGGCGGGGAAGACGCACAGGGCGCCATCGGAGATCGTCGCCAGCCCCTTGGCTTCGAGTTCGTCGCAGACGTCGGCGAGGACGTCGTTGTAGGTGGACTCACCGGCCAGATCCTCGTCGGTGAGGGTGACGTCGAGGAGGGAGTAGATCCGGTTGAAGTACTCGCGGGAGTAGCCGACGAGCCGCGTCCACAGTTCCAGCGTCTCCGCGTCGCCGCCCTGAAGCTTGACGACGCGGGAGCGGGAGCGGGTGGCGAATGCCTCGTCAGCATCGAACTTCGCCCGAGCGGCCTGGTAGAAGGCGTTCGGGTTCTCTGCCACCTCGGCGGCGGCTGCGGATTCGACGCCGACATCGAGGAGGTGTTCGATGAGCATGCCGAACGGAGTGCCCCAGTCGCCGATGTGGTTCTGGCGGATGACAGTGTTGCCGAGGAATTCGTGTGTCCGGGCCAGGGCGTCGCCGACGACGGTGGTGCGCAGGTGGCCGACGTGCATCTCCTTGGCCACGTTCGGGGCCGAGTAGTCGATGGCGACCGTCTGCGGGTCGTCGTTGGACGGGGCCTCGGCGACCCCGCCGACGGCCAGTGTGGAGGCGAGGAATGCGGGCGTGAACGTGAGGTTGATGAACCCGGGGCCGGAGATCTCCGGGGTCTCGCAGATGCCGTCGAGGTCGAGGTTCTCCACGATCTGTGCGGCGATGTCGCGCGGCTTGGACTTCAGCTCCTTGGCCAGCGGCAGGGCCACATTCGCCTGGAAGTCCGCGAACTGGCTGCTTCGGATCACGGGATCGCGCCTGGCGAAGTCCTCACCGAAGGCGTGGGTGAGGGCGGCGGCGAAACGGTCCGTGAGCACAGAAGTCAGAGATGGCATACGGCCATTCTATTGCCGCGTGCAAGTTGCCTGGGCATCGGTTCAGGGCCCGCACCGCTGGGCATCGGGCCTTGTAATGTGGGTCACGTGACTTATCTTCGCTGCCCTCATGTCCAAGCCGATCTCATCACCTTCACCGCAGACGACGATGTCTGGCTCGTGGGGTCCGCCGGCGGTCGCGCCTGGCGGCTGACCTCGGATCGAGTGCCAGTGCGGTCTCCGCGGATCTCCCCGGACGGAGCGCATGTCGCGTTCGTGTCCTTCCGGACGGGCCAGCCCGAGCTCATGGTCGCCGAGGTGGCCACCGGTGCCCTGCGCCGGCTCACCTGGTTGGGTTCGACGACCATGACGATGCTCGGGTGGTCTGACGCCACCCATGTCCTCATCGGTGCCAATGCCGGGGAGTTCGAGGTCCGCAACCATGTCGTGAAGTCCATCGGCCTCGACGGGGCAGTCGAGCGTCTGCAGTTCGGTCGCGCCTCCGGGCTGGCCCGTCATCATTCGGGGACGACGGCTCTGTCGACGCCGTTCTCTCGTCCGCCCGCGCACTGGAAGCGCTACCGGGGCGGAACCGCACCAAGGCTGTGGCTCGATCGGGTCGACGGCACGAACTCAGCCGGCATCCCCGATGGTTCGAACGCCCGGTGGCAGCGGCTGCTGCGCGAGGACGAGGCCCCTCTGACCGACCCGCTGTGGGTCGGTGATTCGCTCGTCTTCACCTCGGATCGGGCCGCGACGTTCCCTCACCATGCCCAGGAACAGGCGAACCTGTGGATCATCGATGGCCTGGCCACGGCCGCCTCGGCGAACGAACCCCGCCAGCTCACTCATCAGGGTGAGGCCGAGGGGTATGTCCGCGATGCCACCACCGACGGCACTCGCATCGTATGGCACAGCCGTGGGGAGATCAGGATCCTCGACAGTCTCGATGCGGACGTGCGCACACTCTCGGTGACGCTGCCGGGCACGCAGGTGCAGCCGCTGAGCCTCGACCCGAAGACCGGGATCAACAGCATCAGCCCTGACAGTCAGGGCAATGCCTCGGTGCTCGAGTGGCGCGGGAAGACGTTCTGGTTGGCTCATCGGGAGGGACCGGCCAGGGCGCTGTGCGCGGATTCGTCGGTCCGCACCCGCGAACCGGTGATCCTCGGCTCGACCGGTCAGGCCGCGTACGTCACCGATTCCGAAGGGGAGGACGCGATCGAGGTCGCGTCTCTGACCGGGGACAAGCCGCCTCGGCGAATCGGGGCCGGAGCACTGGGCCGGGTCCTGCACCTGCGGGCGGATCCTGCGGGGAAGACCCTGGCGACGATCTCCCACGACGGGTCGATCCGGCTCATCGAGGTCGGCAACGGGCGCACCCGGCTGGTCGGTCATTCCGGGCACGGTGAGGCGCGCACCCCGCGGTTCTCCTCCGACGGGAAGTACCTCGTGTGGTCGCAGCCGACGCAGGGTGAGGAGCTGCTCGCGCAGCTGATGATCGTCGAGGTGAAGTCCGACCAGAAGGCGCGGCCGCTGACGACGGGGAAGTTCAACGACTTCTCACCGACGTTCACCCGCGACGGGAAGTTCGTCGCCTTCCTCTCCGACCGCACCTTCGACCCCGCGTACAACCAGCACTCCTTCGACCTGTCCTTCAACGGCGTCACCCGCCCCTGGCTGCTGCCGCTGAGCGCCGAGGAGCCCGCCCCGTTCGGCCCGAGCGCAACCGGATGGGCGATCGCCGAGGTCGCCGAGGATGCGAAAACCGAACGCGCCAAGGCGGACAAGCCCGTGGCTACCGCCGAGGTCGACCTCGACGGGGCCGAGGAGCGGATCCTGCCGTTCCCCGTCGCCTCCGGAGTCTTCCGTGACCTCGAGTCCGCCGATGGGGGTCTGCTGTGGATGCGCACCGGCGATGCCGAGGGCGGCGAACTCGGCTCCAAACGCGCCGGCGATGCCGGTGACAAACCCGCCGAGGTGGTCCAATTCTTCGACTTCGCCAAGCGCAAGGTCACCACCGTCGTGGACAAGGCCAGCGATTATGAGGTCTCCGGTGACGGGAAGCTCATCGTCGTCCGCTCCGAGGACGACATCAGCGTGGTCCCGGCGAACCGGAAGGTCGAGGCCGATGACGATGAGTTCGTCTCCGTCGACGTGACCCGGCTGCGGTTCGAACTCGACCGGAGAGCCGAATGGCTGCAGATGTTCGAAGAGAACGCCCGGATCATGCGCGACCACTACTGGCGCGAGGACATGAACGGGGTCGATTGGGAATCCGTGACCCTGCGCTGGCGGGCCGTGGCCGCGAAGGCGCTGACGCATGACGACCTCGTCGACATCCTGTGGGAGACCGTCGGCGAGCTCAACACCTCGCACGCCTATGTCTCCCCGCCGAACGGTCTGGGTGATGAGTCGAAGAAGCTCGGCTTCCTCGGCGCTGATCTGGAACGGACCGCGGAGGGATGGACGATCTCTCGGATCCTGCCTGGTGAGAGCAGCGAACCGGATGCAAGGTCGCCGCTGCGGCAGGCCGGAGTCGGTGCTGCCGTCGGTGATGTCATCGTTGCCGTGAACGGTCAGCCCGTCGACGAGGCGGCCGGCCCTGCCGCGCATCTGCAGGGTGCCGCGGACTCGATCGTCGAACTCACCCTGCGCCGGTCCCGCCGCAAGGACCGCACGGTGGCCGTCATCCCCTTGGCCGGCGAGGAGGTTCTGCGCTATCAGGACTGGGTGCGCTCCCGTCGGGAGTACGTGGCCGAGAAGTCGTCCGGCCGCGTCGGCTACGTCCACATTCCCGATATGACCTCCTACGGCTGGGCGCAGCTGCACCGCGATATCCGGCAGGCGATGGGCTGCGAGGGCGTCATCGCCGATGTCCGCTTCAACCGGGGCGGGCACACGAGCGCGCTGGTGGCCGAGCGCTTCGCCGACAAGGTCGTGGCCTGGAATCAGGCCCGCAGCTATGACGTTATGGGTCGTGACCCCGAGGACGCACCGCGCGGGCCGGTGGTGTTCGTGGCCAATGAGTTCTCCGGCTCCGACGGCGACATCATCAACGCCCGTGTGCAGGCCAGGGGCATCGGCCCGGTCATCGGCGTGCGCACCTGGGGCGGAGTCGTCGGCATCGACGGGCGCTACGACCTCGTCGACGGCACCGGAGTGACCCAGCCGCGGTACTCCTTCTGGATCGAGGGCAAAGGCTGGAGCGTGGAGAACTACGGCGTCGAACCCGATATCGAGGTCGAGCACGATCCCGGGCAGCTCTTCGCCGCCGACGATCCGCAGCTCGATCGCGCCATCGCCGAGGTGTTCGCCGGGCTGAAGGACCATCCCGCCGCCCAGCCACCGGAGTTCCCACCCCCGCGCGTGCAGCCGTCACCGAAGCCCGGGGCCCCTGAGGCCCCGACCGAGGGCTGACCCCCGGGCGAACGGACTCACCTATCCACCGGCACCAGGGCCCACATGGCGAAGCCGAGCAGCGCGAAGCCTGAGATGACGCCGCTGATGACCGGGATGAACGCCGGGGCCGCGGCGAAGAAGGCGATGAACCCGCCGATGCCGCAGAGCGTGACGATGGTCGCGAGCACATGGAAGCGATCGAGTCCGAAGACCCACCCGAGTGCATAGAAGTGGGTGCCGACGACCACGGCTACCCACGCGACACCGAGTTCCGGGTGGCCGAGACCTGACAGCAGACGGGCACCGGCGAACAGCAGAACCGCCTCGATGAGCACGATGATCCAGTAGGCGCGCCCGAACGGCGGACCGCGACGGTCACGCGCAGACGCTGCCGCACGTGAGCGCATAAGTCCACGTACCGCGAAGACCGCGATGCCTGCGAAGGCGAGCGCTCCGAGGGCGATGACGAGCGTGCGGCCCACGGTGGAGAACTGGGAGCTGTTGATGATGAGGAACAGCAGTCCGAAACCGGCCCCGATCAGCGCTCCGATCTCCGCCCCAGCGGCCGTAGTCCGGCCTTCGGACTGCGGGCCGGTCGTGTCTCCACGGGGTGTCGGAGGGGTGTTCGGTTCCGGTGCTTCCGAAGTCATCGTCGTCCGTTCGTCGGTGAACTCCATCCGTGTTCGGAGGAGTTCCGCGGGTTCGCCGAGTTCATTCTTGCACCCTCAAGCCCGCTTGCGACGCTTCGGCCGGCACAAATCCAGCTTTCGACGCCGCCGAGGCACCCACCACGCCTCACCCCCAAGGCTCACGACCCGAGCTGCGCTCAGGAGTTCAGGGGGACGCTGGATTCGTCGGTCAGCGCAAGGAAGCCGAAAGTCTCCTGCAGGTAGAGGTCCACGGTGTCACCGTTGTGACCGCTGTAGCCGATCGACAGATCCTGTCCGAGGTGCAGCTCGTAGTCGCCGCCGCGGGTGGACACGAGCAGGGCGCCTTCGAGCGCCGGCGCCCAGATGATCTCTCCGGCGCCGAGCTGGCGCGAGAGGTGATCGCGGACCGGGAAGCCGTGATCGGTCGATTCGGAGACCTTCGTGTATTCGGCGGAGGACAAAAGCAGACTGTAGGGCCCGTCGACACCGGCCATGCGCAGGCTGGACAGTGCTTGCGCCACCGCGTCCGCATAGTCCTCGACGGCCTCGGGCAGGTCGACGGCCGTGTTCGAGGAGTTCGGGACGATGCCACCGATTCCCGCGGAGTCGAGGCCGTGGAGGATGGCCCGGTCCTCGGCCATGGCGATCGTCGTGGCCGCGTCCTTGACCGGCTGCCAGTCCGAGTCTCCGGAGCCGCGGGCGACATCGTCGATGGCCTGTCGGGTGACGGTGAAGGGGGCGCGGAGTTCCACGAACTCCTGGACGATGCGCTGGCGGATATCGAGACCCGAGGTCTCCGAGGCGATGTCGCGGATATGGCCGGTGGTCACCGAGGAGGTCTCGAAGCCCGTCGGCCCTTCGACGTCGACGATGCGCCGACCGGCGATATTGCGCTTGAAGGTGCGCCTGGCCTCCTCCTCGATCTCCGCCCAGGCCGGGCCGGTGATGGGAGCTAGTTCGCGATAGAGGTTGTTCACTGTCGTCTCCTATTCAGGCTGCCGATTCCGAGGCTGCCGTCCGTGGGTGCCGAGGGGTCTGTCGTTGTCGGATCATCGTCAGGTTCGGTGGCATCGACCGGCACCGAGGCGGCTCCACCGTCCCCGTCGGCCGTGGACTCGGCCTCCGCGGCAGGCTCCGCGCCGATCCCGAGCCCCGCCTCGGCGAGTTCCCCATCGGGGTCGTCGAGGAAATCCTGGCTGGGGATGAAGAAGAGGGTGCCGGTCTCCGCGGTCGAGAAGTCGAGGATCCGGTCGTAGGTGCCGACCGGGTCGCCGATGAACATGTTCTCAAGCATCTGCTCGGTCGTCGTCACATCAGCGGCGTACGCGATGAAGTAGGTGCCGTACTCCTCGGACCCGACAGAGCCGAAGACCATGTTGTCGCGGACGACCTCACGGTCGTTGCCGTCTTCATCCTCGATCGAATTGAGCACGAGGTGGGAGTTCGGCGCCTTGTCCTCTTCGGCGAATTCGACGTCGGAGAGTTTGGTGCGTCCGAAGGCAGCCTCCTGCTCCTCGACGCTGAGTGCTTCCCAGCCGGTCATATCGTGCGTGTACTTCTGGACGATCGCGTACGTGCTGCCTGCATAGGCCGCGGCAGCCCCGCCGGCAGCGGCGGCGACGTCGGATCCCGCCTCGGCGAGCTCCTCGGTGAAGTCATCGGGCTGCAGGAACACGGCATCGACGGCGCCCTGATCCTCGGGATTCTCCGTCCCGTCGACGAAGCCGAGGATGTCGCGTTCGTCGAAGTAGCGGAAGCCGTGCACTTCGTCGGCGACGTCGACGGCACCGGCCAGGGCGTCGCGGATGAGCCGGGCGAGTTCGAAGCACAGGTCGATGCGGCGAGCGCGGATATGGAAGAGGAGGTCGCCCGGGGTCGAGGGTGCCGTGTGGACGTCTCCGCGCTGTTCGATGAAGGGGTGCAGCCCCGGAGGCCTGGGGGCGGTGAACATCCGGTCCCAGAGGTCTGCGCCGATGCCCGTCACACAGCTGAGGTCGTCTTCGCGGGAGCGGAATCCCACGGTGCGGGTCAGTCCGGCGATCTCACCGAGGAAGTCCTTCGCCTGTTCTTCGAACCCGGATCGGACGGTGAGGACGAGGAAGATCGCAGACGGCGAGGGCGGCACGAGAACTCGCTGCGGAGACTTCCCATTGGGGAATGCCTGCTGCCAAACGGTCACTGCACCATCTCCTCGGATCGCGGTTGATGCCAGGCCTGCCTCGGCGCACCGAGGTGCCGCATGTCCTGCGAGTCTACGCCTCACCAGGCATGTTGGCCATGGTGTGGGAGCCCGGCGCTGCTCGGCTGCCCGGGACCCGTCCGGCGGCGGTTGTGTGAGAGTCGTAGACTCGAAGGCAAGCGAGCGAAAGGAGCATCCGACGATGTCCGAGAAGAAGAGCTCCGCCAAGAGCAGCGCGGCCGAAGTCCAAGTCCGCCGCATCTACGACGAAGCGCACAAGTCCGATGGAACCCGGGTCCTCGTCGACCGCGTGTGGCCGCGCGGGGTGAGCAAGGACAAGGCCGAACTCGACGAATGGGTCAAGGACGTCGCCCCCTCGACCGAGCTGCGCAAGTGGTATTCCCATGATCCGGAGAAGTTCGACGAATTCGCCGACCGCTTCCGCAAGGAACTTGATGACGATGACGCCGCCGCGGGCCTCGACGAGCTGCGCGATTTCGCGAAGAAGGGCACGCTGACCCTGCTCACTGCGGCCAAGCGCGATGACATCAGCCAAGCAACGGTGCTCGCCGACATCCTCAACGGCGGGAAGAAGACCACCGGGACATCCGGCAGCAAGGGAGAGAAATGAACGACATCACCCCCGACACCCGCGACTGGGCCGACGTCCTCGACGGAGGCTGCCCCGACTGCGGCTTCACCGGCCAGGAGGACCCCACCACCGTGCCCGCCACGCTCACCGAGGCGGCCGCCACCTGGCAGACGGTCCTGACCAGGGACGACGCCGCCACCCGGCGGACGCCGGGCCGCTGGTCGGACCTCGAATACGCCGCCCATATGCGCGATGTCCTCGACGAATTCCGCCGCCGCACCGAGCTCATGCTCACCGAGACGGACCCTACGCTGGAGAACTTCGACGGCGACGCTGTCGCGATCGCCTCAGATTACGCTCATGAGAATCCCGCCGAGGTGGCCCCCGCCCTGTCCGCGGCCGCCGAGTCCTATGCCGGCCGCCTCTCCCAGGTCAGCGGAGACGAGTGGGATCGTCGCGGGTTCCGCGCCGACGGCCGCGCCTTCACCGTCGCCACACTCACCCTCTACGGACTCCACGAAGTCCGCCACCACCTCGGCGACGTCGGGGCCTGAGGCCATGACCGTCGAAAGGTGAGGGCATGTCACTCGACCAGGAGGAGAAGGTCGTGAAGAACCGACTCCACCTCGATTTCCGTCCGGATGACCAGGCCGCCGAGGTGGCCCGCCTCCTCGGCTGAGGAAGCCGTCCCGCGTCCTCAGTTCTCCTGAGCTGCTTGCGCATGGTCTCCGAGGCGCTGCAGCCAGCGGATGAGCAGCTGGGTCTCGGCAGACCCGAGCACCTCGGCGTGGGAGGCGGCGTATTCGATGACCGACTGGGCGAACCTGTCGTCCGCGGCCTCCGACTGCGAGGTGCCGGTGATCGCGTCGAACACGCCCTCACGCACGGCAGCCGACAGCTGCGGATCGGGAGCTCCCGCAATGATGAGACGCAGCGTCACGCCGATATTGGCCGCGAGGATATGGGCCGCGGCCTGCTCGGAATTGACGACGAGTCGCCCCTGAGCCTCTGCGGCCGCAGTCAGCGAGCCCAGGATCTCACTCGCCCGCGACTGCTCGGCCGGTGCATAACCGGGCTGGACCTTGCCGTACATGAGCGTATAGAACCCAGGATTGTTTAATCCGAATTCGACATGGGCGTCCCACCCATGGCGCAGATCCTGGATCGGATCCCCGCTCGACTCCATCGCCATCTTCTCGCCCAGGTACATGTCGAAGCCACGTTCGATCACGGCGTCGATGAGTCCTTGTTTGCTGCCGAAAAAGTGGTAGAGCGTCGGCATCTTGACGCCGACGGCATCGCACACGGCACGCAGCGAGAAGTCCTCCCCAGGGGAGGCGGCGATGAGTTCGGCCGCAGCATTGAGCAGCCGAGTTCGTGTATCGATGGTCGGGGTCTCTGTCATATCGCTATATTATCGTGTATTGTCGTTACGGCAAGGTATATCGACGATATAGTGAGGTTGAGAATGACCGCCACCACACTGACGAACAAGAACATCCTCATCGCTGGAGGAGGGAAGAACCTCGGTGGGCTCATCGCCCGTCAGGCCGCAGAGGCCGGGGCGAATGTCGCCATCCACTACAACTCGGATTCGACTCGACCCGAGGCCGAGGAAACCCTGGCCGCTGTCGAATCCCACGGAGTCAAGAGCGTCCTGCTCAGCGGCGATCTCACCCGACCTGAGGTCGTCACGGCACTCTTCGACGACGCCGAGGCGGCTCTGGGCGGCATCGACATCGCCGTGAACACCTCCGGCAAGGTGCTGCGCAAGCCGATCATGGACACGAGCGAGGACGAGTACGATGCGATGTTCGACATCAACTCGAAGGCGGCCTACTTCTTCATCAAGGAAGCGGGCAAGCACCTCAATGACGACGGTCAGATCATCACCATCGTCACCGCCCTCCTGGCCGCATTCACCGACGGATACTCCACCTATGCGGGCGGGAAGAGCCCGGTCGAGCACTTCACTCGTGCCGCGGCGAAGGAGTTCGGCGAGCGCGGAATCTCCGTCACCGCCATCGCGCCCGGCCCGATGGACACTCCGTTCTTCTATGGGCAGGAGACCCCCGAACGCGTCGAATTCCACAAGTCCCAGGGCTTGGGCAATCGACTCACCCAGATCGAGGACATCGCTCCGATCGTGCGGTTCCTCGCGACCGAGGGCCGGTGGATCACCGGTCAGACCATCTTCGCCAACGGCGGGTACACCACCCGCTGAGCACAGAGAATCAGCTGAACCCAGAGAATCAGCCGAACAGAGAATCAGGAGTCACCATGGACAATCTGCAGATCCCGAAGACCATCGCCTCGTTCATCGACGTCGTCAATGCCCACGATGAGCAGGGCTTCCTCGATGCCTTCACTTCCGAGGGCGTCGTCGACGATTGGGGCCGTGAATTCGCCGGCCGCGAGGCCATCAAGGCCTGGAGCGACAAGGAGTTCATCGGAGCGACCGGCACCATCACTCCCGAAGAGGTGACGGAGGACGGCGACCGAGTCACCGTGATCGGCGACTGGCGGTCGACCCACGCGAACGGACGATCCTCGTTCGCCTTCGACCTGGACGGGGACCGCATCGCGAAGATGACGATCCGAGAGGGCTGAGCCGGCCTATCTGGGTTGACTCGGACCATCTGGTGGGGCTGCGCCCGTGTTCGGGAACAGCCCCACCGGTTCCGGGCCCCGTCGGCGCAGTCGATCTCGGTCGACGGTCCGCCCTCGAACATCGTTGGCAGCCGGTCCTAACTCGGCCGGGATCGCTCCCAGCTCAGCTCTCTTCTTCCGGCTCCCACAGCTCGATCCGGTTCCCTTCGGGATCGGTGACCCAACCGAACCGGCCGATTCCGTCCATCTGCTGGGTCTCCGCAGCCACCTCGGCGCCGGCGTCGCGCAGCTGCCCGAGCATCGCCTCAAGGTCGGCGACACGGAAATTGAGCATCGTTTGCTGTCGATCCTGCCCGTCGGGCCGGGTCCCGAAGTAGTCGGTGTCGGCCTCGAAGAGCCCGATCACCGTCGGTCCCGCCGGCTGCTGCCACAGTCCGTGGTCACCGAAGTCGAGCCCGAGCACATCGCGGTACCAGACCGTCAGGGCCTCGGGGTCATTCGCGCGGAGGAAATATCCGCCGATTCCAGTCACTCTCTCCATGGCTGAATAGTAGACCCGGGGACAGACACAGCGGTCCCAACAACGAGCATCGCAGCCTCAGCAACGGATTCAGCAGTCTCAGGGACGGACTCAAGTGTCGCGGAATTGCAGGAGACGATAGTTTGTTACAGGGCACAGATCGTCAACCCGTGAAAGGACGTTCCATGAGCAAGTTCGCTGTCACCAATGCCAACACCGGCGAGGTCGAAGAAGAGTTCGCCTCGGTTCCGAAAGAAGAGATCCCCGCGTACATCGATCGTGCCCATGAGGCACATCTGGCGTGGAAGGAGACCCCGCTTCACGAACGCGCGGCGATCCTGCGCAAGTTCGCCGATCTCGTCGATGACAACGCCGAAGAGATGACCGACATCATCGGTCGTGAGATGGGCAAGATCAAGAAGCAGGGCCTCGGCGAGGTCGACAAGGTCGCCCGCACCGCCCGTTGGATGGCCGACAACGCCGCCACCCACCTGGCACCCACTCATCTGGCCGCCGCAGGTGCGGCTTCCAGCTATGTCGAGCACCAGCCGCTGGGCGTGCTGCTGGGCATCATGCCCTGGAACTTCCCCTACAACCAGATCGCCCGCTTCGTGCTGCCGAACCTCATGGTCGGCAACTCGATCATCATGAAGCAGGCCTCGATCTGCCCGAAGTCCTCGCAGTACTTCGAGGATCTCCTCACCGAGGCGGGACTGCCCAAGGGCGTCTACCAGAACATCTACCTTGACTCCTCGCACGCCGAAGAGGTCCTCAAGGACTTCCGCGTCAAGGGCTTCTCGCTCACCGGCTCCGAGGGTGCCGGTGCCTCCGTGGCCGCGATCGCCGCGAAGTACTACAAGCGCGCCGTGCTCGAGCTCGGCGGCAACGACCCGGCCGTCGTCCTCGACTCGAAGGATGTGGCGTCCGTGGCACAGAAGCTCGTCGGCCTGCGCCTGGCGAATGCGGGACAGGTCTGCACCTCGCCCAAGCGCATGATCGTCGTCGATGAGCTCTACGACGAATTCGTCGCCGAGGCCGTCAAGGCCACCGAGGCCATCAAGGTCTCGGACTTCGACGACCCCGAGGTCGGCATGGGACCCGTGTCCTCCGAAGGCGCTCGCGACGAGATCGTCGAGATGATCGACAAGGCCGTCGCCGATGGAGCGACCCTGCTCACCGGCGGCAAGAAGCTCGACCGTCCGGGCTGGTTCATGTCCCCGGCCGTGCTCACCGACATCGACCCGCGTTCGGACCTCGGCTGCAACGAGCTCTTCGGACCAGCTGTGATGATCTACCGCGCCAAGGACGAAGAGGATGCGCTGCGTCTGGCCAATGACACCGAATACGGTCTCATGTCCTCGGTGTGGACCGACGACCTCGAGAAGGGTCAGGAGTTCGGCAAGAAGATCAACGCCGGCATGACGCTCATCAACGCCCACATGGAGTCCGGACCGGAGTACCCGTTCGGCGGCATCAACCGCTCCGGCTACGGCCGCGAGAACGCTCAGTGGGCGTTCCAGGCCTTCACCAACGAGCACCTCATCCGCGTGCACAACTGATCCGTGCACTGCCGGGGCTGAGCCTGCGGCAGAATCGACCGGCACCGGCGTTGACCTGTGTGCCGGACATGGCCCGGACTGAGACGAGCCCGTCGGAAAGCGACATGATCGCTGTCCGACGGGCTCGTGCTCTTCTCATCTCGGCCTTCCGACCGTCTCACTCGAGCGTGACATCCCCATTGCCAGTTGTGACCTCGATGGTGTGCGGACTGTCGGGATCCTCAATGAGCGAGTTCGACTGCGCACCATTGTCTGTTCGCAGCGAGACGGCGTAGGCCGCTTTCGGCAGTGACGTTCTCACTTCACCGTTGTCGGTCGTCACCGTTAAGTTCGATGGTGCCTCGTCGAACCTCAGATCGACTGATCCGTTCTCTGCCTGCGCCGTGACGTTGTCGGAACTCAGTCCTCTGGCGTGTTGGTCACCGTTGGTGCTGCGCAGTGTCAGATCACCGCCGATGTCGGAGGCTGCTATGCCCCCGTTCTCCGTGGCAAGCGACACCGAGGTGTCAAAGTCCGTCGCGGACACCTCTGCGTTCGCCGCCTGCAGACTCACCGCCGCGGACTGCGGTACGACGACCTGGTACCGCACCTCGCACGAGGTCAGGAATCCGCAATCGGTGGAAAGTACGAGTTCATCATCCGTCATCGTCCACTTCGCCTGATCCGCATCACCCGTGAACCACCGCGTCACTTCGACGGCCTCGACGTCACCCGGTCGCAACTCAATGTCGCCCCCGGACTCCATAATGATGCCGAGGTCATCGCCGCTGATCGGAAATGAGTGGCCCTCGGGATCGACCTGGTCGAGCGACGGTCCGCATGCGCTCAGTCCAAGCGCGACAAGGAACCCTGCACTTGAAAGGGCAATCACCCTGAACCTTCTCTGTGCTCTCACGTCGCCTCTCCTGCCTTCAGGTGTTCTGCCGAGCTGTGCGTCGATTTCATCGTCCTCACCTTCGGGGGTCCTCATCTTCGCGGTTCGGACCCGGAATGAGTGATGGCGTCAATCAGGGTGGTCACTGCCAGTTCAATTGCCGCCGAGTCGACCTGCTCCGGATCGGCCAGATGCTCCATCGACAGCCCATTCGTCAGACAGTGCAGAACAAGTGCAGCCACCTCAGGATCGATCGTAAGCTCGAGTCCGCTGCGTCCGGTGACTTCCCGAATGGCGCGCTCGGCAACCTCCCGCTGCGTCCGTCGCAACGGCGTCCAGGCCTCTCTCGCTGCAGCGTCCCGAGCGGCCCGTGCCGCAAACTCGAGCCCGATCCGACTTCGCTGCTCGTCGCCCGTAATGCTTTCGGCGACGATATTCGCCACGAACGACGCCACTTCCCCCGACGGTATTTCCGCGGCTCGGAGCAGGCGGTCCCTTTCGATTTCGGAGCGATCCTCGAGGACTGCGGCGAAGAGCCCCTGTTTGCTTCCGAAATTGGAATAGACAGCACCTTTGGTGAATCCGGCTCGGAGAGCGATGTCGTCGACAGTTGCCGCGTCATACCCGTGCTTGGTGAAGGCTTCCGCGGCCGCAGCAATGAGTCGCTGCCGAACCTGACTTCGTGGGACTCGCCGCGAGACCCCTCGGCTGCTCTCGTTCATCGACATGATGGAAGCATACAGTACTTTCGGTATTGAATACTATAAGTATCGGAGTTTGGCCGCCGTGCAATCCCTCGGATCCGTCGTCCCGTCGGCGCGATGATTCTCACCTTCGACGTGCCAAACTCTCGCGTCTTCTTTCCGCCGCTCCCGACGAGCGAATTCACATTGCCACGGCAGATGAAGTTGCGTTTGTATAACGCTTCTCAAGCGGTCACGGAGTCGGCGGGCCGCCTCGGCGAGCATTCGTCAGGTTCGGTCCGCTGCTCATGCTGTGACCTGGAACGATGCTCTGAACAGCCGCGCCACTCACCTTTCGATTCGGCGGTCTGCGTGTGCCTCGGGAGCGTCGCCGAAACTGCTCCCACATGATAAATGAGAGCTGAACCACTTTGACTCTCGATCACGCTCCGGCCTACTGTGAAAATTCTGAAAGACCAATGGATGTTCTTTGAATGTGAGGCAGATGTGAACTTGAGAAAGCGGCTCTTCTCCGGAATTGCGATCGCGGCATCACTGGCCCTGACAGCCGGGCTCTCGGCCTGCTCCTCCGACGGCGGCGACGAGGATGCACCGCTCGAAGACTCGTACACCTACGCCACAGACACCTCCTTCGTCCCCTTCGAATTCAAGGAAGACGGCAAGTACGTCGGCTTCGACATCGACCTCATCACGGCCGTCGCCGACGAAGCAGGGTTCGAGCTCAAACAGGAAGTGACGAACTTCGACGGCATCATCCCCGGCCTGCAGACCGGTTCCTTCGACCTCGCCGTCGCCGGCATCAGCATCACCGACGAGCGCAAGCAGACGATCGACTTCTCCGACCCCTACTACAAATCCGGTCTGATCCTCGGCGTGCCCACCGACAATGAGGACATCAAGAGCATCGACGACCTCGACGGCAAGACTGTAGCCACACGCCTCGGGTCGACGAGTGCCGCCTACATCGAAGACAACATCGAGGGCGCGGAGGCGAAGACCTACGAACAGCTCGACCAGGCTTACCTCGCGGTCGAATCCGGCAGCGCCGACGCGGTGCTCTACGATCAGCCGAACGTCGCCTACTACATCCGCACCGAAGGTGAGGACAAGCTCAAGATGGTCGGCGACCTGCTCGAGGCTCAGGACTACGGCATCGCGATCTCGAAGGACAACCCGAACCTCGTCAAGGCCGTCAACGAAGCTCTGGCCACCATCAAGGAGGACGGCACGTACGCGGAGATGTACAAGGAGTGGTTCGGCGAAGAGCCGCCGGCCGAAGACTGACACCTCAGTTGTGAGAGCACAGCGGACTGCGGGCAGGGGAGCCATCCCGTGCCCGCAGTCCTGTGGAAGGAAGATATGTCCCGCTTAGCCCAATTCAACTGGCTCGGAGTCATCGATTACATCCCCGCACTGCTGCAGGGGCTGTACTACACGCTGCTCGTCTCCGTCGTCGGGCTCGTCATCGGTTTCGTCCTCGGAGCGATCTTCGGCCTCGGCCGCATCTCCCGCAACAAGATCGTCTACGGGATCTCGACGGCCTATATCGAGCTGCTGCGCGGCACTCCGGTGCTGGTGCAGGCGATCTGGATCTACTTCGCCCTGCCGCTCATCATCGGCTTCAACATCCCCTCGCTGACCGCCGGCATCGTCGTCATCGGCCTGAACTCCGGTGCCTACATCGCCGAGATCGTCCGCGGTGCGGTGCAGTCGGTGGAGAAGGGGCAGATGGAGGCCGGCCGGTCTCTGGGGCTCTCTCAACACCTGACGATGCGCTATGTCATCTGGCCGCAGGCGTTCAAGCGGATGATTCCGCCGTTGGGCAACCAATTCATCATCAGCATCAAGGACACCTCGCTGCTGTCGGTCATCCTCGTCCCCGAGCTCATCTTCCAGGGCCGCCTCGTCGCGTCCAACCACTTCAACGCCGTCGAGATCTATACGACGGTAGCGATCTTCTACCTGGTCATCACTCTGACACTGTCGAAGGTCCTCAACATCATGGAGAAGAGGCTGACTCACTGATGATCATCCGCGTATCCGATCTGCACAAATCCTTCGGCGACAACGAGGTGCTCAAGGGCATCGACTGCGAGGTCGAACCTCAGGAGGTCGTCTGCGTCATCGGGCCCAGCGGCTCCGGCAAATCGACGTTCCTGCGATGCCTCAACATGCTTGAGGAGATCACGAGCGGTGAGGTCGTCATCGACGGCAAGAGCCTGACCGACAAGAATACGAACATCAACGATGTGCGCACGGAGATCGGCATGGTCTTCCAACAGTTCAATCTGTTTCCGCACATGAGCGTGCTCGAGAACATCTCCTTGGCACCACGGAAGGTGCGTGGCCTCAGCGAGCAGGCGGTGCGCGAGCGGGGCCTGAAGCTGCTGGACAAGGTCGGTCTCGGAGACAAAGCGGAAGCCTATCCGGCGCAGCTCTCCGGAGGACAGCAGCAACGCGTGGCGATCGCTCGAGCGCTGGCGATGGAACCGAAGATGATGCTCTTCGACGAACCGACCAGTGCGCTCGACCCCGAACTCGTCGGAGAAGTCCTCGCTGTGATGAAGCAGCTCGCCGAGGAGGGGATGACCATGGTCGTCGTCACCCATGAGATGGGCTTCGCCAGCGAGGTAGCAGATCGGGTGCTGTTCATGGACGACGGGCTCATCGTCGAAGAGGGAACGCCGGATCAGATCTTCCGCGCTCCGCAGTCAGAGCGCACGAAGTCGTTCCTCAACAAGGTGCTGTGAAAGGCGGATGGTGGAGGTAAGGGGACTCGAACCCCTAACCCTCTGCTTGCAAAGCAGATGCGCTACCAATTGCGCCATACCCCCGAAGTGTATGCGCCGATTTTACTCGCATCGGCCACCGCACGGCAATGTCTCGGCTCGAGCCGACGAACCGCCCCCTGAACCTCAGCCGACGACAGGTTCGACGCGGATCGCCTCGGCGGCGTCGAGGGCGAGCTCGATGCCCTCGCCGTCGATGTTCACAGCGATCGATGAGGCAGCTGAACTGATCGCCGTGACCGTCAGCCGAGTGCCGATGATGATCCCACGGTCGGTGAGGTAGCGCAGCAGCTCCGGGGACCGGTCGGAGACTCTGGCCACCGCAACCTCAACGCCCGGAGAGGCCTCCTGCAGCCGGCGACTCGGCACAGACACCGTGTGGCCGTGCACATCGGGGATCGGGTCGCCGTGCGGATCCCGATCCGGATGGCCGAGAGCGGCGTTCATCGCCTCGAGCACAAGATCGGACACGGCATGTTCGAGCTGGTCGGCCTCATCGTGGACCTGGTCCCAGGTCAGTCCCAAGGCGTCGACGAGGTAGGTCTCGAGGATCCGGTGGCGCCTGACGGTCTCCACGGCGATCTGCCGACCTGCATCGGTCAGGGTGATCTGTCCGTAGGGCTCATAGTCGATGTACCCGTCACGGGCGAGCTTCTTGAGGTTCGCCGACACCGTCGAGGCGGTCACACCCAACTGTTCGGCGAGGTCAGTCGTGGCAGGGCGACCGCCCGGCCATTCGTAGGCCTTCCAGATGAGGGTGACATAGTCCTCGACCATCCGGGTCACTGCAGGGCGCGGCATGATCGTCATTCTACGCGCGAGTCTCCGCGCGATCAGCGGTGGCAGGGGCAGTGGGGTCACCGGTGGCAGCGTCACCAGGGTCTGCGGTCGCGGGGCCGGTGGGGGCCGCCTCGGCGAGCTGGGGATCGTCCGTGTCCCGACCGGATCGACGGAAGGGAGCGGCGAGGGTGGGCAGGATGTCGCGGCGATGGAGGATGAGGAAGACGATCGCCAGTCCCGCCTGGATCGCGGAGAGCACATAGCGTCCCGACGTGTCCGTGACGAAGAACTGCACCCCGAACAGAGCCGCCAACCCAAGCGCCGGTGCCCAGTGGAAGCGCAGGGCAAGGATGATCGCGACGCCGAGGATGGTCTGCGTGGCCGTGAGCGTGAACTCCTCGATCTGCCGGCCGTCCAAGGGCAGCCCGAGGCCGCCTCCACCGGCGAGGTGGGCGATCGGCAGAGACCCGACGAGCAGACTCCACTGGTTGACCTTCGAGGCGATGAGCGTGCCGATCGCGGCCGCCCCCATCCCGCGGAGGGCGAACATCGCGGCGATGATGAACTCCGGTGCCTCCGAAGCGAGCGGAGCCAGCCACTGGACGAGGAAGTAGCTGTCGATTCCGAGGGACTGCCCCGAGGCCACGAGCGCCTCGGCGAAGGGTTCGGCACTGAGCAGAATGATCGCGGCGGAGACGACGAACAGCGAGATGACGGTGATTCGGCGGGCCGACTTCGGCATTTCCGCGATGAGCGCGGCCGCTCCGACGAACTCCTCTTCCTCGTCACCGGCGGACTGTCCGGCCCGCCACAGGTAGAACGCGAAGATGAGCACGAGGCCGATGCCGAACCACATCGGGATGGCGCCCATGAGCGGGATGGCGAACGCGAGGACGCCGAGGATGACGAGGAATCCGATGTCCATCCGAGCTCCCGAGTCGAGGCGCAGGGAACGCGGTGCGCGCGTCCGAGGAATCTGTCCCTGGGCCTGTGCGCCGGTGGTGCGCTTGGCTGCGCCGGTCGTACGCCTCGTCGTGCGTTTCGTCCTGCGCCGGGCGACGAGGAGGGCGATGATGACGACGAGCGGCCACCCGAAGCCGAGCAGCAGTCGGTTCGACCCGGTCATGTTCGCAGCCGCGAAATGCAGGTAGTCAGGATCCGTGCCCGACCGGAACGCATAGTAGAGGTCCACAGCATATTCGGGGAGGACGGCGATGAGTGCCAGCAGGGCGATCGCCAGGGCTCCCGAGATGTCCTTCTGCGCCGCCTCGGCGGCCCATGCCAAGAGGAAGGCGGCAGCGACGATCGCGGCTCCGAAGGCGAAGAGATCGAGGACCGGGGCCACCTCGGTGCCGGTGATGCGCAGCACCACGGCGGGTGCGGCGATGAGCAGGCAGAGCACGATGCGGCGAAGGATTGCGGTGGGCATGTCTTCCAGACTTCACCCCGCAAATCGGGTGTGTCTACGGACAACTGAGACTTAGACGCCTCCAACAATCGCAGCGGCCCGCGCGATCCGCGTGAGTCCGCTGATCGGACGGCCTGCCGGGATGAGGACGTGTGCCGCAGATCACCGGCTTCGCGACATCATTGCTGCAGCGCTGCAGCCAAGTACTTCGCCGAGGGGCCCCGACCGGTGGCGGCGACATCGGCGGGTGAGCCTGTGGCCACGACCTGTCCGCCGGCGCTGCCGGCACCGGGGCCGAGTTCGATGACATGATCGGCGACGGCCACGACGCGCATATTGAGTTCGACCATGACGACAGTGTTGCCGGCATCGACGAGTGACTGCAGGTGAGCGACGAGGCGGTCGGCATCAGCACAATGCAGCCCCGAGGTCGGTTCGTCGAGGACGTAGAGGGTGTCGCCGCGCTGGGAGCGTTGGAGTTCGCTGGCGAGCTTGACCCGCTGTGCCTCACCTCCGGAGAGTTCGGTGGCGGGCTGGCCGAGCCGCAGATAGCCGAGGCCCACGTCGATGAGCGCGGTGAGCGAGCGGACGATGTCGAACTCTCCGGTGAAGAACTCGTGGGCCTCTTCGACGCTCATATCGAGGATCTCGGCGACGTTGCGTCCCCGCCAGAGGACTTCAAGCGTGCTCGATTGGAAGCGTGTGCCGTGGCAGTCCGGGCATTCAGTGTAGACCGAGGGCAGGAAGAGCAGCTCGACCATGACGGAGCCTTCGCCTTCGCAGGTCGGGCAGCGTCCGCCGGCGACGTTGAAGGAGAACCTGCCGGGCTTGTACCCGCGTTCCCTGGCTTCGGGGGTCTCGGCGAAGCGGCGGCGCACATGATCGAACAGACCCGTGTAGGTCGCGACGTTCGAGCGCGGGGTGCGGCCGATGGGTTTCTGGTCGATGCTCACGACCCGACGGATGCCCGTGAGGTCGCCGGTGACGGTGCCTGCCAGCTCCTCGGATTCGTCGACGAGCAGCAGGTCATCTGCGTCAGGTGCGGGTTCGTTCGCCTCGGTGCCGGCACCGAGGCGGTCGCCGACAAGCACGGGCAGTGCCTGGCTGACCAGGCTGGACTTCCCGGAACCCGAAACACCGGTGACGGCGGTGAGCGCGCCCACGGGCACCTCGATGCTGACATCGGCGAGGTTGTTGCGGCGGACGTCGTCCACACGCAGCCACCCCTGTGGTTCGCGCGGGGTGTGGTGCTCGAGCCCGCGATCGCCGAAGACATACTCGCGCGTCACGGACTCCTCGACCTCTGCGAGACCGGCGGAGGGGCCGCTGTAGAGGACCTTGCCGCCGCGTTCGCCGGCGCCGGGTCCGATGTCGACGAGCCAGTCGGCGTGACGCATGATGTCAACGGAGTGTTCGACGACGAAGAGACTGTTGCCGCGTGCCTTCAACCCGTCGAGGATGCCCATGAGTGCGTCGACGTCCTGCGGGTGGAGGCCGGCGGAGGGCTCGTCGAGCACATAGACGACCCCGAAGAGGTCGGAGGTGAGCTGCGTGGCCAACCGAAGACGCTGCAGCTCCCCGCCCGACAGCGTCGGAGTGGTCCGATCGAGCGAGAGGTACCCGAGCCCGAGGTCGCTGATGGGTCTCAAGCGGTCGATGAGTCCCTCGCCGAGGCGGACGAACGCAGCACCGAATTCCTCGCCCGCGTCCATCGCCGCCTTCGCCGAGGCGACCTCGGTCTCGAGCACGGTCATGAGTTCGTGCAGCGGCAGGGCGGAGAATGCGGCGATGTCGAGCCCGGCGATCGTCACGGACAGGGCTTCGGGTTTGAGTTTCTTACCCTGGCAGACCGGGCAGGTCTCGACGCTGAGGAACTCAGCCACCCGCCGCTTCATCCCGGCGCTCTTCGTGTTCGCGAACGTGTCGAGCACATACTTCCTGGCACCGACGAACGTCCCCGAATAGGTCGGTTCGGCACCGGCGTCGATCGCTTCGCGCGCCTCGGTCAGGGTCAGCCGGGAGTGGACGGGAAGGTGCGGGGTTTCCTCGGTGAAGAGGATCCAATCGCGGTGTTCGCGCGGCAGGTCCTGCCAGGGGACGTCGACGTCGTAGCCGAGGGCCACGAGCACATCACGCAGCTGGTGGCCGTGCCAGGCCTTCGGCCAGGAGGCGATCGCGCGCTCCCGGATCGTCAGCGTCGGATCCGGGACCATCTTCTCTTCGGGGACGTCGAAGACGCGGCCGATCCCGTGGCATTCGGGGCAGGCGCCTTCGACGGTGTTCGTCGAGAACTCCTCGGCCAACAGCATCGGCTGATCGTCGGGGTAGTGTCCCGCCCGGGAATAGAGCATGCGCACGAGGCTGGACACGGTTGTGATGCTGCCGACGCTCGAGCGGGCGCTGCGCCCACCGCGCTGCTGCTGCAGGGCCACGGCCGGCGGCATTCCCGTGATCGAATTCACGTCCGGGACCCCGGCCTGGTCGATGAGCCTGCGGGCGTAGGGGGCGACGGATTCGAGGTACCGGCGTTGGGACTCGGCATACAGAGTGCCGAAGGCCAGGGAGGATTTGCCCGATCCGGACACCCCGGTGAACACGACGAGTGCGTCCCTGGGCACGCTCAGGTCGACGTTGCGCAGGTTGTGTTCCCTGGCCCCGCGGACCCGCACGTCCGGCTGGATCTCGGGTGAGGACGTGGGGTCCGAGGACGCAGAGGAGGTCATGTGGTCACCGTACCAAGGCGGGACCTCGGATCACCGAGGCGGCCGAGCGCAGAACCCCTCGTTCCGGGAGATTCGGAACGAGGGGTTCGGTGCGCATCATTCGGCCGCCGCCGAGGGTCCGACCGTCATTCGGCGGGTGCGCCGGCGCTCGGTTCGACCACCTCGGCGGGGTGATCTTCCTGATCCTCGGGCTTGCGGATGAAGAACGCGAGGACGACGGGAACGATCGCGATGACCGTCGCCAGCAGGAACGCGGCGTGGCCTCCGGGAGCGCCCGCCTCGGGGATGGTCTTGCCTTCGGCCTGACCGGAGTGCAGGGCAGCGGAGTAGATCGAGATGAGCAGCGCGGTGCCCGCGGCTCCTGCCACCTGTTGCAGGGTGTTGAGCGCGGCCGAACCATGCGAGTACAGGTGACGGTCGAGCGAGCCCAGCGAGGCGGAGAACAGCGGGGTGAACGATGCGGCCAGGCCCAGGGACATGACGATCTGGATGATGATGAGCAGCCAGATCGGCGTGCCCACACCGGCCGTCGAATACGCGAACATCGAGGACGCGATCATGATCGTGCCGGGAACGAGCAGCGTCTTCGGTCCCCGCGCGTCGTAGATCCGACCCATCACCGGTCCGAGCAGACCCATGATCACCGAACCCGGCAGGAGAACGAGACCGGACTGGGTGGCACCGAGTCCGACGACGCTCTGCAGATACAGCGGCAGCAGGGAGAAGGTGCCGAACATCGAGAGTGCGACGATGGCCATGATGATGACCGAGAAGACGTAGTTGCGGGAGTTGAATACGCGGAGGTCGAGCAGTGCACGATCGCCCCTCTGCAGAACGAGCTGGCGCCACACGAAGAGGGCGAGGAAGAAGAGTCCGCCGCCGATCATCGCCCACGCCAGTCCGGTCGTGGAACCGCCGCCGGACTCGCCGCCGTGGCCGCCGCCGAATTGGCTGAGCCCGTAGACGATGCCGCCGAAGGCGAAGACGGACAGGACGATGGAGACGACGTCGATGGGGGCGTGCGTGGATTCGCCGAGGTTGGTCATCCATTTCGCACCGAGTGCCAGGGCGATGAGCGCGATCGGCAGGATGATGCCGAAGAGCCAGCGCCAGCCCAGCGAATCGAGCACGATGCCCGACATCGTCGGTCCGATGGCAGGTGCGAGGGAGATGACGAGGCCGACGCGACCCATCATCCGACCGCGCGAATGTGCCGGGACCACGTTCATCATCGTGGTCATCAGCAGCGGCATCATGATGCCGGTGCCTGCGGCTTGGACGATCCGTCCGATGAGGAGCAGGATGAATCCCTGCGAAACGAGGCAGATGAGCGTTCCCGCGGAGAACAGGATCATTGCGGCCAGGAAGATCTGGCGCGTGGTGAACCGTTGGAGAAGGAAGCCGGTGGTCGGGATGACGACGGCCATGGTGAGCATGAACGCGCTGGTCAGCCACTGACCGAGCTCGGGCGGGATGCCGAGGGCCTTGTTGAGCTCTGGGATGGCGATGGCCATCGTCGTCTCGTTGAGGATCGCCACGAAGGCGGCCACCAGCAGCAGCCAGATGACCTTCATGCCAGCGGGGTCGATGGTCTCCTGCTGGGGTGTCTGTGCCGGTGCGGGTGAGCTGTCGCTGGACAAAACGGTGCTCCGTTCGGATGTGTCTGAATGGCCCCGGAAGTGGGCAGAGGTCGCACGCTGATGCCGAATCGACGCGCAGACAAGGTTGTCAACAGCAACTCACACTAGCCTATTCCCGTATCCGTCAGACAGTGGGGAGAACCCGAAACCGCGGCGATCTTCGTCACTGCGGGCACGGTCGGTTCAGCATCTTTCGAAGAGGTAGTCCGTGGCATCCGGGACCACGAGATCGCGGTCGCGCAGGATCATCAGCGGCGGGCGATCCGGGTCGGTGCAGGCGTCGGTGAAGGACAGCCCCGCCTCGGCGAGAGTATCGGGATATTCGACGGCGAGGACACGGTCGCCGTAGACGTCTGTATACCGGTCGCATTCGGCGAAGGCGGCGCATTCCTCCGCCACGGCGAAGTCGAATCCGAGGTCGTCATGGGCGGTGCGGGTGAGCTCGGCCGCATTCTTCTGTGCGATCGCCAGACCACGCCCGTGGGCGCGGTCGACATAGGCTGCGGCGAGTTCCATGGCTCCGGCCCGGTCGATGTCGGGGAAGCGGTCGGCGGTGTCGAGGTTGTCGATCTCGACTGCGTCGAACCCGCGGTCTGCGCAGCCGTCGATCATGGGGCCGATGATGTCGAGGATCCGTGAGCGCTGCGCTGCGGTCGAAGGGTCGAGGATGTGTTCGTCGGGCCACTCCGGGTCGACGACGAGGTTTCCGGCGGCGTCGTGGAGGAGCAGGTCTTCGTGGTCGCGCCAGCGGTCCGCCTCGTCGGGCTGGGTCTGGAAGCCGTTGACGTAGCACACGGAGTAGGCCCCGGTCAGCGGTGCGGCGCCGGCATCGCGGACCACGATGTCGATAGAGGTTCCCGAGCCGGTCGGCAGCGAGTCGTAGGTGCCGCCGAGCTGGTAGTCGAAGACGCTTGAGGCGGACAGGTCCGACAGCCTTCGGGACTGTGACTCGGGCTGTGACTGTGACTCGGACCGTGAGTGAACCGTCCCCTCAGCCGGCGTCGATGATGAAGCATCCGCGGCGCATCCGCCCATCGTTGCGGCGACGCCGACGATCACGGCGGTCGCCATCCACCGCGGTGGGTGCCGGCGTACGCGAGGTCTCATGACCTCACTGTAGTCGGCGCCGGTCGTCATCGGACCCGCTGCGGAGTTCACCGAGTCTTCGATTCGACGTGCCGAATGTTCACTCGAGCGCTGTTAGCGTCGACAGAGGAGACAAGGCACCTGGTCTCTTGGAAACATCAGTCCTCGTCACACAGTCAAGCGGAACGAACGGATGAGAATGACTCTGAAGAACGTCATCACGAAGACCATGACAGTCACGATGATCGCCGCAGCCGCACTGCTCGGCACCGGCACGATCGCCTCGGCGTCTGCGACGGCTCCCGCCCAAGATGCCGCAGCGGTCAGCTCAGCAGCCGAGAAGTCCACGTCCAGCGCGAAGCCCGGCTCCGCCTCGGCGAACCCGGAGGCGGAGAAGAAGTTCTCGAGCATCGGGAAGTTCCTCAATCACTACAAGGGCCAGTCGCTGGCCAACTCGCAGGGCGGGTACCAGGGCGAATGCGTCAGCCTCATCTCCCGGGCCCTCGAAGAGGTCCACGGCGTCGACCACGGTGCGTGGGGCAATGCCGTCGACTACCAGGCCGGCGGCTCCGGTGGTCAGGAGATGAAGAAGAACGGCTTCACCTGGCACACCGACCAGAAGTTCGAGAACGGGGACATCCTCGTCTGGGGCGACGGGGCGAACACCACCGCCTACGGCCATATCGGCATCTACTACGAGGGCAAGGTGTGGCACCAGAACTTCAACGGCGACCGCAGCCTGCACACCTATGACGGTCTCATCGACGGCTACCTGGGCTACTGGCGAGCCTGATGCGCTTTCGGACCCAGTGAAACGGTCGTGACTGAAGAAAACCACCCCACATAGCTTCCTATGAAGTTGAGTGGGGTGGTTTCCGTCGTACTAGTTCCGGACGTCGTGGAGGACCGTTAGGCACTAGCCGCAAAGTAGCGTTGGTGGGTTGAGCGAAGGGTGTCTTCATCCTGACTTGTCAGCACGGCGAGCTCCCATTCGGACCCCACATGAGTTTCCGCAAGCTGCATCCGCCGCCGAACAGCATCTTTGGATTTCCCAAACCGTTCGAGCACGTCAAGTTCGGCAGTGCGCTTGTTATATGCGAGGACGAACTTAGTCATCACGATCGCCTTTCACCATAGAGAGAAGAATACGCTCAGTTTCTTTTAGCGCTTGCAGGATCGACTCCTCAGTCTTCTTGTTGTCATTGTACTTAGATTTCAAAATTTCGCGCGTTGCGTCCTCGACACTCTCGGAAAATTGCGACAGATGGCCAAGGGTGTCGACATGTGCTTCGAACTTCGCGAGCTGCTGTGACTGCTCTTGCATGGAGTCGACAAGCTTTCGAGCTGATGCCTCCTCGGGCAACTCACCGTATCGGATCCCACGGCCGACGATCATCGCGAGAAGTTCGTAAGCGTTCGCCCAGGCGCTCTGCAATCGAGTGCGAAGCTGAATTTCGCAACGCCCAGCGGGGTATTTCGCCAACACGTGAACGGCCCTGTACCCACTGTGCTCGCCATCTCGAAGATCCTTGACAAAGACATTCTCATCGCCAACTTCGTCGCCGATTATCTCCTTAACCGAATCGGCAAAAGCCGTCTGCACTGAGAGGATCATGTCGGCGTCGATGCGCACGCCTGCCAGATCTCCCACGTTTTGCAGTGGAGTCGAGTGATTCCGTTGCAACTTCTCGATCAAGGTACCAATAGTCTTTGGACGAGATGTGCCTGGAGCAGCTGTAAGCCCCAAAGGTGACCAGTCGAGGCTTTCTAAATGTTGCAATACGTCACCAGCGAAATCGAGATACCAGACGAGTACATCTTCGTATTCCGGCGCTTTGCCTGGAGGTACCGTCCCATCCCGTAGGGCTTTCCCCAAGGCTCGGAGATCGTTCTGGGACCATGTTGGCGATTCCAGACGTGAAGGGGTAGACATTCGGCAACTATATCTCCGGATGCGCCACTTCAGTAACACAATGGTTGGCTACAGAACGACGATCCCACATAGGGCCACTTCGCTTGTTACCCACTCATCCTCTGGCTGAAATCGGATACTTTGCTTCGTATATTCCTGTTGGACTCGAGCCAGACCAGAAATCATAAGATATCTCTAGACAGGAAGTCGAGGAAGATCCGGGTCCAATCGGCCGACGGGATCGCACTCCGCAATCACCGACGTATACGCGTGACTCGGATTCCACCCATCATGCGACTGGCCAAACGGGGCACGAATTTCACGCGTGTACGTTCCTAGAAAGGTGGCGTGCTACTCAGGGCTTCTTCCGTGCCTAAGGGGACAATCGAATGGTTAACGACGGACACAGGGCCGATTCTGTGCTGTAACTGCGCGCTCAAAATTCGCAAGATTGTGGGTGCATCGTCGACGAAGACTGAAACCCGAAACGGGATCGAGAAAGGATATGGAGAGAGACAGCCGCGGGTCCTGCCCGGCAACGACGAAGGCTCCGAACCGCAATGGTTCGGAGCCTTCGTGTTACGAGTGCTGTCTCAAAACTACTCGAGTGGAGGTAAGGGGACTCGAACCCCTAACCCTCTGCTTGCAAAGCAGATGCGCTACCAATTGCGCCATACCCCCGAAATGGGTTCTCACCCTCACACCGAATCGGTGTGTTCGGACCATTCGGCTTGAGCAGATTGATTCTGCTTCCGCCACCGGAAGAATACTCCCAGTCCCACAAGAGTGAGACCGCTGAGAATCCATCTCTTCATGATCCTCCTCGAAAGGTCATCCTCAAAGGAGAGGACGTGGGCCTACCTGGACTTGAACCAGGGACCTCTTCGTTATCAGCGAAGCGCTCTAACCGCCTGAGCTATAGGCCCTTATCGGGGTGAACCCGAAGTAAAACGATACCCAACCCCTGCCGACAAACACAAATCGGAACCCAGTGACTCGTCTCACACCCTCCGAACTACCCGACGGCGCCCCAGCAACCTTTCGCTGGAGTGCTGGGGCGCCGTCGGGTAGTAATTCGGGTCAGTCGTCGGTGAGGGTGAGGCTGAAGCCGCCGGCGATGAGCGATCCGATGTTGTAGATGAACGCTGCCAAGGTCGACAGCGCCGTCATCAGGACGATGTTGATGACCGCGATGATGAAGCCTGCGGCCACGACTCGGCCGAAGCCGAAGATGCCGATGATGCGCTCGGCCGATTCAGCACCGGCGAGTTCGCTCATCGTCGATTCGAGGCCGCTCATCACGCCGGTCGCCTGCAGCACGACCCAGAGCACGATGAACGCGACGATGGTGGCGATGCCGATCGCCACGGACATGAGGAACGACATCTTCATGACCGACCAGGGGTCGACCGCGGAGACGGTGAGTCGAACGGTGCGAGGGCCTTTCTTCTTCTTGCCCTTGCCGCTGTCGACCATATTCTTCACACCCATCTTCACGCTGCCGGAGCTGGCGCGGACGGTGTTCGCGGCGTTTCCCATCACCGAGGTGGCCGTGCGGTTTCCGCCGCCCGATCCCTGGGAGCCGGCACCCTGAGACCCGGTTGCCTGGGCACCGGTTCCCTGAGACCCGGCTGCACCCGATCCCTGGGATCCGGTGTGTGCAGTCGGTCCCGAACCCGTCGAGGGAACCCGGCCGGGCTTCGGCGAGGTCTTCGGCGCCGGGGGTGCGACGACAGTGGTGTTCTGCGAGGTCTGATTGGACGAGGTCTGATTGGACGAACTCTGACCGGAACCGCCCTGACCGGGCGATGCCGATTTCGCACCCGAACCCTGTCCGGAGCCGCTCGAGTCGGTCGGTTTCGCATCGTTCTTCGACGATCCCGCCGTCAGACGGGTCGAACCGCTCGACGTGCGTATGATCTTCCCTGAGCCTGGCTGCTTGCTATCGCTCACTCTTCCACATCCTCGTTGCCGGTCTGAGGCTCTGCGACCTCACCTTCCGGGACTTCGGCATCGTCTTCATCTTCGTCGTCGACCTCGGACTCGGGACCACGGGTCACTGCGATAATACGGTCTTTCTTGCCCGGTTTCGCGAACACCACACCCATGGTGTTGCGTCCCTTCGCAGGAACTTCGTCGATGCTCGACCGAACGATCTTACCCTTCTCCATGACCACGAGGACCTCTTCACCGTCTTCGACGATGAGCCCGCCTACCAAGTCTCCGCGCTGTTCGGTGATCTTGGCAACCCGGATTCCCAGACCGCCACGACCCTGCAGACGGTATTCATCGACGGGGGTGCGTTTCGCGTATCCGCCCTCGGTGACGACGAAGACATAGGTGTCCGGCTGAACGACGTCCATCGTCAGCAGCTCGTCATCGTCCTTGAACTTCATTCCGGTGACGCCGCCGGTCACACGGCCCAGGGGACGAATCGACTCGTCATCTGCGGCGAAGCGGATCGACATGCCCTTGCGTGAGATCATCAGCAGATGGTCGTCGGAACCGACGATGCGGGCCGAAACCAGCTCATCGGGCTGCCCCTTGTATTCGCGCAGGTTGATGGCGATGACGCCGCCGGTGCGATTCGAGTCGTATTCGCTCAGGCGGGTCTTCTTCACCACACCTGACCGGGTGGCGAGGATGAGGAACTCGGCTTCCTCGTAGTCGCGGATGGACAGGACCTTCGCGATCGTCTCACCCGGCTGCAGCGCGAGCAGGTTCGCCACGTGCTGGCCCTTGGCATCGCGTGAGCCCTCGGGAAGCTCGTAGGCCTTCGCCCGGTAGACGCGACCGGTGTTCGTGAAGAAGAGCAGCCAGTTGTGCGTCGAGGTGACGAAGAACTGTTCGACGACGTCGTCGCCGCGCAGCTGTGCGCCCTTGATGCCCTTGCCTCCGCGGCGCTGTGCCCGGTAGAGGTGCGTCTGCGTCCGCTTCGCGTAGCCGCCGCGGGTGATGGTGACGACGACTTCCTCTTCGGGGATGAGGTCCTCGATGGACACGTCTCCGTCGAAGCCGGCGAGGATCTTCGTCCGGCGGTCGTCACCGTAGCGCTCGACGATCTCGTCGAGCTCCTCGGACACGATCTCCCGCTGGCGCGACGGCGTTGCGAGGATGTGGTTGTACTCGGCGATGAGGGCTTCGATCTTGTCGGCCTCTTCCTGGATCTTCAATCGTTCCAGGGCGGCCAGACGGCGCAGCTGCAGGTCGAGGATCGCATTGGCCTGGATCTCGTCGACTTCGAGCAGCTCCATCAGACCGGTCCGGGCCTCGTCCGAGGACGGGGACCGGCGGATCAGGGCGATGACCTCGTCGAGGGCGTCGAGGGCCTTGAGGTAGCCGCGCAGGATGTGGGCGCGTTCCTCGGCCTTGCGCAGACGATACTGCGTGCGACGGACGATGACTTCGATCTGGTGCTTGACCCACAGGCGCAGGAAGGAATCGATGCTCAGCGTGCGCGGCACGCTGTCGACGAGCGCAAGCATGTTCGCGGAGAAGTTCTCCTGCAGCGAGGTGTGCTTGTAGAGGTTGTTGAGCACGACCTTGGCCACGGCATCGCGCTTGAGCACGATGACCAGGCGCTGACCGGTGCGGCCCGAGGACTCGTCGCGCAGGTCGGCGATGCCCGCGACCTTGCCGTCCTTGACGTAGGAGGCGATCTTCGCAGCCAGAGTGTCGGGATTGACCATATACGGCAGCTGGGTGACGACGAGGCAGGTGCGGCCCTGGATCTCCTCGACCTCGACGACGGCGCGCTGGGTGATCGAGCCGCGACCGGTGCGGTAGGTGTCTTCGATGCCCTTGCGCCCGAGGACGGTCGCTCCCATCGGGAAGTCCGGTCCCTTGATGAGGCCGAGGAGCGCCTCGAGGGCCTCTTCCTTGCTCGCCTCGGGGTGCGACAGCAGCCACTGCGCACCGGAAGCGACTTCACGCAGATTGTGCGGCGGAATGTTCGTGGCCATGCCCACCGCGATGCCCGCGGAGCCGTTGACCAGCAGGTTCGGGAATCTGGACGGCAGGACCATGGGCTCCTGGTTGCGCCCGTCGTAGTTGTCCTGGAAGTCGACGGTGCCCTCTTCGATGTCCCGGACCATCTCCATGGCCAGGGGCGCCATCTTGCACTCGGTGTAACGGGGGGCGGCCGCGCCGTCGTCTCCGGGGGAACCGAAGTTGCCCTGACCGGCCACGAGCGGATACCGCATCGTCCACGGCTGCACGAGGCGGACCATGGCGTCGTAGATCGCCGTGTCACCATGCGGGTGGTACTGGCCCATGACGTCGCCGACGACACGGGAGCACTTCGAGAAGTTGCGGTCGGGGCGGTAGCCGCCGTCGAACATCGCGTAGAGGACGCGACGGTGGACCGGCTTGAGTCCGTCGCGGACGTCCGGCAGGGCACGTCCGACGATCACGCTCATCGCGTAATCGAGGTATGACCTCTGCATTTCGAGGTTGAGATCAACCTGCTCGATCCGGTTGGTTTCTGTTCCGATATCGTACTCGTCGGCCAATGTAGGCTCTTCCCTTGTGTCTTGACCGTGTCCGGTTGGCTGTCAACCGGATGCGACGGCGATTGATGAGTTCAAAGAATGGGGTCGAGGCATCCGACCTCTCACCCTCACCGAGGCGGGGCCCCGGTGAGGGTGGATGATCAGATGTCGAGGAAGCGGACGTCCTTCGCGTTCTCCTGGATGAACCGGCGACGCGAATCCACGTCATCGCCCATGAGGACCGTGAAGATCTCATCGGCGACGATCGCGTCATCGAGGGAGACCTGCTTGAGCAGGCGATGATCCGGGTCCATCGTCGTCTCCCACAGCTCCTCGTAGTTCATCTCGCCCAGACCCTTGTAGCGCTGGATCGCGAGATCCTTGGGCAGGCGCTTGCCTTCGGCCCGACCGGTCTCGAGCAGGCCGTCGCGTTCCTTGTCCGTGTAGGCGAACTGGTGTGCTGCGTTCGACCACTTGATCCGGTAGAGCGGCGGAGTGGCGAGGTAGACGTAGCCGTGTTCGATGAGCGGCTTCATGTACCGGAAGATCAGAGTCAGCAGCAGTGTGGTGATGTGCTGACCGTCGACATCGGCGTCGGCCATGAGGACGATCTTGTGGTAGCGGAGCTTCTCGAGGTCGAATTCCTCACCGATGCCGGTGCCGAAGGCGGTGATCATCGCCTGCACCTCATTGTTGCCAAGGGCCCGGTCGAGACGGGCCTTCTCGACGTTGAGGATCTTTCCGCGCAGCGGCAGGATCGCCTGCGTGTTCGGGTTGCGGCCCTGCGTGGCCGAGCCGCCGGCCGAGTCGCCCTCGACGATGAACACCTCGGAGATCGTCGGGTCCTTCGACTGGCAGTCCTTGAGCTTGCCGGGCATGCCCGAGGACTCGAGCAGTCCCTTGCGGCGGGTGGCTTCTCGCGCCTTGCGTGCGGCCATCCTGGCCTGGGAGGCCTGCAGGGCCTTGCGGACGACGTCCTTGGCCTGCGCCGGGTTCGACTCGAACCAGTGGCCGAGTTCGTCGCGCACGACGCGCTGGACGAATCCCTTGACCTCGGAGTTGCCGAGCTTGGTCTTCGTCTGCCCTTCGAACTGCGGGTCGCCGAGCTTGACGGAGATGACCGCGGTCAGGCCCTCGCGGATGTCGTCGCCGGTGAGGTTCGGGTCCTTCTCGCGCAGCAGCTTCTGTTCCTTCGCATACGCGTTGACCAGCGAGGTCAGTGCGGTGCGGAAGCCCTCTTCGTGAGTGCCGCCCTCGTGGGTGTTGATGACGTTTGCATAGGTGTGGACGGATTCGTTGTACGACGTCGTCCACTGCATCGCGATCTCGAGCGACAGCATCTGTTCGCCCTCTTCGGCTTCGAAGACGATGACGTCGGGGTGGACGAGATCAGCCTTCTTCGACGAGTTGAGGTACTCGACGTAGTCGAGCAGGCCGTGCTCGTAGCGGTAGGTGACGGTGCGCGGCTTCCATTCGTCTGCCTCGTCCTCGTCGATCTGGACGTCATCGTCATCGACCTCGTTGTGGCGTTCGTCGGTGAGGCTGATCTTCAGGCCCTTGTTGAGAAAGGCCATCTGCTGGAAACGGGCACGCAGGTACTCGTAGGAGAAGTCCGTGGTCTCGAAGATCGAGCCGTCGGGCCAGAAGGTCACGGTCGTCCCGGTCTCGTCGCTCACCTCACCGCGCTGCAGTTCGCCGGTGGGCACACCCTGGACGAAGTCCATGTTCCACACGTAGCCGTCGCGCTTGACCTCGACCTCGAGCCGTTCGGACAGCGCGTTGACGACGGTCGAACCCACACCGTGGAGACCGCCGGCCACAGCATAGCCGCCGCCGCCGAACTTACCGCCGGCGTGGAGGATCGTGAGGATCACCTCGACGGTCGGCTTGCCCTCGGTCGGGTGCATGGCCACGGGCATTCCGCGGCCGTCGTCGGTGACGCGGACACCGCCGTCGGCGAGGATCGTGACCTCGATATGGTCGCAGTAGCCGGCCATCGCCTCGTCGACCGAGTTGTCGACGATCTCCTGAACGAGGTGGTGGAGACCACGTTCCGAGGTCGAACCGATGTACATGCCGGGTCGTTTCCGGACTGCCTCGAGACCTTCGAGTACCGTGATGTCGCCGGCATCATAATGAGGCTGATCCTCGGTCGTCATGTGACTCCTTGTTCGGATGGTCGCTATCAGCTCCCCATTCTACCGCGCCGCACGCTGAAATGCCCGTAAGCGGCCTGTGAAGGCGGATTTCCCGAATTTTCGGACCGCAGATGTACCCCCGGACACCTAAGGGAGCGGCTATGGCCGTTTAAGGCCTTCTGTGTTCTTCCCACCTGCTGCGGGTTCCGCACAGGTTCTCGTCGGTCCCGGCGACCCGTTCGCCGAGGCGGCCGGGCCCTTTCACCCGAACGTGTCGCGAGGTCCGCGGCCGACCACAGAGCGTCGGCCCCGTTTGAAGCTGCGTCCCTGCGGTCCCTTGATCTCGATCTCCGTGATCGTCGCCGAACCCAGTCCCTCTTCGAGGCGGCGCAGGATCGTCGGTTTGAGGACGCGCAGCTGGGTGGCCCAGGTCGTCGAATCGGCGGCGATGACGAGCAGGGGCGGCGAGAAGTCGACAGGGGTCGCATGCTGGGCGACCTGCGGGCCGACGAGATCGGGCCACCGACCGAGCACCTTGCCGATGTCGAGGGAGGAGGTCCAACCGCGGTCGGAGATGAGCGAACCGAGCACGGACGACACTGACTTCGGGTCACGTCCGTCCTTGCCGGAGCCCGAGTACACGACCTCTCCGCGGAGGCGGGAACGGCGGCGGCTGCGGACGAACTTCGCTTCGGTGACCTCCATGCGTCGAACCCTGTCGAGGGCTTCGAGGGAGGCGACCGGGGTCGAGAAGTCTCGGCTGATTCCGCTCACGATGAGGTGTCCTGCAGCAGTCGGGACTCATCGATCCGAGTCCCTTCGAGCCCTTCGGGCAGATCCGAATCGACGGCGGCGGTGATGAAGACCTGCTCGGCGGCGGCGACGCGAGTCGCCAGCCGACTGCGCCTTCCTGTGTCGAGTTCGGCGAAGACGTCGTCGAGGACGAGGATCGGCTGTTCGGCGGCGGAGCCGGCATCGGCGGAGAGCAGATCCCATCCGGCCAGCTGCATGGCCAGGGCCAGCGACCATGTCTCCCCGTGGGAGGCGTAGCCCTTGGCCGGATGTGAACCGATGCGCAACGACAGGTCGTCGCGTCCGGGGCCGTGCAGTGTGAGTCCGCGTTCGATCTCCGCAGTGCGCCGCCGATCGAGGGCTTCGAGCAGCAGCTCTCTGCATTCGGCTGCGGAGGCGGACCGGGAGTAGTCGATGCGCGAATCGTAGGAGATGTGCGCACCCTGCCTCTCGAGCCGGGCATCTGCGGCGATATAGGCGAAGTTCTCCTGCAGCGGAGCCACGATGTCGGCGAGGATCCGCTGCCGGCCGAAGACCAGCTCGGACGCGGAATCGGCATAGGCCATGTTCCAGATGTCCAGTGTCGCCTCGAGGCCCGGATCACGGTCTTCCCGGAGTCTCTTCAGCAGTGCGTTGCGCTGTTTGAGGGCACGTTCGAAGTCCGTGATGATCGAGGCGAACCGCGGATTGCGGGCCACGACGAGGGTGTCGATCCATGATCGGCGCTCGGCGGGTTCACCGCGCACCAGGCTGAGATCCTCAGGCGCGAAGACGACGCAGGACACGAGCCCGAGGATGTCCTTGAGCTTGACGGCGCTGCGATTGACGCGGGCCCGATTGGCGCCCTTGGCCTGAATCGTCACTTCGACGGTGGCATGACGCTGGTCCCGATTGACCAGGGCCGACACCGTTGCGGCGGGACGGTCCTCACGCACCAGGGGTGCATCGAACGCGACCCGGTGGGAGCGTTGGTGTGCGAGGTACCCGATCGCCTCGACGATATTGGTCTTTCCGGTCCCGTTGTCCGCCACAAAGGTGGTGACTCCGGGAGAGAACTCGAGGTCGAGTTCCGGATACGACCGAAAGTCACGCAGGGAGAGTCGGGATATCCACATTCAGATGCGCGTGGGCATGAGCAGATATCGATAGGATTCGTCGGCCGATCCGTCGAGTTCCTTCTGCCCGGAGATGATGACCGGCTTCATCGGCTGTGTGAAGGAGAAGTTCACATAGGGACTCTCGACGGCTGCGAGGCCCTCGGCGATGTAGTGCGGGTTGAAGCCGACGGTGATCTCGTCACCCTGCAGGGTCGCTTCGACCGCTTCGGAAGCCTGAGCGTCGTCACCGGTTCCGGCGTGAAGGGTGAGCATTCCGTCGGTGACTTCGAACCGCAGCGGAGTGTTGCGCTCGGCCACGAGTGAGACACGACGGACGGCTTCGCGCAGCACCGCGGTCTCCACGATGGCGTGGATCGGCACCGAGTCGGGAAACAGCGACCGGACCTTCGGGTACTCGCCCTCGACGAGCAGCGAAGTGGTCACTCGGCCGGCCGAAGTGAACGAGATGAGGTCCTTGCCGGCGTCGGTGCTCAGTCCGATGGTGACATCGCCGCCGAGGGACTTCGACACGTCGGAGAGGGTGCGGCCGCGCAGCAGTGCGACGGCCGAGACGTCCGGGCGACCGGGGTTCCAGGTGAATTCGCGGACGGCCAGGCGGTACCGGTCGGTGGCGAGCAGGGTGACCTTCTCGCCTTCGATCTCCACGCGGACACTGGTCAGGATCGGCAGGGTGTCGTCCTTCGACGTCGCGATCGTGACCTGTGAGACAGCGTTCTGGAATTCGCCGGCGGACACGGTTCCGGAGTCGTCGGGAACCTGCGGCAGTGCAGGGTACTCGGCGACGGGCATCGTCATCAGTGAGAAGCGTGAGGACCCGCAGGTGACGTCGACCTTCGCATCGATCTGCTCGAGGGTGACTTCCTGATTCGGCAGAGCCTTGGAGATGTCAGCCAGCAGTCGTCCGGAGACGAGCACTGTGCCGGCGGAGACGACATCGGCTGCGATCTCGACTCGGGAGGAGACTTCGTAATCGAAGACGGCCAGCCGAACGGTGCCTCCGGCTTCAGCGGTGATGAGGATGCCGGTGAGAACCGGAGCGGAAGGACGGTTGGGCAGAGTCTTGGTCGCCCAGGTCACCGCGTCGGCAAGAACGTCGCGATTGACTTTGAACTTCAAGGGGGATGCTTCCGCGTTCACTTTACTCCTTCGGGGTGGCCACCCGACCTGCTCGGGGCATCTGGCTCAAGACTCCGGGCCGCAGGGCACAGGCTCGATACTGCTCGGAAAACTTTACACAGCCTATCGGATGAATGACCACCTCAGCAGAGTCGATCGGAAGGCAGTGCCGAAAGTGCCTGAGCCCAAGCGGAAACGGGCAGCGAAACGTGAATCTCGGATTCGAGAATCGATCGAGATCCTGTGTTCGAATATTCTCCGCCTCAGCATCACCCTCGAGGCTGTGCTCACAGCTCGTCGAAAGCCGAGCGGAGCAGGCGGTGGCGGTCGCCCTCTTAAGAGTTGAATTCACTTGGTAGAAGTATCAGCACCTGTGGAGACTGTGGACAAGTGCTGTCTACCCCTGAGCAGTCAAGGGATCCATCCGCTTATGGACCTGTGGATGCCTTGTGCACCACGACGTGGGAGTCGGTGGGCGCTTGGGTAAACACAAGCATGTAGTTCACATCTTTCCACCCGCACAGCACTTCTGTCCACCGCCTTGTCCCCAGCTGTGAGCAATTGTCCCCAAGGTTATCCACAGATGTGTATACCGCGTTCTATAGGCGATGCTGTTGTTTAATGCGGTTTGTGAGTTCGGTGACCTGGGTGTAGACGGCACGTCGCTCGGCCATCTGAGTTCGAATCTTCTTGTTCGCATGCATGACCGTCGTGTGATCGCGGCCGCCGAACGCCTGGCCGATCTTCGGCAGGGAGAGGTCGGTGAGCTCGCGGCACAGGTACATCGCGATCTGACGAGCCGTGGTCAGGGTCCGTGAGCGGGAGGTCCCGCACAGGTCATCGAGGGTGAGGCTGAAGTAGGCGGCGGTCTGACCCATGATGTCCGCGGCGGTCACGGCAGGGGTGTCGTCCTGGGTGATGAAGTCCTTGAGCACGGTCTCTGCCAGCGAGACGTCGATCTGCTGATCGTTGAGGTTCGCGAACGCGGTGACGCGGATGAGAGCGCCTTCGAGCTCGCGGATGTTCGACGAGACGCGGGATGCGATGTATTCGAGGACGTCATCGGGGACGTCGAGCTGCTCGGCGGCTGCCTTGCGACGCAGAATCGCGAACCGGGTCTCCATATCGGGCGGCTGCACGTCGGTGAGCAGACCCCATTCGAAGCGGGAGCGCAGCCTCTCCTCGAAGCCCTTGAGCATCTTCGGCGGCTGGTCGGAGGTGATGACGACCTGTTTGGCCTCATTGTGGAGAGCATTGAATGTGTGGAAGAACTCTTCGACGGTGGCATCCTTGCCCTGCAGGAACTGGATGTCATCGATCATGAGGATGTCGACCTCACGGTAGCGCCGCTGAAAGGCCGGGCGCAGGGCATTCGATGTCTTCGACGACCCGATCGTATTGATGAAGTCGTTGACGAACTCTTCGCTCGAGACGTATTTGACGCGGATCTCCGGGAAGAGCTGAGTGGCGTAATAGCCGATGGCGTGGAGCAGGTGGGTCTTGCCCAGTCCCGAATCTCCATAGATGAAGAGGGGGTTGTAGGCCTTGGCCGGAGCCTCGGCGACGGCGAAGGCGGCCGCATGGGCGAAGCGGTTCGATGCGCCGATGACGAAGGTGTCGAAGGTGTACTTCGGGTTGAGCTGGGCGACACCGGGAGCGTCGACGGGCGGAACCATGGGGGCGGCGGTCGCCTCGGCGATCTTGAGTTCGCGCTCGGTCATTCCCGAGGTGTTCTGTGCCGACTGCGCCTGCGCCGGTGCCGGCGGTTCGTGGTGGTCGGTCTGGTGACCGTAGTCCTGGTGAGCGTGGGCTGCAGGTGCCGATCCCCGGTCGGCGGACGCTTCGGCGCCCGATGTCTGCGGATTCGCCTGCGGAGTAGGAGTATGAGGGGCCGGCTGCTGTTCCTGCACCGGGGCAGGGCCGCCCGTCGCCGAGGTGGACGTGACCGGATCGATGGGCACCTGAGGTCCCGGTGTCGGTTCGCCGATGAGATCTTCGAACCTGATCGGCACGTCGAGCTCGGGATCGACGACGAAGCCGAAGGTCACGTCGAAACCGAGGACCTTCGAAAATTCCCTGGTCAGAGGGCCGAGGAGTCGAGTCTCAATGGTGCGCCGGGTGTGTTCGTCACGCACTGCGAGGAGGACGAGGGCATTGTCCACGAGGGCCTTCGGTACGGCGAGAGACAGGAATCCCCTCTGATGAGCCGTGAGTTCCGGGTCCTGATCCAGGGTTGAGACCACCGTGCGCCAGCGGCTGATGAGCTCATTCTTGGAGTTCGACACCGTCAA